>JAFRXD010000062.1 GCA_017441605.1 Thermoguttaceae bacterium | reverse complement strand
GTACAATTTGCTCGATAGAACAATTGGCGGGCGCGAGGCTATGGCTTGTAGGGAATTCTCGCTATGGTACAATCGAAGTTGTCGGGAAGTCTTTTAACGAACGGCTATGGCTTGTAGGGAATTCTCGCTATGGTACAATGCGCGTAAAGCGTCGAAATTGGTTCCGCTCGCTATGGCTTGTAGGGAATTCTCGCTATGGTACAATTCGCGACGGACGCGGGATTGTTAGACAAGGGCTATGGCTTGTAGGGAATTCTCGCTATGGTACAATGCGTCCCCCTCAAAAAGGGCGCAAACGAGAGCCCGAAGAGCCATTTGGTCCGCGAAAACGCGGGTTCCGGTGATTCGGCGTTCCCTGATTCCCTACGAGCGGAATTGAGAAAAAACGGCGATTTTGGCTTTTCAAAATCGCCGTTTTTTTCATTTTTTTCGAAAAACGATCTCGGAGTTGCTAGGGAATTCATCTCAAAACGGGGGCGTTTTCGGGATTGTTTTACCTTTGGACTCGACCGGCTTGATAATCGGGACGTTGTCGACGTCGACCGGTTCGAACGGGAGTTGCGCGGGGAACGCGATTTCTTCCGACTCGCCTTTGAAGATCCAGACGAGCGATTCCGCCGATTTCAGGGTCGCTTCGAAGACGTTGAGAAGCTCGCCGTCGACGCGGTATTTCGCGGTGATTTGTCGAATAATCCGACATTTTACCTCCGGAGTTAATCCCTCGTCGAGCGCGTCGTCCCCGAGGAGCCCGTAAACGCAACAATCGACGATCGGACGAAACGGCTCGATCAAGTCGTCCGCGAGCGCGAACCCGTTGTATTTGTTGTGGTGGCATACCCCGAGGCTCGGAACGAGCCCCACCGAGACGATTCCTCGCGCCACGATCGCGCGCAAGAGCGAGTATCCGTAGTTCAGCGCCGCGTTGATCTTGTCCGCGCCGTTGTAATCGCGGCGAAATCCGGTCCCCTCGAAGAGCTTCGCCCAGTACTTTTTTGCGGCGGCGCCCTCGCGATTGTCCGAGTCCCCGCTCTTGACGGCCGCGTAGAGCTCTTTCAACCCGGCGTCCGTCTGGAACAGCTCTTGCAGTAGCCGACACTGATTCCGAATCTTATTTTTAACGATCTGTTTCCATAGTTTCTTCATCAAAACCCGATCCGCCAGCGCTTGGACTTGAAGGCGCGCGCGCTCCGCCCCGGCGTGATGACCGTAGAAGGGTAGGCACATCCCGGCGGGAACCGAGCGCTCGTCGCAGAAGACGATCGGGACGTTCGCCTCCATTAGCTCGCGAATCACCGCAAGCGAAAACGTCATATGCGAGTGCGCCAGCAAAACGCAACCGACGTCCTCGACCGGTATCGAGTCTCGAAGCGCGTCCTCGTCGTAAACTTGCAGTTGTTTTTCGCGAATTCGCAACTTGACGGGCGTGAGCGCGAAATCCAAAATGCGTCCGTTTGACAAATCTCGCTCCTCGTTTAAAAGTCGCGCGGTTTAAAAATCCCTCGCCAACTTCGCTCAGTAGAACGCGCAAACGTCGGGCGCTTTCTCGCTCTCCTGCGCCTCGCGTCCGACGAACGATTCTATCTTTTCGTATATTCGCGACGTAACCGCCATCATTTTGACGTTCCCCTTTGGGGGGAGCTCGTCGCGAACGATTTTCTGAAAGCGCTCGACCGTCCGATTATCGACGCAGTATCGGGAATAGACGGAGTACTGCATCATTTTGAACCCGTTCCGCAAAAGAACCTTGCGGAACAAGGCGTACTCTTTGCGATCCTTCTTCGTTTTCACTGGAAGGTCGAAATAAACGATCAAGTACATTGTCGTATAACCGGAAGTGGCGAATTCCTGGCGCGGCATAACGAACAGGGCTAACGACGACGTTTAGTCGTTACACGGATAAACGTCGCCAAGAACGTCGATGTAAATCTTTCGTATTCCCTTATCTTTTAAAGTGTTGGCATTATGAATCAACCCCTTAGTCGCAAGGATTTCTTTTGCAAGTCTTGCGTCTGTGTGTAGTTTGGAGGAAAGACTGATCACTCCCGTTTGGAGCTGACTTATTGCGCGAACAACGTAAATCTTCCCATCTACCATTGTGAACGCTTCGCCATTCGCAAGGGAAAAAAGAAATCGCGTTTTTGGACCAAAATCGCGTTGAACGATTGGTTCACCTTCGCGTTTTCTTCGATATGCCTCCATTAATGATATGACTTTCGCCTCCCAACGTTTTTCATTTCCTTCTTCATTGAGAACAGCATAGACTTCCAAATGATGGTTATCCCCCGGCGCCACGTACCGCTCTCGTCCCCGTTTCCCAACGGGAACCGCTTTCACGTTTTTGCGGAACCGAACGGACTTGATGGGTATCCACCGAATCGGCTTGGAATCAACGCGAATATAGGGCGGATCCGCTTCGAGCTTTTTAATATCGCCTCCGAGGGCTTCCACTTTCTGTTGGACAAGTTCGCGTATTCTCGGATCGACGATATTGTCGACGTCTTTTGCGGAAAGTTGCGACAACGGCTTGCGCAGAGTTCGCCAAGCGCCTTTGTTCTCGTAGACCTTTCGCCCGTAGTTCGTTTCTTCGTGGAGCGGTCCGGAGACTTTTCTATCGACGCGTCGGGAAACGATTATATCGTCGAGGACTTTCCCCAATATTTCTCTGAAATTGGGACAAGGCTCAGGGAACTCCAAATCGTCCCTTAAAAATGAACCGCGAAATTCTTTTCTAGTAAATATTTCCGCGCGTTCGTTCAGTTTTTTAACTATGGCGGCGTCGGTAAGCGCGACGACCGCCGCGTCGATCGCGTGGTGCCGATGGTCGGCGCGATTCTTTTCGATAACGTCCGCAAACGTGGTTTCGCGATCGAGGAACTTTTGCTTTTCGTCGGGACTTAGCAAAAGAACGTTCAATTTCCATCCGTCGCGCAGCCAAGCGGTCGTGTCGCCGAGCGCGACTTGAACGCGCTTCGTCCCCTCGGCGTCGACGCCGTTAACGGCGCCGTAGAGCGTGTCGAGATACTTGAGCGCCAGCCGGGAAATGTAACGAGTGTCGTTAAGAAGACGGGTCACCGCTATGTCGGTCGGAACCTCTTCCATTTTGAAAAGTTCCAATTTGCGATTGCGTCCTCGACACCGGAATTGAGCGACGCGCTTGAGGATTTCTCCCCACTTTTCGGTGTGAGCGTAGCATTGGAACGGCGTTCGGTTCCTCTTGACGCTACGGTTTTCCTCGGCGAAGCAAAGCGTCTTGTTCCCGAACGAATCGTCGAGCGAAACGCTGAAGGGAATAATGTGCTCGATATCGATCGGAGAGGCTTCAGCAAAAAGGACGCGAAGATCGATCGTTTTACCGGTGTAGGGACACACGCCCCCGCACTCCAGCCACAGGCGATACTTCAAAATATCGCGCTTAGTGGGAACGAAACTGTAACCGGCGAGTTTCGGAATCTCTTTTTCGTACTTCTCGCGTTCCTTCTTTCTCTCGTTGTTTCTCTTGAATATTTCTTCTCGCTCTTTCTTGCCGCGCTTAAGATCGCGCGCCAATTCGACGCGAACGAACTCCGGCTTTCCGTAGCGGCGGATAATCGCGTTCACGACTTTGCGGAGCTCGGTAAGAGATCGCGTTACGGTCGGATTGCGAATTTGACCGAGCGCGTCGACGACCGGGTCCAAAAGAGCGCGCGCTTTCGCGGAGGCTCGCTCGCGCAACTCGTCCCCGTAAAGCTCTTTGCGCGCGGTTTGCAACGGGATCCGCTTTTCCTTCATCAGCGCCAATAGCTTGTCGATCGCCTTTCGCGAGAGGGAACCGTAATCGGGTTCCAAGCGAACCTTCGACAGGGCGACCGAAGTCGCGACGTCGTATTCGGGCAGTCCGCTCTTCGGAGTCGGATTCTGAAGTTTCCGAGCGAGAGCGTCGTCGTTGTCGTAAAACAGAATCTCGCGCGCGATCCTATCGATTTGCTCAACGGTCGCCTCGGGCGCTCCCGATTCCGCCAAGGCCTCTCGAATCTTGGCGCGAGTGCGGTTCCCGACGAGCCCTTTATCGGACGACTCGCCGTCCAGTTCAAAATTGAATCGGTAGACGCCCGCGTCCCAGTCTCCCTTCTTGACTCTTTTGGGTTTGGGTATGTCGAGGAGTTTGCGAATATCGTCGAACTTAAGTTTCTCGGACGTTTCTAGAGCGCTCGCGACCGCGTCTTGTTCCTCTCGCGAAAGCGGACGATAACGCCCGTTCTCATCGCGAATTTGCAGGTCGAGGAGGCGCTGCCAATAACGGAACTCTTGGAAAAGGGGATCTCCCTTGGCGATACAGCGCTTATCGGGTTCGAGCTCGCAATGCCCGACGAGGAACTTTTGAACTTTTAACGGACGTTGGAAGAAGATCCCCTTGAAGACCTTCTCCTTCAACGCGTCGGTAAGAACGTCGGAGTGGAAGCGCGCTTGCGACTTCCAAATCGCCTCGAACTCCGTTTTGTACATCGCGCGCCCGACGTACCGACCGCGAATTCGCGCTCCCTCTTCCTCCGGATCCACACTCGCAAAGTACTCCCCGAGGGTTCGCGACCCGGACTCGCGGATCTTCGTTTCCAGTTCGGCGATCCCGCCCTTGACCTTTCCGAGCTCTTTATCGTCCTCGTTGAGATCCTCGCCCATCTTCTTATTGCTTTGGAATCCGCGGCGCTGACCGAACGAGTAAAAAATTCTTCCGAGCGCTTCGAGCGACAGTTCCTCGTCGAGCGCCTTCGCGCGCAATCGATAGAGAAACGTCTGCGTCTCCGTTCGGGACGCGTTGGGAAAGTAGGTTTTTCTCAAGTTCTTGTCCAGCTCGTTGAAGAGCGCCTGCCGCGCCTCGGGAGATCGGCATTCGACCGGAGGAAGAAGCCCCGCGTTTTGCAAAATGTGGAACAATTTCACGGCTCGCCGCCGCCTGCGCCAGAAGTTGCGCCGAATTCCGCGCGCGGCGCGTCTTTTGAGATTGCGCGACTCGTCTTTCCCCATTTCAATATTGCCGTCCATCCCGGGATCGAAAACGCGGGAGCCCATTTTGAGCGTCGTTTCGGAGATTTGATTGGGATCGCAAGGAACGACCGCCCAGCCGACCGAACCAACTCCGAGATCGAGACCGAGTATATATTTCATAGGGGAATCCGACATTTGTTTCAATCCTTATTCGAACGGGACGGCGGGCGTCTCAAAAAACTTTAAAAACGGTATTGACTCAACGGCGAAATCGGCTACAATACGGTCATGTACCATAGCGAGAATTCCCTTGCTTGTCTTAGTAAGCGAATTTCACGCGCAAGGCTCTCCGGTAGCGGACCCTTTGGCGCGCCTCTGTGAAAACGGGCGCGCTATTTTTTTGTCCCGACCCGACGATTTCGCTCAAAGTCGCTCGTCGCATTATAGCCGAAAAACTCCTTTTTTCCACCCCTAAATATCCCCGCTAGTCAAATTTTCTCCAATTCGAGCGTCCTCGCGGGAGGAATTATGCCGCGCAAAAAGAAAGATCGTTGGGAAGAGCCGGGACCGGATTCCGAAGAGGA
This sequence comes from Thermoguttaceae bacterium, assembly GCA_017441605.1. Classification (GTDB taxonomy): domain Bacteria; phylum Planctomycetota; class Planctomycetia; order Pirellulales; family Thermoguttaceae; genus RUG369. The sequence goes on along the minus strand of JAFRXD010000062.1, from coordinate 88,039 downwards.
GGCGCGACGGGCGCGCGAGCGAGCAGACTTTTTCAGAGCGCTGGAATTGGAGGGAATACCGTTAATCGATCTCGACGACGAGTCGCGTCCGCCGACGCCTCGGGACACGATTAGGGAGCGAATCGAGAGGGCGCTGGAGGAAGAGGCGCGAGAGTTCGGGTTTTGTCGCCGCCTCGGCGCGCCAATGGAGGAACCGGACAATCTCGAAGGAATTCCGCTAGTTGGCGCGGAGGACGAGACGTTCGATTTGGACTCGCCGTCGGAGGAGATTGCCGAGGTCGAGGGAATTCCGTTGGTCGACAAAGAGAGCGCGGAAAGCGATCCGGAGCCGCCCCGAGAGCGGCTTAGTCGCGAAACGATCCGCGCGCGAATCGACGCGGCTCTGGAAGCGGAGGGGCGCGAGGCGCTCGCGCGGTTTCGCCGACCGATCGCCCCGACGGAGGAGCTCGGCGAGGTCGAGGGGATTCCGTTGGTCGACGAGACGGACGCGACGCGCGAACCGGAGCCCCCGCGGGAGCGGCTTAGTCGCGAGACGATCCGCGCGCGAATCGACGCGGCGCTGGCGGCTGAGGGGCGCGAGGCGCTCGCGCGGTTTCGGAGACCCGTCGCGACGCCGGAAGAGCTCGGCGAGGTCGAGGGGATTCCGCTAGTCGACGAGGTCGACAAGCCCGCGCCCAGGGATCGGGCGGGTCGCGAGACGAGTCTCGCGCGAACCGACGCGACGCCGGAGTCCGCCTCGCGCGAGCCGCTTGGCCGCGATCGAGTCGATTCCACCGGAGGAGCGGCCAAGGTCGAGAGGTATCCGAAGCTCGATTTGGAAAAAGAGTCGTACGCGGAGAAGGATCTCGGGGAACCGCTCGTCGCGAAAGAAACGGTCGAAATCGTCGAGTCGGGGGCGCGCGAGGAGATTTCGCCCCTCGCGCCAACCGCGTCCGAGGATCGAGGCGCAAACGAAACTTCGCGTCCGAGGCCGAAGCGCCGGGTCGATAAAAAACGGGTCGAGGAGCGCGAGCGAGCGCGACCGATCCGAGGCGCGGCGGAAGTGTCGCCCGAGGCGCGGGCGTTGTTCGAACTCGGCGAGCGAAAGGAGCTTGGAATCGACTCTCCTCGCGACGCGCGCGGGGCGTATCTCTGCTATTTGGAGGCGTCGCGAGCGGGGTTCCTCCCGGCGATTTTGGCGGTCGCGCGCTGTCGAGAATGGGGAATCGGAACGCGAATCGACGAGCGCAAGGCGGCGCGCCGGTATCGCGCGGCGGCGAAATTGGGGGATCCCGAGGCGCTGTGTCGACTCGGACTTAGCTACGCGAACGGTCGAGGGGTCGCGGTCGATTTGGAGCGCGCGGGGCGCTGTTTTCGGTCGGCGGCGCGCAAGGGCTCCGTTCCGGGGCTTATCGCGCTCGGGGTCGCGGAGGCGCTCGGCCGGGGCGTTCCGCGCGATTTGAAATCGGGAATTCGACGCCTGAAACGCGCCGCGCGCTCGGGAAGCTCCGCCGCGAAAACCGTTCTTCGCTCGCTCTCCGGCGGGTCGATCGAGCCGACTCCGGATCGTCCGACGAGCGGCTCCAAACCGGTTCGCGCGGAATTCCTCTTGTCCGACGCCCCGCCGAAGCGCGCGCGGAAACAACCCGGACGATCCCCGCGAAATTAAGAGCGGGGTCGAGAAAGAAAAAACTTGCGCGCGCAATCCCTCGCGCTCACAATCGAAAACGGCGCTCGACGGAGCGCGTTTTTCGGCGCCGGACGCTTTTGTTCGCGCTACCGCGCGGAGAACTAAAGGCGCTATTTGTTGATAGCCCGCGACAACAAAATATTGTCGACCGCCGACTCGACTTCGATCAGGGAGTTGGAATTATCGATCTCGTCCTCGAATTCTCGAAGCCCCGCGAGGGTCTCAACCCTCCCCAGCTTCTCGACGACGCTATCCGGCGCGTCGCCAAACCGCCTCGTAAGCTGTCGTATCGCGGAGTCGCGAGCTTCTTCGAGTTTGCCTTTGAGTTCGCCTTCCTCCATAACCTGCTCGCGGGTCTTTCCGTTCAATACTTCAAATAACGTTTTCACATTTCCCTCCAATTCTCCAAGGATCTGCCCTTGACTAAATCTTCAACTTGCTCCGGCGTCATATCTCCAAAAGCGACGCCGTTCCTCGCGCAGTAGAACGCCGTCGCTCAAAACTCCAACTCGTCGATAACGTCCTTCAGGTAAAATTCCCCGTTCTCGCCGATTCGAGCGTTCTCCCCGAAGTCGTCGAGGTCGTCCGTCTCGTAGTAATAACCTCTTCCCGTCATAACTTGGTACGTATCGAGGCAAGGAGAAATCCGGAACTTGTGAAGACCGGGCGACCTACCTTGTCCCCCCTTGAGCCCCCTGAACGACGATTTGTCAAAAAAAACCGTTTTCGGGAAAAAATCGCGAATTTTTCCAAAAAACGCCGATTTGGCGTCGTCTTAGTTATTAGAGGGGGAGAGAGCCCCCGAGACCAACGAACCAAGAGAACCTTGCGAGGCGAGGACGAGCGATGACCGACCAAGAGCGAGACGACCTTTGGACCGCGATTTCCGAGCGCTGCGCGCGGGCGACGACCGAGCGAGTCGCGGCGAGGCGGCGCGCCGAGCTCGTTTGGGAAAAGCGATTCGACGCCGCGAGCAAAATCGCGCTTTCGGTCGGCGTTTTCCTAATCGTTCAATTCCCGCTCCTGTGCCTCGCGTTCGAAAAATTAGAAATTTCCGCGCTAGAGGCTTGCTCGGCGCTATAATGTGAAATACGAAGGGAACGAACGATGATAAAGAACGCGTTGACCGCGATCGGGATCGTCGCCATCGTCGGCGCGATCGCCGTTTGGCAATTCGGCTTTTTCTCGCAAAAAGCGGGGGAAATCAAGACCCAAGTGGAGCGCGCGACCGCTTCGGCGAGGGTCGATAAGGCGATCGCCGACCTTCGCGCGAATATCGCCGGGCTCGACGAAAAGGCGCGATCCTATCGCGTCGAGGCGCGCAAACTCGAGCTCTCGTGGGAGCGCGAGCGCGCCCTCGCCGACAAAACCAAGGAGGCGATGCGGAAATTGAGCGCCGCCATGAAGAGCGCGGGGCTGCCCAAGCCCAGCGAGCGCGACTCGTTGACCGAGGAGCAGGGGAACCTGACCTTCCAATTCAACGGGAAGTCGATTACCGCGTGCGAGGCCTACCCGCTCCTCGATCAATGGCTCGCCGACGTCCAAGCGAAGGAGAAAGTCGCGAGCGAGAAGAAGTCGGCGATCGACCGCATGCGCGCGGTCGCCGAGCGCGTCCTCGAAAAGAAAGAGGCGATGACCCTCGAGCTCGCCAAAATGGAGACCCGCGTCAAGGAGCTCGAGTCCGCTCGCGATTTGTCGAAGCTCGACGCCGAGCTGGCGACGATGGAGGCGAGCGTCGAAGGCGTCGACGTCGGGGAGTCCGGAAAGGCGATGGCGATTTTGCAAGACGAAATCGACGAGCTCAACGCGATCGCCGACTCCTATCAAGAGGAGGCGCAAACGAAGGCGGAGCTCAATCCCGCCGACGTGCTCGCCGAACAAACCTCCCCCAACGAAGAGCTCGACGGACTCTGGAATTGACCCCTTCCCCGACCGCCCCCCGCGCTCCCGAGCCGACCGGCGAGCGCTCCGATTTGCGCGACGCCCTGCGAAGAATCGTCGACGCCAAGCGCGCCGTCGACTCCGACGCCCTTAACGCCGCGCTGATGGACGTAAATCGTCTCGCGCGAGGCTATTTCGAGCGGCTCGTCGAGCGGCGGCTCGCGGCGTCCGATCGCGAGGGGGGGATCGAGCGGAGAATCGACGACGCTTGCGACGTCCTCAACGAGATCCTGTGGCTCGTTTGCCAAAAGGCGGAGACGTTTCGCGGCGCGACCGATTTCGAGGCGCGAGCGTGGCTTAAACGAATCGTCGAGCGAAAACTGATCGACAAAGGGCGCGCGCGAGCGCGGCGATCCGCCAAGTGGCGCGAGATCTTGCGTCTCGTTCCCAAGCGGCTCGCGGGGCTTCTGGAAAACTAAAACCGTCCCTCAACGAGAGGAAAGAGAATGAAATCGCGAAAAATCGTCGCGTTGGCCTCGTTGTCCGCGCTTTGCGTCGCGGGGCTCGTCTGTTTCGCGCTCCTTGGGCGAGGCCCGCTCGCCGACAAAGCGCGCTCGATTCTCGGCCCGAGGGAGACCGCCGCGCGACGCGATTTGCGCCGATTCGACGAGAAACTCGCCCCCGTCGCCGAGCGGCGCGAAAAACTGCGCGAAGCCGCGCGAGAATTCGCCGACCGAGAGGCTCGCGCCAGAGCCGAGTTCGCGTCCGCGCTCGCCGGGCTCGACGCCTCGACCCGCGCGCGCGTTCTCGACGAGCTCCGCGCCGGGAAACTCTCCGACGCCGGGGAAACCGACCCCAACGCGGTTCTCGTTCGCGCCAAATACCGCGAGGCGCGCGACTTGGCGCGGCATTCGAGCGTCGTTCGACAAGACCTCGCCAAAATCGAGGTCGAGCTGACCCGCGCCGTAACCGAGCGCGATCGGCTCGAGCGCCGCGCCGAGCTAATCGACGCGCTCGGGCGAGACCCCGACGACGAGACCTCCGACTCCGGGGCGCTCGAGGCGCTCGACGAGCTCGTCGCCGCCGCGGACGAGTCGATCGCGGAGCGAGAGTCGCGCGAAGCCAAGCCGAGCGTCGCCGACGTCGCGGGAGCGTCCGAGCCGAACGACGACCAGTTCCTGAACGACCTCGTTCAAGGAAAGACGCCGCCGGTCGCGCTCGAGGACGGGGGCTACCTCGACGAGCGACTCGCGCGAAGCGCGACCGCGAGGAACGAACGGCGCCAAGCGCCCATTTTGCTCGGACTTACGGCGTTTGGTCCGAGATCGGTGGCCGGGGCGGTCGCCTTCGCGCTCGTCGCCGTCCTCATCGGGACGTCCCTCGCGCGCGGAAATCGCGCTCGCGCGGCGAACTACGGCTCCGGGAATTACGGTCCCGGGAATTACGGGCCCGGGACCGTAATTCCCGTCCCGCCTCCCGGCGCGCGCCGCGAGCCGGAGCCCCCGCGCCGCTCGGGCAACAACGTTTTACTCGGGCTGGCGCTCGTTTTAATCGGATTCTGGGTCGGCGGACCGATCGGCGCGATTCTCGGTCTCCTCTTCGCGATTTGCGCGTCGAGCGCGCGCCCCCTAATCGCCGCCCTGGGCGTCGCCGCGGGGCTTTTCGTCCTGATTCCGATCGCGATTATTCTGTTCGTCCTCGCGGTGATCGCGATCGTCGTCGGCGCGATTTTTTAACCTCCCGTCGGGCGGGAATTTCCCAAAAAACCGCCGTTTCTTCGAGCGCGCTCTTTCCAACGGGGCGCGCTTTCTTTATAATGGAGCGCGAGGCGCGGCGACGCGATCGGCTCGGCGCGAGTTTCTGTCGGGGGCGCCCCCAACCTCCCCGAGCCGGAAAAGCGCGACGAGCCCACTAAAGTCGCCTACCAAACCGCCCCTAGAGTCGTTCTATAAAAGTAGAGCCCCCAACGGGGGCTCGGTTCTTTTACCCAACCGCGCGGTAGCGCGAACCGCCCGTCCGGCCACGGACCCTATATGGACATGCGCTCGATCATTTTGACCATATCGACGGCGGTGTCGCGTCGCTGGGCGAGGACTTCGTCGAAATTGGAGAGCACGAGCTTCCCGGCGATTTCCCCGGCCATTTTGCCGGTCTCGCCGAGGTGCAGGGCGTCGACGGCGAAACATCCGAGTTTCGTGGCGAGAATTCGATCGGCGGGGGCGGGAACGCCTCCGCGCTGAATATGCCCAAGAATAACGGACCGCATCTCGAACGGACTGCCCGCCTCTTTGAGCCCTTTCATAATTTCGGCGGCGCCGCCGTAATCGTCCCCTTCGGCGACGACCATAATGATCGAGCGCGTCCCGAGGGCCTTAAAGCGCTTTAGGTCGGCGATAATTTCCGTGATTTCCGTCTTAACCTCCGGCACGGCGACGACTTCGCACCCGCTCGCGAGCGCGATGCAAGTCGCCAAATCGCCGCAACGCCGCCCCATGACCTCGACCACGAACATCATATCGTGGCTACCCGCGGTGTCGCGCAGTTTATCGATCGCCTCGACCCCGGTCTGAACCGCGGTCGCGAATCCGATCGTGTAGTCGGTGCCCATCAGGTCGTTGTCGATCGTGCCGGGCAATCCGATCACCTGGCCGTCCCAATACTTGCAAAGGTCGCGGGCCCCGGAGAGGGTCCCGTTCCCCCCGATCGTCAGGAGCGCGTCGAAGCAATGGTTCGTCAGGATTTCCGCCGCCTCGCGCAGCCCTTCCTCCTCCATCATCCGCTTGCACCGACTGCTATTGAGAAAAGCGCCCCCGCGACTCGTCAGACCGGAGACCTCGCGCGGATCGATCTTCCGATCGACGCCCCCCCAGAAATCCTCTTTCAGGAGCCCTTCGTAACCGCGCCGGATTCCGACGACAATATCGTTGTACTTCTCCCCCGCTCGGATAATGGCGCGCAAACAGGGGTTCATCCCGGGCGCGTCGCCGCCGCTGCACAAAACGCCGATCTTCATCTCGCTCTCCGTTGTTCGCCGATAAAAAAGCGCGCTCGAGCGACTCGATTCGAATCGGCTCGAGCGCGCGACTAGCGCGAATTATAACCGGAATCGGCGGGTCGACAAGCGCCGCCTACCGCTTCGGGGCGACGACGACCCGGAGTCCGACGTCCGCCGCGCGGAAATACGGAATTACCGGCGTTCGGAAGGAAGCGGAGGCGCGCTCCGGCCAGTCCTTCCAGCTCCCGCCCTTCACGACGCGCTCGGTTCGCTCGAGCTCGCCCGGCTTGTCGCTCGGACGCGTCGAACCGGTCGGATCGACCTCGAACCCGTAGTCGGTCCAAGGGGACTCGGTCAGCTCCGCGACGTTCCCGAACATATCGCGAAGCCCGAGCGCGTTCGGGGCGTAGCGCCCGACGTCGCAAATCGCGATCGCTCCGTCGTCGACTTGCGCTTTCCGCCAGTAGTCGACCGAGCCCTGCCCCACTTTCATTTTGGTCAGGGATTTGTCCGCCAAATTCGCGAAATTTGCGAAATCGGCGTCGTATCCCCCGAACGGGAACGGGGTCGTCGACCCGGCGCGGGCGGCGTATTCCCACTCGACCTCGGTCGGCAGCCGGACTTCCCAGTCCTCCGGAATCGCGCCGCTCTCCTTCAACTTCGCGTCGAGCCAGCGGCAGAACGCCTCCGCCTTGTCGAACCCGACCCGACTGACCGGCTGGTTCGGCAAATTCGCGGGAAGCCCGGGTCGCGCGTGGTCTTTCGTCAACTCGTCGACGTACCGCGAGTCGTGCGCCGGCTCGAAGAGCGCCCACTGCGCGTTCGTTATCTCGGTCGCGCCGAGCCAGAACCCCTTCTCCACCCGAACCGGGCGCTTCGGATATTCCGCGCGCGACTCGTCGTTCGAGCCGAACTCAAAATCTCCGCTCGGGATCCAGCGCAAGTCGAGCTCGACTCCGTCCCCCAGCGCCAGCGATTTCCCGACGATTCCCCCGGGCGCCGTCGCGATCTGCCGCGCGCGGGCTTTTTCCGGGGAGTCGAGCGGGTCGTAGTTTTCGGGGATCTTAAATTTAAATTTCGGAAGGGCTTCCGGCTCGGGAACGATCGGCGGGTTCTCCGCGCGGCGCTTCTCGACCGCCTCGTATTGCGCGAGCTCGTCGACCGCGTCCCCCTCCGGGTCCTCCTCGACGCCCGCGAACAATTTGGAGTACGTTTTGCGCAACTCCCGATACTTCGCGATCGACGCCATCTGCTTCGGGTGGTCGATTTGCATCCAGTCGAGCAACACCTTGTTTTGCCAATGCCGATGCGCCTCGGTCCAGGTCCCGTAGCAAGGCGCGTTTAAGTCGATCCATTCGTAGAGCTTGCGCAGGCTCGCGTCGTCCAGTTGGACGTTCTTGTGCCCTTTGCGCAAGAGCTGGACCAACGGAGACGCGGAGGCATGGTACTCGCCGGGCTGGAAGATATGGACGTCGCTCTCGGGGCCGGGCGCGCTTACGTACGGTCGCAGCGCGATATAGCTCCGATAGAACGGCCCGATTTGCCGCTGCGCCCCGTCCTCGACCGTCTCGAGCGCGTAATCCTTAAAATTAGGAAATACGCGGGTTTCCGAAAGCCCGAAACGCTCTCGCGACTCGCGCGAGCCGTCGTGGCAACCTACGCAATACTTGTCGAGAACCGGCTGGACCTCGCGCAGGAAGTCGAACCCGCGAACCGTTCCGCCGTCCGGAGGAGTTAGCGGTCGAGGGTCGATGGCGCTGGCGATCGTTCGCGCGGTCGGGGAAATATCGTTCGCGTTTTCGTGGCATCCGAAGCACGAGACCGACTCCCCTTTCTTCCCGACCAGCCAACTGCGCATGAGCTGAACCGCGCGCCCCTCGGCGTCGAGCGGCTGGATCGCGACCGGAACGTTCGCCGGGATTCGGAACGCGGCGCTCCCGTCCTCCTCGACCGGAACCGTTCCCAAAACGCGCTTGACGTCCCAAGAGCTCTCGATCCCGACCACGTCGTTGTGCCCCGAGAACGGGTACGCGAAGTGGTACTCGAAAACGCGCAGCGCCTTGATCGCCCCGCGCGGAACGTCCGGAAGCCCTTGCCCGAAATAGACGTCCGCCAAAAAGACCGACGCGTCCTCTTGGTTCGGGTTCGTTCGCTCCGCCAGAACCGGGGGTCGCTCGCGCGGGGCGAGGAGAATCGGGTCGGTGTGGGCGGCGTCCTCTTCCAGAACGATCGGCGTCATATTGTCGAAAACGTCGACCAGCCAGATCCCCCACCCGTTCCCGCGATTCGCGCTCGCGAGAAAATACCGCCCGGCGCCGTCCTCGTCGCTCGTTCCCAACGGATCGATTTGCAAGAACTTGGGCCATCGGTTCTGATAGAGGTAGTCCTGGATCTCGTTCTCGACGACGTCCTCTCGCCCGGGGATCGATTGAACGACGCCCTCGGTCTCATGGCGCCCGAGTCGCGGGTCGAAGAGAATCATGCGCCCGGGGCGGCCGACGTGGTGCCCCGAGACCACCCCGACGAACCGCTCCGGATCCCCGGGAATCGGCTTCGCGTAGAACAGGGAGTTCGGCCAGTAGGAATTGGAACCGTAGACCGCGGTTTGATTTGTGCCGTCGGGATTCATCGAGAAGAGAATCCGATAGAAGAAGTGGGGCGTGTCGGTGTACTCCCAGCGCAAGTACATGACCCGGCCGTTTTCCATCATCGTCGGGCACCAGTCGCTGTCCTGCTCGAACGTAAGCTGGCGAATCTCTTTGGTTTCCGGGTTCATTCGGTAGAGGAGCGCCATCTGCTTGCGCCCCGACTCGCACGGAAGCCCTTGGAACGTCGCGTTCGACCCGTAAACGACGTCCCCGTCCGGGAGATAGCACGAGTCGAAAAAATCGATTTCGTCCAGGTCCGGAGAAAGCTGTTTCGCCGACCCCGCGACGTCCTTCGACGCCAAGTCGAGCTCCCAAAGCGCCCACCGCCCGTTCCCGCCGGGGGACGAGAACATGAGCCGATCCCCGTCGAATTCCAGGTCCAAATCGAGGATCGTCTTATCGCCGGGGTCGTAGAGAACCTCGCGCTCCCCGGTCGCCGGGTCGATCGACACGATTTGCGACGCGATATTTTTCGGGACGTCCTCGGTTACGTACGCGTTGAGAGTCGGGGTCGCGATTTGGTCGCGCCCTCGCTTAATCGCGAGAATCCGCCGATTCCTCAGCAGGGGAGGCGCCAGGAGCGCGCGCTTTTGCAGCGCGAGCAGCTTTTCGGATCGCTCGGGCGAGTCGGGCTCGGCCTCGAGCGCGTCCAACTCGGCCAAAAACGCGTCCGCGTCGGGGTACTCTTCCCCGAACGTTTCCGCCAAATCCTCGACGGCGAGCCGAATCGCGACGGGATCCGGCGACCCGTCGTTGGCTCCAAAGACGGCGCTCGACGCCGCGACGACTAGCGCCGCCGCAACGATAAGCGACGACGCGCGAAAGGGTTGGCTCATTCCTCGATCTCCAATTTGCGTTGGGCGCGAAAACCGCGCTTTCGCGACATTGTAACCGATCGGCGAACGAAAAACAACCCCCTTCTAGCGAGCGGGAATCCCGATAAAAAACGGCCCCGCGCCGATAGACGACGCGGAGCCGCTCGAGTTGGGGAGACGCGGAAAAAGCGCTCGCCGACGTCCTACGCCAAGAGCTCCCAGAATTCCTCCGACTCGTCGTCGAAGTAATTCTCGAAAACGGAGTCGTTGGCGCTCGCCTTGGGCAAGCCCGAATTAGTCGTCGTTTTAACGATCGTCCAGTTGGACTCCCCGATCGTATCGGAGACCGCTTTGACGCGGAAATAGTAAGTCGTTCCGGAAGTCAAGCCGGAAATCGTCTTAACCCCCGCGCTAGCGTAGGTCTTCTCGGCGGCGGAAGCGAACGTCGATTTTGTGGAGTACTGAACGACGTAGCTCGAGGCGCTCGCGACGGCGCCGATATTGAGAACGACCGCGGTTTTGGTAACGGTCGCGGTAACGGTCGGGGCGTCGGGCCCTCCGAGCGTCTTCGCGTCGAACCGGCGCCAAGCGGAGTCGGAGTAGCCGGTTCCGGTCGCCTTGAGACGGAAGTAATAGACGGTTCCTTGTTTAAGCCCGGAGATCGTCTTGGCCCCCGCGCTAGTGTAAGTCTTGCTCGCGCAGGTTTTAAAGGTCGAATCGGTTCCGTATTCGAGGACGTATCCGGTCGCCTTGGCGACGGCGGCGAAATTAACGACGACGGAGGTTTTTGCGGCGGAGACGGTCGGGGTCGCCGGAGTCGGCAAAGGCTCGGACTCCTTGGTCGTCGCGGTAAAAGTCGTCGTCCAATTGGAGTTGACGCGGGAAACGTTGTCGCCCAAAGCGCGAGCCGAGAGATAGTACTTCGTCTTGGGATTAAGATTCGGAATCGTAATAGACGCGGTTCCGGTCTTCTTGACGGTCTTGGCGTCGGAGAAATCGGCTTTAGTCGCGTATTTGACCTCGAATCCGGACGCGTTGGCGGAGTTCCAGCACTTGACGTTGATCGAGGAGCTATCGGTCTTCATCACGGCGGCGGAGGGGGTCGCGAGCTGCCCGGCGGCGAACGTCAATTCGTTCCACATCGAGTCGTTCGCGACGGTCGAAGTCGCCTTGACGCGAATATAGTAGGTCTTGCCGAACGTCAGCCCGGAAAGGGTTCTCACGCCGGCGCTAAACGTTTTCGACGTCGCGTCGGAGTAGTCCGATTTTAGACCGTACTCGACGACGTATTTGTCCCCGTTGGCGACCTCTTTGATATTGAGCACGATCGCCGTTTTGACCGCCGACGCGGAAACCGCCGGCATCGCGACGCGCCCGCCGGTGTACGCCTTCCCCGTTGCGACCGGGGAGTCCTGACGGTCCGTCGCGGTCGCCTTGACGCGGACGTAGTACCATTTGCCGGCGGTTAGCCCGGAGATCGTCTTAACGCCCGCCGACGAATAGGTTTTCGTCGTAACGCTCGCGAAGGCGGAGCTGGTCGAATAGTCGACGACGTACTTCTCGGCGCCGGTTACCGCGTCGATTTTGATCACGATCGCGGAATTGGTTCCGGACAGCGAGATCGCGGGGGTCGCGAGGGGCGGTCCGGCGGCCTGGGTCTTGGCGGAAACCGATTTGTAGGCGGAGTCGGTATAATTCGCCGCGGTCGCCTTGACGCGGAAATAGTAGGTCGTCGAAGCGCTCAAACCGCTAATCGTCTTCGACCCGGCGGAAGTATAAGTCTTTGACGTCGAGGAGGTAAAGCTGGAATTCGTCGCGTATTGCAGGACGTAGCTCGTCGCGTTCGCGACGCTTCCAACGCTCAGGGTAACGGAGCTTGCGGTCGTTGAAGTCGCCGAAAGGGTCGGAGTGGCGAGGGTCGGGGTCGTCGACGCCGAAGTCTTCGCGCTCGCGGTGGTCCACCCGGAATCGCCGAGGTTCGTCGACGTCGCCTTAACGCGGAAATAGTAGGTCGTCGAGGCGGTCAGCCCGGTAATCGTCTTCGACCCCGCGGAGGTATAGGTCTTCGTCGTCGCCGACGTAAAACTCGAGTTCTTCGCGTATTCCAGAACGTAGCTCTCGGCGTTCGCGACGGTTCCGATCTTAACGACGATCGAGCTCGCCGACCCGGTCGACACGGTAAGGGTCGGCGCGGCGTGGGAATCGGCGGGGGTCGTCGCGGTGAAGGTCTTCCACGCGGAATCGGTTAAGGTCGACGACGACGCCTTGACGCGAACGTAGTAGGTCGTTCCGGAAGTCAGCCCGGAGATCGTCTTGGACCCGGCGGTGGTATAGGTCTTCGTCGTCGCCGACGTAAAGCTAGAATTCGTCGCGTATTGGACGACGTACTGCTCGGCGTTGGCGACCGCGCCAATATTGAGAACGAGGGCGGTTTTGGTGGTGGAATAGGCGACGGTGGGGGTCGCGAGGGCGCCGACGCGCTCGTAGCAGCCTAGATCGAGACTCCCGTTTTGAACTCTAGTATTGCCGTCTAGATCGAGGCTAGAAACAAACCAATCGTCGTCGTTGCCAACGTCGAGCGCTTGCGAATTCGCGGCGAGATGGAAATCGTTGTTGTTCGGATCGACAAACAACGGAAGCGACGCGTTGTAAACGTAATTGACAATCCCGGCGTCGTTTTTGTTTTCCCAGTTTTTGTAAGTGGACAAAGTTCGATCGGCGCGAAAATGAGGATCGTAAACCTCGGTCGTTTCGCCCGACTCAATATCGGTTACAGATTCCGAGTAGTGCACGAAGGCGTTGACGTTGTTATCGGCCTCGTTAAGAACCAAGATCGAGTTGATCATCCGGGTCGTCTTGTCGCGGACGTAAATTCCTCCTCCGGCGCCCGAGGCGGTGTTCTTAGCGATGGTGCAATTGCGGAAATCCGCTTCCGCCGAAGTGTTTATCCCGCCTCCGTAGGACGCGGAGTTGCCAATAATAAGCGTGTTTTCCACCCTAGCGTCGCCGCCGTTAAGCCGAAGTCCGCCCCCTCGTTTTTCGGCGGAATTATCGCGAATAACGCACCGCTCGACGGTAACGTCCCCCTTGTTGGAGTAAATCCCGCCGCCGTGTTTCGAGGAAACGTTCGAAATCACTTGGCAATTTGTCAACGACGCCTCCGCCTCCTCGTTGACGTAAATCCCGCCGCCGTTGCCATTGGTTGATTCGTTGTCCTTGAACGTCGTTCCCGTCGCGATAAGCTCGGCGACGTCGTCGACCATTACCCCGCCCCCCTTGGACGCCATATTATCGTAAACGTAACAGTTCGTTAGCGTCGTTGTTCCGTCGTAAACGAAAATACCGCCTCCGTTGCCGTCCGCTTCGCTATCGCGAATCCAACAGTTCGTCAATTCAATATCGCCGTTCGCGTAAATAGCGCCCCCGTTGCCGGTCGAATAGCCCCAAGCGATATTCAACCCGATCAACTCCGCGTCGGCGACGATATAGAAAACTCGCGATTCGTCGTCGGCGTCGATCGTTACGCCGGGTTTATTGTTCGCCGAGTCCCAGATCGAAGAGGCGTCGATCGTTATATCGTAGACAATCGACAAATGCGTTCCCGTTAGGGTAATCGTTTTCCCTTTGAGGGATTGCGCGAAAGTAATCGTGTCGCCGTCCCGACTGTTCGCGATCGCGTAGCGAATCGTTCCTTGGACCATATCGTCGGAGGTGGACGTCACCGTCCAAGTGGTTCCGGTCGTAACGAGCGGCGTCTCGGGCGCTTCGAGATCCTCGGCTTGAACGAGAGCGGCGGAGTCGACGAGCGGCGCGGCGACGAGCGCCGTTTCGGACGCGTAATTTTCATAAGGAGTCGCGCTGAGGAGTTGGCGCTCTTCTAGCGCTTCGACTCGGGAAAGGCGGGTTTTTGGGGATTTGGGTTTGGATTGGAGGAAGTTTGTTTTCATGGCTCGTTGGGTCGCATAGGAAAATGAATCATAGCGAAACCCGACGAGCGCGGGTTTGGCCAGCGCCCGTCGGGATCAAATTACGAAGGAGTCGCGGAACTACTTCTCTAGCGATTCCGCGAGGACGTCCCAGAATTCTTCCAACTCGTCGTCGAAGTAGTTCTCAAACGCCGAGTTGGAATTGGAAGATTTGGCTCCAGTCTTGGTCGCGGTCGAAATAGCGGTCCATTCGGAGTCGCCGTATTGTTCCGAAACCGCCTTGACGCGGAAGTAGTAGGTCGTTCCGGAAGTCAAGCCGGAAATCGTCTTAACGCCCGAGGTCGGGTAGGTTCTCGTCGAGACTCCGTCGAACGTCGCGCTCGTTCCGTATTCGACAACGTAACTTTCCGCGTCTTAAACACTTCCGATATTAAGCACGACGGCCGATTTCGTCGTCGAACAGGTAACGACCGGCGCCGCCACCGGTCCGATCGTTCGAACGCTAAAGGGCGTCCAGATAGAGTCGGAATAACCGCTCGCGGTCGCTTTTAAACGAAGATAGTAGGTCTTTCCCGAAGCGAGCCCGGAGAGGGTTTTGGCCCCGACCGTCGCGTAAGTCTTGGTCGAGAAAGTCTCAAACGTCGGATCGGTTCCGTACTCGAGAACGTAGTTCGTCGCGTTCTCGACGGCGACGATCTTAACGACGATCGCCGTCTTGGTCGCGGAAGTCGTCGCGGTCGGAGCGTCGAGCGCCGGGAGGGGCGCGGCTTCTTTGGTCGTCGCGCTTCCGACGATGACGGACCAGGAGGAGTCGACCCGCGAGACGTTGTCCCCTAGGGCGCGAACTTTGTAGTAATACTTCGTTTCCGGGTTCAAGCCGGTAATCGAAACGACGCCCGAAGAGGCGGAGGTTTGGGCGTATTGAACCTCCGAGAAATCGGAGCTAGTCGAACACATTACTTCGTACCCGGAGGCGCTCGCCGAATTGTAGCACCTCACGTTGATAAAGTCGGAGCCGACTTTACTAGTGAAGAATGTCGGAACGGCGAGCTGCCCCGCGGCGATCGTCTTGCCGTTGTTGGCGTTCCAAGCGGAGTCGTTCCCGAGCGACCCGGTCGCCTTAACGCGGAAGTAGTAGCTCGTTCCAAAGGTCAAACCCGAAATCGTCGGTTTGCAATCTTTGAGCGATCCGTCTTCGTTATAGGTCTGGGAAACGGTTTTCGTCTTCGCGTTCGAGAAATCGGGATTCTCGCTATACTCGACGACGTACTTGTCCGGAGCGCCTTGCGTCGCGTCGATTTTGCCCGGCTTGATATTGAGCACGACCGCCGTTTTCACCGCCGAGAACGTAAACGACGGCATAGCGTAGGATCCGCCGGTGTAAATCTTTCTAACCGGCGTATAATCGGAGGCGGGTCGCCCCGTCGCGGTCGCCTTTAAACGGACATAGTACCACGTTCCGGTCGTCAAACCGGTAATCGTCTTGGAACCGGCGGTCGAATAAGTCTTTGCGACGGCGTCGGAGAAGGACGCGTCGGTCGCGTATTCTAGAACGTACTTCGCGGCGCCGTCGACCGCGTCGAACTTAACGACTAGGGCGGTTTTGGTTCCGGAAAGCGCGGTAATCGTCGGAACCGGAAGCTGTTCCCCGGTCTCGTCTTGGGTTCGCGCCGAGATCGAGGTCCAGGCGGAATCGTTGAAGCGCTCGGCGGTCGCCTTGACGCGGAAGTAGTAGGTCGTCGAGGCGGTTAGCCCGGTAATCGACTTCGAACCGGCGGAGGCATAGGTTTTCGTCGTCGCCGAAGCGAAGTTGGAACTCTTCGAGTACTCGAGGACGTAGTTGGCCGCGTTCTCGACCGCGCCGATAGTAACGGTAATCGAAGCGGTCGCGGTCGCGGATTTGGCAAGGGTCGGCGCGCCGAGAGTATCCTTCGTCGTGGTCGCGACGAAGGATACCCAATCGGAATCGTCGTATCCGTCGGCGGTCGCCTTGAGGCGGAAGTAGTAAGACGTTCCGGAAGTCAAGCCGGAAACTGTCTTGGAGCCGGCGGTCGGGTAACCCTTTTCGGTAAACGTCGCGAAGGTCTGGTCGGTCGAGTACTGAACTACGTATCGCGTCGCGTTTTCGACGCCCGTTATCTTCAGAACGACGGCGGTCTTGGTAACGGAGCTAGTAACGACCGGGTTCGCGAGTTTCGGATCCGGTTCGGGGGCGCGTATCGTTAATCGATAATTATCGCCAAGTTTGGAGTCCTCGTAGTTATAAACGCGAAGATAATAAGTCCCCGGTCCCAGTCCGTTCAACGAGATCTTTTCGATTCCCGGACGATCGGTCGATTTACCGACGAGCGCTCCCGATTCGTCGTAGAGAGCGAGGTCGAAGTCGAAGCATCCGTAGTAGTCGTAGTAATAGTTGTCTCGGTTGTGCTCAAGCTCAACGCGCGAGTCCCATTTGCCAGTTTCCGTCAGGACGAATTTATAATAATCCTCGTCCGATCCGCTGTGCAGATTCGCATTGTAACTTGATTCGCCTATTAAGGTTCCAAGATCATAAGCGGACGCTCTCGCGTTGTTCGGCTCGAACTGGTCCGCCGTCGTCGCGGTTATCGTCGACCAACCGGAAGCCCCCGCGCTCGATTTTGCTTGAACCCGGAAATAATAGGTCGTCGATGGGCTAAGGTTCGCAATGGTCTTATTTCCGGCGCTTGAATATGAAACGCTAGTCGCGTTTTGAAAATTCGGGTTGACGCTATATTGAACCGCGTACTCGCTAGCCCCCGAAACCGCGCCAATATTTAAGGAGATCGAAGCGGCATTTTGCGAGGAAATTGCCAGAATTGGACGCCGAATCGCGCTCGTCGAAGGCGTCGCGACGGTCAACGAATAAAGAACGGGATCGTACGTCCATTGGTGATAAATCTCTATATAGTAATCGCCGGCCGGCATATCTTTTAGGGAAACTTTTTTTCCGCCGCTAGCGAAAGAAGAATTAAACCAAACTCCTTGCGAATTACGAATTCGGAAATTGATCGAAACAAGATCAAACGTATCGGCGCTCAGGGTAACGGAAGAATTCGAGTCTCCTTTGATCGGCAACGTGAATTTAAAATAATCTCTATCGGAACGCGAAGTAACGGACGAGGAAATAGTTGAAGTTCCAATAATCGTTCCTAAATCGTAAGAAGTCGACAACGCGTCGTTCGGTTCGAATTGATCGTTAGGATCGTAAAGACTCGGGGCGGACCACACCGCGCTGGTCCAGGGGGAATCGGCGCGTCCCGGCGCGACCGCTTTTACTCTTAGATAGTAATTCGTCCAGGGACTTAGATCCTTGAGCGTGTGGAATCCCGTTCCCGTTTCCGAATCGTAGGCGTCGTAATAAAATACCGTCGAACAGGATTCAAAGGACGGATCCGTCCCATATTGGAGAACGTATCCTTGCGCGTTTTCTACCGGGGCAATATCGACGTCGACCATCGACTCGCCTTTTGGATCGCCCACGCTCCAGCAGTCGACGACGGGAGGTTCCAAATCATTTTCGCCAACGGGAGTCGGAGGGGAAATTTCCAAGGAATAAAAACCGCCTTGGGAGCCAAAACTCGGGGCGTTATTATGGACGAGGAGGTAATATGTCCCGGCGGGCAAATTATTGAAATCAAACGATTCGGATCCGGATACCGGTTCGGTTCCTTTTTCAAAGGAATAATATCGATCGCCGTCGTCGAATTCCCACAGACGATATAATTCGCAACACACGTCACTATTCGCTATCGGATCGTAAGTTAGGCGAACATAGTTGTCCTCGCAACCGTTCGCGAGGGTTGTAAAGCATAGCCAATCTTCGTCGAAACAGGAGCTTAGATTGAGATTGAGATTGACGGTCTCGATCACCGTCCCCAAGTCGTAAGCCTTTTCCTTAGAATAATTTGGTTCAAACGCGTCGGGGTTCGTAATGAACGCGCTCGTTCTGGTCCACTCGCTGTCGTCGTATTGGGGCCAAGTCGCCTTGACGCGAAAATAGACCGTCTCGTTGAGAGGCAAATTCGATAGCTCATAGGTTCCGGCGGACGAAAATGTTTTCTGCGAGAACTCGTTGAATGAAATGTCCGTTCCGTACTGCAATATGTATTGAGACGAATTGCTCAGCGAACCGATCGTTACTTCAACCTTTGGCTCGACGACTTCGACCGAAATCAAAGGACCTCTTTCTTCATAGGTTTGCGGAGCGTCTATAACGAAACAGTACCAACCCCCTCTTCCACCGGGGACCTTATTGCGAACTTCGGCGAAATAATCGCCGTTCTCCCAATTCTCAATGTAAATTACTTCGTCGCCTGAGGTTCCCGCAGACGAGGCGATTGGGTCTCCGAACGAATTGTAAACGACCAAATCAAGATCGAAGTCGGGTTCTTGATCGACCAATAACGCGATACAATTTTCATCGTCGAATTCGCCGTCGAGTGAAAACGCATAGTAAACGACTTCGTTGCCGTCGGAGAGCGATTCGTCCAACCAAAGACGATTGGAAATATATCCCAAATCAATGGAATTCGCGATTAGCTCGTTTAAAGAAGGACCGTTAGAATTGTTCGCGAGCGAGTTGGCGGCGCGCGCTTCGACCGCGTCGGACGACGAAAACGCTTGTTCGTCGCAAGTGGTCGCGCTCAGCAGCTGCCGCTCCTCGAGCCCTTCGATCCTAAGCGCGCGCGATTTCGGCGCTTTCTTGGCTTCGGACCGGGAGTTGCGGGCGCGGAAGAGATCCAAAAGACGACGTTCGGGACGGTTCGGTTTCAACGTAAACTCCGTTCATAGTCGCGACGCGGGGACTTCGCTCTTTGGCGAAGTCCCCGTCGTTCTCGGGTTAATTGAAAGACGCGCGCGGGCGGAGTTCGCTAGGCGCGTCAAAACGCAAAATTGTTCTTGTGTTACTGTCGGGCGCTAGGCGCGTCGACGCTTCTTCTTAAGGGGATCGAGGTCGAGCGCCGCGTCCGGAACCCAAGCGACCGTCGGTTCGGTTCGCTCGTCAACGCCGGTTCCGAACGCGGCGGGGTTTGACGTCTCGCCGCCCGCTCCGTCCTTGACGCTTCGCGACGTCGGAGTCTCGGCGGGGATTGAGCCGACGGCGCGGCGGGCGGCGAGAATGTTCGCGTTAATGGAATAGGACGCCGAAAACCCGTCGGCGTCGGTCAGGGTTATCGTCGCGATCGCGCCGACGGTCGGAACGCCGGAGCTAAAATAATGAGCGACGGTCAGTTCGTTTCCAAGCGCGTCGTAAGAGTCAACCGATTCGTCGCTCCATTCGATTCTCCAACTCGCGATCGCGGGAGCTCCGATCGGGGAGTTCGCGACGAATTTCAGTCGAATCGCGTTTCCGTCCATCAGGGTTTCCGAATCGATCGTTAAAGTCGGCGGAACTTTCGAGACGGTCAGGGGAACCGAGCCGGACGCGACGACTTTGTTCGCGTCCAAATCGAGGACCTTGACGCGAATCGCGGTCTCCCCCGGGGTCGAGGGAAGCGCCTTCGGATCGAGCCAGGCGTTCGGGGAGCCTTCGACGTAAACCCCGGCGCCGTAGTCGAATCGATACGCGACGTTACTCGGGGGAACAAAGTCGGGCGCGAGCGCGAGATAGAGCGAGGAACCGGTTTGGATCGAATAGGACTCGAGCGCGAAGGGGACGGTCGTCGGGCTCGTTTCTTCGGTGAAAATCGAAATCGGCGTCGATAGCGCTCCGACGTTGTTGGCGGAATTGGCGTCCCCGGTCGTTTCGACGCGCCACATAAGGAGATAGCTCGCGCCGGGGGTTAGCCGGTCGGTCGCGAGGGGACCGGTGGCGAAGGAGCGCTCCTCGCCGGGGAGGAGGCTATTGAGCGTCGCGGAACCAAGGGCGATATCGCTCGATTCGAGGGTTCCGTCGAGGGACGCGAAGAACCGAAGGACGAGGGAGTCGACGTTTGAGTCCCCGACGTTGGCGACGCGGACGTCGGAGAGGGTTAGGCGCTCCCCGGCGACGATTTGGGTCGCGGAGGAAACTGCGCCGTCGTAAGTTCGCAGATCGAGGGAGTTGGAGTCCGCCTCGTAGGCTCCGACGTCGACCGCGCCCCCTTTCTTTCTCGCGGAGCCGGCAAAATCTTGGGCGAGCAAATTGCCGTCGCGATAAGTCGGAAGCGCGGTCGAGCCGGAGTTTATCGCTTGGGAGACGCTCGAATTATAGAGCGAGTAGTCTCCCTCGACGCGCGCGTTGAAATCGTAGTCTCGTTCGAATAGGGGAATCGACTCGTTGTATCGCTTGTTCGTATCGACGAAGTCGGGATCCTCTTCGTCGAACGAGGAGAGCCAATAGGCAAAGGTCGACAGGTTATTGGTTCCGTCGATCAGCGCGGCGACCGGCTCCTCGAATTCGAAGGTCTGCCCGTCGAACTCGAATTTGTTGTAGAAAATGGAGTTGTAAATATTGACGTCGCAGGTCGTGGACGCGGACCGGTTTTGGACGACGATCGTATTTTGGAAGTTCGCCTCGGCGAAAACGTCGAAATTCTCGTCGGTTCCCTTGAAGTAGACGCCCCCGCCGTAACCGGAGGCGACGTTGCCGGTAATCGTCGCGTTAATAAAGAGTTGTTCGGTTACTGAATCGTCGTTTACGTAAGTTCCGGTCGAATAGACGCCGCCGCCGTTTCCGCCGGAGCGGTTCCCGCTGACAATCGAGTTGACAACGGTCAACTCGCCGGAGTTATAGATAGCGCCCCCGTCGGAGGTCGCGACGTTGCTCGAGAGCCAAACGCCGTCGAGCAAAAGGTTTCCTTGGCTTAGAATCGCGCCGCCGTTGGTCGCGGAGCCGTTCTTTAAGACGAGTCCGCCGAGTTCGAGATAGGAGGTCTTGCCAACGGTAAAGACGCGCGACTTGCCGCCCGCGTCGATCGTCAGTTTCCCGCCGAGCGCGACGACGGCGACGGGGGAGGAATCGGAAATCGAGAAGGCGTCGGAAGCGGACGCAAAGGCAATCGTCGCGCCTTCTTCGGGGGTCTTGATCGCGACGACGTCGGCGCCGGCGCGGGATCGCGCGAGATTGATCGCCTCGCGCAAGTTCGCGGCGTCGATTCCGGACGTCGCGTCGAGAACGAGGACGTCGGAGGCGGAGACGCCGGAATAGTCGAACCCGGGATAGCTCGCTTGGAGCGCGTCGAACGACGCGGCGTCGAGACCTTTGGAGACGGAGAACAACTCTCGGTCTTCGAGTCTCTCGAAGCGAAGGAAACGGGCGCGATTGCGATCTTTGCGCGACTTCATGCGACGACCTTAGTTGAGGTTTGCGGTTTAAGGAAAGGACCGGAGGGCGAGCCTTGCCCTCCGGTCGCGGATAACGAACGGCGATTCGAGCCTCGGCAAAGAGACTCAAACCGCCTTACGGTCGGCGATTACCACCACCAACTCCACCAATCGCGTTGGTCGCGATCCGTGTCCTCGGGATCCATAAAGACGACGTCGCGGCGGGAGTCCTTCTTAAGGACGTCCTGGTCGCCGTCGGCGATCGCGGTCGTTCCGATAATGGCGAGGACGTCGTCGGGATCGGATTTGCGATCTTTCCAGTTGGCGAAAATATCGTCGCGCAACTGATCGATTTGCGCGGGGGTCATCGCGTTCGCGGCGACGAGATTGTCGGGGGTCGAGCCGACCATGATATTGCGCCCGCCGCAACCGGCTTGGATCCGGTCGGCGCCCGCGAGCCCAATCATGACGTTGTAACCGCCTTCGGCGCGAATATCGTCGTCTCCGGCGCTTCCGATCGCGACGTCGTTTCCGGAGCCGAGACGGAAGGTATTGGCTCCGCTAGCGTTGGCGGCGAAAATAATGTCGTTTCCGCCATCGGCGTCGACGAAGTTTCCGCCGACCGGTCCGCCCATGCCCAGGTCGCCGACGATAATGGAGTCGTCGCCTCGCCCGAGATAGACCTTGGCGTTGGCGCCGACGAGGGTAACGGCGTCGTTTCCGCCGTCGGTCTTGATCTCGGCGAAGTCGCCGGTCGCGAAGACGACGTCGTCGCCGCCGTCGGTATAGATCTTGGCGTAGTCGCCGGTTACCGCGACGTCGTCGTTTCCGCCGTCCGTCTTGACGTTGGCGTAGTCGCCGACGACGGTAACTTTATCGGCTCCGGTCAGGGCGTAAATCTTAGCGTAGTCGCCAGTCGCGTCGATAACGTTGTCGCCGAAACCGCCAAAAATAGTCGCGAAGTCGCCGATTACGTCGATAACGTCGTTTCCGCCGTCGGCGTAAACCTCGGCGAGATCGCCGAACACGGTAATATCGTCGTCGCCGCCGTCGGTAACAACGGTCGCGAAGTCGCCAATGACGCCGATTACGTCGTCGCCCGCGCCGGTCTTGACGGTCGCGAGATCGCCGAGAACGACGGCGTCGACCTTCGTCGCGCCAAGGAGTGAGACGCTCGCCTCGTCGCCGTCAATATCGACGATATAAGTTCCCTTGCCGCCGAAGATCGCGATCTTATCGCCGTCGGCGACGAGATCGACGGTTCCCAAATCGGTAACGCCAAAGCAATTGACGATGGAATTGTCGGCGTTCGTTAGGGCGATCAAGTTGATTCCGTCCCCGTTGACGACGACCGATTGCTCGCCGTCGCGGAGCGCGAGGTCGTTGTCGCCGCCGGTCAGAACGACGGAGTCGTTTCCACCGAACCCGTCGATTTGGTTACCGGTCGGGGCGCCGACGATCGAGTCGTCCCCGGCGGAACCGACGAGCCCGAAGAACGCGTCGGCGAGGGTCAGGGTTCCAATGTCGTTCTTAATCGGGGTTTGCGCGTCGGTCGAGCCGAGGTCGATCGTAATGCCGTCGGCGACGTTTTGGAAGTCGACGGTGTCGTCCCCGTTGTCGCCGGAGAAGGTCCAGTCGAGGTTCAGGGACTTGACGACGAAGAAGTCGTCGCCGTCGTCGCCGTTGACGGTAACGTCGGACGCGCCCCGGAAAAGGACGGTCGCGCCGCCTGTCAGCTCGACGCTTCCGCTATCCGCGACGACGGTCGTGGTAACGAGGGTCTTAAGGCGATCGTAGCAGGCGTTATAGTAGGCTTCGAGGCGCAGGTACTTCGGGCTGGTCGCGCCGTAAACCTTTTCCGCGCGCGCCAAGAGCCCGGCGTAGGGGTTGGTCGGATAGAGCGGAACGGTGATAATCGACGTGGTCGAGTCGACGGTGAACTCGTCGTTGCCCAGCGTTCCGGCGACGTAGAGGGTATCGTCCCAAGTCGTTCCGCCGTCGAACGCCGCGAGACCTAGGTCGGTCATCGCGTTCGCGGTGATGTAAAGCGTTTCGGCGACCGAGTCTTGACCCAAAATATCGACTTCTCCGCCGAGCTTCAGGTTGCCCGTCGTCCAAATGTCGACCCAGGAACTCGTCCCGTCGTCCCAACCGGACAAAACGCTCGTAACGGTCCCCGCCGACATACCGGCGCGCGTATCGAGTTGGAACGTGTCGTAAAGCGCCGCGGCGGGGTCGGAGAGATCGTACGTAACCCAATCAATCGCGTTTAGGACGATCGAGTACTCGCCCATACTACCGTATTTGGTGGAAACGATATCGCCCCAGGAGTCAACGGTTCCCGTTCCCTCGACAGATAGGTAATAAGTTCCGGCGGCGGGAATACTCGCTTTCACATAAAGTTTGTTGGTATCGTCAAAGGTCTGAATTAAGTTTCCGGTCGAGTCGTAGAGAGTTGCCAAAACGTCCAGATTAGTAACGTAAGCGCCAATACCTCCGATAGTAATATCGATCGAACCGGGAGAGTTGATTTCGAAAAAGTCGACGTCGTAACCGCCCGTTGCCGTTCGCCCAATGAGTCCTTGTCCCAAAACTTCGGATCCGCCCGAAATGACCGGAGTCGCGCCCATGATCCAGTCGGAATGATCGTCGCTTACATAACCGAGGGTAGTGGCAATAACGGCGACGTCGTCTTCTTGCTCCGGATCGCCATTGAGATCCACAAATTTTTTGGTATCCTCGCCAGGTTCTCTGGTATCGTTCGTGTACCATTGACACGCGTTGGGATACTCGCCCATTGACCACTGGTACAATTTATCACCGCCGTTCGATCCCATTATCGGACCCCAGTCGTCAGTTCCATCATAGTAGGCGTTATTGACGACCGCGTCGTCCGCGTTCGTGATTCCGTCGTGCGAAAGTCCGAGCGCGTGCCCCGTTTCATGGGCGACGGTGCGAGCGACGCTCCACGCGTCTCTCCCTCCGTTAACGAAAACGTAAACGCACTGATCTTGGGGACAATCGAACGTGTAAGGCGACTCGATTCTATTATCTGTTCCTCGACCGCTCCAAGTGAAGGTTACCCCAGCCGACTTATGCGTTGTCTCTCCAGGGTGATACCAAGTGAGATCGCTTCCTCCAATAGCGACTCTTAATCCAAAGACGTCGTCGGTAGCGGAATCCTTGCTCAATTCCCCTGCGGCGGGCAATTTTGTCGTTACGTTGACGTCAAAAGGCGCGTAATACTCCTTGACGCGGAGCCAAATCTCAAATATATCTCGAAGTTCGTCGTTTGAAAAAGAATTTGGATCGGTATCGCCGACTCCGGAGTACATAGGCGTCGTAACCACGCCGTCTCCGTCAGGACCATATTTTCTCGGACCAGCGGCGGTTTCGATCTTACTTGTGCCTCCCCAAAAATCGAGATAAAGGGTGTGCGTAGAAGCCGAATTGCCGCTCAAATTAAATATAAAATTCGGATCGACGTTATCCGGGTCCTGACCGTATTTAATAAGCTCGGCGCTTACCACGTCCTCGGAGTCTCCGTTGACTGTGGCGCCGCCAATCAGACGTAATCCGTTTCCTTCAGGAACGTAAGGATCCGAAAGCGACGCGACCAACTCCGCGCCAAGAAGAGAGTCGTCGATCGCCGTCTCATAAGGCGTGGCGCTAAGCAGCTGCCGATCTTCGAGGGACTCGACGCGCAGCGAGCGCGGCTTCGCCGCGCGTGCTTTCTTCTCGGGAGATCGCGCCTTTCCAAAGGAGCGAAAGAGGTCGAACAAACCGCGATGGGAGGGATTGGAGTTCATAGGAAATCCTTGCGTATAAAAACAGGGGGGTTAAAAGCGAGACGCGGGGCAGGCTTTCGCCGAGTCGCGAATCGCGGTTATGGGTCGGAGACCTATGACGGAGGTCTTCGACCGGGACGTCGCCGGAGCGCTTCGACGCATCGAGGAAGCGCTTCGGATTGTTCGGGTTAGGGGGCGAGCTCGTCGTTGGGGACGAGGACGATTCGGAAGCCGACGAAGGGCATTCTCGGGGGGGCTTCCGGGTCGTAACCGTCAATCACGCCTCGATACAACGACGCGCATTCCGGAGCCGAGGAGACAAACGAGCCACCTCGCATCACGGGAACGAACTTGGCGTTTTGAACCGAATCTCGATCGGCTTCGACGTTGTTGGAGCACCATTCGAAAACGTTTCCGTGCATATTGACCAAGCCCCAAGCGTTTTTATTATTTGGTTTGTTCGCGGGATCGGTCAAACCGGACATGGGGCGGGTTTCTTTATAAAGCATCTTGGTTTTGTCCGGAACGTTCGCGTCCCAATTGAAGGCGGTGGTGGTTCCGGCGCGGCAAGCGTACTCCCACTGCTCCTCGGTCGGCAGAGCGAAACGAAACCCTTTTGGCGCGAACCCCATCCGGTTTAAACGGTTCGCGAACTCGAGACAGTCCTCCAAAGAAACGCTTTCGACCGGGTTTTGGTTTCCCTTGTTACGACTTGGATTAAATTCCATAACCGCGTTCCACATTTCTTGGGAAACTTCGGTTTCGAGGATCCAAAAAGGAAAATCGATTCTCGTCTCCACCGGAAGATCGTCGCAGTACGTTACGTTGGGATCGCGAGGAGCGTCGACTTCCCCCGAGCTCATTAGAAAAACCCCGACGGGGCAATAGTGGAAACGCATTTCGATCGTTTTATCGGGGGCTTGGGGATTTGGAAGTCGAATCGTCCTAAACGCGCCGGGCGGGATATCCTTGGGGATCGGACGACCAAGTTGAGCATAGATTTTTTTACGCCAGTCTTTATATTTCGTCTCCTTGGGATCGAGCCTCGCGGCGACGTCGAGATCTTTGCGCGACCTTTCGGGGTCTTTGTCCCAAAGGTCGATCGCCTCGTCGAACAATTCGGCCGCGCGCTTTTTACGATTGTTCGAAAAACCGCCCGTGGTAAGTCCGCCGATAATAACGGGATCGTAGGACGAATTTTCCAACTTAATCGACGGAGTTTGAGAAGAGCCGTTGTACTCGACGCTCGCGGCTTTGATCGTCTCTTCCCTTACGTATTCGAAAATGTCGTTCAAGGTAACGGTTTCTTTGTAGTTGCCATGGGTTCCGCCGCGTTTCGCGACGGGATTGTCGTTTCTGACGAGAACGTCGATCAACTGTCGCGCAAAGATGGAATGCTCTCCGGAGCGCTCCTCGAAAGAGCACTGATCCGGTTTGCAACTTTGGAAAAGAATCGCCTCTTTGGGAACGATATTATCGCAATTTACCGAAAACTTGTCGTCGTACAACCCTTTGGTCAAATCCTTGCGACAAGCGTCGATATTCGCCCATTTGAGTTTCGCTCGACACTGTCCAAATAGAACGAACATCTTATCGACGCTAACGCAAGTGTCGGCGATCGCGTCGAGTCGTCCGTCGCGCGGAACCAAGTAGGTTTTGTCCCCCTCTTGAACTCCGTGTCCGGAAAGAAAAACGAACGCCAAGCTTACGTCTCGATTCATATCGTCGATAAAGTTTTGGAATCGATCTTCGATCACTTTTTTATTTTCTGATCCAAGGAGCGTTATCCGAGAGTTTGGAACGCCAAGAGCCAGTAGTCGCCCTCGTATCGCGCTCGCGTCGTTCTCCGAACAATTCAAGTTGAAAACATTGTCGTCGTCGTACGTGTTAATTCCCACTAAAAAGGCGCGGCAACGGGAAAAATCAATTCCCTCCGTCGGCTCGATCGCGCGAGCGAAACGAGCGCAAGCGAGCGCGAACGCGGCGCAAAGCGCGAGCGCGACGAACCGCGACGCGCTCGATTCGAGTCGGCGAGGGATTGAGCGCGTTCGACGCGTCGGGACGCGAACACTCGGTTTCGACATTTCTCGCGTTTCACCTAACGTTGCGCGTTTTTGTTCGGTCGTTAACGACGTTAAAACGTCCCGTCGTCTCCCGCGCCCTCTGCGATCGATCTCGGAACCTCGAACTTATGTCGCGATTTGTACTGAAGATCTTCGGCGTACGGAAGACTTCCGTCGTCGAAACGAGTCAACGTTTGCGTCCACTGTCCCATAAACTCGTTCGCGATCGTCATCTGATTATTGATTTTTAAGTAAAGCCACGTTTCCCAGTACTTGTCGTCAAGTCGCGCGCGCAGTTTTTCAAAAAACCGTTGCGGGTCGTAATCGATCTCGGGGTCGTAGTCGCGAGCGGTCGCCAGTTCAAGAAAGGCGTTGAGAAAGACGGTTCCCGAGAACCGCTCGTAAGCGTCGCGCTCGTCCGGGTTTTCGGGAACGCCCGCGCTCCAAGCGGTCGCGAAATAACCCCGCGCTTTTTCGCCGCTCGACGCGAAATCCTTGGGAGGACGCGACGAATTGATATTCAACTCGCCCCTCGCGTTGAGCAAAAATTTACCCAAATAGGGAAGATCGAGCGCTTTGGGAACAAGTCGACTCGTTTTGGCGCTCGGAACGTACTTGTGGCTCGCGGCGACGGAGCAGGCGTCGGAGATCAGCAGATTGAGCCGATGGGGGCGCGATTTGATCGTCTTCATAATCGTGCCGCGGGAGATTCCGATCTCGCCCATTCGCAACTCGCCGGCGCTAAGGGCGATCGGAGAGAACCCGTGCCGCATTCGTCCGTCGGAGCCGACGACCGCCGCGCCGTGGCAAAGAATATAGACCAACACGGCGTCGTTCGGCCCCGCCGCGTTGGCGAGGGTCTCGCAGGCGTCGACGATCCCTTGGGGAGACGCGTCGTCGCCGCTAAGGGTAATCGTTTTGCGGAGATAGGGCGCGAGCGCGGCGAGCGAGCCGGCGGTGTCGTAGTTTTCAGACTCCCTGGCGTAAGCGGTTTCGTCCTCGACGAAGGCGCTCTCCATTTTGCGCTGGCAAAGCGAAACGAGCGGCTCGGTCGCGGTCGCCTTCGTGCCCCAAACAAAGAGCGCGTAGATCCCCGGCGGGTCGCTCGAGCGATCTCTCGACCCGGACTCTTGTTGAGCAAACGCGGGAACGACCAAGAAGACGACCGCCGCGAGGGACGCGACGACGCGACCGATCGTTTCGTTTCTCGTAAAGTTTCGCTTCCGCATTGTTTCCATTTCGCCCCTTTCGTTCCTTCGCGCGGATTATCGCTCGCTCGATTCCTCGGTTTTCGCCGAGCTCTCGGGCGCTTCGACGCGGATTTCAAAGCCGCGCTCTCCAAATCTCGCCAACGATTGCGATCGTTTCGCGAGAAACGCTTCGCCAAAGGCGTCGACGCGATCGGAAAGCGCCTCGGCGAGCCGAGTTCGGAACGCCGAGGGGATCAAGTCGCGCTCGGTAAATTCTCCCGATTCGGCGACGTCGAGCAACGCGTTGAGGAAGACGGTTCCGGAGAACTTGTCGCGCGCGAACGGCTTCTCGCTCGCGAACTTCTTCCTCGACTCTTCGTTTTGCGCCTCGAGCGGAATCCAAGCGATCGGTCGGTTCGCCTCGGTTTCCCCGTTCCCCTTGGCGGAGGAAAGGTCGAGCGCGCCCTCCCCTTCCGCGAGAAAGCGCGCGAGATAAGCGAAATCGCTCTTCTCGGAGCGAAGCTCTTCGAAACGCGCTTCCAAGGTCGCGTAAGGGCAAGCGACGACGAACGTTGGGCAAACGTCGACGAGCAAGATTTCGAGTCGGCGGGGTTTCGCCGCCATAAAGCGGCGGATTTCTTGGCGCGCGATCCCGTATTGGTAATAGTCGAGCTCGAGGGACGAGGGCGCCAACGGGGCGATCGCGTTGATTATCGCGCCTCCCTCGGTCGGGACGTCGGCTTGAAGGACGAAGAAGTAGACGAGGATCGCGTCGTCCGCGCCCGACTTCGCGCCAATTTTGACGAGCGCGTTTCGGACGCTCGCGGGGCTCGCTTCGGCGCCGGAAAGAACGACGACTTCCAATCGGTCGTCAAGTTTCTTTTTGAGCGCGTCGACGAGAACCTCAATCTTCTTTTTATTGACGAGCGCGCACTGTTTTCTCAGGTCGTCCCCCGAGTCCGGCTCGCCAAAAACCGCGAGGAGATAGACGCGCGACTCGGAGTCGGAATTCGCGCGGCGACTCGATTCCTCGGACGCGAGCGCGGAAGACGAAGAAAGCGCGGCGAGAATCGCGAGCGCTACCGCGACGAGAGCGCCCAAAGTTCGGAAAGACGGGCTCGAACTCGTCATTGCTCGCCCTCCCGGTCGCTGGGCTCGGATTCGTCCGAGTCGCTCGTTTCCGAGGGCTCGGACGAATCGTTAGTCTCGTCGTCGTCAACGTCGCTTTGCTCGGAGGCATTTTCGATCTCCGGGTCGGACTCGTCTTTCGAGGCGTCGGCTTGGTTTTCCGAACCTCTGACGACCATTTTAAGATCGCCGGACACTTCCTCGACGTCGAAAATACCGACCGCGACGCGCGCGAACGTTTCGTCGATCCCGCATTCTTCGCAGAAGTCGCCGACGCTCGGGGCGAGGCGCTTTAATTCGTCGAGCGAGAAGTCGATCGCGGGGTCTCGAGAGGGCGCGGGAAAGACCGAAGCCGCGACGCCTTTTGGGGACTCCTTGGGAACGAGACCGGATTTGTCGGGACTTAGAACGATCAATTCGAACCCCGAGGTCTCGCCTCCCCCCATTCTCGCGATTTCCATTGGAACGAAGAGAGTCGGCGTTTGAAAAGTTACCGCGATCGGGGCTTTCTCGAACCCTTCGTCGTCCCCGAGTACGAAGTCGAAGGCGTCGACGAAGAAATAGCGATAACATCTTTTAAAATATTCGTTTAGAACTAATTCGTCGTCTTTGGAGAGGACTATCTCGGACCCCGACCAGATCGCGTCGACGCGCGCGTCCACGCGCGATTTAAAGGTCGCTAGGTTCTCCGCCTCGATCGCGAAAGCGCGATAGATCGTCCTCGCGGGCAAGATAGGGGGCTCGTCGAAGGAGGGGTCCTGGGGACGGAGCCGGGAGTATTTGGCGGTCAGGGCTTTCTTTAGAGCGGCAAACTCGGAACCGACGCGCTTGGCGCCGAGGGGCGCGCCCGGCAAAGGCAGCGCCCCCAAGAGCAAGTCGCGCTCCCCTTTAAGAATAGGCGCGAAAGGCTTTTGGGTCGACTCGACGACGAGCAGTTCGCGCCCGGCGTCTCCGGACTCTCCGTTCCAAACGACGACCGCGCGAAGCTCCGCGAAGGCGGAGCCTCGTCGCCGGGGCGCGTTGGGATCGGGAAGCTCGGGGCGCTCGATCGCGCCGCGCCCCGACGTTTCGATATTGCCCGGCGCGAACCAATTCTCCCAAAAGAGCTCGGGATCGATCGCGGCGACGCGTTCGATCGTTTCCAACGGCGGAATCGCGACCTCGGAAGTCGCTTCGCTCGAAGTCTCGGAGGCTTCGGGGGTTTGTCCTTCTTCGCTCGAGGCGCTCGAATCGGTTCGAGCGGTTTTCGAGACGAGGGCGCGCCCCTCGAACCCGAGGGCGAGCGCGCCGTTGACGAGGATCGCGACCGCGAGGGCGGAACCGACCGTTGGAAACTTCATTGGAACCTCGCGTTATTCGGCGGGAATCGCCTCAAAGTCGTTCTCGAAACTATCGATCTTCTCGGATCGGAAGACGGTCGAGCGAGCGAGGGCGCCGTCCTTCAAGAGGTCGGCGATCGCGGGATCGATCTTAACGAGATCGTCTTTCTCGAACTTGACGGGACCAAACATCGAAAGCCCGGTCGTGTCCTTTTGGATCGAGGAGCGCTCGGTGAAGGCGAGTTTCTCGCAGGGAGTTAGGACGACGAGATCGACTTTCGTTTCCCCGACGCCGCCGACTTGGCTAATGCGAAGCGGGAAGTAGGCGTAAGTCGACTTGAAGCGATACATAATCGCCTCTTTGGTCGCCATTTCCTCGCCGACTTGAGTCAAATCGAACGCGAAGTAGCGGAAGCCTTCGCCGATGTACTTCTCAATCACCTTGATCGTGTTGGGCGTGATCGCGGCGGCGGCTTGACCGTCGTACTTCGCGGCGACGTAGGATTGAACCTTCCCTTGGAAGTCGTCGGTCGACTCGATTTCCCAAACGAAAATGTTGTGGGACCCGATTTTCGTGTCGTAGACGACGCCCATGCTTCCCTCTTCTCCGCTCGCGGAGCTCGGGAGCTTCTCTTGCAGGAGCGCCTTGGCGGCGACGAAGCTTTGGGCGTTGGCGCGCTCGATCGCGATCGGCTCGCCGGGAAGCGGGAAAATGCTGATCATCGCGGCGCTTTGCCCGCCGGTCGTTTGCTCGTTCGTGGAGAGGATCAGGATCTCTTCGCCGCTCGCGTCGGTCTTGCCGTTCCACGCGAGAACGCCCTGTTGATCCGGTTCGTTGAACGCGTCGTCGGCGCCCATCGAGAACCCGTCGTCGAACGCCATATTGTTGTTGTTAAAGCTATTGGCGAACGCTTGACTGTTCGCGTTGACTCGACTCGAATTGTCGACGTTTTGATTTTGGGTTTGGTTGTAATTCTGGTTCTGGTTGTACCACTGGTCGCTGGTTTGTTGCTGTTGTTGGTACTGCTGTTGGTACTGGGCGTCCTCGGTATAGTTTTTCGGACGGTAGGGCTTCGGGGCGTCGATTCTCACGTTGCCGCCGTAGTTGTTGACGTTGTTGACGACCGTCTGATTGATCGCGTCGCGACCGGCGCGTTGGTACGTCGAATTCGCGGAACCGTTTTGCCAGTCGTAGTTCGGACGAACCGGACGCGGATAATAGGGCGAAACGTAATAGTAAGGTCGCGGCGGCGGAGGCGGAGGCGTCGGCCAAGTCCGGTAGTAGACGTACATCTTGCCGCAGTCCGCGGACGCGTGTTGTTCCGCGACAAGCGCGAAGCCGACGACCAGGGTCGCCAGCAGAAAGAGATTCAGTTGTTTCATTTTTAGCAATCCTGCGCTAAACAATTTGGAAAGAACAAGTCCGTTGGCGCGGCGCGATGAAAGTCGCGTCAACGAACGATTCCCTATTCCCGCCCTTTTCATTAGAAATTGGCGTTATTTGATTCTTGATTACTCGGCTTCGGAGAAGTTTAAACGCTCTTAAGCCGCGCTATTGTCCGATTACAGACGGGGGCGGGACTTGCGGTGCGTGAACCTCGAACCAATACGATGAACCGCTGGAAGAACTACTCTCGTCCTCGTCGCCACCTTGCGATGAACCGCTGGAAGAACTACTCTCGTCCTCGTCGTCCCCTTGCGAAGAACCGCCGGAAGAACCGCCGCCGCTTTCGCCCGAGCCGTTTTCGTAGTCGCCGGGTCCCCACTCTCTTGAGACGGGACCGGGGAACCCGCGCGGCGGCCACCCCCAGTGGCGCTCCCTATCTCCAGAGAAGGGTAGCGGAACAATGGGAGGAACCCCCCACCAGGGACCTCCGCCCATGCCCGGGGTCGGCGGGGTCTGAGGGGGCGTTTGCGGCGAGGATGGGTTGGAATTCGGTTGTTGCGGTTTCGGCGGGTTGTTGTTCGAACCGCGGTTCTTGAACGTCTCGCCACAGGGAGAGACCGCCGGGGTGCAGAAGTGGTCGAAGTAACGGCAGACGCAGTGTTCGTCGCAGTGGCAGTCTTGCCCCATGTGCCCGTCGCAGAGGTGGATTCCTTTAAGTTCCTTCAGCCCTTTCGGGGACAGGAAGAAAATGATCGCCCTTTCGCGTCTCCGGCGCTCTTTGCACTCGTCGCATCCCTCGTCCTCGGCGTCCTCTTCGGCGCACTTTTGGCACTCTTCAATAACGACTTCGGTAGCGCCAAAGAGACCGGTCGAAGCTTGCTCGACGTACAACGTGTATTTCCCGGGCGGAATCTGTTGAACTTCCACTTCCGCGGGGGCCACGCCGTCAGGGGCTTGAACCGTTTCTTCCTCGGTCTCCGATCCGGCTTCCGTTTCGTCCGCGGACTCCGACTCGGCTTCGTCGGTTTCGCTTTCTACGGGTTCGATTTTCCAAACCGAGTTTCCGTCTTTGTCGATCAATTCGGCGTGAAGATCGTCGGGGGCGTCGACGGGTTTGTCCTCGGAAGTTTGCGTCAAGAGCGCGGGATCAAAGTTGGCGACCGGATTGCCGCTGAGCGGTCCGAGAACGAGAGTCGCCGTCGCGTAAGACGAGCCCGTTGCGAGGAACGAGACTCCCAATAATGCAATCGTGAATAAAAGAGCGCGTTTCATTTCGACGTTTGTTCCTTACGAAAACGTGTCAGGAGGGCGAGCGTTAGCAAGGGTTACAAAATCAAAAGTTACAAAACCTGCGGTTTTCCGGCGTCGAAGGCGCTTTTGTTCGCGCTTCCGCGAGACCGGGCAAACCGTCCGCCGTCCGTTGGACGGCCTCCTTTTCGCCCGATGCGGAAAAGTCCTTGGAACAACTTGCGAGGCAAGTAGTTGCAAGTTCTATAAGTTACGGAAAACTATGGTTTTTCGCAATTCAAAATCGTTGCGTTTTGAAGCGCTTTTTTTTGGAGAAAAATGGTCGTTTTCAACCGAAAACGCTTGCTTCAGCCATAATCAATGGTAAAATAGATAATGAGGTTAGCTTGGGGGAGAAGTTGCGAAAAACCATAGTTTTTCGCAATTATCAACACAGGCGTTACAACCGAAACAAGACGATTATTCTTCCATTTTATCGCGAGCGCTAGAGGTCGGCGAACGATTCTTCGCGCGGGACAATTCGCCGACGATACAAAGAAGAGTAAAAGACTAATTCGCTCGGTATTTCTCGAGTGAAGAGCGAGCGCCATAACAAGCGAGCGGGCGCGCTCGCGAATCGCTCGAACGGTTTTCGCGGCGTTCTCGCCCCGCCTCGACGCCCCAAATATACGGAAAGGCGTCGTCAACGCTAGGAATCGCGCCGTTTACAAAAAGCGAGGTTTGCGAAAAAGCCGGTTTTTCGCAAACGGCGCCCTCGCGCGCGCCGTTTGCCGAGCCGTTCGCGTTTTAACTATTTTAGCGTTAGTCGCTCTTTTATTCGCGGACGAACGATACTATTCCAACATCGATTTGGCGCGATCCCTGAAGGTGGAAAGGGGCATTTTGGCGAGCTTCGCGGCGAGCGCCCCGGTGAGCTTTCCCTCTTTCCAGAGTCCGACGACGTTCTCGAAATCTCTCGGGGCGATTCTCCTCGGTCTTCCAAATCGAACGCCCTTGGCTTTCGCGAGCTCGATTCCCTCGCGCTGTCGCTGCAGGATGGCGGCGCGCTCGTTCTCCGAGACGAACGAGAGGATCTGCAGCACGACGTCGGCGATAAATGTTCCGAGGAGGTCTTTGTCGCGGCGCGTGTCGATCAGGGGCGAGTCGAGAACGACGACGTCGACGTTGAGCTCCTTCGTGAGGTATCGCCACTGCTCGAGGATCTCCCGATAGTTGCGACCGAATCGATCGATACTCTTGACGAAGAGGACGTCGTTCGGCCGGAGACGATTCGCGAGCTCCCAGTACTGCTCGCGAGAGAAATCTTTACCGGACTGCTTGTCGACGAAGATGTTCTCGCGAGGAACCGGAACTTCTTCGAGCGCCCGCAATTGCCGGTCCTCGTTCTGACTCCTGACGCTGACGCGCGCGTAACCAAAGAATCGTCCTTGTTCGTTTGCCATGATGGATCTCCTATGATCTTGCGGTATTCTCGCTCGCCGGATTGTCGCTTCAGAAAGGGACGAGAGGAAACGCGCGAAAAATCGGCGCGCGGCGAGCGCGGAAAAAGAAAAACGCCTCGTCGAGTTGGACGAGGCGTCGACGGTGTATCGGGGCGAACTCGGGCTTACTTCGCGCCGGTCGCTTTGTTGACGAGCAGTTTGAGGGCTCCGTTTTCGGAAACGATTTTGCCGGCCTTAACGTCCTCTTCGGTAAATCGCGCGACGTAAATCTCCCGGGCGCCGTATCGCTCGAAGTCGTAAACGGCGAAAATCGTTCCGTCGTCCGCCTGGCCCCCGTCCGGATACGAAACGTTGTCGCGCTCGTCGAGGACGAGTCCTCCGAGCCAGGTTTCGCCGTCGTCCTCGGAGAGATAGGCGGTCATTTGGGATCGCCCGACGTCCTTGTCGAGAGGACCGTTCTTGACGAGCAACAGATTGCCGGACGCGAGCCGACGAACGAAAAACCGCGAGGAAGTATGGGCGATTTTGGAAGGCGCGAAGGGCGTCCACGACTTGGCCCCGTCGGTCGAAAACGACTCGCCGATTCCGCGCGTCGTCCGATTAAGGATCCAGAAGGAGCCGTCCTTCTTCTCGACGATATTGTGCTCGTCGAAAACGGAGACGTCGCGCGGGACTTCGACTCGACCGTAGAAATCGAGGGTCGCGCCTTTGTCGGTCGAAATATAGACGTTGGCGCCGCGCAGTTTTTCGTCGATTTTGTATTTCGAGTCGAATCGCCAAATCGAGACGGGAAAGAGCCATCGGCCTCTCGAGTCGGCGATCGGCTTGCACATCATGATCCCGTTGCACAGGCGCCTAGGCGCGGACCAATGGGCGTCGGCGCCCTTCTCCGGCTCGTCGGTCGTCATCGCCCAAACCCCGACGCGACCGTCCCATATGCTCGGTTGGAATTGGGACTCCTCCCCTTGCGACCAGAAGAGCCACAATTTTCCGTCGGGGTCGGACCATATGGCGGGGTCGAACGCGCGGACGACGCTCGGGGGATCGATCGCGAGAATCGGTTTCGACCAGGTCACGCCTCGGTCGCCGCTATGCGCGAGCAGAACGTAGTTCTCGCCGCACTCGGTCGTTCCGCCGGAGTACCAGCACGCCCAGAGCCCCCCGTCGCGCGCGACTTCGAGACTCGCAATTCCTTGCCAAAGCCGATTGGCGTCGGAGTATTTCTCGGGAACGGGGCGAAGAACGTCGGGTGGCGCCAGGGGATCCGGCTCTTGGGCGCGGAGATTGAGAGCCCCGAGGAAAGGGAAAGACGCGGTTAGTAAAACCGCCGCAACGAGGGAAATTCGTTTCATCATCGTCAGTCCGTTATTCAAGTTCGCGACGCGCGGAAAACCAAAAAGCGAGAGCGCTAAAAAACGCCCTCGCTTTTATTCTATCGCGAAGCGGGTAGCTTGGCAACGAATAGCGCGAATAAAAAAGCGTCCTCAACGGTCGACCGACCGACGGCGCCGACGTCGATCGTTGACGAGTCGAGACCAATAAAAAAGCGAGAGCGCCGTAAAACGCTCTCGCCTCCATTTTATCGCGACGCGGATCGCATTGCAAAGAATCAGCCGACGATTTCGGTAACTTCGACCATAATGTACTTTTGGCGGTGACCGTTCTTTTTGCGGCTGTTCTTGCGGCGACGGAACCAGCGAATGACGACCTTGGGTCCCTTGACCTTGGTCATGACTTTGCAGACGACCTTGGCGCCTTCGACGGTCGGTCGACCGACGGTAACGACGTCGTCCTTAACGAGGAGAAGCACTTCGTCGAGTTCGAGAGTGGCGTTCTCTTCGAGGTCGCGGAGTTCGAGGAACATTTTGCGCCCGACTTCGCAACGATACTGATGCCCGCCGTCTTTGACAATAGCGTACATTCCGTAATCCTTTTCGATAAAATAACCTAACTTGTTCGACGAGGAGCGCCTCGCCGTTCGCGCCTTCGTTTTATTCCCAGTTTTAGGCGCGACCACAGCCGACCTCGCGGTCGGGAACGTCGCCGGGTTAGGGTCGCGCTCGAACGAGTCGATACGCAAATTCCGGGCGTCGCTTACGGGAACCCTTGAACCTTCTCGGATAACGAGCGGCGCAAGGGAACGATCACAAAATAGTTGGATTATTATACGTCAACGTTCGCGATCGCGAAGCCCCCCGTCCTTGGAAAAATTGATTTTTTTCCCGGATTCGTCGAGAACCTCGATTTCAATGTGCTCCGGCCAGACGTTCAAAACGCCGCGCAAAATGACTGAAACGTTCGAATCCGCCTCGATTTGGGCGAGCTGCAATCGCTTTTTGTTGTTCATGTACTCGGCGATTTCCTCGGCGACGGAGACGACGATGCGATCCGCTCTCGGCTCTTGAGACGCGAGGGCTACGAGGCGCGCGACCTCGATCGCCATGCTCTCGACCGATTTGATCGCCCCGTTCCCCTTGCAGCAGGGGCACTCGCGATACAAGCTTCGCTTGAGCCCCGGACGAATTCGCTGGCGCGTCATTTCGATGAGCCCGAAAGGACTGGTGCGCAAGATCTTGGTCTTGGCGCGGTCGCGCTTCATGGCGTCGCGCAAGGTGCGCTCGACGGCGCGTCGATGAGCCTCGGAGGTCATATCGATAAAGTCGTTGACGATCACGCCGCCGAGGTCGCGAAGTCGGATTTGGCGCGCGATTTCCTTCGCGGCGCGCAGATTCATCTGGAACGCGGTGTCCTCGGGGGAGTCGTTGGCGCGGAAGCTGCCGCTATTGACGTCGATCGCGACAAGCGCCTCGGCTTGGTCGATCACGATCGAGCCGCCGTCTTTGAGCGCGACTTTGCGGCTGTGAATTTTCGCGATTTCGGAATCCACCTTGTATTTCGCGAAGAGGGGCTCCCTCCCTTCGTAAAGGGAGATGCGGTCGGCGTAGCGCGGCATCATCGCTTGGAGGAACTCCTTGGCGCGCTCGAAGGTCTCGGGGTCGTCGACGAGGATTTCGTCGACGCTCGAGGCGAAGACGTCGCGAATGGTGCGGATGACCATATCGCTCTCTTCGTAGATTCCTACCGGGCCGGGCAGGTTCTTAATCCGGCGAGCGATCGATTTCCAGAGGCGCATTAAGTACGCCAAGTCGAGCGCGAGCTCTTTGCGGGTTCGATCGGCTCCGGCGGTGCGCACGATGAACCCGAGCCCTTTCGGAGGATTGAGCTCGTCCATTAGGACGCGCAACTTGCGGCGAACGGAGTCGTCCTCGATTTTGCGGGAAACCCCGACCCGTCCGAGCGACGGCATAAGCACGAGGTATCGACCGGGAATGCTGACGTAAGTCGACAGGGTCGGCCCCTTCGTGCCGATTCCCTCCTTAATGACTTGCACGACGACCTCGTCCCCCTTTTGGAAGACGTCTTGAATCGGGGGCTTGACCCGAGGGCGACCGTAATCGACAAAATCGTCGTTGCGACGGCGACGATCGAACCGCCCGCGATCGTTCTCTTTGGGAGGAACGAAATTCGGGGCTTGCTTGAAGTAGTGCGGTTCCACGTCGCTTATGTGAAGGAATCCGTTGCGGCCGACGCCGAAGTCGACGAACGCCGCCTGGATGCTCTGCTCGATATTGACGATCACGCCTTTGTAGATATTTCCAACGTAGTTGTCGTTCGAGGTTCTCTCGACGTACAACTCTTCCAAGGCGTCGTTCTCAACGACCGCGATCCGGTGTTCCTCCGGGGTTCGCGCGTTGATCAGCATCTTCTGAACCATTTGATATATATAACTTTCTAGACGAACAAGGGGCGAGCTCAAAGGGAGGGTCGGACGCCCTCGTCCTCGATAAAGGAGCGGGTTCGGTTCGGAAAAATCGTCCGAAAGAGCTCTTTTTCGAGTCCGAGACAGGCGAGGATCTCGCGCAACCCGGCCTCGGGCCCCGACTGCGCCGCCAATAGGACGCGCAATTCGGTTCCCTCGAGGGTCAATTCGAGAACCGGAGCGCGAGCTTCGACCGGTTTGCCGTTCGGTTTAACGACTTCGACCGATTTCGCGCTCATAAAAGAGTCGATCTTTTCGCGAAGCCCCGCGAGGAGCGCCTCGGGAACCGTCGCGTCGTACGCGAACGCCAGAGGCTGTTGTTTCGGGGCGCCGTCTTCCAAGGGAACCGCCTTGAGAAATTCGAGTCCGTCGACGGAGACGGCGTTGAGACGCTCCAAAAGGTTCTCGGGGGGCAGATCGTCCTCTAAGATCAATTCCATCGCTTCGTCGTCGCTGGAAAACCCCAAAGGGAGCGCCGAGAGATAACTCGTTCGCGGTTTCGGGTGAAATCCTTGCGATTTCGCGACCGGCAACGACGCGCGGCGCAATAGGCGCTCGATCGCGCGCAGTAAGTCGCGATGTCCGATAAAGCGCAAATTGCCGCGTTTGCTAAATCGCAGCCTGTATCGCCGACGAACCATCAAAGCTCGCTCGTTTCGACTTCGTCCGGGTCGAAACGCCTTTCCAAAAAATTTTACTCCCGTCGAGGAGGAGCGCTCTCCGTTTCAGCCCCCGCGACGAGCGCGGCGACCTGTTTTCCCGCCGCGACGCGAGCCGGGCGGGGCGAAGTTGACTCGACCTCGAAGGGTCGTTTGTTCGGGGGGTCGCGGAAAAGAGGCTCGAGCGCCCTCAAAGTCGCGCTCGACGCCAATTCGGCGCATTTTAACCAATTTATCTTTTTTGACAACCGGGTCGATCCGATTCGCGGCGATTAGTAGCCGGTTCCCGCGCGCTCTTTCCAGTCGTTGCGGACCAGCATGCGCACTTCCGCCGCCGACTCCATAAGCATCGCGCGCTTCGCCAGCTCGACGCACTCGGAGATCGAGTAGTTGCCGCAAACCTCTTTGAGTCGTAGGATTAGACCGGGAGCCACGCTCAGGGAGCGCAAGCCGAGCCCCAAGAGCAGGGGGACGTTCTCGGGGCAGCCGCCCATCTGTCCGCAGAGGGAGACGGGCTTGCCGTAGACGTCGGCGACGTCGATCGTCTTTTTAATCATTCTCAGGAGCGCGGGGGACTCTTGCTCGTAAAGCTCGGCGACGCTCGGGTTCGCGCGGTCCGTCGCCATCGCGTACTGCAGGAGGTCGTTCGTGCCGATACTGAAGAAGTCGACGTCGCGCGCGAAATGCTCCAGCGTAACGACGGCGGCGGGAGTCTCGACCATAATGCCGAGCGGGATATCGGGATCGAACGGGATGCCGGCCTCGGCGAGCTCGTCGCGAACGTCGTTGTAGACCATTCGCGCCTTGCGGAACTCCATAATCGTCGTCACGAGCGGGAACATAATCGAGATCTTCCCGTAAACGCTCGCGCGAAGAATCGCGCGCAACTGCGCTCGAAACATATCGCCGTTGCGCAGGGAAAGTCTCACGCTTCTTAGACCTAGGAACGGATTCGGCTCGGGCTCGGCCGAGAATCGCAATCCGGGGGGGAGCTTGTCGGCGCCCAAGTCGAAAGTGCGGATCGTAACGGGGCGCCCCTCCATCGCTTCCGCGACCTCTTTATAGGCGCGGAAGTGGGTCTCCTCGTCGGGAAGCCCTCCGTTGGGGCGCGTCAGGTAGAGGAATTCCGTCCGGTAGAGCCCGACGCCGGCGGCTCCGACTTCGCGGCAGGCTTTCGACTCGCTCGGAAACTCAATGTTCCCCTTAATTTCGATTTCGACGCCGTCTCTGGTTTTCGCGACGGTCGAGTTGGCGAGCGCTTGAAGCCGCGCCTCGGTCGCTCGATAAGACTCGAGCTCGCGCTCGTACTGCGCCAACACGTCGGGAGTCGGGTCGAGAATCAGTTTCCCGAGCTTTCCGTCGACGATCGCGACGGTCGAGTCGTCGGTTTCCGAGAGAAACGGGCCGACGCCGAGCGCGGTCGGCACGCGAAGCGCGGAGGCGACGATCGCGGTGTGGCTGCCGATCGCCCCGTTTTCCGTAACAATCGCGGAGGTTTTGTCGGGATCGAGCTTCGCCGCGGCGCTCGGCTTGAGAAACGAGGCCGCGACGATCGTCGGCTCGTCGCTCGCTTGGTAGTCGGCGACGCGCGAGGCCAAAAGCTCGTGAAGCAGACGATCGCGCAAGTCGAGCAGATCGTTTGCGCGCTCGGCGTAGCGAGCGTCCAGACCGCGAAGCCGCTCCGCGTATCCGTTGAGGGTAAAGTCGACCGCGTACTCGGCGTTCACCAATTCCTCGGAGACGAGCTTGTCGACGCTCGCGCGCAAGCTAGGATCGTTCAGAATTAGGAGATAGGCGTCGTAGAGGCGCCCGAACTCCTCGCCGAGCTGTTTCGTGGCGTCCTCGCGATTCGCGCGAAGGGCGTCCCCCGCCGATTGGAAGGCGGCGTCGAGCCGAGAAAATTCCGAATCGACTTGCCCGGGGTCGATCGATCCGCGCTTCTGGACGCCGACGCGATCGTCGACGACCGCCGACAATTTGCCGATCGCGACTCCGGGATAGACGGGAACCCCTTGATATATTTTCATTTGCGAATACGAGATCGTTCGGATTAGAGGTCGGGCGGGGCCATGGCGGCGAATTCGTCCTCGTAGAATTTATGCTCGAAGAGATCCGCGATGGAGTCGGTAGCCGCTTGTTCGTCTTCCCCGTCCGCCGCGAGAATCAATTTAGTTCCTTGGGGCGCCATAAGGGACAAAAGATCCAAGCAACTCTTGCAGTCGGCGGCGTAACCGCCTTTCGACAGCGAAAGCTTCGAGGAGTATTTCATCGCGAGCTTGCACACGGCGGAGGCGTTGCGCACGTGAAAACCCGCTTGATTCAGCACGGTGAGTTCTTTTGTGACCACGTTGATCGCTTTCTAGCGACGTCGGCGCGCGGCGGCGCTCGTTTCCGAAGACGAAGGAGAGGACTCGAGCGCCGCGCTCTTGAAAAAGCGCCGTATTCGCTCACTCCTCCTCTAAGTACATGCCGTCGTCGGCTTCGTTGAGGAGATTCACGATGTCCTCTCGAGTGCGCGACTGCAGCAGATAACGGCAGAACGCCTCGTTTTTCAGTTGGGCGGTGATGTGTCTCAAGGCGCGCAGGTGAGATTCGCCGGCGTCGGGAGGAGACACGATGAGGAAGAAAAGGTTGACTTTTTGGCAGTCGAGGCTACTGAAATCGACGCCTTCGGGGCTAATGGCGACGGTGCCGACGATCGCGGAGACGCCGGGGTGCTTGGCGTGAGGAATGGCGATCCCGCGACCAATGCCGGTCGTTCCGAGCTCCTCGCGCTTCATGACGGCGCCGATGACGTCGTCGACGCTTTCGGCGGGAACGCCGCCCTCTTTCGCCAACGACTCGACCATCTCGCGAACGACGCCCTCTTTGGTGGTCGCTTCGAGTTTGGTCAAGATCGAATCCACTTTGACAAAATCGGAAAATTTCATTCGCGCAACTCCTAAAACGAGCGAAATTTTAAGACGCCGGGGGGAAAATCAGACGACGCGCTCGTCGGCCTCGACCAGCAGTTTCATCACTTTTTCGGGAGAGTCGGCGCGCTTGAGCTCGCCGCAGAATTTGTCGTCTTTAAGATGGCGCGTAATGTGTTCGAGAGCCCTGAGATGTTCGCCCGGTCGATCCGGAGGGGAGACGAGCAGGAAGAACAAATTGACCTTTTCGCTGTCGAGACTGCTGAAATCCACCCCGTCTTCGCTGACCCCGACCGCCCCGATGAGGCGCTCCGCGCTAATGTGCTTCGTGTGAGGGACGGCGATTCCGTTTCCGATGCCGGTCGTTCCCAATTCCTCGCGCCGCATAATGGCGGTGATCACGCCTTCAAGCTCCGACTCGGGAAAACCGCCGGCGCTCGCCAACGATCGCGCCAATTCGCGAATCACGCCCTCCTTAGTCGTGGCTTCAAGCTGCGTGTTTACGGAACCGGGGAGAATAAAATCGGTAAATTTCATTCGTTCAACTCCAAATAAAAAGGGCGAACCGCGCCCAAGGCGGCGACGCGACGCGCCGTCGAAAGGAAACTTGTCCTCCGATTTTGGACGCGAAATCCGGGACGCGCTCGCGAAAATCGCGCTCGCGCTTTCCCCCGTGGGACAAAAGCGCCGCGGTCGCCCCCTATTTTAAACGTTTTTCTTAGTTTGTACAGCGCCGGAAACGGTTCAATCAAAAGAAACGCGGCTTTTTATCGGAGCGCGAACGAAAAGTCTTGTCCGTCAATCGGTCGACGGGCTCGATACAAAACGAGTTTCGCGGAGTTAAAAAGGGCGGTCGAGCCCGGAAAGACTCGCCGCCCTCGACGGTTATTGGAGTGGACTAACGTTGACAATATCGGTTTTCGCCAAACGCGCTCGCGCCTTTCTCGCGAGGCGCGCCTAGCGGTGATCGGTCATTTTTTCCTTGAATTTGCGCATCTGCTGCTCGAGCTTGTCGATCGTTTGATCGAGGCAGCCCCAGAGATCGCCGGAGGTATATTCGGCGCGGAAGTCCTTCTTCAGCTCGGTGACGACCGTCACCTCGACGGCGGGTTCGTCCGCTTTTTCGAGTTCGACGAGGACGTTGATTTCGGAAACGCGCTCGACGAACCGCCCGAGTTTAACGACCTTTTCCGCGATTTTCTGACGAGTGGCTTCGGCCAGTTCTCCGTGTCGCGCTTGAACTTGAATATTCATATTCTTCTCCTTGTCCAAAAAGATGGCTTAAGGCGAGTATTGAAACGCCGTCGAGGCGAAACGCCGAAAGCTCGGCGAACCGGCTCGGTCGCGGCGAAGTTGTGATAAGGCGAGGCGCCGCGCGAACGTTTCAATTCGGTCGCGGCGAAAGGAGCGCGAGTGTTGACGCGCTCGCTTTCGCGCGCTCATACTATCAGATAGTAGG
This sequence comes from Thermoguttaceae bacterium, assembly GCA_017441605.1. Taxonomy (GTDB): domain Bacteria; phylum Planctomycetota; class Planctomycetia; order Pirellulales; family Thermoguttaceae; genus RUG369. The sequence continues at coordinate 44,424 of JAFRXD010000062.1, read as the reverse complement.
CTTTTTTTCAAGAAAAGTTTCTCGGTATTTCCGAAATTTGAGAAAAATCGCGCCAAAAGAGTTTCGAAAAACGCGGATCGATTAGTCGTCCAACGCGAGAAAATCCGTCGTTCCGACGCATCCGCGCTCCAAATAGGTCGCCAAAATAATTTGGGCGGCGACCGCGTCGAGCTTCTCCTTGCGCTTTTTCGCGTTGAGATTCCCTTGGCGCAAGTAGGACTCCGCCTCGCGACTCGTGAAGCGCTCGTCGACGTAATCGATCGTCAATCCGGTCGCCTCGACCAATTTGTCGCCAAACTCGATCGCCTCGCGCGCTTTGTCGCTCAGTTCGCCGCTATTGTGAAGCGGTAGTCCCAGGACGAAATGAACGATTTGCTCGGAGCGAACGAGCTCTTGGAACCGCTCGAGATCCAAGCGCTCGCTCCGTCGGCGATAGACTTCGTAGGGAAACGCCATAATTCGCTCGGGGTCGCAAATCGCGATCCCAATGCGAACCGTTCCAAAATCGATCCCGGCGATTTTCCCGGCGGGAGGGGGGGGAGTCGGCTTCGCCATCGCTAAACCGCCGAATCCTCCGCAGGGTCTTCGGCCGCGTCGCCCTCGCTCGGTTCAGCTCCCGTCTTGACGGACCCGTCGCTTATCGGCTCGTCCTCGAGCGCGGTTTCGTCCGTCTTCGGTTTGTCGTTGGGCGAGGGACCGAGGATTTCGCGAATTCGCGCCTCGTCGAGTTCCTCTTCGGCGACCAGCGCGTCGGTCAGTTTGTCGAAGAGATCCCGCTTTTCGATCAGGAGCGCCCTGGCTCGAGCGTCCGCCTCTTCGATCGTTCGGCGAACTTCTTCGTCGATAATTCGAGCGGCGTCCTCGCTGTAGTTGCGGGAACCGAACGCGACTTCTTTCCCGAGGAAGGGATTCGCCTCCGATTCGGAAAAGGCGACCGGTCCCAACTTGTCGCTCATGCCCCAGCGCGCGACCATATTGCGCGCGAGCTCGGTGGCGCGCTGCAAATCGTTCTCGACGCCGGAGGAGTTTTCGTTGTAGACCAGTTTCTCCGCGGCGCGTCCGGCGAGCAGATGCGTCAGCGTGGCGCGGGCTTCCGACTCGTTGTAGTTGAGCTGGTCGTCGTCGGGAAGGCTCCAGGTAACGCCGAGCGCGCGACCGCGCGGGACGATCGTGATTTTGTGGACGCGAGAGCCGTTCGGGAGGAACCAGCCGACGAGCGCGTGCCCCGCCTCGTGGCGCGCGGTTTTCCGCTTGTTCTCGGGGGTAACGATCTCGTCGCGCTTGAGCCCGAGCGAGATTTTCTCGAAGGCGAAGTCGAAATCGGAGGACTCGACCACTTTTTTGTTGTTGCGCGTCGCCCAGAGGGTCGCCTCGTTGACGAAGTTCCGAATGTCCGCGCCGGTGAACCCCGAGGTCGTTTTCGCGAGTTTGTCGACGTCGACGTCGGGACCGTAGGGGATCTTCTTCAAGTAGACCTTGAAAATGTCGACGCGCCCTCGCATCGAGGGTCGTCCGACGGTAATGTGGCGATCGAATCGCCCCGGGCGCATGAGCGCGGGGTCGAGCACGTCGGGCCGGTTCGTCGAGGCCATGACCATGACGGAGTCGTTTTGGGAGAACCCGTCCATCTCGCTAAGGATTTGATTGAGGGTTTGCTCGCGCTCGTCTTGCCCTCCGCCGAGGCCGGCGCCGCGCTGTCGGCCGACGGCGTCGATTTCGTCGATGAAGAGAATCGAAGGCGCGTTCTCTTTCGCCGTCGCGAAAAGGTCGCGCACGCGGCTCGCGCCGACGCCGACGAACAGCTGAATAAACTCCGAGCCGTTAATCGAGAAGAACGGAACGTTCGCCTCGCCGGCCACGGCGCGCGCCAAGAGGGTCTTGCCCGTGCCCGGAGGGCCGAACAGGAGGGTTCCCTTGGGCACGCGCGCGCCCATTCTTTCGTACTTTCGCGGGTTCTTCAAATAGTCGACGATCTCGACCAACTCCGCCTTCACGGCGTCCATGCCCGCCACGTCCTCGAAGGTAACGCGCTTATCGGCGCGCGGCTCGTAGCGCTTCGCGAGGCTGCGCCCGAAGCCGCCGAGCCCGAATCCGCCCCCGAACATTTGCTCGCTCGTGTTGCGGAACATCTTGAAGAGGAGCACGAGGAAGAGGATCGACACCCCGACCGAAATCAGCATAATCCAAGAGGATCCGTCCTGCGGGGTCTCGGAGGAATATGAGTCGAGTTTCTCGCGAAGGCGCGCGTCGACCAACTGGTCGGAAAAGGCGAAGGTCGGAACCTCGCAGGAGTATTTCGCGCTGAAAACCTTATTGAGAACTTTCTTCGATTTGCGCTCGACCATAATCACGGAGCCGGGAGCGCCGCGCTGGACTTGGCTCGCGTCCTCAAGCTCCCAGCGCTGATTCAATTTCGCGCCGAGGGCGTAACTTTCGATCAACGCGGTCTTCGCGGCTTTTTTGTCTTCTTCGGTCGCGGAGGTCGGCAACTCGACGCTCTTGAAAACCTCTCCGTCGTTCGGCGCGAGCGAAAGGGTCAAGACCTCGGCGCCGCGCTCGTTCGTCGTTTTTTTCTGCGTTACCGTGAGTTTCTCGCGATCGAGCCGATCGTTGAGATCCTTGTCCAATTGCGCCGCGAGCTCTTTATTGGCGAGATCGAACTGTTTGACCGCCGCCTCGAACGTCTCTTTACCGTTCGGGATCATATCGGGCCAATGTTCCAGCGGAGGAACCTCGCGCAATCGCCCCGTAATTTTGGAGCCTTTTAGCGTCGCCGTTTCAATTTTGTTCGCGTCGAGCAGTCGATTGAACGCGGTCCAAGAAATCTCGGTCGACTTGGCGACGTAAAGCGCCTGGTACGCGAAAAGCCCGAGCGCGAGAAGGGAACACACGAAAACGATCGTCGAGACGTTCGTTCTCCGCGGCTGGCGGTCGCCGTCGTAAAACGAGCGAATGCGAGGTTGAAAAGGATTTCGGGAAGAATCGTCGTCGAAGCGTCGGCGCTCGGCGGAGTCTCGTTCCTCGTTTTTCTTCCCGCGATCGTCTCCGTCCCCTTTGCGAGGGCGCTTGAAAGCGTCCGGGATGCGATCGTACAAATCGTCGCTTATCGACGAGTCCCCGTCGTTCTCGCGGCGCTCCGAAAAGGAGAGCGCGGGACGGAAACCTTCGTATAAACCTCTGAAACGCGGTCGGTTGTTCATAGTTGACCTCGGTGCGATTCGGCGCGCGACGAACAAAGGGCGCGCCTTCCCCGGTGGGGATTATAGCGCCTATTAAAAAAATATCCACCCTAAGAGCGCTGTCTTTTGTAAAAACAAGCAAAAAACGCCGGTTAAACAAGAGAGGCAAAAGCGGTTGACTTTACCGGATCTCTTTTAAAAAAGCGCCTTTTCACCCGTCCTTGCGCCCTTCTTTTATCGCGCTATAATTCAAGGATTATTTTCATCATTTTCTTCGTCGAGGGCGCTTTTGCGTCGAAAGCCCCTCGTTTTAACTTGCCGCCGACGCGAGCGCGGGGGACCGCGAGAGGAGAGCGCGAGATTATGACGAACAAAGCCGAACGAACGCCGAGCCCGGGTCGAGCTTCGATACGCGGAGCGCGGGAGAACAATCTCCGCTCGGTCGATCTCGACGTTCCCTATCGCCAGATCACCTCGTTCTGCGGCCTTAGCGGAAGCGGCAAAAGCAGTCTCGCGTTCGACGTGATCTACGCGGAAGGTCGACGGCGCTACTTGGAAAGCCTGTCGCGCGACGCGAGACGGCATTTCGAGATGCTCGACAAACCGGACGTCGAATCGATCGAAGGGCTTCCCCCCTCCGTCGCGGTCGTCTCGCAAGCGGCGAACCCGTCGGCGATCGCGACCGTCGGAACCGCGACCGAAGCGAGCGACTATCTGCAGTTCCTGTTCGCGAAACTTGGCGTTCCTCGATGCCAGCGCTGCGGAAAACGAATTCGGAGATACTCCCCGGACTCGACGCTCGAGATCGTCGATCGCTTTCCGTCGGGAACCCGGGTAATGATCGCGTTCGCGCCTTCGCTCGAAAGCGTCAACGCCGGTTGGACCTCGTTCAAACGAGAGTGGTTGGAAAAGGGGTTTTATCGCGCGATCGCGCGCGACGAAACGCTCGACTTGCGCGACGAGAGCGCGTTCACGTCGAGACATTTCAACTTCGTGCAATTTCTCTACAACGCGATGGCGGACTTCTCCGACGAGGACGAGTTGGGCGCGCTGGGTCTGCGAAGCTCCGCGAACGAGCGGGACGACGCGTCCGAGGAGGACGACGACGAGCTTTCCGAATTGAAGACGAAATCTCGCGTTCTTATGCTCGACCAAGACGGCGACGACGGCTCGCTAATGCGCTACCTGAAGAAGCGCGACGCGATTCGAGCGAACCCCGGGATTCCGCCGATCTTTTTCGCGGTCGACCGCGCGACGATCGGGCAAACGGACGAGCGCCGGCTCCTCGACTCGATCGAGACCGCGTTCGCGAACGGGAACGATCGCTGCTGGATCTTCGTCGAGGGGGAAAGGTCGCTCGAGGACGTCGACGACGCGGGAGAGCGGATCTCGATTCCCGGCCGACCTCAAACGATCGGAGGGGCCGCGTGGACGCTCTTCGGATTCGGACGAAAGTTGCGCTGCGAAGAGTGCGGAGTCGATTTTCCGGAAGTCGAGCCGAATCTCTTTAATTTCGCGAGTCCTCGAGGGGCCTGCCCCGTCTGTCTCGGGCTGGGGCGCTGGACCGCGTTCGATATGGACCGGGTTTTTCCGAACAAATCGCTTTCGATCGCCGAGGGCGCGATCGCCCCTTGGACGGTCGCGGCGTATCGATCGAAACTCAAGGAATTCCTCGGGCTCGCCGACAAACTCGGAGTTCGAACGGACGTTCCGTTCGGAAAGCTAACGCGCAAAGAAGTCGGACTCGTTCTAAACGGTTCCTCTCAGTTCGATTACAAGGGGCTAAACGGCTTTTTGTGGTCCCTGCTCGAGCAGAAGTACAAGATGCACATTCGCGCGTTTTTGGCGCGGTGGCAGACGTGGCGCGTCTGCCCCGCTTGCCAAGGCTCGCGACTCCGAAGGGACGCCCTCGCCGTCAAAATCGAGGGCAAGGACTTCCACGACCTTTGCTCCATGCCCGTCTCCGAAACGCTCCGGACGATCGACTCCTGGAAACTCGACGCGAACCGCGAACAGATCGGGCGATTCGCGCTCTCGCAACTCCGCTCGCGACTCGCGTTCCTCGAAAAAGTCGGGCTCGGGCACCTAACCCTCGAGCGCCCCGTCAAGACCCTTAGCTCCGGCGAAAACGGGCGCGTCAAATTGACGACCGCCCTTGGATCCGACTTGGTCGACTCCCTCTACATTTTGGACGAGCCGTCCGACGGGCTTCATCCCCAAGACTCTGAAAAATTGCTCCAAGCGATTCGCGACCTGCGCGATCGCGGAAACGCGGTGATCGTCGTCGACCACGACCCCGTTATCTTGGAAGGCTCCGATAAGATCGTCGAGCTCGGACCGGGCGCGGGTCGCGACGGAGGGCAAATCGTTTTCGAGGGGACCGTCGAGCAAATCAAGGCGAACCCCGATTCCCTCACCGGCAGCTACCTCTCCGGACGCCGCCGCGGAGGCGGTCGAACCGAGCGCAGGGAGCCTTCGAAAGGTTTTATCGAACTGCTCGGAGCGTCGGGAAGAAATCTGAAAAATATCGACGCAAACTTTCCTCTCGGTTGTTTTTGCGTCGTCACCGGAGTTAGCGGCGCGGGCAAAACGACCTTGATCCGCGACACGCTCTACCCCGCCCTGTGCTCCAAAATCGTCGGCGACAAGAACGTCGACGAAAGCGCCCTTCCCTACGATAAAATTATCGGAACGGAGGATATCGACGAGGTCGCGTTCGTCGACCGAACCCCGATCGGGCGCTCCCCGCGCTCGAACCCCGCCTCCTATCTCAAGATATTCGACGACATACGCAACTTATACGCCGAGACCCCCGAGGCGAAAGCGCGGGGATACGGAGCGGGATATTTCAGTTTCAACGTGGACGGAGGGCGCTGCGACGCCTGCAAAGGGGAGGGCGTGATACGAACGCCGATGCAGTTCGTCGCCGACGTCTACGCGAGATGCCCGTTCTGCGGAGGAAAGCGCTACCAGCGCTCCGTTTTGGACGTAACCTATCGGGATCGCAATATCGCCGACGCGCTCGATATGACCGCGCGCGAGGCGTTTGGCTTCTTTAGGGGTCAGCCCAAGATCCAGCAGAAAATCAAGCGCATGCTCGACGTCGGGCTCGACTACCTCCAACTCGGTCGCCCCGTCAACACCCTCTCCGGAGGGGAGGCGCAGCGTCTGAAGCTCGCCGGATTCCTCTCGACCGCGAGAAAAGGGGCCTGCCTCTTCATTATGGACGAGCCGACGGTCGGGCTTCATTTCGCCGACGTGGTGAAACTCCTCGACGTTTTCAACGAACTGGTGGACTCCGGTAACTCGATCGTCGCGGTCGAGCACAATCCCCTCGCGATCAAAGCCGCGGACCACATTATCGACCTAGGGCCCGGCGCCGCCGACCAAGGCGGAGCCATCGTCGCGGAGGGAACTCCGGAGGAAGTCGCGAAGAACAAAGACTCCGCCACGGGGCGCGTCTTGGCCAAAATTTTGAAACGACCCGAATAGTCGGCGCTTGTCATATGACGACTATTCGGTATAATGAACGTTCCCGCGCCGGACGGTTCTCCTCGGGAGAGCCCGGCGCAATGTTCGAGCCGCGCCGCGGCGAATTCCAAACGGCGAGCGCAAGATGAGATGAGAAACGTCATATCCATTAGAATGCAGAACGCGCCGGGCGCGCTTTCGCACGTCGCGGGGTTGCTTTCCTCTCGGGGTTACAATATCGACAGTCTAACCGTCGGGGTAACCGACGACGAGCGATTTTCCCGGATGACGATCGTCGTCGACTGCGACCACGAGAAGATGAAGCAAATCGAGCTTCAGCTGCAGAAGTTGGTCACGGTCGTAAAGACGCAAAACTTGGCGGACGAGCCGCACGTGGAGCGCGAACTGGCGCTCGTGTGCGTCGAGACCGACGGCGCGTCTCGCTCCGGAGTCGTCGAATTGACGCAAATTTTTCGCGGCTCGGTCGTGGACGTCGCCGAGACCTCGATGCTCGTCGAAATCGCCGGGAACGGGGAGAAAATCGACGCGTTTATTCGCGCGTTGAAACCCTATAAAATACGCAGCGTAACGCGCTCGGGGTGCATTGCCGCCCCGAGAGGCGTTTAGTTGAAACGATCGCGTCGGCTCCGCTTTCGGGTCGAAGCCCTCGCAAAATTTCATTGTTAGAGGAGTACCTAAATGGCCGCCACAGTTTATTACGATAGCGACGCCGATCTTTCCGTTTTGAAAGGCAAGACGATCGCGATCTTGGGTTACGGTTCCCAAGGGCACGCGCACGCGCAAAACCTTCGCGACAGCGGTTGCGAAGTCGTTATCGGACAACGCGAAGGTTCCGCCAACTACAAGCTCGCCAAAGAGCATGGATTCGAACCGGTTCCGCTCGCCGAAGCCGTTAAGAAAGGCGATATTATCGTTCTGACGCTGCCCGACGAAGTCCAAGGCAAGCTCTTCCGCGAAGAAATCCGTCCGAACCTCAAGCCCGACGCCATCCTCCTCGCGACCCACGGGTTCAATATCCACTACGGGCAATTCGATATGCCCGAGGGCGTTCGCGCGATCATGATCGCTCCGAAAGGCCCCGGTCACCTCGTTCGCGCCGAATTCGTTAAAGGCGGCGGCGTCCCCTGCTTGATCGCGCTCGGCGACGGTTGCGGCGATCGCGAAAAGGCGATCGGGCTCGCTTACGCCAAGGGCATTGGCGGCACGCGCGGCGGCGTTATTCAAACGACGTTCAAAGAAGAGACCGAAACCGACCTCTTCGGCGAGCAAGCGGTCCTCTGCGGCGGCGTCTCCCACCTGATTCAAGCGGGTTTCGAGACCCTAGTCGAAGCCGGTTACCAACCGGAAATGGCGTACTTCGAGTGCATGCACGAAATGAAGCTCATCGTCGACTTGTTCTATCAGGGCGGCTTGAGCTATATGCGCTACAGCGTCTCCAATAACGCCGAGTACGGCGACTACACTCGCGGCCCGCGCGTCATTACCGAAGAGACCAAGAAGGAAATGAAGCAAATCCTCAAGGAAATCCAAAACGGTCAGTACGCCCGCGAATTCCTCCTTGAGAACTCCGTCAACGCCCCCGCCTTCAAACGCGAGCGCGCCATTCATCACGAGCACTTGCTCGAGCAAGTCGGCAAGCGTCTCCGCAAGATGATGACCTGGATCGACGCCAAAGAATTTTAATTCGCGCTACCGCGCGGATGGGTAAACTACCCGCGCCCGTTGGGCGCTAGTCCTCATTGAAACAACTTTGGAAGTCTTTCGGTCGTTTAGACCTTTGTAAACTCGAGTCGAGTCGGGATTCTGGCTCGACTCGTTTTTTTTGAATCGTGACCTTGACGTTTTAGGAAATACTTCTACAATCCGGGTCAGAGGAATCGCTTTTACGGAAAGTTTCGCCCCGGCTTTTGTCCCTAAGCGTCAACGGGGATAACGAAACGACGAAAAAGCTCGTTCAAGGACTAAGGCTCTTATGGCTAAGGGCAAAGGGCGCAGGAGTTCAACGAACGAAACGCCTAATTAAGCAGGGTCGAACGATTCCGCCGGATCTTGATAAGAGAGAAAAGAGAAAAACGGGACCGACCGTTCCCTAAATTGCGGTCGGTCGATAAGCGCGAAGAAAGCGGAGGACTTTTCGTCCTCGGCGACTTTTATTTCCTTTCCGTTCTTTTCTTTTCCGCATCTCTCGACGCGGCGGCGTCGCCCTTGACCCGACGCGGTGGCCAACCCGCGCGGGGACCAGTTCAAGGGACATAGGGTTTAGCGGCGTCCCCAAAACGCCGCGAGAGCGGAACCGGCTCCTCGAGCGCGAGCTCGAGTCGACTCGTTCGGGGCTAGTTTTCCCGCGCTCGAGCTCTCCCGTACGGGATCTCGAGCGATGGGGGGAGCTTTTAGCGGCCGGAGTTTTCCCAACTGAAAACGAGCGCGGACAGACGTTTTTCCGAACCCTTGTCGAACTAGTTTCGCGAGGGGGAGGATCGCCGCGGCTCGCGGGAAAAGGTTCCTTTCGAACGCGCTCCTTTCGAGGAGCGCCGGAGAATTAAGCCTTTCGCGAAGGGGAGCGATCCCTTTCCCCGCCCGGAGCGTCAAGGGCGGTAAAGCGATTCCTCGGCTTTTATTAAACGTTAAAAGGGGATCATATCAAAATGGCAAATACAGAAAAGGCTCGCTCCACCACCGTTCAAACGACCTTCACCAAGCAGAAGCGCGAGCTGGAAAAGGCGAGCGAGTTCATTAAGACGCTGCGCGCGCAAGAGAAGCGAACCCAGCGCGTTACTCCGACCGGCAAAATCGAGACCGAGCGGCGCGACGCCTATTTGGTCGCGACCCCGCAAGAGATCTCGAAAAAGGTTCTCGAAATCGTCGAGGAAGTCGTTCGACAGCACGGGGCGCGCCAGCGCGCGAACGGGCTCAATAAAGGTCGATTCGAGTTTATGGGGATCGAGGCGGAACTGACGGTTCCGCAGTTGCGCGCGCTTCAAGACGCCGTCGGAACGATCGCCAGCTTAGTCGCCAACTTGCCGGTCGAAGACCGACGGCTCGTCCCGAATTGCGAGATCGACGGTCGCCCCGCGTTCGCGACCCCTCAGGTCGCGTCGAAGGTCGTGAAGACCCGATACGTCCCCTACGAGGAAAAAGACTCGACCCGCGTTCGCACCTATCAAGAGAACTACGAAGAAATCGAGTACTTTACGCGAGAAATTACGATCGACTACGGTCTCCCGGTCGCTAAGATCGCCGAATTAAAGGAAATCGTCGCCGACTTGCAGACCGCGATTCAAGTCGGAATCGACGAGGCGAACGCCAAGCCTCATCCGGACGACCCCGAGCTCAACGCGCTCGTCGAGAAGGTCGTCGACGTCTTCCGGAACAAAATTCTGGGATAATCGAAGACGTTTTCGCGATTCTAGAAAACTCGGCGCTCGCAAAACGGCGCCGAGTTTTTTTTGCGCGCGCGAACGGGGTTCCGAAGAAATCGCGCGAGTTTTTTCGCGCGAAACGAGGTTCTAACGCCTCTCGCGATAGAGAGATATTTCGTTTGAATTTTGTTTTTTTCAAAAATTTTTCAAAAAGGGATTGACGAGCTTCGAAGCCGCGTTAGAATCTCGAAACGCTTTGCGGGTTTCAGAGCGATTATTTTGGGGAATTTGGAAACTTTCCTTCGCGACCAGAGTCTAACGTCGCGCGTGGAAAAAAGATATTGAAGTCGTCGTTCGGTTTGTCGCGAGACGTTCCGAATTTTGAAGAAGTTTCGTTTTTTTGAAGAACTTTCCTTTGCGACGCGGATCTAACTCCGAACATGGGAAGAGATATTAAAATTCGCGTCGCGTTCTTTGCGAGATTTCGTCGAGGGGCGGTTCGCCGCCCGTCGACGATAAACGCCGACGCCTAGCGAGCTAGCGGGTTCGCCGAAAACAGTCTTTAACGAAAGGTCCGTCGCGACGCCTTCCGGCGCCGCGCCCGGGGAGATATTTTACATTTAGGTAATTTCGCGCGAGTCGCGATCGCGAAAGCGATCAACGCTCGATTATGGGACGGATCCGTCGCGGCGTCGATCTAGCGCCGCGCGGAGAGCTATTTTACAATTAGGCAATTAAGCGCGAGCCGCGGTCGAGAAAGCGACTAGAGCTCGCTGGATTAGACTTTAGAATTTCAAAAGTCGAGGAAGTCCCCTACGAAAAGTTTCGCCCCGGTTTTGTCTCGAAGCGCCAACGGGGAGCGCGAAACGAAGAAAAAGCTCGTTCAAGAGCGAAGACTCTTAGGAGTCGGATCGAAAGGCGCAGCGTTTCAATTGTTCGCCGCGATTTATATCGCCTTGCGGATTTAAATCGCCTTGCGAACGGAAGCGCTAAAGGGCCACGGAACAAACGATTCCGCCGAATCTCGGATAAGAGAGGAAAAAGAAAGACGGCGACCGACGCGAAATGGAACCGCGAACGGTCCGTAAGAATTAAGGAATCGAGAAGAAGAAAGAGCGACTCGGATGGCCGGGCGCTCTCTTCTCGACCGACCTTTTCTTTCCTTTTCCAATCGACGCGGCGGCGTCGGAGCGCTTTTGGCGCTCGTTCCAACGCCTGAAAAGATTGACGGGACTCGGTTTGGCGGCAACCGTTAGCGGAAACGCGAGCCGCAAGTATTGGAATCGGCTTCTCGAGCGCGAGCTCGAGTCGACTTTGTCGAGGCGAGTTTTCCCAGATTCGAGGTTTCTCGGAATCGAGGTTTCTCGGAATCGAGTTTCTCGAGTTCGAGCTTTCGAATCTTGGGGAGCTTTTAGTAGCCGAAGCTTTCCCAAGCCAAAACGCGCGCGGAGAGACGTTTTTCGTTCTCCTCCTCGGAGGGGACGTTCGCCGCGCGTCGCGGGAAAAGGTTCCGATCTTTCGCAAAGGGGAGCGATCCCCTTTCCCGCCCGGCGCGTCGAGGGCGGCGGGAATTTCCTCGACTTTGTATTTGTCTCGTTTTCGTTCAAGCAACAGATTTGTTCAACATGGCAATGGGGAAACTTTTACGATGGCAAAATCGGATAATTTGCGCGCGCTAACCGTTCAGACGACGTTCACCAAACAAAAGCGCGAGCTGGAAAAAGCGAGCGAACTAATTAAAATGCTGAGGGCGCAAGAGAAGCGCGTTCAGCGCCTTACGACGACCGGCGAGGTCGAAAGCGAGCGACGCGACGCTTATCTGATCGCGACCCCGCAAGAGATCTCGAAAAAAGTCCTCGATATCGTCGAATCGGTCGTTCGACAACACGGCGCGCGCCAGCGCGCGAACGGGCTCAACAAAGGGCGCTTCGAGTTTATGGGGGTCGAGGCGGAATTGACCGTTCCGCAACTGCGCGCGCTGCAAGACGCGGTCGCGACGATCGCCAACTTGGTCGACCATCTGCCGGTCGAGGATCGGCGCCTCGTCTCGAATTGCGAGTTTGACGGGCGACCCGCGTTCGCCGCCCCGCCGACCCCGGTAAAGGAGGCCAGAACGCGAATCGTGCCGTACGAGGAAGCCGATTCCACGCGGATTCGAACGTATCAGGACGTCTACGAAGTCGTTCTGTACCAAACCCGCGAAATAACGGTCGATTACGGCTTGCCCGCCGATAAGATCGCCGATCTCAAAGAAACCGTCGGCGATTTGGCGACCGCCGTTCAGGTGGCGATCGACGAGGCGAACGCCAAGACCCATCCGAACGATCCCGAGCTCGACGCCATTGTCGACAAGGTCGTCGACGTCTTCCGAAGAAGGATCGCGGAATAACAAACCCGTCCGATTCGTTCATAAACGCGATAAGCTCGGCGCTTGACAAGGCGCCGAGCTTTTTTTGCATTGAAACAGGTTCAAAAATCGGCGCGACGCGCCGTTTTCCATACTCGTTTAGGCGAGGTAATTTCGACTAACGATCTAAAAACGCGGCGTTTTTTCGACGGTTCTTTCGGATCGTTTTCCACAAATTCTAGCGTTTTCTCCCATTGACAAAACGAAAACGCCATTTAAAATGGGCGTCCTTTACCTATTTAAATAGTAGTTAAGTTGGTTGATTATCGTTATTCGTTAGGAGGACTCGAAATGAGGAGTTTAGCAAGGGCGGAGCTCGCGCTAGTCGCGGGGTCTTTGTTGGCGTTTGCGATCGTCGGTTGCGGAGGTGGCGGAGGCGACGGCGCATTGGAAATTACCAACGTTTCTTACGATCCCACGCGAGAGTTGTACAAGGCGTACAATCCTGTGTTTGAAAAGCGCTACGAAGAGACGACCGGGCAAAAAATAGTGGTCGTTCAATCGCACGGGGGGTCGGGCAAACAGGCGCTCGAGGTCGCGAACGGGCTTCGCGCCGACGTGGTCACCCTAGCGCTGGAAGGGGACGTTCGAGTCGTGTCCGACGCCGGTTTGATCGATCCCGACTTCGTCGGCGAATTTCCTCGCGACAGTTCCCCCTACACCTCGACGATCGTTTTTCTCGTTCGCGTCGGCAATCCCAAAAACATTCGCGATTGGGACGACCTGATCAAGCCGGAGATAGAAGTCGTTACGCCAAATCCAAAGACGTCCGGGGGCGCGATGTGGAACTATCTCGCCGCGTGGCGATTTTTCGAAAGGCAAGGGAAAACGGAGGATCAAATCAAGGAAGCGATGAAAGCGCTGTACGGAAACGTCGTCGTCCTCGATTCCGGAGCGCGAGGCTCGACGACCTCGTTCGTTGAAAACGGTCAAGGCGACGTCTTGGTCGCCTGGGAAAACGAGGCGTTTTTATCGTTGCGCCAATACCCGGGCAAGTACGAGATCGTCGTTCCTTCCGTCTCGATTTTGTGCCAACCGACGGTCGCGGTCGTCGACCAAGTCGCGAAAGCGCGCGGAACCGAGAGCGCGGCGAAGGAGTACCTAGATTTTCTCTACTCGAAGGAAGCCCAAAAAATCGAGGCGGAAAACTTTTATCGACCGAGCGACCCGGAGGTTTACGCCGAGTACGTCGCGGAGAATCCGGGGCTTTCGCTCGCCGCAATCCCCGAGGACGGTCGATGGATCAACGACTCGGTCGAGAGAATTACGATCGACCATTTCGGAGGTTGGAGCGAAGCTAGGAAAAAGCATTTCGCCGAGGGGGCCATTTTCGATTCCATTTACGAATCGGGGCGCTAACCTTGTTATCGAGTCTCTTATGTAAGGAGAAAACGCGGTGAAATTTAGAACGAAAGAAAGCGTCGTTCCAGGGTTCGGCTTGGCGTTCGGCACAACGATGGCGATCCTCGGGCTGATCGTTATTATCCCGCTCTGTTCTCTCGTTGTGTTTTCCGCCAACTTGAGTCTCGCGGATTTTTGGAAAACGGTAACGTCCCCTCGGGTACTCTCGGGGTATTGGGTCAGCGTATCGACGGCGTTTATCGCGTCGGTCGTCAACGCGGTCGTTGGTTTGGCGCTCGCCTGGACGCTGGTTCGATACGATTTTCCCGGCAAACGTTTTATCGACGGGGTCATCGAACTACCGTTCGCGCTTCCGACCGCCGTCGCGGGCATTTCCCTTACCCACCTAACGACCGAGAACGGTTGGGTCGGAAAATTTTTCCTCGAAACGTTCGGGCTGCGAATCGCTTACACTCGGGTTGGAATCGTCGTCGCCTTGATTTTTATTGGGATACCGTTTGTCGTTCGCGCGGTTCAACCGGTCTTGGAGAAAATCGATCCCCAATGCGAAGAAGCGGCGTTTATTATGGGCGCGAGTCCGCGAAGAACTTTTTGGAGCGCGATCTTCCCCGAGATCTTACCCGCGCTGATTTCTGGCTTCTCTCTCGCCTTCGCGCGTTGCATCGGCGAGTACGGAAGCGTCGTGTTCATCGCAGGAAACATTCCTTATAAAACGGAAATTGCCCCATTGTTGATTATGTCGCAGTTGCAGGAGTTCGATTACGCGAGCGCCGCGAGCATCGCGTTGGTCATGCTGCTGATCGCGTTCTTAATCCTGTCCGTTAACGCGTTCGTCCAAAGTTGCGTTTCCAAGCGCGGCGGCGGTTTGGCGTGAGAGAAAGGAGCCGCTCTATGAAGAACAAGCGTTCCGCCGACGACGAAAAAAAAGGAAAATGGACGCGCTTGGCGCTGATCGCGTTTTGCGAAATTTTTTTGTTAATTTTCCTAGCGATTCCGTTGGTTTATATCCTCTGCGTCGCGTTTCGCGAAGGGTGGAAAGTTTACTACGCCTCGATTTCAGACGAATACGCGGTGAAAGCGGCTTGGCTTACCGCGCGCGCCACCGCTTGGGCGGTCGGAATCAACACGATTTTCGGGCTTTGCGCCGCTTGGGCGCTAACGAAATTCGCGTTCTGCGGAAAGAAAATTATTTCGGCGCTAATCGATTTGCCGGTAACGGTTTCTCCCATCATCGCGGGTTTGATTTTCGTATTGACATTCGGGCGGCAAAGTTTTCTGTACCCCTACCTTGAAAAGTGGGGAATTCAGATCATCTTCGCGGAGCCGGGTATCGTTTTAGCGACTATTTTCGTTACCTTTCCCTTTATTTCGCGGGAATTGATACCGGTTCTCAACGCGGCGGGAACCGACGAGGAAGAAGCCGCCGCCCTGATGGGCGCGAGCGCCTGGACGATTTTCAGAAAAGTAACGTTTCCCCATATCAAGTGGTCTTTGCTCTATGGAATCGTCTTGTGCTCGGCGCGAGCGATGGGAGAGTTTGGCGCGGTTTCGGTACTTTCGGGACACCTCCGCGGAAAGACGAACACCCTTCCGTTGTACGTCGAACTATTGTACCAAGGGTACGATTATACCGGAGCGTTCGCCGCCTCGAGCCTTTTGGTCGTTATGACGGTCGTCGTATTGGTTTTGAGGGTTTGGTTGGAAAAACGAGGCGGAAAAGAATTGGACGTTCAGAAGTAGCGAGGAACGAGATATGAACGAAAACGCAACCCCAAACAGCGTCGAATTGCGCGGGATCAATAAATATTATGGGGACTTCGCCGCGTCCCGCGACGTCGAACTAAGCGTCGCGAAAGGAAAGTTGGTCGCTTTGCTGGGACCGTCGGGAAGCGGCAAAACCACTATTCTCAGAATGATAGCCGGTTTGGAAAAACAGGATTCCGGCGATATTCTCATCGACGGGAAGGTCGTCAACGACGTCCCGGGAAGCGAGCGAGGAATCGGCTTCGTTTTTCAGAGTTACGCGCTCTTTAGATACATGAACGTTTACGACAATATCGCCTTCGGACTTAAAGTAAAGAAAAAGTCGAAGGACGAAATCGACGCGCGCGTTAAAGAACTCTTGAAATTGATTTCCTGCGAGGGATTGGAAAAGCGCTATCCGAGCCAACTATCCGGGGGGCAGCGCCAGCGCGTCGCGTTCGCGCGCGCGTTGGCGCCCAATCCGCGATTGCTCTTGCTCGACGAGCCGTTCGCGGCGATCGACGCCAAAGTCAGGCTTGAATTACGATCTTGGTTGCGACAAACGATTAACCGATTAGGAATTACGAGCATATTTGTTACCCACGACCAAGACGAGGCTATCGAAGTCGCCGACGAAATTATCGTTACGAACAAAGGTCGCGTCGAGCAAATTGGACCGCCCAAGGAACTCTACGCCAAACCCGCCACCCCTTTTGTGGCAAAGTTTATTGGAAACTCGACGATTATCGAGGACTACGGGAAGTTCAGATACTTCAAATCGCGCGGAGAATCGTCTTACGCGATCGTCCGGCCCGAATTCGTGTCCGTCTACAAACGAGGGGAAAACAAGTATTACCAAGCGTCCGCCGAAGAGGGAACGGTCGTCGACGTCGCGTTTAGAGGAAGCAATATGGAAATCCGCGTTGACCTTCTCGGATCGACGCTTTCCACTTTGCGAGGAATCAACGAACCGCTCGTCGAAGTCGGGGAGCGCGTCGACGTCTTCGTTCACCGCCTGTTCACCGTCTCGGACGACAACGTCGCCATTTTGGAAAACGAAACGTTAAGAAAAGAGTCCGTCGTTCTTTAATTCGCGCAAAACGAGAACGATACGAGTTGAAAATGAAAGCTTTAAAACGAAAATATATCGAGACCGACGTCCTAATCATCGGAGGCGGAACCGCCGGCTGCGGAGCAGCCATCGCGCTAGCGAGAAGGGCGCCGCGACTTCGCGTCGTCGCGTTGGAAAAAGCCAACCTTCGACGCTCCGGTTGTTTGGCGGCCGGAGTCAACGCGCTAAACGCTCATATCAATCCGGGAAGAACCGTTCAAGACTACTTGGAGTACGTTCGTCGCGACGCCGAAAAAATCGTCCGCGACGACCTGATTCTCTCGATGGCGGAACGTTTTAACGCCATTACCGAGGAACTCGAGCGAATGGGGCTCGTCTTCCTGAAGGACGACGAAGGGCGATACGTCGCGCGCGGAAAGCGCAATCTGAAAATCAACGGCGAGAACATTAAGACGATTCTCGAGAACGAGGTTCGCAAAGGTCCCTCGACCGTCGTCTTAAACCACGTCAACGCCACCGATTTATTGAAAGACAAGTCGGGGGCGATCGTTGGCGCGGTCGGTTTTTCGGTCAATTTCGAGGAGGCTTTTATCGTCTCCGCGAAAGCGGTTCTCGTCGCGACGGGAGGCGCCGCGGGATTGTATCGTCCGAACAATCCGGGATTTTCGCGCCACAAAATGTGGTATTCTCCGTTTAACACCGGCGCGGGCTACGCGATGGGAATACGCGCGGGGGCGGAGATGACCTCCCTAGAAATGCGTTTCGTCGCGCAGCGGATCAAAGATACGATCGCTCCGACCGGCACGATCGCGCTGGGAGTCGGAGCGAAGGAAATCAATTCTCAAGGGGAGTTTTACGCGTCCAAATATGGTCTGTCGACAAACGCGCGCGCCTACGGGGCCGCCAACGAGAATTACGAAGGTCGCGGTCCTTGTCGTCTAAAAACGACCGGGATCTCCCACGAGACGGAGGAGGATTTGTACCGCGCCTATCTCAATATGGCGCCCGCCCAGACGCTAAAATGGATCGAGTCGAACGAGCCGCCCTCGAAAAGCGACGTCGAAATCGAGGGGACGGAACCTTACATAGTCGGAGGGCACACCGGTTCCGGATATTGGATCGACGCGGGTCGAAGGACCACGCTGAAAGGGCTTTACGCGGCCGGAGACGTCGCGGGGGGAGCGCCCAAAAAATTCGTTACCGGCGCGCTCGCCGAAGGACAAATCGCCGCCGAGTCCATACTCGCGGACCTAAACGATATTGACGACGCAAGTTCCGATACGATCGAGCGTTTGGCGGAACCGTTTGTTGACTCCTACGAGCGAAAGCTGAATCGAGACGAGTCGAAATGGCTTTTCCCATTGGAGCTTGAGGAGGCGATGCAAAAAATTATGGACAATTACGCGGGGGGCATTTCGGCGAGCTATCGCTACAACGAAGCGCGACTCGACGTGGCGGAGGAAAGAATTCGCGTCGTGGAGCGCCTAGTCAAATCGCTTCGCGCCTACGATATGGACGATTTGTTGCAGGTTTACGAATTAACCGATCGTTTGACCGTGTGCCGCGCGCTCATCGCCCATTTGCGCGAGCGACGAGAGACGCGCTGGCCCGGATTTGGCGTTCGCTCCGATTACCCCAACGTCGATGAAAAATTCGAACTCTTTGTGAATTCGAGATTGGTCGACGGGAAAATCCAAATGATTCGTCGGGAATTGACGGGGAAGGAGACGGTTCGTGAGCGTTAGAATCGAAAAGGATCGGTGCGTCGGTTGCGCCGCTTGCGTCGAGGTCTGCCCGGGCAATTTGCTCAAAATCGCTCCCGACGGAAGAGCTTTTGTTAAAAGACCGGAAGATTGCTGGGGGTGCGCTTCGTGTCTTAAGGCCTGTCGGTTCGGCGCGATCTTTTATTTCCTCGGCGCCGACGTGGGAGGTCGAGGGGCGACGATGCGGGTGGAAATCGACGGCGAGATCTCCCAATGGATCTTTAACACGCCCGATTCTCCTCCGAAACGGATCGTCGTCGACGCGCAAAGCGCCAACAAATACTGAGCGCCGCGGTTTAAGAAAAGAAGGTTTGCGCATAACGAAAGGTATGAAATGAGCGTTGATTATTCAAAACTTAAAGCGAACGGTTTTATGCCGCAAAAGGACGCCGGATTCTTTTCGGCGAGACTGCGCGTCGTCGGGGGCAATCTCGACGTCAAACAACTCGCGACAATTATCGCGGTCGCCGACAAATACGGAAGAGGTCGCGTTCATTTAACGTCGCGGCAAAGCGTCGAGATCCCGTTCGTCAAATTGGAGGAAATCGACTCGTTTGTCGAGGAACTCGAAAAAGGGGGCGTTTCGATGGGCGCTTCCGGTCCGCGGGTTAGAACGATAACCGCATGCCAAGGAGGGAGTTGTTGCCCGAGCGGTTTAATCTGCGCGTTCGAGGTCGCCAAAGAGCTGGACGCGCGCTATTACGGTCGAAACTTGCCTCATAAGTTCAAGATAGGCGTTACCGGTTGCCCGAACAACTGTCTTAAAGCGGAAGAGAACGATTTGGGCGTCAAAGGGGCGGCGATCGTCGAATGGAAGGAAACCGATTGTTCGCGGTGCGGCGCCTGCCAAAAAGTCTGTCGCGCGAAAGCGATTTCCATCGTCGACGGCGACGTCGTTATCGACGACGACAAGTGTCGGCATTGCGGGAAATGCGCGCGAACTTGCCCCAAGGGCGCGCTGGAAAGCCGTCCCGGTTTCGCGCTCTCTTTCGCCGGGACGTTCGGCAATGAAATCTCGATCGGAGCTCGATTGATCGGCATAGTCGAATCGAAAGAGGCGCTGTTCCGAATCGTCGATGCAACGCTCGAGTTCTTCGAAGAATTCGCGCTTCCTAAAGAGCGACTCGTAAAGACGCTGGCGCGACTTGGACGAGAGGAATTCGTCAAAAGAATCGAACGGGCGAGCGCCGGAGCATAAAGGAATCTTTTAATGGCCTTTGTTCCTTTTTTTATCGACGTCGCCGAGCGAAAGGCGCTCGTGGTCGGAGGAGGAAAGACCGCGCTCGCCAAGCTGCGATCCCTTATCGGAACGGGATTAAAAATCAAGGTCGTCGCTCCGGAGATTTGCCCGGAAATCGAAGCGTTGAGAGACTTAGATTTTAGAAGACGCCCTTTTGAAGAAAGCGACGTTTCCGAAGATCTCTTGTTCGTCGTTTCCGCCGCCAACGACAGAGTTAACGAGAACGTCGCGAGAATATGTCGAAAGCGACGCGTCCTTGTCAACGCGGTCGACGACCCCGGTCGAAGTTCCTTTATCTGTCCAGCCGTTCTTCGGAAAGGCGCGCTTATGATCGCCGCGTCGACCGGAGGGAGCTGTCCTTCGGCGGCGGCCGGAGTCAGAGACGCGATCGCCGAGTCGCTGTCCGATTCCATTGACGAGATCGTCGACGCGTTGGCGGAGTATCGTTCCGAGATTAAACGGCGCGTCGTCGACGGCGCCGCCAGAAGAAGAATCAATAAAAGGCTTTGGAACGAGTCGAATCAAGCGGGAAGACCGTTGGGGCGCGAGGAGTTCGAGCGCGTCGTCTCGGAAGAACTCGAATCGTCCGACGGCTTTTCCGACATAATTCGTCTTGGACGCGTCGCGCTCGTCGGCGCGGGAGCCGGACCGCGCTCTCTTATGACCCTGCGAGCGGTCGAGCTCTTGAAGAGCGCCGACGTCGTTCTTTTCGACGAGCTTATCGACAAGAGCGTCCTCGAATGGGCGCCGACCGGAGCCGAACTCCTCTCGGTCGGAAAACGTTGCGGGGATCGAGGGAAACGTCAGGAAGCGATTAACGCCCTTATGATTGAAAAAGCGCGACAAGGGGCTCGCGTCGTTCGACTTAAGGGCGGGGACCCCTTTTTATTCGGCCGCGGTGGTGAAGAGGCCATGGCGCTCGCGAAGGCGGGAATCCCTTATGAGATTGTTCCCGGAATTACGTCCGCCCTTTATATTCCGATGGAGGCGGGAATTCCCGTAACGACGCGAGGCGAGAGCCGGTCGGTTCGCGTTCTGATAGGGCGACCGCTCGACGCCCTTGAAAAAGAACTGGAGAGCCTCGTCGACTTTGACGGAACGGCGATCTTCCTAATGGCGACAAACTCGCTCGAATTCATCGCGAATCGGTTAATCGAATTAGGGAAAGACGAAAAGACGCCCGTCGCGGTTCTTTCGGGGGGCTGCGCGCGTCACAAAACCGAGGCGAGAGGAACGTTGAAGGACGTCGTTCAGAAGGCGAAAGAAGCGAACGCGGAACCTCCGACGGTCATTGTGATCGGCTCGGTCGCCAAATTGGATCTTAGAGACCCAAGCGGAACCCGGCGCTCGAAGATCAAGGACTCGGTCCAACTTATCGATGCGTAAGTCGTCGCGAGCAAAGTTCTAGAAAGCGCCTCGCCCTCCTTCAAAAAATCCCCCCGCGCGAACGGCTAAACGTCGCTCGCGCGGGGGTTCGGTTCAAAAGAGTGTTTTGTCTCGCGAAAACCGCGGCGCGTCAGGCGCTTTTGAGCTCCTCGTCGATCGAGGGGGCGGGCAGAACGGGGGCTTTTCCCTCGACCATCTCTTTCGAGATATAGTACCGCTCGCCCTCGGGGCGCTCCGGCAGCGCGAACATCGGCTCGAGCATAAGGGACTCCATCGCCGCGCGCAGTCCTCGCGCGCCCGTCTTGCTCTCGATCGCGATCTTTGCGATCGCTTTGAGGGCTTCGTCGGAGAATTCCAGCTCCGCGCCCTCCATCGCGAACAGCTTCCGGTACTGCTTAACGAGCGAGTTTTTCGGCTCGACGAGAATCCTGCGCAAGGTCGCCTCGGTCGGCTCGTCGAGACTCGCCACGACCGGGAGTCGCCCGACCAATTCGGGGATCATTCCAAACTCGCAAAGGTCTTCCGGGGTAACGTCTTCTAGGGGCGAGCGCTTCGAGAACTCGCTTTCCGGGGCGCGATTGAATCGCCGAAGTTTCGCGGCGCCCGACTCTTGCGGCGCGTCGGAAGCGCCGAACCCGATCGAGCGACTCCCGGTTCGGTTCTCGACGATCTTATCGAGCCCCACGAACGATCCGCCGCAAATAAACAGGATATTCGATGTGTCGACCTGCACGCACCGTTGTTCCGGATGTTTGCGCCCTCCTTGCGGGGGCACGTTGGCGACCGTTCCCTCGAGCAATTTGAGAAGCGCCTGCTGCACGCCCTCGCCCGAGACGTCGCGGGTGATCGACGAGCCTTGGCTCTTGCGCCCCAGTTTGTCGATTTCGTCGATGTAGATAATTCCTCGCTGGGCGCGCTCCACGTCGAAGTCAGCCGCGCGCAAGAGCTTTAAGACGAGGTTCTCCACGTCCTCGCCGACGTACCCCGCCTCGGTGAGGGTCGTGGCGTCCCCGATCGCGAACGGCACGTCCAAAGTCTTGGCGAGCGTTTGCGCGAGAAGGGTTTTTCCGGATCCGGTCGGGCCCAAAAGGAGAACGTTCGACTTGCCGAGCTCCACCTCGTCCAAGTCTCCTCGAGACATAATGCGCTTATAGTGATTGTGAACCGCGACCGCGAGCGTCTTTTTCGCAAAATCCTGACCGACCACGAACTCGTCCAGACTGGCGAGCAATTCGCGCGGAGAGGGAACCCGAGCGAACTGGCTTTTCTCTCCTCGACGTCGACGATACTCCTGGTCGAGAATCGTTCGGCAAAGTTCGACGCACTCCCCGCAGATGTACGCGTCTCCCGGTCCTTCGACGAGCGGACCGACGTCGCGATAGCTCTTGCGACAGAAAGAACAGTAGGCGTTCCGCTTGGACTCGACTCCGCCTTCGTAGGAGTCGGAATGGAACTTGTCGTGATCGTCGAACATTTGGCGTCCTTTCCATAACGCGCGACCAAGGGGCGAATTGAACGATTCCGCGGCGACGGGCGTCGCGCCGTTCGCTTTTCGCGTTAATACGTCGCCGACCGAGGCTCGTTGCGCGAAAAGTTCGCGAAAAAACCAAAAAGGAGGTTTTTCGCAATGGAACCGCGCCGTCGCTCCGCGCGTCCATGGCGGATTCAACGGCGTTTTCTAGGAATCGGAAAACCCTCCCGCGCCCTTCGATTTTTTTCGTTCGGCGCGTTTGTTCCCTTTTTTTGAGAGAAGCGAAATAATCCCGTTCTTGCGTTGAAAAAGAAAAACTTCCGCAAAAGAAACAGTCTAACCAAAGTCTCCATCTTAACTCGCGAGAGACAAAAAAGACTTCATTGAAAAACCCTAGCAAGGATGGAACGAGCGCCGGACGTTTCCCAATGAAGTCGACAACGAGAAGGAGGAAAAGCTCCTTCGACCTATTTCAACTCGATTTTGAAATCGGAAAGACCGCCCTTTTCGACGGTTACGGTTATCCCCGAGGTCATCGGAGAAGCGTACTGAATCGGCAATAGATCCTTGACTTCGTCTTTGCTCGCGCTGTTCGCCGCGACTTCCGCGTCGTGGCTGGCGTCGTTCACGTCGGACGTTACCGCGCTTTCGGTCGGCTCGGACATTTTACGAACCGCGACCTTATAGCTACCGGGTAAAATCCCGTCGCCGGGCGCGAGGGTCATCGCGGTAAACGACCCGTCCGCCGCCGTCTTCGCGAGCGCGGAACGACCGTTCGTCGCGTCGTCGGGCGCGAACGTCAATTGCGCGCCCTCGATCGGCTCGCCGTTGAGAGTTACCGTTCCGGTCAGTTGAACCAGACCGGCCAAGCCGCCTTTTTTACAACCGAGGGTCAAGGCGCAAGTCGCGCACAAAAGGATCGCCAGAAGAAAAAACGATTTGCGCATAGTTCGCGTGTGCTCCGCGTAAAAACGCGCCGAGAGACGCATCCGGACGCGTCTCGGCGCTAGTTTCGAGTTTAACCTGAAATTAGTTTTGTCCGACCGATTCACCGCCGTTGCACGAGCCCATCGCGCCCCAGACGCCGAACGAGGACTTGCCGGAATACCCGTAGTCCTTCTGCTTCTTACCGGTCATGCCGTCGGAGAAGTCGACGTTGACCGTGTCGGGAACGAAGCGAACCGAGCCGTCGCACATCGCGACGTTCACGCCGCCGCTGTGATAGCTGGTCGGAGGATAGAGGGACGCGTCGTTCTTCGGATTGTTCTTTTCGTAACTGCAACTCGGGCTGTTCGGGGGAAGAATCGTGCTAAAGCGCGCTTGGTTGTGCCCGTAGTACCCGAAATACGTGCCTTGCGAGGCGACCGGGTTGGCGCTCCCGTAATTCGCGTAGGTTCTGCCGTCGCGATAGGTCAGGCAGATCGACGGGTTGTAGTAGTGCGAGCTTTCGCCGGAGAGAATGCCGCCGAGAATATTGCGATCCTCGACCGAGCATCCGCCGCTGCCGCACTCGTAGGGGCTCGTCGCGCGCTCGCTCAGCATAATCGTATTGGACGTTCCGTCGATACAGGTCGCCCAAGTCGCCGGGCGCGCGACGCACCAGCCGCTTTGCCACGAGCCGGTGTAGGTCAGCCCGAAAAGGGTGCGCTGGTTGCGGGTCGCCCCAGGGTTTTGACCGTAGTACTCGTCCTCGAAGTCGCCCATCGAGTAGCAGTAGTTGTTCGCCGCGAATTTGTTCGCCCCGGTCTTCGCCTTGCCGTCGGACGGACAAATGAACGCGTTGATCGGACCTTTCCAGGCGTCGAAACTACTGTACGGGTTGTAGTCGGTTCCGCCCCCGTTCCAGTACTGATACTGAACCCCGTAGATCGCCGCGAAGCGCGGTCCTTCCTCGATTTGCGGAAGAATTCCAACGTGAGGCGTATAGTTTTGGTTCGCACCCCATCCGAAACCCGGCAGATTGTTTTGGACGTCGTGATAGTTGTGAACCGCCAACGCCAGTTGCTTCAAATTGTTCGTGCACTGCATGCGCCGCGCCGCCTCGCGCGCCGCCTGCACCGCCGGAAGAAGCAGACCGATCAAAATGCCGATGATCGCGATGACCACCAGTAATTCCACGAGCGTAAAGCCCGAGCGTCTCGAAGTTGATTTCATATCAGCCTCCGTTTATCTTATGGGGAAACGACGATAAACGACGATCTGGAAACAAACCGCCACTCTAGGATTATATCGGATTGATTCTTGGAAACAACTGTTTTGAGATTTTGTTGGAAAAATGCGAGACGCCTTTTTATGAATTTGTTCGCGATCGCGCCGAGCGGGCTTGGCGTCAACCGTCCTCGGCGTCGTTAGATAGCAAGATAAGACAAAGAAACTTTTCAGAGTCTAAGGCTCGTTCACCACGGCGAAGGAAACGTCGGGAAAACCGTTTTGGGCGCAGATAACGAGAATCGGTTCGACCGCGCCGTAGGGAACGTCGCGATCGGCGCGAATCCGAACGGAGATCTTTCGTCGTCCGGCGCGCGTTTTTTCTCGCCGAAGCCTGTCGGGCAGTTGCGAGAGCTCGATTCGTTTGGCGCCGTAATAGAGCTCGTCGGCGGAGCGAAGATTGAGAACGATTTTATCGGAGTCGTCGTCCTCGCGCGGGCTCTCTCCCGAGGCCTCGCGCGGCAGGAGCAAGTCCATCGCG
Source organism: Thermoguttaceae bacterium (assembly GCA_017441605.1). Lineage (GTDB taxonomy): Bacteria > Planctomycetota > Planctomycetia > Pirellulales > Thermoguttaceae > RUG369. The sequence continues at coordinate 19,261 of JAFRXD010000062.1, read as the reverse complement.
AACTCGTCCCGTATCATTCGATCGGACATAACGAAGAACACAATGAGCAGAAACGTAACGTCGATCAGAGGCGCGACGTTGAACGCGAGCGGTTTCCGCTGGGGAGTCGGCAGTTTCATCGATCGGCCTCTACTCGGGAACTCCGGCGCGCCATCCGGCGAATTTCTCGGCGCGGTACTCGAGAAATCGATCTTGTTCGATCGCCGCGCGCGCGCCCGCCATTAACCGTTGATAGTACGTTATATTGTGAATCGTGAGAAGAATGGGGCCGAGCATCTCCTCGACGACGAACAGGTGCCGAATATACGCCCTGCTCCGCTTGCACGCCGGGCACGGGCAATTCTCTTCCAGCGGTCGGTCGTCGCGCTCGTACCGCGCGTTGCGCATATGCATAACGCCGTAGTCGGTGAACGCGGTCGCGTTGCGCCCGTTGCGCGAGGGCATAACGCAGTCGAACATGTCGATCCCGCGCGCGATCCCCTCGAGCAAGTCCTCTGGTCGCCCGACCCCCATAAGGTATCGCGGCTTGTCTTGGGGAACGGAAACGTTGGTCGCCTCGATGCAATCGTACATTTCCCGCGGCGGCTCGCCGACGCTGAGCCCTCCGATCGCGTACCCGTCGAACCCGATCGCCGCGAGCTCCTCCGCGCAGCGCCGGCGCAGGTCGTATTCGAGCCCCCCTTGAATAATCCCAAATTGCGCTTGATCTTCCGTTCGCTTATGAGCCTTCTTGCAGCGCGCCGCCCAGCGCAACGTTCGCTCCATCGCGTCCTCGACGTTCCGGCGCTCGTTCGGAAGTTTAATCACGTGGTCGAAGACCATCGCGATATCGGAGCCGAGCGCCTCTTGAATCGCGACGGATCGCTCCGGGGTCAGCTCGATCCGGCGCCCGTCGATATGGGATCGAAAAACCGAGCCCTCTTCGGTTATTTTCGTAAGTTGGGCGAGGGAGAAAAGCTGGAAACCGCCGCTGTCGGTGAGCATCGGACCGCGCCAGCCGCAGAACTTGTGAAGGCCGCCCAAATCGCGAACGACGTCCTCGCCCGGACGAAGCATAAGGTGGTACGTGTTCCCCAGCACGATTTGCGAACCGGTCGCCTCGAGGAGCCCGACTTCGACCCCTTTGACCGAACCGCGCGTGCCGACCGGCATAAACGTCGGGAGCAGAACGACCCCGCGCGTCGTCTCAAAGGTTCCGCGACGAGCCTCGCAATTCGCGTCTTTGTGAAGAAGTTCGTACCGGAACACTCGAGAGTCCTCCTTTGAAAAGGAAACCGTTCGCGCAAAAAAAACGCGCTCGCTTCGTTCGACGCGAGCGCGGAAAACAAGAGGGTCGACCCCGCGCCGAGGAATCACTCGCCGCGAAGTTTCAGACCTTTGCTCGCGAGCTTCTCGTTGATCTCGTTCAAGCTGGTAACGCCGAAGTTCTTGCAAGAGAGCAACTCGTCGGCGGTCTTCTTAATCAGCTCGCCGATCGACTTAATTCCGAGCCGCGTCATGCACTTGCGCGCGCGAACCGAAAGTTCCAAGTCCCCGACCGGAAGCGCGAGAAGCCTTCGCATCTCGGGGGGCACGTCCTCGTCCGCGACGGGAGAAACCGCCGCCGGGGCGCCCGCGGTCTGCATGCCGAGCTTCAGATCGAACGTCGCCAAGTGCTGCTTGATTTCGTTGAGGCTCGTGTCGCCGAAGTTCGGCATGCGAAGCAGGTCTTGCTCGGTGTGCGAGCAAAGATCGCCGAGCGTCTCGACGCCCATCGCCGCCAAGCAGTTGCGAGAGCGCTGCGAAAGCTCGATTTCGGAGATCTTTTTCTGCAGATTCCGCATTTTCGTCGTTTCGGTCGGTCCGCTCACGACCGGGGCTTTGACGATTTCGACCGCCGCCTTAGCGTCCTTGAGATAGAGCGCAGCGCGCTCGTCCATCGGGTAGGCGTCCAAAACGCGCTTATAGCACGCGACCGCCTCCTCGTAGCGCTCCATGTCCTCGTAAAGCACGCCGAGGTTCATAAGGACGCCGACGTTGGTCGGGAAACGCCCCGCCGCGCGCTGGTAGAGCTTGAGGGCCTCTTCGTCGTTGCCGCGGCGCTCGTTTTCCATCGCTAGGCCGTAAAGAGCGCCCGGGTGGTTCGGATCCGCTTGAACCGCGCGCTCGTAAAGCGCGATCGCCTCGATCGGGTTGACTCCGAGCGCGTTGACGGTCGCGGCGCGCTGGTACAGGTACTCGGCGGTCTGCTCGACCGCGCCGGAGAGGTAGTCGAGCTCTTGGAGACTCTGCTGCAACTTGCCCATGTCGCGGTAGACTTCGGCGCGACCGAGGGCGCAGTCGTCGACGTTGTAGCCCGCCGACTGCGCGGTGTTGTACGCGGCGATCGACGCCTCGAGATCGCCCTTGACCGCGAAGAGCTTGGCGAAATAAAATTGCGCGAGCGCGCCTCCGTCCCCCTTCTTGAGGGACGCGAAGGAGTCGTCGTAAGCTCCGATCACGAATTGGCAAACCCCGAGCTTGACGCGAACGGCGGGACTAAGCTCTTCTTCGTCTTTCGTCTTGAGCTCGTTGACCGCTCCTTTGAGCTCGTCGAATTTCTTCGGGTCGCGACTAATTTCTTTCCGCAGTTCGTCGATCTCTCGAGGACCAAAGGAGCCGCTGTAAAGCACGAGTTGTCTCACGTCTAAAGGAAGGGGCTCGGTCGCCATAACGATTGTGTCTCCGCAAAATGCCGATTCTGTGTCAAACGCGTCGAGCGCGTTTCGTCGAAAAGCTACTCCGACGCTTCCTTCATTGTACCATATCCTAAAAATTTGAAAAGTCCCCCAAATCGTTCCTCAACGAAGAGTCGGGCTTGGCGGGGACAAAAAACGCGGTTTTGGTTCGGCGCGCTAACCGCGATCCGGTCCGGACAGAATATCGAGAACGTAGCTGAGCAGCAGCATCAGGGACAGAAAAATATCGATAGCGCATTTGACGTCGTCTCCGGGCTTCGCCTCGCGCAACACAACCGACGTGTCGTGCAAAATCCATCCGCAAGCGACGCAAGCCATCGTCCACGAGAACCCTATTCCCAACTCAAAACCGAAAATACACGACGCGATAATCAAAACGATCGCGGCGAAAGTCCCGTACAGCAAACCTGCGCGCAGGATCGTAAAGTTCGCGCGAGTCATAAAGACCGCGGAGGTTAGCGCGATAAAAAGCGCGACGGTTATCCCGATCGCTTGAAAGACAACTTTCGTCCCGACCAGCGTCAGGGCGATCGCGAACCCCGGCGCCATAATTGCGACGTACAATAGAACGAACAACCCAAGCGATACGTACTGGCGCCAGCGCCTCGGATTTCCCGCGAGCGGCAAGAGAGCGAGGAATAAACCGACAATGTCAATTCCCCCCACAACGAGCGCCGAAACTCTCGGCTCGATCGTAAGCAACTCGTAAATTTTGCCCGGACCGACGATCCCGAGAAGCAGCGTTTCGAGAAACCCGAACGCGACGGTCGCCCAAAAGAGATTCTCGTACGTTTTGACAATAAGCGTCGAGCGCTCTTCGGCGGTCATCGGCGCGATTTGAGAATCGCTAGGCGATTCGGAAGTCTTAATCAAACTGGCGGAGTCCATTGTCGCTTCCTTTCCCTAAATTGACGCGGGAACGAATTAAAGGCGAAACTCGTTTTCGCCCGTTGCTAATATGTAAGCAAAATTCGCGCCCTCGTCTCGCGTATTTCGGCTCCGGTTCGAGCGATTTATGGAAAAAAATAACTAGCGACGATCTCGACGACGCAAACGCAAAAAAAGCGGCGACCCGCCGTTTTGACGGATCGCCGCGCAAATTCGCGTTTTCGCGAGAAAACCGAGGGTTTCTCGTCGGACTAACGGCGATTCAGCGCCATCAGAATCCGAAGAACGTAGTAGAACAGCATCATCAGGGACGCGAAAATCTCGACCGCGCAGAGGACGTCGTCCCCAACTCGAGCCTCGCGCATCAGCTTCGACGTGTCGTATAGGATATAAGCCCCCGCGAGAACGACCATCGCGCCGGAGAACCAAATCCCCAAGACGAGGCTCGGGAAAATAAAGGACGCGACGATCAAAATCAGCGCGGCGACGCTCGCGAACCACAAAAACGAGCGCATTCCCGAGAAGTTGGCGCGCGTCATAAAGACGACCGACGACAGCGCGACGAACAGCGCGGCGGTAATGCAAGCCGCTTGGACGATTACTTGAAGCCCGAGCGCCGCCAACGCGAGGGCGAGCAGCGGGGTCATGATAATCGCGTACATAGCGACGTAATAGCAGAGCAACCCGTACTGTCGTCCGCGACTCGGATTTTCGCCGAGCAACTTGGTTCCGAGCCAAGGTCCGCCCATGCAGATCCCGAGCATAACGATCCCCGCGACTCTTACGTTTGTCGAAATCAACTCGAGGATCGGAGCGGGACCGACAATCATAAAGATCAGCGCTTCGAGAACCGCGAACGCGAAAACGGCGCCGGAAAGGTTCAGGTACGTTTTGGTAACGAGCGTCGAGCGATCCTCGGCGCGAACGGCTTCGCGTTGACGCGCGTAAGGCGATTCGTAAGCCTCGAAAATATCTTTGGATTCCATAGTCGCTCCCTTTCGTTGAACGGTCGTGGAAATAATTGGCGATACGCTAAAAAGCGGAGCTTATTTCGCCCGCAAATAGTATTGTACGCAAATCGCCCCCTCGCGTCGCGTCTTTTTCGAGCTTTCTTCCGTTTTTTTTGAAAATTTTAGGGACGCGACCCGCGCGACCGGCGCATAGTCTCTTAAAGCCCGGTCTGTTCCTCAAGCTTCGCGATTTTGGCGACGCGCGGGGCGTGCCGACCCCCGTCGTACGGAGCGGTCAGCCAAAGGCGAACGAGCGACTCGATCGCCGGAACGCTCAGAAATTCGCCGGAAACGCATAGCACGTTGGCGTCGTTGTGCCGACGCGAAAGCTCCGCGGCGACCTCGTTGTAGCAAACGGCGGCGCGGACTCCCTTGAACTTATTGGCGACGATCCCCATGCCGACCCCCGTTCCGCAAACGAGAACGCCCATATCCGCGCGTCCCTCGGAAACCGCCGACGCGACCGCGGCGGCGACGTCGGGATAATCGACGCGAAGTTCGCGTCGCGCTTCGGCGGACAGCTCGGGATCGACGAGCTCGATCGCCTCGGAGAGGGAGGCGGCGTATTCTACTTCGTCCTCTTCTTGCTTGTCGCCGTACTTAATCGGATAAACGCGGGGCGGCTCCGCGGCGTCGCCTTCGTCGAAGGAGTCGGAAACCGCCGCGCCCTCGATCATAAAGGCCCCGACCATCGAGTCGTTGGACGGTCGCGCGTCGAAGGTCAAATCGGCGTAGTGGTCGCGAAGTAATAGATCCTTGACGAGTCGGTAGGCGACCTTGCCCCCTCGGTGATCGCTTCCAATGGCTATGTTCATCGCGGTCGTCTCCGTGTCCCGCAAGTCTGGCGGCAACGTTCGATACAATCCCCCTGAACCGACGCGCGTCGGTCGAGAAAAAGGAGACCTCTCGAAGGCGCGTTTGAATAAAATCGCGAGTATTATAGCGAACTTATAAAAGTAGTCAAGGGCCAAATAAAGAGAGGCGGCTATTTATCGCGAGCCACCGAGAACCCTCCGTCGATCGGCAAATCGACTCCGTTGACGAAAGCGGAGCTTTCCGAAAGCAGAAACCGAACCGCCGCCGCGACTTCTCGTGCCGTTCCCCAACGGCCGAGCAAAGAGTCGCGCTCCGCTCGCGCGCGCGCCTTGGGCGACGCGATTTCGCCCCACGTCGTCTTAATCCAGCCCGGCGAAATCGAGTTGACGCGAACTTTCGGGGCGAGCTCTTGCGCGAGGCTTTTCGCGAACGCGACGACCGCCCCCTTGCACGCGGCGTATATTTGCGAGGTCTCCCCTTCTTGCCCCCGCGCGACGCCGGACCAGCCGAACAAGACGCAGCCGCCCGTCGAACCGTCCTCGCGCTCCGAAAGCGCCCCGCTCAATCCGCGAGCGATCGAGATCGTCGACGCGACGTCGATTCGCCAAGCCTTTTCGAGCCGGGCGGCGAAGTCGAGCGCTTTGTTGTCGGGGGTCATTAAATCGACGCCTGAAGCGACGACAAGTCCGTCGAGGGTCGGACGATCGGTTCGTTGGTCGGTTCGAAGCGCGGCGAGAAACTCCCCGACCAGTTTCGCGGCGCCGTCGACCGAGGCGAGGTCGGCGCGGAAAGCGCGAATCGAGGCGCCGTTTTTCGGCGGGACTAGCTTTCGCAATTCGTCGAATCTCGCGCCGCCGGAAAGATAAAGCGCGACGTTCTCCGAAAGAAACGTCTCGACGATCGCGCGACCGATTCCGCCGGTCGCGCCGACGATCGCGATCGAGCGCCTTCTTCGCTCCGGGTCGTTGCTAGACGGCATTTTCGAGCGCCCCGCGTTGGAGTTTTTCGCGTTGAAGTCGCGCCTCGCGCTCGCGAACGAGCCGCTTGTTGCGCGCGAAGTCGATTCTCAGAAAGACGACGGCGACGACGAAACCCGCGAAATCGGCGACCGGGAACGAGTACCAGCAACCGTCGAGCCCGCGTCCGGGACCGGCGAAACGCTCGAGTAGGTAAGTCGAAACGAAGAGACACGGCAGGAGGCAGATCAACTGTCGAACCAAGGTCATCATCAGCGCGAGAATGGGGCGACCCTGCGCTTGGAAGTATCCGCTCGCGAGCACGTTGACCGCGACCAAGGGCAGGGCGAGGCTCACGGCGCGGATAGCGACCGTTCCCATGGCCAGTTTTTCGGCAAACCCTTCTTCGCCAACTTTGAGGAACATTTTGACTGGAATCGAGGGAAAAATCATAAAGAAGAGCCAAGCGACAACGCTGGCGACGACCGCGACTTTCAGCGCGAGCTTGATCGTCGCGAGGACGCGATCCGGTCGTCCGGCGCCGCTATTGTACCCGACGATCGGTTGAACGCCCTGCCCTAACCCGAGGAACGGCATAACGACCGTCATCGTTACCGCGACGACCGAGCCCATGATCCCGATCGCCAAATTGCCCCCGTCGAACGCGTACCCCATCGTCTTGCCGTAGAGGGCGCCGTAATGTCCGAGAAGGTTGTTTTGCGAGGTCTGTAAAATTGCCGAGCTTAATTGGGTCGCGAAGGGAACGGCGCCGCAAATCGCTATTTGAACCGCCAATTTGAGATTGAATCGGAAATACCGCCACCTCCAGCGAAGCACCGTTTTGCCAGAGTAATATAGATAGACGATCCATCCGGCCGCGATCGCGCAAGCCAAAACGTTCGCGAGCCCGGCGCCCCAAATGCCGGTTCTTAACACGAATAGAAAATAGTAGTCGAAAACGGCGTTGGCCAAAGCCGAGATGACCATCGAAACCATAGCGATTCTTGGTTTCCCCTCGGCGCGAATGAAGTTGTTGACGCCGTAGGCGATGTGTTGAGTCAAAACGCCCCAGATCACGACGGACAAATACGACCTGGCCATGCCAATGACCGATTTTGGATCCGCGGGATCCCCCTCCGCGCCGACTATCTTTAAAATCGGGGTCAAGAATAATTGACCTAGGAGGATAAAAATAGCGGCGGTCGCGACCGAAAGAAAGAGCGCCTGTCCGAGCGCCTCCTCCGCCTTGTCGTTGTTCTTTTCCCCGAGCCGGATCGAGATGATAATCGTCGCCCCCGTGCCGATCGTCATCGCGACCGCCAAAAAGAGCACGATCACCGGAAAAGAGACGGTTACCGCCGCGACCCCGTCCATGCCAAAGCGCTGCGCCACGAAGATCCGCGCCACCAAGTTGTAGGTAACGGAGACGAGCGAGGCGATAATCGCGGGGGTCGAGAACTCCAAGAGGAGTTTCGGAATCGACCGCGATTCCATAAAGGTCGGGTTTTTGGTCGGATCGTTCATGCGATGGCTTTCGCGAGCGGCGCGGGGTGGGCGACGAGCGCCGCCGGGTCAAAAATGCGAATTGGTTCGCGCCATTGTACTCCAATCGGCGGATTATTCAAGCGCCGACAAAAACGGCGGCGTTTCGCAGGGAAACGCCGCCGCGCGTCGCGTTCGTCAACTCCGCTCCCAAGGGGGGATTAGAAGAGTTTGACGTACTTGGGTAGATCTCCGACGAGCGGGCGCAGGTACTCGACGCACGCGGGAGTTACGAACAGATTGTCGGCGTCGACGTATTCCAACGGCATCGGCTTCGCCTCGACGGCGACCGCGTCGAGGGGCGCGGTCTCGTATTCGACCTTATAGGGACTGTTCGAGGTTCGGTTCATCGTGACCATAACGCCGCTCTTGCCCTCGAGGGCGAGTTCGACGGCGCGTCGTCCGCAGTTCCACGCCTCTTGGATATCGAGCTCGGTCGCGCGGTCGGCTCCGCACATCGGGAGCGACTCGGTCACTTGGAACTCTCCGCGGCAGGGGACGCCGTTCTCGCGCTTAAGATGCTTGCCGAGCATCTTGTGGAGCGCGACCGCGACGCTCGTGCCCGCCATCGCGCCGAGCTCTTGGTTCCCGAACTTGTCGACCGTCTTTTCCTTCTTGATCTCGTTTCCGTCGGCGTCGAGCGAACTGACGACCACGCCGTTCGCGTCGCGGATTCCCTCGCCGCAGACAACCGAGACGAACCCGAATTTATCGAGGGTCTCTTGCGCTTTCGCGATGAACTTGGCGAAATTGAACGGGATTTCGGGAACGAGGATAATGTGAGGCGCGTCCTCGGGGTCGATTTTCGCGCAAGCGGCGGCGGCGGGAAGCCAACCGGCGTCGCGACCGATCGTCTGGAAGACGACGTACTGATCGACCTTCTTCATGTCGCGCGCGAGAACGCCCGCTTGCTTGACCGAAAGGGCGACGTAGCGCGCCGCGGAGCCGAACCCCGGGGTGTGGTCAGTGGCGAAGAGGTCGTTGTCGACCGTCTTCGGAACGCCGAGACCGCGAAGCTCGTAACCTTGGGCTTTGCAGTACTTTTCGACGCGACAGATCGTGTCCATCGTGTCGTTTCCGCCGGCCAAGAAGTAGTAGCGGATATTGTATTTCTTGAGTTGTTCCAGAATGATCGGGAAGTCGCTCTCTTGGACCTTGTGTCGGCAACTGCCGAGCGCGCTGCCGGGCGTGGTTTTCAGGCCCTCGATCGTCTCGGGAGCGATCGTCCCGAAATCGAGAACCTTGTCTTGCATGAAGCCCTCGACCCCGTACTGCATGCCGAAGACTTTGTCGATCTTGGAGTCCGCGCTCTTTTGACCGAGCTCGAAACAGCTTTGAACAACGCCGCAAAGACTCGAATTAATGACGCTCGTGGGACCGCCGCTTTGACCGACGATCGCGTTGCCCTGAAACATCGCGTTTCTCCTTGTGTTAATTTAAGTTAAGACAATAAATGCGTTAAACGGTCCGTTACGACAAGTCGCCGGTCCATCGAACCAATTGAGCGAAAAACTTCGCGTAGTCGCTTCCGACCTCGACGAACAGGTCTTTGCCCAAGCGCTCCGGAAGCTCTTGGAAGAGGCGAGGGGTTCCCCAGTCGACCATGCCCCCGATCCAGTGCGGGGCGACGTCGGAGGCGAACGCGGCGACGCGACCTTTGCCGGCGTTTCCGACGACGAGGAACGGGAATTTTTCGAGCAGCTCGATTTGGACGTCCGATTGGTCGATCGGAGCGCTCGGGTCGTCGAGCGCGGAGCGCCACGTCGTTTTCGTTCGGTAGCCCTCGAGGAGGACTTGCGCGTCGGATTTCGCCTCGAATCGATTGAATCCCCCGACTCCGGGAGCGGTTTCCCAAGGAAGCCCCGCGGTAATCGGATGGTCGAGCGTCGTCGGGCGAAGAAGAACCGGAGAAGAATAGTTCTCGCGGTCGTCGGAATCTTTCATAGCGACCGGAAGGATCTCGGCGATCGGCGTATTTTGGTATTCTCCGAGCCGACCGTAGTAACTCTCCCAACCTCCGAGCATTAAGAGCCCCGAGCCGTTCTCCTTGACCGACGAGACGATACGCTCCATATCTCCCGGTTTGAATCCGGAGACGGCGTAGTCGCTAAGAACGTAGAGCGAATAGGCGCGGGATTGGAAATCGGGGGCGGGGGAAGTTCCGCCGTCGACGCGCTCGAAGTCGATTCCGTAGCGCGTCATAACGCCGCAAAGGTACGCGGCCGCGCGGGTCGCGTCGTCGTCCCCCAGATAAAGAACCTTCTTTTCAAGTTCCATCGCGACTCCTCCCGACTACTTTTGCTCGAGCGCGTTGAAGAGATCCTTGCAGCGCTGCGGAACGAAAATGTCGAACTCCGCCTCGCGAACGAACTCCTCGACCCCGTTCTCGCGTTGGATTTTAATCGTCAGGTCGATTTGCTTCTGGCTCTTGTACTGCAAAATTCCGTCGATCTTGCGCTCGAACAGATCCTCGGAAACGGTAACGCGGAGGGTCGGGGGCGTAACGAAGTTGCTGTACGTCGCGTACTCGTAAATCGCGGGAATTTCCGGAATCGGCTCTCCAAGTTCCGGCCAGATCGTCCCTTGCGCGTGGAAGATGCTAATCATCGTCTCGGAGTTGACGAATTTGTGGTCCGGGTGCAGGTCGGTGATCGTGGGGACGAAAATGCGATTCGGGCGCGTCTTGCGCATTAGCCAAACGAGGGAGTTGGTCACCCCCGCGCCTCCCGCGATCGCCGGGCCCTCGCCGGGAGCCCCGGTCGCGAATCGTCGACCCGCCTGCAAATTCAGCGAACCGTCGTCGTGATTCAGGAAGAAAAGATCCTCCTCGGGTAAACCGAGCGCTTTGAAAGAACCAACGCACTCGTTCTTGCGAACGTCCGCGATCGTTTCGCGCTCTTCCGGAGTACAATACCCCATTTTACCGTTCGTCACGACCCCCGCGAACGTCTTGATTCCGCACTGGAGGGCGGCGATGAACGTAAGACCGCAGCCGCAGATAATGTCGTCGTCGTGCGGCGAGAGGAAAAGCCAGCGCTCGTCGGCGCCTTTCCAATTCGGGAAAATGTCGCCGGGATTCGCGGACGAAGTTACGCTCGTTTCAAGGCGGCGCGAAAACAGTACGGAGCTCATTGTGGACTTTCTTGCGTTGGGGGACGGGGTGGAAAAACGCGTCGACGCTCGACGGAAAAAAGGGACGCCGACGCTCGGGAAAAAGTTAGTTTAGACTAACAAAAAGTTAGGGTCTTCTAATTTGTCTCCATAAATAACCGTCCCTTTCCCCTCGCGGTCGGGAAAAGGGACGCGACCCTATCTTTTCGCGGAAATCGAGGACTTAGCCCTCGAACTCGTTGCCGACTTTGCGCGCGCGCTCGGGTTTGTCGAGATTGACGCCGAGCTTGACGCCGGTTTGCACGAGGAGGTTCCAACCGGCGACCAGCTGGAAGAACGGGCAGTAGCCGTGGAGTTTCGGGAGCTTGATCGTCGGGAAGATCGTGTCTTCGCTGGAAACGGCGACGACGTAGACTCCGGCGCGCCCTTCGATCAGTTCCTTGATCTTTTGGCATTCGCTCGGGAACGGATCGATCAAAATGCAAGCCTCGCCCTCGCGCATCACTTCCTCGACGCCGTGGAGCAGGTAGGTGCCCTCGAGGTAGTCGCTCTTTTTGCGGGTGATTTCGTTGGTCTTGAGGGTGAGCTCTTCGGCGACGCCGTTGTTGCGCCCGGCGAAATAGAGCATCGGCGCGGCGGCGAGCTTGGAGATAATCGCGTCGTCGTACTCGGTCTCCATGATTTCTTTCATCAGTTTGCCGGCTTCCGCTTTCGACTCGGCGCAACCGCACTTGCCGCCGCCCTCGCAGAAGAGCGCGCTAAGAATCGAGCGATAGACCAAGCCCTGCTCGACGACGCTCTTCGTCGCGGCGACCGCGTCTTCTTTGCCGCACGAAAGGAGAACCGTCTTGTTCGCGACTTCAAAGAGCTTCGAACCCGGGGTCGCCGTGACGCCAACCAGCTTCTTGTGCCCCGCGTCGCCGAGTTTCTTCAACAAGTTGATGATTTCTTTCGTCTGACCGCTATTGGAAGCGCCGCAGACGACCCAATTCGACAAATCGTACTCCGCCGCTTGGAAGCTGCCGTCGGTCGCCGCGGTAAGATCGAGACCGCTGCGAAGGAGACCGTAAATAAAGCTCTTCGCCGGGAAAATGCGGCTCGAGCCCTCGCCGGTCAGAAAGATTTTGCCGGTTTCGGCGACGGTCTTCGCGATCTCCTCGGTTTGCGAAAAATCGAAATTCGCCACCACGTCGGCGGTTTCGAGCATCTCTTTAACGAGCGCGAAGTTGTACTTAGGGTCGGTCAAATTCATCGATAAAACTCCTCGAGCGCCGACGCGGGCGCAATGATCTCCGACTCGGGGGTCGGCTCGCGCGAACCCGCCGCGACGCGGATTTGCGCTCAAACGAAAATACAGGGTTATACTAATATTAATCGAAACCCCTCCCTTTTTCAATGGGCTTCCCCTTTTTTTTCCAAAATAGAGCGATTCCGTTTCAAAACTTGAGTAAAACTTTAACGAAAAACGCGAAAAATTTAAAAAAGATCGCGTTTTTCTCTTTACGCGCTCGGGCGTTTTTGGAATAATGGGGCGCTCGGTTCCCCTTATCGCGAACGAAACGTACTCCCAGGAACCGGGCGGATCGTTAGGACGACGACCCGGGAAGGGCGCGAGACGCGCCGAACACAAAGGATTGACGCAATGAATCTCAAATCCACGCGAGGAGTTTGCGGACGCGCGACGCGCGTCGCGTTGGCGCTGGTCTGCGCCCTTCTAACGACCGTCGGGGCGGCTTTCGCGCAAATGTCTTCTCAGCTGACGATCGGCTCCAACACAACGCGAGTTACCGTCGAAAAAGCGACCGTCGATTCCGGGGAAAAGGAATACACCTCGATCGAATTCGCGGGGCCTTACGCCCTAACGCTTCGCGACGGGGAAACCATTAAGACGATCCTCGTCTCGCGTCAACCGGGAGCCTCGCTCATTTTGGGAGACGGCGACGTCCAAGGCCAAAACTGGCGAATCGCCTCGAACAACCAGTCGTGGTACGGCTCGATCGTCGTTGAAACCGGAAATACGCTCTCGGTTTCCGGCGGCGTCGCCAATCCGCTCGGCGCTTATGCGCAAGACAACCGAACTTCTTCTTACGGATCGCTCGTTTTGTACAACGGGGCGAACTTCCAGCTTCCCGCGCGCGAGATTGGTTTCAACGGCGTTCCAATTAATGGCGAAACGAGAATCGGCGCCCTCGTTACCGCCACTCACAACGATTCGGTCAATCAAGATCCGGCGGTCGTCAACGTCGGGGCGGGGCAAACCCTTTCGGTGGAAAACGGCTTGTTCGTCGATCCAAGCTCGAAGCTGACCAAAACGGGAGCTGGAACGTTGCAGTTCCTCGCCAACGGAACCCAAAAACCAACGACCACTTCCTCCGGAGTTGAAGTCCTCTCCGACATTACCTCGTTCAATTTTGGCGACGCCGATATTCAAAACGGGACTCTAACCCTTAAAGACGGTTCGATGCAGGTCGGCGACGCCGAGGTTCACATTTCCTCGATCCACGTCCGAAGCGGGGCGACGCTCGATGTTCAATACGCGGGGAAAATCGAACTGGAGGGCTCCGGCGGAGTCGTCTTCGAAGCCGACGACGACGCGGTTATTAATCTCTACGTCGATAAAAACGACTCGACGTCCTACGTCGCCACCGGAGACAACGCCTATATGGTTCTCGGCGCGACGACCCTCAATATCGACTCCTCCGTTCGCGGCGCCGATTTGCCGGAAACGATGACCGTCTTCTCGGCTCGAGACGTCGGGCAGGTCCTCTACAACAACGACCGAAGCATTAAAGACATAAAGGTCGTCGACAATCTCTTGGGCAAAAGCTACGTCGTCGACGAGGAAAAGTCGACCGGCTCGACGCTCGCACTGAAGCTGAAAAGGAACGACGGGTTTTCGACCATCGGAAAAACCCCGAACGAAAGAGAACTTGGAAACTACCTCGACCGATTCGTCGACTCCGACTCGTACAACGACGACGAGTACCGGTTTTTGAGGGATCTCGAAGAAAATATGAGCAACCTCGATCTCTCCAAAATTACCGGAGAACTCCACGCGTCGACCGTCGGGTTTACGTATATGAACAACTTGACCGCGACGCAAACCCTCTTCGATACGCTGCGCAACAACGCGCTGGTCGCCTACTCCGGCGATTCCGCGGTCGCGCCGATGGACTACGAGGAGGGCAATTTCGGGCGAGGTTCCCAGTCGAACGGTTATCAAGCGCTTCCGGACAGTTTCGATCAACAACCCCTGTACTACAATACCGACACCAACTCCTACGGTCCCGGCGTCGTCCCGATTAGCAATACGGGGGCGTACACCGAACAGCCGGTTCTCGACGGCGGCATTTATAACGGCGAGACGTACGGAACCGGAACCGGCGGCATGAGCGGCGGCTCCTTCGACCCGAACGGTTACAACACCTACGATTCCGGATACAACTTCGGCTGGACCGGCGAAACCCAAGCCTCGACCCTCTCGACGTATCGCGGTCAGGAAACGACTTACGGCGACCCGGGCACCCTGATCTACTCCGCATGGCTCGCGGTTCTCGGGGGCTCGATGCGCGCGCGCGAGCACAAGAGCGCTCCCGGCTACAACGGCAAACAAGGAGGTTTGCTCCTCGGGCTCGACCTCTTCTGCTCCTGCGACTGCCGATTCGGCGCGTACTACGGATTCCAAGACAACAAGTTAAAGAACCTCGCCGAGCTCGGCAAGCTTAAGACGGAAAACCATCAAATCGGGCTCTATCACCAGTTCGGGGACGAAACGATCTACAATATCGCCTCGGTTCGCGGGGGATTCGATCGCTACCGAACGACTCGCGACGTTCCGATTACCGGAGGGCTCGATACGCTGACCGCCAAATATCGCGGCTGGAACGCGGGAGCGTCCTTCGAACACGGGGCGAACTTCGCCGCGCGCCCCTTCGTCTTCTCCCCCTACGCGTCCGTCGACTACAACTACTTCCATCGCAACAAATTCACCGAAACGTCGTCGCTGAACCCTATGTACGCGCTCCACGTTGGAAAAAGCGATTACCACAGCCTGCGAGGTCAAATCGGCGGTCGCGTCGCACTCGATATGTACCCCGGCAGCCAGCAAGTTCGGATCGTCGCGCAAGGAGCTTACATTCACGAGTTCCTTAATCCGACGTACGGGAAGTCGACGATGAGTTTCTCCGGTTTCGGGGGGTCGTCCGGAGGATTCAATATCTACGGCAACTCGCTGGGGCGCGATTGGGCGCTCCTCGGGGCGGGACTCGACTGGACCCCCGTCCCCGCCCTCGTGCTTTTCGCAAAGGGCGACTACGTCTTCAACAAATACGTTCGCGACCCGGTCGGCTCCGCCGGGTTGAAGTATCGCTGGTAGCGCGAAACGAGGAAAACGACCGCGCTCGAACAAAACGAGCGCGGATTTTCTCGTCGTTTCTTCAAGCAATTCTCTTAATCGGACGTTCGCGATATGGCTTCTTATTTGGAAATGGACTACGATTTGGTTCGCGGCTGTCTCGAGCGGCGCCGCTTCGCTTGGGACGATTTCGTCGATCGGTTCGCGAGTCTCGCGCTTTGCGTTATCGATCGGGAGGCGGAGGTTCGAGGGCGCGCGCTCTCGGAAGACGAGCGAATCGAACTCTGCGAGGCGATCTTTAGGTCGTTTCGCTACAACGATTACCAACTTCTCAGAGAATTCGCGTTCCACAGTTCCGTCTCCGCCTATCTGACGGTGCTGACGCGTCGGCTCGCGGTCGCGTTTTTAACGGAGGAATAGAAGCGCGTTTTTTCCCGTCGGAGTCTTGACGGACTCCGACGACGCGCTTATAATGCGACCAACCTAGACACGACTCAACACGCGGCGATCCCGGTCGGAAAGCGCGTCTTCCGCCCGAGGCGCCGACAGCCGACGCTCGACGGTTCTTCGCGGTCTTATCCGCGCGAATCGCCCTCGCGTCGCGCCGCCGTCGCGGGATTCGACACGGCCTTGCGCGCCTCTCTCGAAACCCTCTCGTCGCCAACGGACGCTATCATCGAGGGAAATATGCTTAACGACGAAGATCTGAGGGAAGTGGGCGTAACGTTCGACGACGTGCTGTTGGAACCGCAGTATAGCGAAACGGTTCCCTCCGAAGTCGAACTGAAGACGAATCTGACGCGTCGCATCGCGCTCAATCTCCCCTTCATGAGCGCTCCGATGGACACCGTTACCGAGAGCAAAATGGCGATCGCGCTCGCGCAGGAGGGGGGAGTCGGGGTCGTTCATAAAAATCTCACGATCGAGCGGCAAGCCGAGGAAGTCGAGCAAGTCAAGCGCTCCGCGAACGGGATTATCAAGAACCCCGCCACCGTCGACGTCGGCGCCAACGCCAACGCCGTTCGGGAAATCATGGAAACGCACAACGTTAGCGGGGTGCCCGTCCTCTCCGGAAGAAAACTGGTCGGGGTCGTCACGAAACGCGACCTTCGCTTTATCGAAAATTGGGAAACCCCCGTCGACGAGGTCATGACGAAAGAAAACCTCGTTACCGCCAAGGGGCTCGTCTCTCTCGAGGACGCCGAGAAAATCCTGATGGTCAACAAGGTCGAGAAACTCCTGCTCGTCGACGACGAGGGGGCTCTGACCGGGCTGATTACCATTCGCGACGTCGACATGATGCGGAAATACCCGCGCGCCTGCAAAGATTCCGAGGGTCGCCTTCGGGTCGGGGCGTCGGTCGGAGTTCACGATTACGATCGAGTCGCCGAGCTAGTGGCTCGCGGAGCCGACTTCCTCGTGGTCGACAGCGCGCACGGTCATTCGAAGAACGTCGTCGAAACGGTTCGCGAAATCAAGCGCCGATACGACGTCGACGTGATCGCGGGGAACGTGGCGACCGCCGAGGGAACCAAGGCGCTAATCGACGCCGGGGCCGACGCGGTTAAGGTGGGCATCGGGCCGGGCTCGATTTGCACGACTCGAGTCGTCGCCGGAGTCGGCGTGCCGCAAATCACCGCCGTCAGCCGCGCCGCTCGCGCCGCGAAAGATTCCGGGACTCCCATTATCGCCGACGGGGGCGTTCGCTATTCCGGCGACGCCGTAAAAGCCTTGGCGGCGGGAGCTAGCGTCGTCATGCTCGGGAGTCTCTTCGCCGGATTGGACGAGGCGCCGGGCGAAATGGTGCTTTATCAAGGGCGAACGTTCAAGGCGTACCGCGGCATGGGCTCGCTCGGCGCGATGGTGCGCGGATCCAGCGATCGTTACTTCCAAAAAGGGAAGACCGCCGGCAAACTGGTGCCCGAGGGAGTCGAGGGGCGCGTGCCCTACAAGGGCGCTCTGAGCGCGTTCGTTTATCAGCTCGCCGGCGGGGTTCGCGCCGGCATGGGTTACTGCGGGGCAAAAACGATCGAAGAACTGCGCGAAAAGTCGAAGTTTATTCGGATTTCTCCCGCCACAATTCGCGAGAACCATCCCCACGACATCGCGATCACCAAAGAGGCTCCGAACTATTCGCCGTCCTCCCAAGACTAAATCCGAAACCGCGACGCGCGGCCGGGAGGATTCGCTCCGCGGGTCGCGCGTCGTCTTTTGGCGAACGTTGGTAAAATTTAACAATAAAATCAATTATTCGCTAAAGCTCCCTCGAAGGGAGTCGATAAGAAAAATAGACCGAGGCGAAGCTAGAGCTTTGCCGAACGCGTCGGAATAATCCCACACTTGTCAAACGAAACGAACGAGTCGTTTCACCCGCTTTCTCAACGAGGAGAAAGCGCTTTTCAGCAGGAGGCGTTCCTTATGGCTATCACCACGACTTGCAAGCGCGCGACGGCGCGTCTGTTTCTGCTCTCGCTGCTCGCGATCGCGGCGGGAGCGCCCGCGGCGCTCGGGCAGTCCGCCAACTTCCGCGACGCGAGTTTGATGAAGGAATTCGCGGAAGCGGACGAGGGAGAGTCGGAGCAAGTGGCGACGCCCTTCGAAGCGCCCAAGAAGCCCTACTCCGCGACCCAAATCGTTTCCGAGCGACCTCGGTCCGAAGGAACGAAGATCCGCCAAGTCGGGGCGACGACGCGCGCCGCGAAGCCTCGCCCGATTCGTCAGACGCAATACGCGCCGTCCGGGGTCAAGTCCGCGTTCGCGGCTTCTTCGCCCCAAACGCTGCGCGATTTCGATCCGGAAAAGCCGTACGACGACTCCTGCCCGGATCCCCTCGATATGCCGTCCATTATGGACATTCCGTACAAGATCGTCCCCACGCCGGGCGATTTTCCCGAGAACTGCCCGTTGCCCGACGAGGATTTCCAACGCAAGGCGCCCACTCCGATCACCTTTACTTGGAAAGCGTCCAATCTGTGCTACAAACCGCTGTACTTTGAGGACGTGCAACTCGAGCGCTACGGACACTACTGCCATCCGCTCCTGCAGCCGGTCTGGTCTCGCGTCAAATTCTGGCTCGAAATTCCGGTTCTGCCCTACATGATGGGAGTCAACCCGCCGGGCGAGTGCGTTTACGACCTCGGCTACTACCGCCCCGGAAACTGCGCCCCGAGCATGATCGAACCGATTCCGATCTCCTTGCGCGGCGGATTGCTCGAAGCCGGAGCCATCGTCGGCGTCGCCGCCGCCATGCCGTAAAACCAATTTTCTCCGATACGCTAAAAAAACTCCGCGACTCGCCTTGGAATCGCGGAGTTTTTTTATTGAAACGCGGCTCCGTCGGTTCGGAACCGCTCGGTCAAAACGCTAACGACCGATCATTGCTCGAATTTCGGGAGCAAGACGCGAACGTTTTCGTCGAACGAGACGTGGTGGACGTCCCCGCCGTTGACGCGGAACGCGATGCGCAGCGTCTTGACTTGGTTCGGGGTCGGGTCTCCGAAGAGATCGTTGTACGAGCCGGCGATGTCGAGCAGACGCGTGCCGTTGAACTTCTCCAACACTTTGTCGAGCACGTCGACGCGCTTGTCCTCCTCTTGGATTCCGTAGTTCGCGCCAACGATTTCGATCTTGAAGTTTTCTTTCTTAACTTCTTCTCGCGCCTCTTGCAACTGAATCTCGGAAACGCGAATATTCGGATTGAAATCGGGATCCGGATTCGGCATCAGCTTCAGCTCGGGCAGGAACGCGCTGGTGTCGCCGTCTTGGCGAATATTGAAGCGGTTGATGACCGGCGCGGTCGCGATGCGCGGGCGAATCTTCGGCGCGGAGTTAATCGCGACGGAATCCGGGTCGTACATTTGGCGAATC
>JAFRXD010000061.1 GCA_017441605.1 Thermoguttaceae bacterium | reverse complement strand
GGACGACTTGGAGTTCGTTACGCTAGAAGACGCGGTCTACATGGGATAAAAAACGACGGTTCGCGCCGGACGGGCGGTTCGCGCAACCGCGCGGTTGAGTAAACGACCCGAGTCCCCGTTGGGGACTCTACTTTTATAGAACGACTCTAGTGGCGGGTTGGTTATTTGGGAGCCAAGAAAGGTAGTTAAGACCAAGGGAGACTAGCCCGCAACGCGGGCGGGTAGTTTACCTACGTTGCAGCGGCAAAACAAAACCCGCTCTCGGCGGGCCGAGCGAATAAACAGAGCGTTTCAACCCCCTTGATTTTCGCGCCGAAATCGTTAGAATCGGTATCGGGTCGGCGCTCGTCCGACTCGACGCAGTTTTTTGACGCGGAGAACAAGGGTTATGACGATCGATTTTACCAAGACGAACGAATACCTCGTCGGAATCGACTCCGACGGTTGCGCTTTCGACACGATGGAGCTGAAGCACAAGGAGTGCTTCATTCCGAACATTATTCACCACTGGGGCTTAAAGGGCGTCAGCAAGTACGCGCGCGAGGCGGCGGAGTTCGTCAATCTGTACTCGAAAACGCGCGGAGTCAATCGATTCCCGGCGCTTATCGAGGTTTTTCGCCTGCTGCGGCGTCGTCCCGAGGTCGTCGCGCGCGGCGTTAAAATCGATATTCCCCAAGTTCTCGTCGACTGGATGAACAAAGAGACGAAACTCGGCAACGTCGCGCTCGCCGATTACGTCGAAAAAACCGGCGATCCCCTTATGAAGAAGACGCTCGCGTGGTCGATCGAAGTCAACGAGACGATCGATCGGATCGTCGGCGAGGGCGTGCCCCCCTTCCCGATGGTTCGCGAGTCGCTCCAAAAGCTGCAAGGCAAGGCCGACGTCCCGGTCGTCTCCGCGACGCCCCAAGCCGCCCTCAATAAGGAATGGGAGAACCAAGGGCTCGCGCAATACGTCCAAGCGATCTGCGGGCAAGAAGTTGGAACCAAGAAGGAGTCTCTCGCGTTCGCGAGTCGCTATCCGAAAGACCATACCCTCATGATCGGCGACGCGCCGGGCGACTATAAAGCCGCGCTCGCCAACGGCGCCCTCTTCTTCCCGATCAATCCCGGCGACGAGGAGGCGAGTTGGAAGCGGTTCTACGACGAGGGAATCGAGAAATTCCTCTCCGGAAACTTCGCGGGGGCTTACCAGCAAGAGCTGCTCGACGACTTCGACTCGCACCTGCCGACCCTGCCCCCTTGGAAACAACTCGACTGAAACGGAGTTCTTTAAAGATGAAATGTCCTTTTTGTCGGTCCGACAACGACCGCGTGATCGAAACGCGAACCAGCGACGACGGGATCGTGATTCGTCGGCGGCGCATTTGTCAAGCGTGCGATCGCCGATTCACGACCTACGAGCGCGTCGAAGCCGTCAATTTGAGCGTGATCAAGCGCGATCGCTCCCGCGTCCCCTTCGATCGCAATAAGATCCGACAGGGCGTCGAGCGCGCCTGCTGGAAACGGCCCGTCAGAGAGTCTCAAATCTCGGAGCTCGTCGCCGAACTCGAAACCTCGCTCGAAGGCGAGACCGAGGTCGAGTCCCAAAAGATCGGCGAAATGACGATGGCCCTGCTCCGAAGGATCGACGAAATCGCCTACGTGCGCTTCGCTAGCGTCTATCGCAAATTCAACACGGCTAAGGATTTCTCCGACGCGCTCGTGACGATGTTCAACGAGTGAGCCTCGGCGCTTTTGGGAGTATCGGTATGAACAAATTGAGCGACTACGCCGAAATCGTTCGGAAAAACGTCCCCATGTCCTCGCTCACTTGGCTGAGGATCGGAGGGCCGATCGAGTACCTGGCGAATCCGCGATCCGAAAAGGAACTGCTCGGGCTGCTGAGCGCTTGCGCCCTCGAGGGCGTCCAGGTCCGCGCCCTAGGCGACGGTTCCTCCATTCTCGCCTCCGACGTCGGCGTCCCCGGCATGGCGATTCAGCTCGACGCCGAGCCGTTTTGCCAAATCGAGTTCGACTCTCCGTTCGTCGTCGCCGGAGCCGGCGCCAAATTGGGCCGCCTCGCGACCGCGACCGCGAGCGCAGGGCTCGCCGGGCTCGAGGGCATGGTCGGAATTCCCGGCTCCGTCGGCGCCGCGCTGGTCTCCAACGCGACGACCCTCGACGCCGCGATCGAGCAGTGCGTCGAAAGCGCTCGCGTCGCGACCCTCTCGGGGGAGATCCTCGAACTTTCCAAAGACGAGCTGGTCTTCGGACGGCGCGTTAGCAATTTGAGCGGCGCGATCGCGCTCTCGGTCAAGTTCAAGTTGGTTCCCGACGACGCCGAGGAGCTCTCGAAGCGCCTGCAAAAGATTTGGATCGCGCGAAAAAAGACCAGGCCAGAGCTCGATCAAGGCGGGTTCGCCAGAATGTTCAAAAACCCCGGCGCGCAACGAGCCGCGGACATTATCGAGGAAATCGGATTCCCGGGAACGCGAATCGGGGGCGCCTCCGTCTGCGAGTCGGACCCGAATCTCATCGTCGCGAGCGACGGCTGTTCCAGCGACGACGTCAAACGGCTCGTCGCCCTCATCGAAAAACAAGCGAACGAGCGCGCCGGAGTCGAACTGGAGCGCGAGTTGGTTATTTGGTAATCGCTTTTGGTGAACAAAATGGAAAAAGAATTTTACATTCCCCAAGGATATCGGTTCGCCGGAGTCAACTGCGGAATCAAGCCCGGCTCGACTAAACTCGATTTCGCGATGGTCGTCTCCGACAAGCCCGCCACCGCCGCCGGCGTCTACACCCAAAACCTAAACTGCGGCGCCCCCGTCGTCTACGATAGGGAGCGAACCCCCGGAAGAGGGTTTCACGTCGTCGCGACCGACTCCGGCGTCGCCAACGCCTGCACCGGAAAAGTCGGGCTCTTTAACGCGCGCAAAATGGCGGAGTACGCCGGAGAGGCGGTCGGCGCGACCGGGGACCAAACCCTCGTTATGTCGACCGGCGTGATCGGGATTCATCTCCCGATGAAGGCGATCGCCAACGGCGCGGAAAAGGCCGCCGCCAAACTCGGCTCGTCTCTCAAAGACTTCGAAAAAGCCGCGACCGCCATGATGACGACCGACACGAAGTTGAAGACCGTCTCGAGAGAAAAGACCCTCCCGAACGGCAAAACGATTCGGATCGCCGGCATGTGCAAAGGCGCCGCGATGATCGGTCCCAATATGGCGACGATGCTCGCGACCCTGATGACCGACGCCATGCTCGAGCCGGAGGACGCGCAGAAGATCTTGCGCGACGCGGTCGAGGACACGTTCAACTGCATTAGCGTCGAGGGGCACACCAGCACCAGCGACACGGTCCTCTTGCTCGCCAACGGCGCCGCCGCCCCGGACCCGCTCGCGAGGGAAGACCTCGCCGCCTTCGCGGAGCTGCTCAAAGACATGTGCCGCGAGCTCGCCCCCATGATCCCCAACGACGGAGAGGGCGTCTCGCACCTGATTACGATCGACGTGTTCGGGGCCCCGGATCGCGCCTCGGCGAAGCTGCTCGCGCAAACGGTCGCCAACGACGCGCTCGTCAAGACCGCGATTTGCGGCGCCGACCCCAACTGGGGCCGCATTATCTCGGCGACCGGGCGATGCGGCGTCCCCTACGACCCGTCCAAAGTCTCGCTCAAAGTCAACGGTTACCTGCTTTACGAAAACGGGGCTCCGGTTCCGTTCGATAAGAAAACGGTCTCCGACGCGATTCGCAATTCGCGCGACACGAGCTTCGAGATTTTCTTCCAAGAAGGGGACGCGTCGATTCGGTTCTGGACCTCCGACCTGACCGTCGAGTACGTCCACCTCAACGCCGACTACACGACCTGACCCGCGAATCGTCGCGGCGATTATCCTTTTGTTTCAACTACTTAACGCTCGGGAGCGCGTCCTATGGAAATTCAATTTTGCGGAGCCGCCGGCGGCGTTACCGGCTCGAAACACTACGTTGCCTGCGACGATTTTCAATTCCTCGTCGACTGCGGTATGGCTCAAGAGCGCGGGAACGCCGACCTGAACTGGAAGCCGTTCCTCGAAGACCCGAGCGCCCTCGACGCCGTGTTCCTAACCCACGCGCACCTCGACCATTGCGGCCTGCTCCCCAAACTGGTCAAGGACGGGTTCCGAGGCAAGATCTACGGAACCCCCGCCACGTTGGAACTGACGAAGCTCATCTTGCTCGACTCGGCGCATATCCAAGAGGAAGACGCCGCGTTCAAGCAAAAGCGGCACGCCAAAGAGGGGCGCAAATCCCCTCGCCCGGTTCGGCCGCTCTATACTCAGTCCGACGTCGAGGCGACCGCGAGACTCTTCGTTCCGATTCCTTATTGGAAGCGAAAGAGCGTCGCGAAAGGGGTCGAGGTCGTCTTTCGGGACGCGGGGCACATTCTCGGGTCGGCGTTTATCGAAGTCGTTCTGACCAAACCTCAAATCGAGGGGGACGAGCCGAGGCGCTTGCTCTTCTCCGGGGATCTTGGGCGCGCCGATCGACCGATTATCCGCGACCCGGAGTTCTATAAAGAGCCCGACGAAATCGCGGACCTCTTTATCGAATCGACTTACGGCGACAGGATTTCCGCGCCGATCGATACCGTCGACGACCAGCTCGCCGAAATAATCGGTCGAACCGCCGCGCGAGGGGGCAAGGCGATTATGCCGGTCTTCGCCGTCGAGCGCGCCCAGGAGATGATTTGCCGATTCGCCAATTTGATCGAACGCGGCAGAATTCCCGCCAATATCCCGATTTATCTCGACTCCCCGATGGCGGTCGAGGCGACGATGATTTTCAGTCGTCAGCGCGACTGCTTCGACGACGAAACGATCGCGCTGGGCGAGCGCGCCAGAGAGATTCTCAAGAACCTTCATTTGGTCAAAACCCAGCAAGAGTCCAAGGCGATCAATAAGCAAAAGGGATCCGCGATCATTATGTCGTCCGCCGGAATGTGCAACGCCGGGCGAATTAAGCACCACTTGGCGAACAACATTGGAAATCCTTTAAACTCCGTCGTTTTCCTCGGCTATCAAGCGGAGGGAACCCTCGGGCGGCAGATCCTCGACGGCGTCAATCCGGTGCGAATCCACGGACAGCCGCGCGCGGTCAAAGCGGAAATCGTCGTCGTCAAAGGAATTTCCGGGCACGCCGACCAAAGCGAGCTGCTCGCCTGGTACGACGCGATTCCCAAGCGACCCAAGACGACCTTCGTCGTTCACGGAGAGCCCGCCGCCTCCCAAGCCTTGGCGGACAGAATCAAGGCCCTCGCCCCGGAGACCAACGTTTACGTCCCAAAACTTATGGACTTGTACAAAGAATAGCGCGTAAAAAAACCGCCGGGCGTCGCGAGAGGGGCCCGGCGGTTTTCTATTCTCTCAACTTCTCTATTTACTTGCCTTTGCGCTCGAGCCGCGTAAAGATAACCGCGATATCGGCGGGCGTGATCCCGGGAATCCGGCTCGCCTGCCCCAAGTTTAGCGGTCGAACGCGCTCCAGCTTCTCGCGCGCCTCCGAGCGGAGGTTCGTCTCCTCGTCGTAGCGAAACCCGGCGGGGATCTTCTTCTCGTCCCAGCGACGACTTCGCTCCACTTCCGCCTTTTGGCGCTCGACGTAGCCCGCGTATTTCGCGTCGATTTCGACCTGCTCCGCCGCCTCCGGATCGACCTCCGCGAGCGCGGGGATCCGCGCGACAAGATCGTTCCATCCGATCTCGGGTCGCGACAAGAATTTAAGCGCCGATCCGTTCTCGTCCCGAGTCTTTTCGAGTAGCTCGACCGCGTTTTTTATCGCCAGCTCCTTCTCTCGCAAGCGGTTCCAGCGCGCGTCGTCGACCAGCCCCAACTTGCGCCCGAGCGGGGTAAGTCGCCGATCCGCGTTGTCTTGGCGCAGGAGCAGCCGGCTCTCGGCGCGCGAGGTGAACATGCGGTACGGCTCGTCGACCCCCTTCGTCGCGAGGTCGTCGATCATCACTCCAATGTACGACTCGTTCCGATCGGGAATAAACGGTTCCAACTCGGAATTTTGCGAAACGACCGCGTTCGTTCCCGCGACCAAACCCAACGCTCCGGCCTCCTCGTATCCGGTCGTTCCGTTGAGCTGACCCGCGAGGTAAAGCCCTTGAACGCGCTTGGTTTCCAGCGTCGGGCGAAGTTGATCCGGGGGCGCGTAGTCGTACTCGATCGCGTAGGCGTAGCGCATAATTTGCGCGCGCTCGAGCCCCTCGATCATGCGGATCATTTGATCCTGAACCTCGCGAGGAAAGCTCGTCGAAAGACCGTTGACGTAAATCTCGTTCGTTCGTCGACTTTCCGGCTCCAAGAAGAGTTGATGCCGCTCTTTGTCGGCGAAGCGAACCAGCTTCGTCTCGATCGAGGGGCAGTACCGAGGACCGGTCGAGCGAATCTGACCGGAGTACATCGGCGCCTCGTCCATATGGTCGAGCAAGAACTTGTGCAGCGCGGGGTTGGTGTAGGTCGTCCAGCACGGAATCTGCTCGACGTCGAGCTCGCGCGTCATAAAAGAAAACGGGCGAGGATTCTCGTCCCCGAGCTGAGGCTCGAGCGCCGAGTAGTCGATCGTCTTGCCGTTAAGTCGCGCCGGAGTGCCGGTTTTGAATCGCAACAGCCGGATTCCAAGGCGCTCGAGCGACTCGCTAATTCGATTGGCGGGGGGCTCGCCCATGCGCCCTCCCGGCGCTTGAAACTCCCCGAAGTGCAGAATCCCGCGCATGAACGTCCCGCACGCCAAAACGACCGAGCGCGCGCGGTAAACCGCGCCGGACTCTACTCTTACGCCAACCGCGCGCCAGACGTTTTCCGCGAGCTCGCTCTCCGCGCTCGAGTTGTTCGAACCCGGCTCGACGAGAACCTCGGCGACCTTCTCTTGCCGGAGCCAAAGATTCGGCGTCTCCTCGACGAGTCGCTTGACCTCGTCCTGGTAGAGCCGCTTGTCCGCTTGCGCGCGAGGACCGCGCATCGCCGGGCCTTTGCGCGTGTTGAGAAGTCGGAACTGGATCCCGGTCGCGTCGATCGCGCGACCCATCGCGCCGCCGAGCGCGTCGATTTCCCGAACGATATGCCCTTTTCCGACCCCGCCGATCGCGGGGTTGCAACTCATCTGCGCGACCGCGTCCAGGGAGCTCGTCAGAAGCGCGGTTTTGGCGCCGATTCGCGCCGCCGCCATCGCCGCTTCCGTTCCGGCGTGCCCCGCTCCGACGACGATCGCGTCGAACTCGTATTCCGTCGACATAGAAACGCGTTAATAGAGAACCGAGGGAATCGCGACCGCGTCGCTAAGATTCGAGCCGAGCGTTACGCTCCAAAGCCTGCCCGTGCCGTTGTTTTGGCGAAGCACGACCAACCCGACGTCGGGATCGACGTCCTCCACGAAGCAATCGAACGCCCCGACCGTGAGCCGCTCGCCCTTCTTGCAAACCGTTACCTTATCTTCGGTCGCGAGATACCACCGCGAGACGACCGTCTGAACCCCCGCGTCGTCCGTAATGACCGGAAGCCCCGTGAGCTTCGCGTAGCTCGCCGCGTCGACCCCCGTCTTCACCGCGCGGAACAGCTCCATGTTCCCGAGCGGCGCGTAAGCCGCGAACGGGCCGGAGACAAGTCGGCGCTCCGGAGGAGTATTGAGCGGAAGTTCGTCGGGCGTCGGAATATTTCGATCCGGGCGGTCTTTATAGAGAATCGACAATCCCTCGATCGTCATCGAGACGCGCAGATAGTCCGAGTGCTCTTGCGGCTGAATATCGAGGGTCTGGATCCGATGCAGGAACGGGGTCCAATAAAATTCGTACAGGAATTGCGTTAGGTCGAGGAGCGTGAACTCGCCCTGCGCCATAAAGCGCCGCGTCGCCAAGCCGGTTCGCCTATCGAGAACGTACTGACCGACCGTCGTTTTAGGGTCGCGCGCGTCGCAGAAATCGAGCATTTGCGTCAACCAGATCTGGTATCTGGTCGCCGCGCGCTCCGGATTCGTCGGAAAGGAGTTGTTGTAAAGGCGCTTCAATCCCTCCGTCGACGTCGTCATGTTCGCGGAGAGCGCCTTGCCCTGTTCGAGCTGCGCCTCCAGTTCCGACTTCTTCTTCGCGATATCCGCGCGGGGCTTGACGTACTGCGATTTGTACGACATATAACCGCCAAAACCGACCCCAACGCTAAGGATCGCCAAAATCGCTATTACTTTTGACCAGTTTCCCATAGGTTAAACGCCGTTCGCGATAACTAGTTGAAGTTGTTCGGATTAACTATTCCATCACTCCGCCGGAGCGGGCGCGGGTTCGGGAGCCGGTTCCGCCGGAGCGGGAGCGGGTTCGGGAGCCGGTTCCGCCGGAGCGGGAGCGGGCTCGGGCGCCGGTTCCGCCGGAGCGGGAGCGGGTTCGGCCGGGGCGGATTCGGGAGCCGCCTCGGGGGCCGGTTCCGCGGGGGCTTGTTCCGCGGGAGCCGCTTCGGCCGCTTGGGCTTGCGCGCCCTCTTGACGCGCTTTCGCGCGCTCGAGACCCGCGTTCCAACGCGCCTCGACGTTGACGACCTCGCGTTGGTACTCCCCTTGAAGGCGCGCGAAGCGCGCTCGATCGAGTTGCCCCGCTTGCGCTTGAGCTTGGTATTGTCTCATTTGCGCGTCGATCTTTTGGCGATAGCCGCGAATCGTCGCCGCGAGTTGTTGGTCTTGCTCCGCCGTGTTGTTCCCGTCCGTCTTGCGCCAATACTCGAGCCGCTCCGCCGCGTAGGCCTCGCGCGTTTGCGGCGCTTGGGCGTTTCCGGCTCCGTCTTGCGCGGCGGGCGCTTCCTCCGGCTTCGTCTCTTCCGGTTTGGGCTCCTCCGCCTTAGGCTCCGCTTGCGCCTCGGCGCTCGCCGCTTCCTCCGCGCGTTTCGCCTCCGCTTCGGCGGCTTGTTTCGCCGCCTCTTCCGCTTGGCGCGCCGCCAGACCTTTCGCCAGACGCGCCGAAACTTCCTCGAACTTCGCGGTCAGCTCGGCGAGCCGCGCCTTATATTGCGCTCCGATCGCGTCGAACTGCTCGCGCGTTATTTGGTTTTGCCTCAGCGCGTTGGTCGCGCTCGCCTCGACTTCCGCGAGCTCTTGACGGAACTGGCGCAAGCGCTCGAGGAACGCTTGGTCCTCCTCGACGGTCGGCTCTCTTGGCTCGGCCGGCGCGGCGCCCTCGGCGCTCTCCGCCTCGCCCTCGGGCTTCTCCCCTTCGGCTTCGGAATTCTCGCCCTCCGACTTTTCGCCCTCCGCGGGCTCGGGGTTCTCGTAAGCCAAAACGCTCGGGGTTCTGTCCAAAACGGCGGTCAATCTCGCGAAGAACTTCTCGCGCTCTTCTTTCTCGCGCTCTTCCTTCTCGCGCTCCTGCTGAACGAAGTACTCCGGCGCGTTGGCGCTCATCTGCTGGATCTCGCGCGGCAGGGCGGCCATAAACGTCGCCGCGGGGCGACGACGGCACTGGATCGTCGCCTCGAACATATACCGATACCCTGGATCCCCGACGTTCGGGCGCGGGGCGGGACCGGTCAGCGCGTGCGAGCCGTCTCGCGTCATGCGGGTTCGGAACTCGTTGTAGAGCTCGACGTTCGTAATTTTCGCGCTAATAATGAACGAGGGGCGGCCGTTCGAGCTTCCGGAGTACGCGAGCCGCTGAACGATAAAGTCGGGGGAGCTCGGAAGGCGAATCGCTATGTCGCGCAACTCGTCCAAAACGTTGACGCCCTGAACGTTCCACCAGGAGTTCGCGCTCGCGAGCGCGGAGTACAACGGGCGCTTCCCGTTCACTTCCGCCTGGAGTTCGTCGCGCCGTTTCTCGAGCTCGGCGACCTCCGCCTCGAGCTTCTTCAGCTCGCCCTTGTTCCAAATCCAAGCGGCGTAGGCGACGATCCCGACTAGAACGAAATAGAGCAGGAAGACGAGCAAGTAGTTCGGCGGCTTCGGCTTCTCGCGAGGATGGAGCAAATCGATCGCCGGGCGATTCTGAGGCCGCTCCGCCAACATCATACCGATCAGCGACGCGTAGCGACCAGGGTTCTCCGGCTCCGCCTCTCGGATTTTCACCCCCGGCAGCCGGAACGGATTGATGAAGTCGATATTGACGCCCGCCTCGTCGAGCAAAATCGCGAGCCGCGCCGCCGTCGACGCGTTTTCCTCGTCGTAGCGAACCAGCGAGCTTTGCTCGTCCTCGGACTCCTCGTCCCCGTCGTAAACCCCGACTGGACGCGGTTTCGCTTCCCCCGTGAAGTAGATCGCCTGGTTGACCTCGGCGTTTTCAGGGAGGTCGTCGACCCCGACCACCAGCGTGCGCGCCACCTCGTCGCGAATGCGCTCCGCGCGATACGCCGGGGTCGCGTCCGCCTGAAGCTTGAACGAGCGGAAGTAGAGGACGTCTTTGCCGGCGCAGAGAACCAAGTTCACCTCGTCGCAAAGCTCTTGGACGAGCAGAACCGGATCCTCGTATTTCAGACCGCAAAAATCGGCGCGCAGAAACTCCGCCAGCGACGGCTCGCGCAACTCGATCTTCGAGGGCGCGCGCCCCGCCCCGATCAGCGTCTCGCGGATTCGGCGCAATTTGTCGCGCGCGATCGAAACCGCCGCCACTTTGCGCCCCCCGGACCGCTTCGTCGTCGTCGAAAGCCCGAGCGGCATATAGTCGAGCGGCTGCGTCTCGTTGAACGTCAGCGAGTCGCGAAGCGCCTGGTTGAAGACGATCTCCGGCGTCTCCGTCTCCGACGTCTGCGGAATCGTCATGTGCATCACGTCGACGTCGCCGCGCTCGGCCGAGTAGCAGACGAGCGCCGAGCCGACTTTTCGCTCGCGCAGCAGTTTTTTCAGGGTTTGCGCCAACGGGGAGGTCTTGAACGACTCGCGCTTCGACTTCTTAACCGTCGAAACGACCACCCCTCCGTCCGCGGGGGGCGCCTCGTCCTCGTCTTCGTCCTCGTCTTCGTACACCATCGGGATCATCGGGGCGACGGAGGTCTCGACCGTCTCGACCGGCTGGTCGTCGAGGTTTTCTTCCTCTTCGCCCTCGACCTCGGAACCAGGCTCCGAACACTCCGATTCGCTCTCCGCCTCCGCCGCGGCGACCGCCTCCGCGACCTCGGAAATCGCGGCGGCTCCCGCGCTCAACACAACGAGTCGATCCTTCTGAACGGCTCCCAGCGCGTACCGCGCTTCCTCGCCGTCCCAATCGATCGCCAATATTCTCGACATCTGCCGCGTCTCCTTCGATTTTCCGAGTAATCATCGCGCAAGGCTACCCCGCGCCACCCTCATATAATAACAGAAAAAATCTTGACGTCCACTTTTTTTAAAGTTAAATTGAAAAAGAGGGCGAAAATTTCCCTTATCGACGTCCGAGTTTCAACGCGCCCCGTCCCTCGATCGATAGGCGACCGAGAAACGTTTCGATTCCCTCGGGCGCGCCGCGACGCTATGAGACAAACCCTTTTCTATATCCCGATCGAAATCTTCGGAGCGCGTCTTTTCGGATTCAACGGAATCCTCTTTTGGGCGATCCTCGTCGCCGCGATTATCGCCGTCGTTAGGGCGATCTTTGAGCGAAAAGAGATCAAAGACGTCCTGTTCCTCGTTTGCTCGACCGCGCTCGGGCTGTTGCTCGTCGGAAAAGTCGGTCCCAGCATCGCCGAGGCGGGAGGGTTCCCCATACGCGGGTACGGGGTCTTTCTGACGCTGGCGATCGCGCTTTCGGCGGCGCTCGTGATTTGGCGCGGAAAAAAGCGGTGGAACTATCCGCAAGACGCGATCTTGGGAATTATCTTCGTCGCCGTCCTCTTCGGAATACTCGGCGCGAGGCTCTTCTACGTCGCCCAGTATTGGAGCGATATTCGCTGCGGCTCCCTTCGCGACACGATTATCTCCGCGATCGACATAACCAAAGGAGGTCTCGTCGTTTACGGATCCGTCTTCGGCGGAATCGTCGGGGTCGTCGGCTATCTCCTCGCGAAGAAATTGCCCGTCCTCGCGACACTCGACCTATTCGCGCCGTCGCTGGCGCTCGGAATCGCGATCGGGCGGCTCGGCTGCCTTATGAACGGCTGTTGCTTCGGGGGAGTCTGCGACGTTCCGTGGGGAATCGTCTTCCCCCCCGACAGCCCCGCCTACGCCCAACAGCTCGATTCCGGCGATATTTCCCTCTACGGAATCACCCTCGCCCCGCCAAAAGCCGCCGAAAACGCCCCGACCAAGCGCGAGCTACTCCCCATTAAGGGCAAGCGCTCGAGCCTCGCGACCGAGACGTTCGCCCCCGCGATCGTCGCGAGCGTCGACCCCAATAGCGAGGCGGAAAAGGCGGGCGTTCGTCCCGGAGCCAGGATTTGCGAGCTCGGCGTCGTTCCCCAGGGAACTTTTGAAGAGGGCGAAAAGATCCCCGCGAACCTCGGCGGAAAGAAAATCAGACGATTTCGCGTCGACAACAACGCCCAAGTTTTCTATTTCTTCCAAAACATCTGGAACCCCGACTCGAGCGCCGACGTCGCGCTAACCCTAATCGACCCGGCGGAAAGCGACTCCGAAAAAACCGAGTCGCCCTCCCCGCGCATCGTCGTCTTTCACCCCGCCCCCGCCAAGGCGAAGCCGGTCCACCCGACTCAGATCTACAGCTCGATCGACGCGCTGATAATTTGCGCGCTTCTGCTGCTCGTCGCGCGATTCGTCAAGCGAGACGGCGCGACGACCGCCGGGTTCCTAATCCTCTACCCGATTCATCGTTTTTGCGTCGAGCTGCTCCGGAACGACGAGGAGTCGTTCCTCGGAACCGGTCTGACGGTCTCGCAGTGCGCGAGCGTCGCGCTGCTCGCGATCGGGATTCTTTTGCTCCTCCGCGCGTTTTCGCGACCGCCCAAGCGCGCGCTGGAAGGGTTCTTCCCGGCGGATTCCGAAGAGGTTTCGAAAGAAAAAGAGAAAAATATTTGACGCCGCGATTTCTTTCGGGCATAATAGTCAGAAAGGTATCGACGCGCGTCGGCGAACTCGTTCGAGCGCGCCTTTCGCCGAAGAGCCGCGCCTCGCGGCCCTAGGCTTCGTCATCGTTTTAGGAGATTTCTTATGCTCACGAAAAGTCGTTCCGCCGTCGCCACCGCTGGCGAACTCCCCTCTCTATTGGCGCAAGCGATGGAAGAAGGCGCCGGTCTTCTCCGTCTGACCCCGAACTGGGTTCCGCGCGTCTTCTGCAAGCCGGGGCGCCGCATTAAGCTCGCCCAAACCGATTGGTACGCGCTGGGGCTCGACCGAGGCGGTATCGACGAGCGCTGGTTCGCCAGCACGACCGAGGCCGACAACGCCGGTCGCGCCGAAGACGAAGGGCTTAGCTATATCCGCGTCGCCGGCAAACGATTCCTGCTCCGCGACGCCGTCGCCGAGGGAAAAGGCGCCATCGTTGGCGACGCCATTTGGGATCAGTACAAGCGCTGGCCGGTCTTCTCCAAGTTCTTCGACAATCTCGGCCCCCTGCCCCACCACATGCACCAGATGGACAAGGACGCCAAGCTGACCGGGCAAGACGGTAAGCCGGAAGCGTACTACTATCCCCCGCAACTCAACGCCGCCGAGAACCGCTTCGACTACACCTTTATGGGCCTCGAGCCGGGCACGACCAAAAAGCAGGTTCGCAAGTGCTTGGAAGACTGGAACAAGGGCGACAACGGCATTTTGGATCTCTCCCGCGCCTATCGCCTGAAGCCGGGCACCGGCTGGATGGTTCCCGCGGGCGTTCTGCACGCGCCGGGCTCCGTCTGCACCTACGAGCCGCAATGGGGCTCCGACGTCTTCGGCATGTTCCAATCGCTCACCGACCACGACGCCATTTCTTGGGACCTGCTCGTCAAGAACGTTCCGGACGACAAGAAAAACGACCTCGACTTCATCGTCGATCAGCTCGACTGGGAAAAGAACGTCGACCCGTTGTTCAAAGAGCACAACTATCTCGAGCCGATCGTCGACCAAGAGAAATCGGATCCGAACGGCGGATACGTCGACAAGTGGATCGTCTACGGTCTGATCGACGGCAAGCAGCGCGTTACCGCGAAAGAGCTCACCGTTATGCCCGGCTGCAAGTGCGTCTTGAAAGACGGCGCCGCCAGCGGATGGATCACGACCCAAGGTCGCGGAACGATGGGCAAGCTCAATATCGAGTCCCCGAATATGATTTACTACGGCGAAGAGCCCGACGACGAAATCTTTATTACCGCGACCGCCGCGAAAGAAGGGTTCGAAATCGTCAATACCGGCTCCGAACCGCTCGTCGGTCTCCGCTACTTCGGACCCGATTCTCACAAGTCCACCCCGATGATCGGCGACTACAAAAAGTTCCTCGATCTCTAAGTCGATCGACGCGTCGGAGCTTTTTTTAAAAAAGTGAAAAAAACGCCCTTGAAGAAAACGAAAGCCGCGTTAGAATGACGGCGTCGTTTGAACTTCAAGGGCGCTTCGCCTTTTGGTTCCGCGTCGACCTCGCCTCTATAGCTCAGTTGGTAGAGCAGCGGACTCTTAATCCGCGGGTCGTGGGTTCGAGTCCCTCTGGAGGTATTCTTAGTTTTGCCGCCCGTCGAAGGCGGTTTTTTTTTGCCCTCGTAGCCTTGGTAAGCCGCCCGCGAGGCAACGCCTCGATAGTCTCTATTGGTCTTAACTTTTCGAGAGCGTCGAAGACTCAAAATACGACTTCTTGGACAATTCATACAACGAAAAGACGATCGCGAATCGCCCGCCGAGGGCGGGTTTTGTTCGCGCTTCCGCGCGGGTCCGTAGCCGGACGGGCGGTTCGCGCTTCCGCGCGGTTGGGTAAACTAGCCGCGAGGCGTTGCCTCGCTGGATCGCGTTAGAAATAAACTAGAGGTAAATTGGTCGTTTGGGAGCGTTGAACAAGGTTATTTAGCGAACTATTTGAAAAGAAGAAGAGGCGAACTCGTAAGACAAACCAATACTCTGTTTAACGAAGAGCGACTTCGAAGAATCGAGCGCTTGGCTTACGGACGAGATCAAAGATTGGAAGGCATAAAAGAAGGAGGAAGAGCGAAAGAGGAATCGATCATTCGCAATATGCTCCAAATGGGAGATTTTACGCTCGATAAAATCGCGGCGATCGTCGGAGCGCCCGTTTCCCAAGTGGAAGCGGTCGCCAACGGAATAAACTTGACGTAAATACTCGCGCCCGCCGAAAAGCGCTAGTCGGACCGCGAACCGGCGAAGACGAAACGGCGGGTTCCCTCGACGCGCTTTCTGCATTTGGCGAGCAGCTCCTCGGACGGGTTCAGCTCCTCGCAAACGGCGCGATAATCGACGCGATCGTAGTCTTTGGAGCGCTTCCAGGTAACTTTCCCGAACGTCTCGGAGCGCAGACCGTCGCGCTCGCCGATCGCCGACTTGAGGGCGAACTCGGACTTCTCGCATTCGGTTCGGGCGGCGTCGAGCGCGGCGCGCTTCGCCAAATAGTCCGCCATAAGGCGCTCTTCCGCCTCGGTCGCGACGTCGAGCGGGGCGACGTTGTTCGGAAACCGCTCCAAAAGCCAGCGCTCGGTCGCCTCGTCGACCCGCTCCATTTCCGGCGGAACCCCGGGAACAATATGGTTTTCCCAAAAGTCGACCGCGCGCTCGACGAGCGTCTCGAACAGCTCTTCGTCGGCGCGAGCGAGATACTCCCCGTAGCGGGTCATAATCCCGTCGTCGTCGAGAAACGCGACTGCGACGCGCCATTCGGGCAATTTCATAAGTCCTGCGTACCACTGGCATTGCAAGAGGTAGTTCTTCGGGATCGCGTCGGTTCCCTCCGCGCCCCACTTGCGCCGATTCGACCAATGGGTCGTCTTGATTTCGAGCCCGGCGACGAGCGCGCGCGATTTCGAATCGAAAAGAATCGCGTCGGGTCGTCCGATAAGATACGGATATTTCGGGTGTTCCAGATACTCCGGCTCGTCCGTTCCGCGACGATTGCGCGCGACGCGGAGCTCGGGCCGCCCGCATTGGAAAATCGCGGCGACGACCGGCTCGTAGCGCCGACCTCGCGCCATCGCGATATTGTCCGGGGTCGGCGAAACCTCGCCTCGCAGCCGGAAATAGGCTCCGAGGGCGGTTTCCCACGGGTTCTCCCCAACGATCGAGGCGATCGTCGAACCGCCGATTTTGCCGAATTTGGAGCGGGAATATCGAGTCATTTTTTCGTTTCTTTCTTAGGAGTCGTCGGCTCTTTCTTCTTTAACGGGAACCGAGTTAGCGCAAAGAGCGCTCGGTTCTTTTCGTCTTGGTAATCGAACGGCGCGATCCGAACGAGAATCGCGCCCCCGACCACCGGCGGCATGCCCGAGACCTCGACGCGGCGAACGAGCCGATCGTCGATCCATAGCCCGCAACGCGTTAGCCCGTCGAGGGTCGGTTTGACGCGATTGTCGACGTCGTAGCTTCGCTTGTGTGGCGGAAAGAGCCAAATCGACGCGCGCAACGGGTCGGTTCCCTTGATTTTAGGAGAGCCCTGCGCTCGATAGTAGGCTTCGACCTCTTTGAGGAACTGTCGATATTTCGGGGCGAGGTACGGGCGCCCCCTTCCCTTCAAACCGCGCCAGATTTCGTTGGCGGACGGGGACCAGGGCAGAAGCAGAACGACGCCGTTTCTCTCTGGGGCTTTCTTGACGGGTCTCATTTTTTAATCCTTTCGTTCGATAGTTTTCCGAGTTTTGATCCGCGACGTAAACGCGTCCGTCGCACATTTCGAAGACGCGTCCAAAGAGCGCCTCGCCGCGACGCGGAATCAGGATTTCAAACAAATTCGGAGTCAATTCGGTCGTAATAATTAACGGTTTGCGCTGGACGTAGCGACGCTTGATCAATTCGAGCGCGATCTGCTCCTCGAACGAGTCCGGCTTCGGAACGACGTCGAGAAAATCGTCGAACAGAACAAGTTCCGGATCGAGCGCCGACGCGATCGTTCGCTCGTATTGTTCGGCGTCGAAACGATGCGCCGAAAGTTTGCGAACTAGCGAGGGATAGTAAAAAGCGCGCGCGAAAATCGCGCCCGGGCGCTTGAGCAACTCGTCGAGGATCTCGAACGCCTGGGTCGATTTCCCGGACCCGGTCTTGCCGCAATAGAGAATCCAATTCTTGCCCGAAGCGGCGATTTCC
The DNA here is from genome assembly GCA_017441605.1 of Thermoguttaceae bacterium. Taxonomy (GTDB): domain Bacteria; phylum Planctomycetota; class Planctomycetia; order Pirellulales; family Thermoguttaceae; genus RUG369. The sequence continues at coordinate 12,035 of JAFRXD010000061.1, read as the reverse complement.
TCGTAGCGCCGGACGTAGTCCCGCGTCGACGAACGAAGGGGACGACGAACGAACTCGGGAAGCCCGGAGTACTTGCGACGGGTCTCCGCCAGATCGGCGCGACGACAGGGGCAGAGAAAGCGAAATCCGTTTTCGTCGACGTAAAATCCGGAGTCGTCGCACTTCGCGCAGCGCGGCGCGGTCGCGTCAGAGGGCGTCGACGAGAGCGGGGTCGGAGTTTGGGTCGTAAACGTATTGTTCCCAATTTCTTGGATCGCCCCAAGTGAGTCCGCCGCGATCGTCGGCGCGTTCATAGTCTCCGGCGCGTTGAGCGCTTCGTTCATCGCGTTTTTCTCCCTTCGCTAGAAGTCGTTGCATATTGTCCGGTTTGAGAGCGTCCTTGAGCAGCCAGCAGAACGAGTCGCGCCTCGCGACCCGAAACGCCTTTTGGAAATCGCAAAGCTCGTAGCCTTGCGAAAGCGACTCGCGCGCGCGTTGATACGAAATCGCGTCGAGGCAGAACCCCCTGTATTCCTGCGGGGAGCCGTTGAACGCCGCGTTCCACGAATCGATAATTCGCTCCATTTGAACGTCGTTCGGCGGCGCCGCCGTCGGTTCCGCCCGTTCGGGCGCTTCCTCGGGGGGCTCGCGGGTTGGCTCGGAGCGCGTCGAGGGCAAAGAATCCGCGGATTCGACCGGCGAGTCGGAGAGCGGCGCGCGCGACGGCGTTTCCTCAACGTCGCTCTCCGACTCTATCGCGACCTCGGGCGCCCGCGGCGCGTCGTCGGTCGCTCCAAATTCGGTCGATTCCTCGACTTGGCTCGGAACGTTTGGGACTTCTTCTTTGAGCGCTTCCGCCTTAACGACGTCCTCGTCGGTTCGGCGAGCGACTTTGGTCGTTTTCCTCGCCGATCCCGCCGGGGCGCCCAAATTCTTTCGCGGGCGCCCCGGCTTCCGCTTGACCGAGGGCTCTAGCTCTCCTTTCCGAGGTTTCTCGCGCCCCTGCTGTCGCATCGCCATGCGCCGGCGCGCGGAGTTCGACCAGAACGTCGCGCCGTCCTCGGAAAATTCGAACAAGTCGAACTCGGTCAGCAATCGCGCGAGCCATTTCTCGGGGACGCGCATGGACCAAGCCAATCCGCTCGGATTGTTCTCGAGCGCGCAGTCGTCCCGCTCGCTCATTCGCTCGATCAGCGCCCAGTAGACGCCGTACCCTTTCCAGCCGAGGGTTTGAACGAGACGAACGCATTTGTCGTCCCGTTGGGCGTCGACGTCGTGGGAGAAATATTGAGTCATCGTCGCGATTCCTTTTCGCTTTTCATAAGAAGACGAGTCCGTTTCAAAAGGGCTCCTCGCGGGGGAGCCGCGAAAACGCGCGCTCGCATCCCAAAGAGCCCCAAAAGTTCCGTTGAGAAACCGTCGCCGTCGCGAAATCGGTTTCTCGCCATAAGAATCGCGAGCAAATTCGGATTTATACCGACTTTTTCCAAAAATGTTCGAAATAATTTCGTCTTTTAGGACAAACCGTCGCGTTAGACTCGCGTTTTTCCGACTAAAACAAGAACGAACAAAATCTGAAAAAGGACGCTTGACGACCGCGACTTTTGGCGTATAATATGAAATAGAAGATTTGAGAGGGGTTCTAGAGAATTTAATTTTCGCGCGAATTGGCGCCGTTTCGACGCGCCGAAGTAGTTGAAAGCGAGGGGCTCGCTGGTCGTAGCGCTATGCGCGTTGGGGTTTGCTCGGCGCGTCGGAGGGTCGTTTGTCATGTCGTCTCCCGTCGCGGCGGCAGGGGATTTATTGTCTAAGTTTGTGTTTTTCGGTTGGTTTAGGAGGTCGAAATGAAAAAGACCAAAGTGGACGAGGTCGTCAAGGAATACCTCAATTTGAGGGACAGAGACGTCGACGAAATGAAATACTATTTCATCGGCGGGAAGATCGATTCGGTTAAAATTAAGGGCGACAGTTGGGGCGCTTCGCTAGGAGACCCCGCGATTACCGCGCGTTTTTATCAAAAAGGGGTCGAGGTCTTCGAAGCTTGTCAAAAGGAGCGCGCGACCTCGTTTGGTCTCCGCGTCAACGGCTGCGCCGATCCTCGCGTCGTGGCGACTCACATTTTGGCGGCGAGACTCCGCGCGTTGGGTTATCGAGCGGGGTTAAACTCCGAACTTATGGACGAAGAAATCAACGCCGCGCTCAATCCGCTTCCCACGATCAAAAGCGCGGAAAGATGGCTTGAGCGAAACCTTTTCGTCGGTCCCCAAGCGTTAAAGAAACAAGCGATCGTCTCGAACGATTTTCAAATTCGCGACGACGCGAAACGGCGTTTCCCCGAATGCTGGCCCGAGGACAATTGTCCCGGTTGGGATATCTACGAGCTAAGACGAGAGCTCGCCTACGTCCAGCCTCAAGCGCGACCGCTGTATTTGCGTTATCTCGCGCTGTGGAAGAAGGCGGAGCGCGAGTGGTTGCGCCATTGATCGACGATCGTCCGATCGACTTTGGAAAACCTCGGGCTCGATCCTTCGGTATCGGGAGGCGGCGTCCCATTACCAGCGCGGTTTCCTTCGATCCTTCAGTAGGAAAATGAATCGGCAACGCGCGGGCGATCAATAAAAGATGCGCTATCCGCGGGGAGTGTTCCCACGCAAGTTAAAGGAACTGGGAAATGATCCATATCGGAGTTGAACCATTCCAAAACAGAGTAAGCGTTTTCTCTAACTACATTGGCAAAATCACAAATTATGAATATATCAACGGGAATAGCGTATCTGTTATCGTAAAAACCGAAAAATCCCGGTTTGCTCTCGCTGGCAAAACGTCGTTTATAGGGAATTTTTCTTGCGTTTTGGGTTGGTATAAAAAGGACGAAGTAGCCCCCGATGAACTTGCGAGAATTAACGAAGCTATTGAAAAGACAAAAGTTAAATGGGATTATGAGAAAAACGAATGGATTCCAGCCAAATATGGGAATCAAACATTTTATATAATCGACCATCGTCCAGTGCGAGCTTGCCTTTTAGGGAACTTTATCGCTTTCCATTATGGATTCAACGAAAAAAGTATATCCGCGTTACTGAACCAAAGCGTCGAATGGACAAAAGACGACGCGAGAGAATGGATGAAACGAAATAAGTTTTCTACATACGACCATTTGTCGCAAATTGATTATACTAAGGGAAATAGAGATCCTTACATCATCGATCTGACTTTATTATCAGATCCTTACTGGCAACCGAGAAGGAGATAGCGAAATGTGGCTATTTACCAAACGCGGCTTTTTCAGCGCGGTTCAGAATTGCGACGATTCCAAACTAATCCACGTCCGCGCCCGATTCAAAGGCGATTTGGAGCGGCTTTGCGAGGCGTATCGACTGGAGCCGAGCGTCGCGAGCGTCCCGGGGGCGGACTACCCCTACCGCATGGACTTCCCCCGCGAAACTTGGGCGTCGATTGTTAAAAGCGAAGCGGAGGAGATCGACTACCCCAATTTCAAGAACGCGGTTCACGAGGGAACGGATCGCGACGCGGCGTATATGAGCGTTTGGTTCGAGTTGAAAAAACGACAGAACTAACGAAATCGACGAAACGCGGCGTCGGTCGACAAAGCGCGAGGGTCGGCGAAAACCTCCCTCGCGTTTTTCTTTTTCCTTCGAAATCGCCCGGCCGAAAAACTCGCGTCCTCTTTTTCGAAAACCGCGAAAAACCCCAACGTTTTCCCAGCGCGTTTTCGCGCCCCCAATTTCTAATTTCCGCTCGGGAAAAACCGAGTCGAAACGCGCGGTCGCGAAAAATAAAAAAACTCCCCTTTAGTTTCTTTTTATTTCTTTCGGTTTCATTTTGTTTCTTTCGTTTCAAAATTGTTTAAAAACCGCGTCAAAAACTCGACGCCCAAAAACTCCCCGCGCTTGATTCTCGACGCGAAGCAAGTATCATTTATTTAGGCGGAAGCGTTTTCGCCTCGTTCGTTCCCACGCAATTAAGGAGTCGCAATGTCCAAACGCTTTTTATCGACGATCGGGTTATCGACGCTGGTCGTGGCGCTCGCCGCGGTCGGGTTCGCGCAAGAGAAACTCGTCTTCGACTTCGAGTCGGGCGACTTGGCGCGCGAGGGCTGGAGTATCGTTCAAGGCGAAAATTCCAAGCCGATCGGCTCGCGCGACGCCGAGTTCCACGACGAGTCCGTCCCGTACCAGAAAAACGGAAAATATTACCTCACCACGCTCGAGTCAACCGCCGACGCCGCGCCGACCGACGACACGCTCTGCGTTATCGAGTCCCCCGTCTTTACGATCCTCGGGAACAAAATCTCGTTCCTAATCGGAGGGGGCGGGAATAGGGAAAACGTCCGCGTCGAACTCGCGCTGGTCGACGACCAAGGCGCCGCCGAGCCGGTTCGCGTCGCGAAGGGCAAGGACAGCCAGAAGCTCGATCCGGTCGATTGGGACGTCGCGGAATATAAAAATCGCCGCGCGTTGATTCGCGTTATCGACCTGGAAAAAGGCGGCTGGGCGCATATCCGCTGCGACAATTTCCAAATCGACGGCGCGCTCGCGCCCGAGGGAACCGCGACTCGACGCGCCTATTTCGAGAAACTCGAGGCGGAGCGAATCGCCAAAGAGAAAGCGCTCCGCGAGGAGGCGCTCGCCGAATTGCCCGAGGCGATTCTTTACGTTCGCCGAACGCAGTATCGCCCGGACCACCACAACACCGCGACGATCTTCCAAAAAGGGGAGATTAATGAGGGGAGTTTCGTCGGCGATTCCGCGCTCGTCGTCTGGTTCAAAGACTCCGACGAGACGAAAACCCTCCTCGAGCTTCCGGACGGGGTCGTTCGCGACCCGTGCCTGTCGTTCGACGCCAAGAAAGTTCTCTTTTCGTTCCGCAAATCGCGCGACGACGACTACCACGTCGGCGAAATGACGCTCGACTTCGACCGACCGACGATCGTTTTGAAAGCGGAGACCTCGGTCGAGGAAATCGCGAAGCTCGACGGATTCAAGCAGCTGACGTTCGTCAAAGGCGCGTCCGATATCGACCCGATCTACCTCCCGACCGGAGAGATCGTCTTCTCCTCGACTCGCGAGCCGAAATACTGCATGTGCAACCGCCACATTATGTGCAACTTGCACAAGATGAACGGGGACGGAACGAATATCGAGCAAATCGGCAAGAGCACGCTCTTCGAGGGCCACTCGGCGCTCCTTTCGGACGGTCGAATTATCTACGACCGCTGGGAGTACGTCGACCGGAACTTCGGGGACGCGCAAGGCGTTTGGGTCGCGAACCCGGACGGCACGAAGCACGAGATCTTCTGGGGGAACAACACGGCGTCCCCCGGCGGCGTGATCGACGCGCGCCCGACCCCCGACGACGACTCCGTCTTCCTCTGCACGCTAGGCTCTTGCCACGACCGCCCTTGGGGCGCGATCGCGCTCATCGATCGACGCCTGGGAATCGACGGTCGCGCGCCGGTGGTCAAGACGTGGCCCCCCGAGGTCGCCGACTGGGTCTCCGACGCCCCCGCCGCAGATCCGTTCCTCGAAGCGTATAAATACGACACGTTTAGGAACACCCCGCGCAAGTACGAAGACCCCTTCCCGCTCGACGACGAGTACGTTCTCGCGTCGGGTCAGATCGCCGTCGGCTCGGAGGAAATGGGGATTTACGTTCTCGCGCCCGAGGGCGGCTCGACGCTCGTTCATTACGAGACCCCCGGCTGCTTCGACCCGATCCCGATCCTCCCGACCGACCCGCCCAAGACGATCGCCGAGCGCGGGAATCCGAACGACCCGAACGGATACTTCCACGTCTCCAACGTTTACGAAGGATTCGGCATGGACAAGGTCGCGAAGGGCTCGGTCAAGTACCTGCGGGTCGTCGAGTCCCCCGAGAAGCGATTCTGGACCCAGACCCTCTGGGAGGGGAGCGGAACCCAAGCGCCCGGCATGGCTTGGGACGACTTCAATAACAAGCGAATTATCGGAACGGTTCCGGTCGAAGAGGACGGGAGCGTCTCGTTCGCGGTCCCGGCGGAAAAGTACGTCTACTTCCAGCTCCTCGACGAGAACCAAATGCTGATCCAGTCGATGCGCAGCGGAATCATGGCGCGACCCGGAGAAACCAACGCGTGCGTCGGATGCCACGAAAGCCGAATCGACGCGCCGACTTCCGGTTCGCTGGCGGGGGCGGCGGAGTCGAGCGAGCCCAAGGCGCTCGAGCCCTGGTTCGGCGCCCCGAGGCTCTTCAGCTATCGCGAGGAAGTCCAGCCGGTCTTCGACAAGTACTGCGTCGCGTGCCACGACTTCGGCAAGAAAGCGGGCGAAAAGCTAATTCTCGCGGGGGATCGCAATCCGGCGTTCAACGCGTCGTACTGGTCGATTCGGTCGGGCGGGTTCGTTCGCGTGCCCGGCGCGGGTCCGCACAACGTCCTGCCGCCCTATACTTGGGGCTCGACGCAAAGCGCGCTCGCCAAAATCTTTATCGACGGGCACGAGAACCCCGAAATCGACGCCAAGCGCAAAGAGCTAGGGCTCTTCGTCGACAAGACGACCGACCCCGAGGCGTTCCTGCGCGTCGTTACGTGGATCGACATTAACGCCCCGTACTACCCGACTTACGGCTCCGCCTATCGCGACAATCCCCATGGACGATCCCCGTTAACGAGCGACGAAACCAAGCGGCTCGAGACTCTGACCGGGCTTCAGGGGCGCGATCTCGAGAAGAGCGTTCTCTTCGACCGACCCGAGCGCAGCCCGTGCCTCAATAAGTGGGGCGCCGCCGACGCGCTCGTCTCCCCCGACTACAAAGAGGCGCTCGGTATTATCGCCCTCGGCAAGGAGCGGCTCGAGAAGCAAGGGCGCGGCGAAGAGGAGGACTTCCAACCCGTCGCCGACGTCGAAGTCGAGCAGGAAAAGCGCTACGAGCGATTCCAAGCCCAAGCCAAAGCGTTCCGCGACGCCAAGTTGAAGGGCGAGAAGCTGAGCGATCTCGATTTCCTTAACTAGGCGCCCGCCGAAAAGCGCTTTTGTTCGCGCTAGCCGCGCGGTTGGGTAAACGAACAGAGCCCCCGTTGGGGGCTCTACTTCGTTAGAACGACTCTAGTGGACGGTTGGCTGTTTAGGAACCAAAAAAGGAAGTTAAGACCAAAGGAGACTAGCGACCAACGGGAGCGGGTCGTTTACCTCTCCGCGCGGTAGCGCGAACAAAACCCGCCCTCGGCGGGCGGCGGCGCCAGCTTTTAGGGAAGAGGCGCGGCTTGACGCGGGGGTTTTGAGTCGGTATAATGAGTCCGAGTCGACGTTTGACCGTCGCGCCGTATTGACATTGCCAAGGGAAAGGAACGATGATTGCGGACGCCCCTATTGACGACGAAGGTTGGGTTGACCTTTGTAGCGACGCGGTATTTCGCCCGGTTTTCGGATCGGACGATTCCAAGCCCTGTTTGAAAGGGTTGCTCAATCCGATACTCCGCGAGGCGGGCGAATTGGAGACGGTCGATTTGACCTACAAGAATCCTTTCCAGTTCAAAGAGGTCAAAGAAGCCCGCGAATCGATTATGGACATATTTGTCGAAGATTCCGCGGGCAAGCGCTATAACGTTGAAATGCAGACCCACGACCATCGCGGCTTTACGAAACGGTCGATTCTTTATCCGATGAGAGCGTTTGTGGAGCAGTACGCCAACGGTTCCGATTACGACGATATTAAGCCAGTTTTGGGCGTCGATCTCGTTCGATTCCCTATTTTTTCCAAGAAACCGAACGTTTGGTTCGAATTCTGGCGTCCGACCGGCGTTCGAACCGGAGACGTCTTGCCCCTTTGGGGACTAATTCGCGTTCGGGTTCCGTTTCCGGGCGAAACACCCGAGGGGATTGAGGACGAAGAGCTTCGGAATTGGCTAATGGTCCTAGGCAATTATTCGCGAATGAGCAAAGCGGAACGGGATTATTACGAAACGATCACGCCCGGTTTTAAGGAAGCGAGGAAGAAATTGAACGCTTACACTTCGGAGGAACGGCGCCTCCTTCAACTCGCCGCCGTTGAACGAGAGATGACCCGCAAAGCGATCGCCGCCGACGCGCGCGACGAAGGGCGCGACGAAGGGCGCGACGAAGCCTACGGATCCGTTATTCGCAATATGTTGCGCATGGGAGGCTTTACCCTCGATAAAATCGCGGAAATCGTCGGGATTCCCGTCGCTCAAGTGGAAGACTTGGCGAACAAAACGAGCTTGGCGTAACGCCGGCGCGGCGCGGAAACGCTTCGCTTCGTTTCTATCGGTTACAAACCGTTCTATCATTGTTTTATAACGCGACTTAGATCCGATACGAAACAACACGGCGCCATAGGTTTTCGCGCGTCGAAAGGCGACCTTTTTTTGGGCTAAAAAGGGAGAAAGACGCCTTGCGAATTGCGGAAGGTACTTGAATAAAACGCCTTTTTACGATAGAATGGGAGGCGGGCGCGATAGCGCGGTCGCGACAAGCTTAGTCGACAAAACGACAAGCGAATCGACGGTCGTTTCGCTTGTCGTCGAATTGAGAGAACAACGCTTTCCACGAGGAGACGCGCGATGGAAGACGAAAAGAAAGAAAACGGAAAACAAGACTCTGAAAAGCGGGGCGGGAGTCTGTTCGACGACGATTATTCCGCGAAGAAAAGAGGCGCGAGCGCGGGGAACGGGCTCGAGCCGTCCAAAAGTTTCTTCGACGACGGCTACGCCGCCAAAAAACGAGCGATGGACGCGGCGCCGAGAAGAGCGCCCGACTGCGGAGAACTCGCGGGCGCGGTTCTGTTCGCCGTCCTGTTCGTCTATCTTTCCGCAAGATTCGCGTTGAGAGTTCTCGCCGTCGAGATTCCCGACGGAACGACCGAGAGCGCGACGTTCTATCTCTTTTCTAGATTTGGGATTCTCCTTTTGATCGAGCTAGTCGCTTGGAGGCTGAGCGTTAAGATTAAATACGTTAATCTTTTATATTTAGGAACGTTTATCGCCACGATCGGTTTCTTTTTATGGCCCGGGCTCGAGCTTATGTGGTTGTGAACGCGACCGTGGATCGCAAATCTTTGAGAGGCGATCGAGCCCAGATCGTAGTCGTTCCAACCAAATTCAGCGACCAACGGGAGCGAGTCGTTTACCCAACCGCGCGGTAACGCGAACAAAACCTGCCCTAGGCGGGCGAGAAAGGAATTGAATGGCGACGAAAACGAGCGCGAATATCGGCTTTGAAAAACAGCTCTGGGACGCGGCTTGCGTTTTGTGGGGGCACATTCCGGCGGCGGACTACCGCAAGGTGATCGTCGGTCTAATCTTTCTGCGCTATATCTCGGCGGCGTTCGAGAAACGTCGCGCCGAGCTTATCGCGGAGGGGGACGGGTTCGAGGACGACCGGGACGCGTACGCGGCGGAAAACGTCTTCTTCGTGCCGGAAGAAGCGCGGTGGAGCGTTATCGCGTCCGCCGCCCACACCGCGAAAATCGGAACGGTTCTCGACAAAGCGATGACGGCGATCGAGACGGAGAATAAGTCGCTAAAGAACGTCCTGCCAAAGAACTACGGCAATCCCGACCTGGACAAGCGGGTCTTGGGCGAGGTCGTCGACATTTTCACGAACAATATCGATATGACCGACGCGGAGCGGAGCGAGGATCTGCTCGGTCGCGCCTACGAGTACTGCATCGCCCAGTTCGCGGAGAAAGAGGGGGCGAGCGGGGGCGAGTTCTACACCCCGGCGAGCATCGTCAAGACCCTCGTGGCGATTCTCCGCCCGTTCGACAACTGCCGCGTCTACGACTGCTGCTGCGGCTCCGGCGGCATGTTCGTTCAGAGCGCGAAGTTCATCGAGGCGCATTCGGGCAAACGGGGCGCGATCTCCGTCTACGGGCAGGAGGCGAACGCCGACACCTGGAAAATGGCGAAGATCAACATGGCGATTCGCGGAATCGACGCCGACTTCGGACCCCACCACGCCGACACGTTCGCTAAAGACTTGCACCCGACCCTAAAAGCCGACTTCATCTTGGCGAATCCCCCGTTCAACTACCACCCGTGGGGTCGGGACGCGCTCGTCGAGGACGTCCGCTGGAAGTACGGGGTTCCCCCCGCGAACAACGCCAACTACGCGTGGATCCAGCACATGATCCACCACCTGGCGCCGCGCGGCAAGATCGGGCTCGTCCTCGCGAACGGGGCGCTCTCGACCCAAACCGGGGGCGAGGGCGAGATCCGCAAAAAGATCGTCGAGGACGATTTGATCGAGGGAATCGTCGCCATGCCGACCCAGCTGTTCTACAGCGTGACGATCCCCGTTACCCTGTGGTTCGTTACCAAGGGCAAAAAGCGCAAGGGGGAGACCCTCTTTATCGACGCGCGCAAAATGGGCCATATGGTCGATCGCAAGCACCGCGACTTGGACGACTCCGACGTCCAAAAGCTCGCCGATACGTTCGAGGCGTTCCAAAACGGCAACTTGGAAAACGTCAAAGGGTTCTGCGCCGTCGCCTCCCTCGCCGACATTGCCAAGCAGGACTATATCCTCACCCCCGGGCGATACGTCGGCGTCGAGGAGCGAGAGGACGACGGAGAGCCGTTCGAGGAAAAAATGACCAGGCTGACTTCCGAGCTCTCCGAACTCTTCGCGAAGTCCCGAGAACTCGAGGAGCAAATCAGAAAGAATTTGGGGGCGATCGGGTATGAAATTTAGACTCTTCACCCTCGGGGAGCTCGCGACGATCAAATACGGCAAAAACCAGAGGAAGGTTTTGGCGGAAGACGGCAAGGTTCCTATTTACGGGACGGGCGGTCTTATGGGCTTCGCAAGTCGTCCCCTCTACGACAAACCCTCCGTTTTGATCGGTAGAAAAGGGAGCATAAGCAAGGTTCGCTACGTTGATCGTCCCTTTTGGACGGTGGACACGCTCTTTTACACCGAAGTCAACGAGATTCTCGTCGTGCCCAAATACCTGTACTATCTAATGTCGTTGCTCGATCTAGATTCCTATAACGAGGGAACGACTATTCCGAGTTTGAGGACGGAAACCTTGAATCGTCTTGAATTCAATGTTCCAGACCTTGTTTGTCAAAAAAGGATCGTCAACTTTTTAGAGGCGTTTGAAGGTAAAATACGAGTCAATACGGCGATAAACGAGAATTTAAAGGCTAAACGTCGAGGTCCGAGACGTCGAGCTCACCGGACATTAGCCTTGGCAAAAGGCTATCTCTAACTTTTGTAAGATGAACGTTCTCGTCTATATTCAATGCCATCTGTTGATACATTGACGATAAGGCTTCATCTAACGGCTTTAAGACGCTGATGTCTTTCGGTAACATTAACACGTAATCAGGTAACGCCTTTTTACTGAGGTGCAGGACAGTGGTACCGTTTACATAACCAAGACAATGCTCCTTGAATCTTTGAGTTTGAAGAATTGCGGCGATAAGGAACTTTGAAATGGCGGGATTATTGGGCACAACTTTTACAACGTCCATAGAAAAGATAATGTTTTCGTACCCCGAAAAACTTAGGATCGGTTCGGCATTGCCAATTACTTCTGCATTTTGGGTGAGGTCTGTATGAGCGACCAAAGTATCGTAAAGCTCCGCATTATGTTCGGGTTTCAGTTTACTTGATGGTACTATCTCTTTATAGCCGTCAAGTTTGAACCCACCTTTGCGATCGAAGTTCTTGATCGTTGCCATTGCAACGGACGATTCTTGAAGTTCGTTTCCCTTATAAGAGTAGCCACTAATGAAACGTGCAAACGCTGAGAGAGACGTTGGTTCCCAATCATTTGGACAAATGAAATCAAAGGGAACATAATCGTTTAGCCAAGCATTGCAGAGAGCTCGAATTTGCTTAGTTAAATTCTCGTTTATCGCCTCATTACTTTTAATCTTCCCATCACTCAACACAAGAGTTGAAACTATTTTCCTTTGAACGGCTAATGGGGGTAAGGCAAATTTTATGGCTTTTACAGTCTCGGATTTCAAATTATTGACAACTGAACCTGTGGCCACTGCTTTGAATTGGTGTTGGGCAATATCGGAAGTC
>JAFRXD010000060.1 GCA_017441605.1 Thermoguttaceae bacterium | reverse complement strand
GCTTCGGCCGGTTCCGGCGCGGGATCGGCGGGCGTCTCAACGGGCGCTTCGGCCGGTTCCGGCGCGGGATCGGCGGGCGTCTCAACGGGCGCTTCGGCCGGTTCCGGCGCGGGATCGACGGGCGTCTCGACGGGCGCTTCGGCCGGTTCCGGCGTAGGGTCGGACGGAGTCTCGACGGGCGGTTCCGATTGCTGTTCCGGGGCGGGGTCGGACGGAGTCTCCGAAGGCGCCTCCGGAGTTTCTGGGGGGACTTGAACCGGCTCTTTCGGCGCCTCGGCGCGCGCGCGAGGACGGAACGAGCGGCAGACGACGACGTACTCGCCCGTCTCGGGATCGACGTCGAGGGAACAGGCTCCGGGCCCCTCGTAGGAGAACCCCGCGGTTCGCCATTCGCCCGACGCTTCCTCGCTCTCGGTCGGGACGTAGACGCCCTCGGACAACCCAAGCGGAACCCGAACGGTTCCGTCGGCGACCGAGACGTCGATTTCGATCGTCAGTTTCGCGAGATCTCCGTCGACGACTCCCCGCGCGGACACGCTCTGAATCGCGTACGGAGCGGAGTCGGTCTTTTCTCCTTGGGAATCGATCGCGCGCGCGACGTCGTCCAAGGTCCAGTTCGGCAGGGGAACCCGCCACGACCCGTTTTCGTCGAGCAACCAAAACGTCGGCTTCTCGTTGCTATTCGTCGGCTCGGAGCGCAGCTTCGACAAATCGGGCTGCGCGAGCGCGGTCGAGACCGCCAATAGAACGAAGGCGAGCGCGAACGCCCCGCCCGACGAGCGTCGAACTCGACGACTCGCGAACTTCCTCGCCATTTCTCCAACGGACTTGCCCACGGTCTACCTCGCTTTGCGGTAATCATTTCGCGCTCTCTTTACACAGAGCGCCCTCGTTACCTATTTTAACAGAAAATCGCCGACTTGGAAACGCTTTTTTCTCCCTCGACGCGATTTTGGGCGTTAATTTCGAGGATTTCGACAAGAAAAAAGAATTAAAGAGGCTGTTAGCAAAACAACAAAAAGACGCTTTGTAACGAATATCGAGAAAAAACGAGACTCGCGAACTCGGGAGCGAAAGCCCCGCGATTTCGCGAGTCGGACGGCGAAAATATTCGATCGTTTCGCTAGATACTAGCTAGAAACTAGCGGCCTCCCTTGAAGAAGTTGCGCAGCAAGTTGGCGGCGGCGTCGCTAGAGCTCGGCGCGGCGGGCTTCGCTTTTTCGGAGGGCTTCTCCTCCGCCTCTTCCTCTTTCGGGGTGTAGGGCAAATCGAGCTCGTCGAGCGCCATCGCGGCGGTAACGGCGTCGGAGGACTCCTCGCCCCCCATAAGCCAATCGGCGAGATCGTCGTCGTCGGTCGAGGCGGGACCGGTGTCGGGAGCCTTCGCGGGCGCCGGGGCGGGAGCCGCCGAAGCCGCCGGAGCGGCGGGTTCCGGAACGGGAGCGGGAGTTGGCGGCGCGACGGGCGCGGGCGCGGGATTCGGATTCGCCTGCCTGGCGGCGGCGACGTTGATCGCGTTTTGCTCGACGGTTCGCGCGACCGCGTCGGCGATCGACTCGACCTTCGGCTTCGCGGGCCCTTTAAGCGCGACGCTCAAGACGACCTCGAATTGCAGCGGACCAATTTGAAGCGCGTCGCCGTTCTTCAGCTCGCGCTCGCCGTACACGCGCTCTCCGTTGACGTAGACCCCGTTTTTGCTGCCGAGGTCGCGAACGCCCGCGTAGCCCTCTTCGGTCACGATCGCGCAGTGGTAGCGGCTAATCATCTCGCTTCGGGGCTTTAGCGCGCAGTCGTCGGCGCGCCCGATCATAAACTGAGGAATCGTGATCGGAATTAATTGACCCGCTCGAGAACCGCCCGTTACCTTTAACTCTACTTTCATTTCCGTTTGTCCCTAAAAGTCTCCGCGCCAACGACTAACCCTTGCGCCGCGCGTCCCTTGCGACCCGTTCGGAGCGTCGCGAAAACGCTTCCCGCCGACGAGACGATACCAAAAAAGCGCCGATTTCGGCAAAAAGACGAGCTGAAGACGCCGGTCGGCGTCGCGCGCCGATTTCTCCGCGCGCCTCGCGCGAACTCGCTCGTTTCCCGCGTCCCGGCGCCCAATGCGCCCGACTCGCGCTCGACGAGACTCGCTCGCGGTTTGTCATTTTAAAGTAAATCGTTCCCAATTCCAAATCGTTTTTAAACTTTTTTTCTTTTTTTTCCAAATTTTCTCCAAAAAAAGTCGCGGTTTAAAACAGAAATGTGTCAAAACGAAACCAAGATTCCGTAGCGTTTGTTAATTTGGACAAACTTCGCAAATTAGAGCGACATTTGAACCGATATTTATCGCGACAAGTTGACGCGAGGGGAACGCGCGAATAAAATTCTCGCGATCTCAAGAAAGGGCTCGATTTCCGTCGTAGAGTCGAGCTTTGGGCGCGTTTTGAAGAGGGACGGAGGGGAGGAAAACGACGACCGCTCATAACGACGCCGGGCGCGACTCGCTTTGTCCGCGCCGCGACGCGGTTTTTCGCCCCCTTTTCGGACCGGAATCGCGGAAACCCGCTCGCCGAGGGCGGGTTTTGTTTTGGTCCGTAGCCGGACAATGCGGTTCGCGCTTCCGCGCGATTGAGCAAACGACCCGCGCCCCGTTGGGGCGCTAGTCTCCCTCGGTCTTAACTACCTTTTTTGGCTCTTGACGACGAGCTTCGCGACGCCTAGAATACCGAAAAAAAGGCCTCCCAGATTTAAAGAAACGGTCGCTTTTTTGCGCCGCGCAAGCGGTCGCGCCGCAAACGAAAGGATCCCTAAAATGCCGACGCCTTCCGAATCGTTCAACAATTGGTCCGAAAATCCCTCCCGACCCGCCGGAACGCCGAGGGAACTGACTATTTCCGGTCTTCTCTACGAATTTCGCTGGATCCCCGCGGGCGAATTCCTTATGGGCTGCCCGGAGGACGAGGGTTACGATTACGAGCGCCCGCGGCGCAAAATAACGCTGACGCGCGGATTCTGGCTCCAATCGACCCCGGTAACGCGGGAAATGTGGGAGTCGATTATGGGGAGCGACCCAAGCGAGTTCAATGGAAACGAAGGAAAAGATCGCCCCGTCGAAAACGTCTCCTGGAACGACTGCAAACATTACCTTTTGAAAGCGAACGATCTCAAGGTCGCGCCAAAAGACTGGAAGTTCGATCTCCCGACCGAAGCGCAGTGGGAATACGCCTGCCGCGCCGGAACGAACTCCCCGTTCTGGTGGGGCGAAACGCTCAACGGCGATATGGCGAACTGTTGCGGCGAGGAGCCTTACGGAACGGAAACGCCGGGGCCTTTCGTCAAAAAGACCGCCCCCGTTCGCTCCTATCCGCCCAATCCTTGGGGTCTTTACGATACGCTCAGGAACGTCTGGGAATGGTGTTCCGATTACTACGATATGAACTACTATAAATACGGCGCGACCGTCGACCCGACCGGTTGCGGGTATCGCAATTCGCCCGACAAGTATCGCGTTCTGCGCGGGGGCGGGTGGCTCGATTCGGCGGAATGTTGCCGCTCGGGCTGTCGAGCCGGGCTCGGTCCCGACGAAAGCGACCCCAGAATCGGATTCCGACTCGCCCTTGTCCCCGCCCCGGGGCGCTAAGCGCGCGTTTAGGAACGTTGAGACGCGGGAGTGATAAAATGGGATTGTTCGACTTTTTGCGAAGTCTAGGCGAATTTGAAACGCCTTTTAATACGGTAAGATACGACCCGGACGACCTCGCCGCGATCGAAGCGCTCGGGCTTACCGCAAGAACCCAAGGCGTCGTTTGGAACGACGACGGTCGTCTAATCAAACTGACCGTTTACGACACGGAGTACACCGAGATTAAACTTAACGAGCGACTTTATTTACAAAAACTGGACGTCTCGCGTTGCGTCAAGTTGCGAAAGCTCGACTGTTCTCGCAACGGTCTATTGGAATTGAACGTCGCGGGACTTTCCAATCTGGAAAGACTCGAATGCAACCACAATCGTTTAACGCGTCTCGACGTTTCCAGTTGCGCCAAATTGGAAACCCTCCAATGCTTTAACAACGAACTAACGGAACTGGACGTTTCCGGCTGCCAAGCGCTGACCGGAATTTTTTGCGGTTTCAATCGTTTCGCGGAGCTCGACGTCTCCGGCTGTCGTTGTTTGGAGCGCCTCAATTGCGAAAGCTGCGGGCTAACAAAGCTCGACGTTTCCGCTTGTTCTAATTTGCTCTGGCTCTGGACGCCCAATAACTGGCTAACCGAACTGAACGTTTCCGGTTGTCGCGAGCTGCAAGTTGTCAACTGTCAAGGCTCTCGGCTAAGGACGGTCGACGCTTCCGGTTGCCCCGCGTTGAGTTATCTCTTTTGCGATTCCGGAACGCCGCGAATCGCGAGTTGTCCGGAAGCGAATCAAGAATATCAATTGACCCAATCTTGTTGGGGATTTCCATCGGAATCGCCGGAACAAGAGAGCTCGCCCAACGACGCGAGCGCGTCTAATCCTCCGCACCATTTGGACTTGACCAAACGTCCGGATTCCTTGGGACAACCCGCGCGGAAAGATTCGGGACGGAACTTTGAGACTCGAGAGGAATAAGGAACCGGAAGGTTCGCGTTCATTTAGTGCGAGTTGATAAGAACACAAAGACTTCGTCGCGATTTTTGATTTAGCCTTTGAGATAAGCTTTTCGTCCTCTCGTTCATAAGGAACCACAGATTATGTCCATCTCCTCTCGTCCGTTAGAAGATTGGTCCGACGATCCTTCGCGCCCCGCCGGGACGACCAAATCGCTGTTGATCGCGGGGGTGAACTATGTCTTCTGTTGGATCCCGGCGGGAGAGTTTTGGATGGGGAGCGTAGAGCGACAAGAAAGAGGTTTTGACGGACCATTAGAAAATGGCGTTCCAGTGCATAAGGTTCGTTTAACGCGCGGGTTCTGGGCTCTGTCAACTCCCGTAACGCAAGAAATGCACTCCACGATTACCGGGCGCAATCCCAGTTTTTTCAAAGGAAACGATCGTCCCGCCGAAAACGTTTCTTGGAATGAATTCCAATCCTATATTAGCGCTCTAAACGAAGTTGTAAATCCTCCGAACGGTTGGCGTTTTAGAATGCCGACAGAGGCGCAATGGGAATACGCCTGTCGCGCGGGAACAACCGGCGAGCGATACGGGGAAGTCGACGAAATCGCTTGGCACAGAAATAATAGCGGCGACGAAACCATCCGGTGGGACAAAAGAAACCCAACGAATGGGGACGTTACGACACGATCGGAAACGTTTGGGAACGGGTTCAAGATTGGGCCGACGGCTATTCCAAAGACGACGTCGTCGATCCAACGGGCCCTCCCGACCCTCTTCCCTATTATCAGTATAAGATCAGACGAGGAGGCGGCGCGTTCTGCTGTCCCGAGTTTTGCCGAGCCGCGTTTCGAATTAGAGACGCCGTCGACGAGCGACATAAATTCTGGGGCGGACGCATTGTTCTACTCCCCTACTCGGTCTAAGAGGTCTCCTTCGTCAAATGGACGGCGTCGAAAAACGCTTTCTTCTCGGCGCCGAGCGATTGGGAGGCCAAAGACGCTTGTGTTCGCGCCACCGCCAGTCCGGCTATGGACCAAAACCAAACCCGCTCTCGACTGCTCTGGAATTTGCTAGAACGACGCTAGGAAGGGTTGACTTTGGGAAAACGAGACATTTTCTCCAATCGCCGTCTAATTAGAGAACTTCTTCCCTCGACTAAGCCGCCTTTGCCAGTTTGCGAACGGTCGCGAGGGAAAGCCCCGTGCTTTGCGCGATTTGAGCGGGCGAAAGAACGCCGAATCCAAGCAAATGTTTGGCCGTGTTAATCGCGCTTTTCTCCTTTTCGCGCCTAGCCGCTTCCTGCTCGCGCCTCGCCGCCTCCTGCTTGAGTTTCGCCGTCTCTTTCTTAAAGCGCGCTTCCGCGTCCTTCTCGCGTTTCGCCGTCTCTTTCTTAAAGCGCGCTTCCGCGTCCTTCACCGCGTTCTTCACCGCGCTCTTCACCGCGCTCTCGACGGCGCATTCGATTTCCGCCTGAACGGCCCAGTCTTGTTCGCATTCCAGTCTCATAATATTCTCCAATTCCCCTCGGTTCTCTTCAAAAAATTCGACCAACGCCCCGGCGGCGAGGCATATCCTAATCGTGTTGATTACGACGTCCTCCGCGTTGTCGTAGAGCTTTTGTTGCTCCGCAAACGTTCGCTCAAAGAACGAAAACTGATCGAGGATCGTCCCGTCCGGGCGGTTCGGATCCCCGGATATTACCCGAGCGACAAAGTCCGGCATATCCGGGTCGTTCTTATAGAACAGTTTCCTCACCGACAAACGCCCGGGGATCTTCTCATCGCCGGAGTACAGAATATAGGCTTTCGGCTTCGCCAAGCGAATCTTCTTTTGGTCAAAAAGTTCCTTGTTGTGCTTGCCGTCGGCGTAATACCAGAGCCAGTAAAGCGCCAAGTAGAGGAACAATCGAAAAACGACGTTGATATTCCACCTCGACTGGGCCTCGACGAAAATGAGCAACTCGTCGCGAACCCTTAGCGAGAAGTCGTTGTAGCGACTGCTCGTGAAAACGGGGCGCAACGTAATGATTTCGAGATCGTCCTCGGTCGCTTTGACGTCGTCGGGACAGATCGCCTTGTAGAATTCGAGCGACCGTTTCTTGGTCGATAGCATCTTCGTAAAGACGCTATCCCGAACGTTGTGTTTCACGCTAAAGGGCAGTTTTACGACTTTGACCATCTCGGTTCTCCTACGTCGCGCGAACGCCGCGCCCGCACAGTATACTCAAAAACTCGGCGCGTTTCAAGAGCTCGGCGAAAAAAAGAGTCCCCGCGAAAAGAGCGCGGCGCGATTGCATCGCGTCCCCGGCGGTCCCCGGTGGACGCGCAAAAAGTCATAGGTTTTTGTTGATCGCGTCCCAAATCGCGCTCCTTTCGCATTCTACCGTAAATAGGGGTTTATTCAAGTCTTTTCCGAAATTTTTAGGGCAAATTTCTCTCTTTTTCGGGTTAAAAAAGCTCCTTTTTCGCCGGGCAAAAACCTATGTTTTTTTGGCGATTGGGCGATCGCGCAGACGAAAGTTTGGCAAGACGATAGAGCGGGGCTATTGTCGGTCGTTTTCGCGCGTCGTCGAGCCGAAAAACAGCGGTTCGTATAAGGAGACGCGCTATGGAAGACGAAAGCAGAGAAGATTCGAATCAAAACGCGATACGAGATTTTGAACAAAGGGACCCCAACGGCGGCGATTGGGCGCTCGCGATAATACTTGGGTTGGCGTTCCTCTGGTGTATCGGGCATTTTTTAACCCGCGCGGGGGTGGACGGCGTTCTTTCTTACAATTACGATCCAATGTCGTACGCCATAATGCGTTTCGGCGGGCTAGCGCTCGTCATTGGCTTCTTCTGGATCGTGTTTAGTAGAGTGCGAAGAGTCCGAACGGTCTTTACCGTGTTGTTCCTGGCTTGCGTCGCTTGCGGCGTCGCCTGTTTCTTCCTCTAATCTCCTATCCGTCCAGAACCTCCCCTTCGTCGAAACAGGCGAATAAGTAATCCCGAGGCTGGTAAAAGAAATCGGAGTTGTAGTTGGAAATCGCCTCGTCGATCCACGAGGCGTAAACCTTCTCCAGCGCGTCGATTGGAGACGAACCGTCGCGCTCGGCGACGTCGTCGATCAGCCGGGCGTAGACTTTGCCGATCGTCCAGTAATCGGGGACGTTATAGCGGCAATCGGCGACGTTGTCGTACGAGCCGGTCGGCAGGGATCGAAGTTGGACGAAATCGTCGGCGACTTTCGCGATCGGCTCGCAATGAAAGACGTCGGCGTAGTCGTAAACGCGCTGAATCGTCTCTTTTCCAAGTCGAGCGACGACCTCTTTTCGGGAAAGGCGGCGCTCGCGTCCTAGGAACTCGATTAGCGAACAGACGAAGAACAAATCGTTATCGTTTCTCAACGCTTACCTCCTCGGCGCTTAGAAAGCGCGCCGTCGTCAGGGCTCTCGCGGTGTGAAAGCTAATTTGACGGGCGGGCGTCTTAAACTTCGCGAGCGCCCAGAACGCGTCGCGCGTTATCTCGCCGTCCGCCAAATTCTGAAACCAATTGAAGTTCGCGGCGTCTAGCCTCGGTCCCTCGACGATATCGAAGGAATGAGACGCGCCCGAGCGACAGGCTAGAACGAAGTCGAGCCAGTCGTCGTTCGGCTCGCGAAACGTCTTGACGTGCAGATCGTTGTTGGGAACGAAGACATAAGAGTTTACGACCCCTCCACCGCGGAAGCGCGCCGCCCATCGCGCGGCGTCCTCTTTGCGCGGAACGCAATAGAACCCAAAAGAGAAGTCCTTGTTAAACCGCCCGATTTTGATCTCGGGCGATTTAACGACTTCTTTGCTCGCGGAATAGAGAATTCGCGATTCGATCGCAAGACCTCGCGACTACTTCTTTTCGCTATCGCTATGCAAATTGGCGACCTGCTCCGCGGTCGGGGCCCAGGAGTAGAGCCTGGCGCGCGCGATTCGCCCTTTGAAGAGCGCCTCGCCGCCGCCGTTTTCGGCGATATCGCCGCCCAGCACAAACGCTCTCGCGGCTTCGACTTGGGTGTGCTTAATCGCGCCGCGCGCCTCTTGGGCGGCGACCTCTTTTCCGTCGAGATAGAGAACGGCGCGCTTGCCGTCGTAGGTTCCGAACGCGTCGTAGTAGCGCCCCTTCTCGATCGGCGCCCCGATCACGACGTAGTTCCCGTTGACGCTAACCCAAAGTCGGATTTGCTTTTTCTCGTCGTCGTAACTGAGCGCGAGCCCGCCCATTTGGGTATTGGAGAAAACGGAGTTGGAGCCGGTCGCGTCTTTGTCGAGCATAAAGAGCGCGGAAATCCCGGCGCGGCGGATTTTGCGCTGATCCTCGGCGGTATTGGGGGACTTGTAAAAGTCTTTGCCGCTAAACTCGACGACTTTCATTCCGCCCAAGAGCGGCTCCTCGACGATCTTCGGCTCGCCGCGCTTTTCGAGCGCGAACTGCTTCTCGCGCTTATTGACCGGCTTATTGACGAGCTCGCCGTTCTCGACCCGCAAATCGTACAGGTCGGGGTTCGGTTTCGGGGAGTCCTTGTCGACGGCGTCGGGGTCGGACGGAGTCTGGAACGCAAATTCCAGCGCGGTCTCGCTTTCCCGCATAAACGCGTTGAGCGCGATCGCTTTTCCGCGATAGGACGAGCCGGGCTCCAGTTCGTTCATCTCGCCCTTCGCGATCTCGGGCATATCGCGCAAGAAATACCAAGACCAGAACGAGACGGTTTGGTCGGGCTCCCACTTGTTCGTCTTGGCGTCGAGGCGCTCGAGGAGAAGTTGGTAGCCGAGGACGCCGTCGCGGCCGGTCGCCTGGGGGAACTCGATTTTGGCGGAATAAGGGTCGAGAACCTCGACTTTCGGGGTCGTTCCCTCGCGCCACTTCGGCTTCTCGGAGGTCGAGTAGCGCGCGTCGGTGTAGACGTACTCGCTAATCGCGCCCGGTTTCGCGACGAAAAAGACCAAGTCGAAGAACGAGTTGGTCGTCATATCGTAAGGCTTTAACGTTACCGAGTTGTCGCGACGAACTTCCAAAATATAGAACTGCGCGTAACCGCCGTCCTCGGCGAGGTACTTTTGGAATCCCCTGCCCTCGTGCCCGTGGCAAACGTAGCTCAGGGTTCCGGTTCCGAACGCGGAGAAGCAGCCCTGCCAGGCGCAGCGCGGGTCGTTGATCGGATAGTGGGTGTGCCCGGAGAAGTTGACGACGCGCGGATGGGCTTGGAGCAAGTCGAAGAGGTCCTCGGCGCCCCAGTCGTCGTAACCGCGACCCCCGTAGACGGTCGGAGAGACCGGGTAGTGCTGGCACACAAAGATCGGCTTCGCGGGATCTTCCGCCTCGGCTTTTTTCAGCTCTTCTTCGAGGAATTTAACGGCGTAGAGGTAGTCGCCGTCGGCCATCGTGCCCTTCTCGGGGGAGATCATGACGAACTTGAACCCGTTGACGTCGTAAGTCGCGTTCGGCTCGACGCCAAAGACCGATTTCCAGTACGCTTGGTTTCCGCCGTAGAACTCGTGGTTCCCCATGCACAGAACCGTTTTCGTTCCCTCTTTAACCTCGGCGTCCATCGTCTTTTTGAAGAGAGTCAGCTCCGCCTCGTTCCCGTGGTTCGACATGTCCCCGACGACCACGAGCGCGTCCAAATTCTTGTACGGCTGGTTCTTGGAATAGTCGTAGACGAAGCGCGTCGCGCGACAAAACCGCTCGGTTTCCTTCGACTTGGGATCGCCGTTGAAGTGGACGTCGCTCATGACGAGCGCGCGCATTGCGACGTCGGCGCCCGCCTTGTCCATCGCGGGCTCTTCGGCGGCGAAAACCTCGCGCGGGATAAAAAGCGTCGAGGCGGCGAGGGCGGAGGTCTTGAGAAAATCGCGGCGTTCGGTTATCTTCATATCGCTGTCCTTTAACGGGTTAAAGACAATTAAGACGGTTCGTTCGTTTCGGAAAAACTATCGGCGTCGACGAACAGGAACGAATTGGGAAGGGTTCGCAGAATCGTCGCCGGACAAGCCTCGGAGACCGGGTCTTCGAGCGTCTTTTTGACCGCGCCCGCCTTCAACTTGCCGGGAACGGCGCAGACGCGCGCGGCGCCCCTCGCGAGGGACGGAACGGTCAGGGTGAGCGCGCTCGACGGGGTCGAGTCGAAGTCGGGAAAGCAGCCGTCGTTCACCTGCTGGCGGCGGCAAACGTCGTCGAGCTCGACGAGCTTGATCGCTTTCGGGTCGCGGAAGTCGGCGACCGGCGGGTCGTTGAACGCGACGTGCCCGTTCTCGCCGATTCCCATACAGACCAAGTCGACCGGCCCCTCCGCCAAAATCTTTTCGTAGCGCGAGATAAGCGCGTCGACGCCCTCGCCGCGCTCCTCGTCAATATAGTAAATCGCCTTGAACGGGACTTTTTCAAAGATATGGTCTTTTAAGTACCTCGAGAAACGCGCTTTGGAGCCGATCGGCAAGCCGACGTACTCGTCCATATGAAGGGCGACGACCTTCGCCCAATCGATTCCCTCGGCGGCGACGAGCGCGGCGAGGGTCTCGTTTTGAGACGGGGCGGCGGCGAAAATAACGCGCGCCTCTCCTCGGTCGGCGATCGCGCGGCGAATAAAGTCGGCGGCGAGATTTCCGGCGAGGGCGCCGAGCTCGGCTCGATCGGCGCAAACCGTCGTTTTCATTTGATCTTTAACAAAAGAATACGCCATGGCGACCTCCGCCGGTTCTCGAGTTCAATCGTAAGTTCGACCTTTGACGCCGTTGAGAAAGTTTTCGCGAGCGGCGTCGGAGAGCTTGCAGCCCCATTCGGTCGGGTATTCGTGGCTAGTGCAAGCCTCGCAAAGACAAAGGGACGGAATCCCGATCGCGCGCGGCAAGGCGTCGACCGGGAGGTAGCGCAGGGAGTCGCACCCAAGGTCCTCCGCCATTTCCGCCTCGATCTCCGGGGTGGTTCGCCAGCGCGTCGTGAGATCGTCGCAGCAGGTTACCCCCTCGAGACCGTAATGCTTCATCATAAAGGACGTCGCGAACAGCTCCGAATAGGTCGACATATCGATCCCGTAGAAGCAGGGCGCGACGATCGGAGGGCAAGCGACGCGCACGTGGATTTCCTTCGCGCGACCGACCTTTCTCACGCGCTCGATCAACACGCGCATCGTCGTGGATCGAACGATCGAGTCCTCGACGAGAAAGACGCGCTTGCCCTCGAGCACCTGGGGCAAGGGGCAGTATTTCGTCTCCGCCTTGCGGCGCCGCGACTCGCCCCCTTCGATAAAGGTTCGCCCGCTGTAACGATTGCGCATAAGCCCTTCGAGGCACGGAATTTTAAGCGCGTAAGCCATGCCGTCGGCGGCGGCTTTGCTCGTGTCGGGCACCGGAACGACGATCGAGTCCTCGTCGATCGGAACGGTCTCGCGCGCGGCGAGCTCTTCCCCGAGCCGCTTGCGCGCGAGATAGACGCTCTTCCCGTCCAGGACGCTCGCGACGTTCGCGAAGTAGATCCATTCGAAGAAGCAGTGGGTCGGTCGAGGGGACGGGCAAAACTCTTTGAGCTCGACGCCTCGCTCGGGGGAGACGAACGCCGCGTAGCCCGGGGGGACGTCCTTAATGGCGTCGGGGGCGAATCCGAGATTGAAGAGGGCGACGCTTTCGCTGGCGGCGGCGAACAGGGAGCCGTCGAACGCGTAGCAAAGGGGCTTGAACCCGCGAGGGTCGCGCGCGACGAACATTTCCCCGAGCGCGTTCATAAAGACCAAGCTGTAGGCGCCGTCGAGCGGCTCGGTCGTCTTTTTGCAGACCGTGAGGAGATCGCGCTCGGAATTTTTGAGGGCGGCGCAAAGAAAGTGCATAAAGATTTCGGAGTCGGAGTCGCGAGCGAAGTGCGCGTTTTCGTCGAGGTCGAGAAGTTCGCTTTTGAGATGGTCGTAGTTCGCGAGCTGACCGTTGAACGCGAAGGCGAACCATTTGTTCTTTTTGATGTGAGGGCGCTCGAAAGGGTGCGCGTAGCTTTTTTCGTCTCGACCGCTGGTGGCGTACCGAACGTGCCCGATCGCCGCGCGCCCCGCAAGGTCGTCCATAAGGCGCGAATACCGCTCTCGCCGACTCTGGTGAAAAACCTCCGCGACCGTTCCGACGTCCTTATAGGTCTTCAGCAACTGTTTGCGGCGCGGATTGTAGGTCGAGACGCCCGCGGAGAGTTGCCCGCGATTCTGCAGGTCGAGCAGCATTCTTGGGACGAGTCTCGAAATCTCCTCGGGCCCCTGCGCGGGACAGAGCGGGGACGGGTCGCGATTCGGGAGATGATACGCGGCGACCACGCCGCATTCTTCGTGTAATTCGCTCATTGAAAAAGCGCGCTCCTATGGGTCGTCAAACGCGTCCGCGACGCTCGCCGCGGCGCGAGCCGAGGGGGACGCGTCGACTTTATCGGCAATTCGCCCCCTCGCTCTTTGCGTTTTTCGGGGCGTTTCGCGAATTCGACGCGGGTCTCGCTCGCGGATTTATCGCGCTCGATCCCCATTATATCCCGCTCGCGCGAAAAAAAAACGGGGGGCGTCGTTCGCAAACGTGCCCCCCGGGTCGCGGTTTCGAAGAAAACGGCGCTCACCAGCCGTAGACCATGTTCGATTCGATCGTCTTGCGCGCCTTTTCCAAGTCGGCGCCCGTTTCCGCCATATAGAGCCTAATCGCGCGGATTTTGTCGCCGGACGCTTTCGCGAGGCATTCGCGAGCCACGTCGGAGACGTCGGCGTGCCCCGTGATTCCGAGCGCCGCCTTGGAGATGACCCAGACGTCTCGAGGACGACGCGTAACCCGGATCGCCTCTTCGCCAGGGTAAGCGTCTTCCAGCGTTTGCTTGGCGTTCTCTTCGTCCTCAGCCCACGTGATGACGATGTGTCCCGCCGTTTCAATTTCGAACAATGCCATTCTACTGGTTCCTTTTCCAAGGGAAATCCGCGCGAACGACTGGCGCTCGCGAATAGGGTAAAAGCGCGGGGGCGGAGCGGAACGTCGTCCCGTCCAACTCGCCGCAGCCCCATTGTAACAGAAAAATCGCCCTTTTCCTAGCGCCCTTTTATTTTTTTTGCGACCCGCGATTACCGAGAGCGCGGTTCCGAATCGCGAGGAGCGCGCGCGAAAAACCGTCCCGAACATTTTTTGACTGGGCTGCGTTGACGCCGCGCCGCTAGTTGGTAAAATGATCCGCCATGGATCTTTACGTCGATAACGGAGAGATCGAAACGAGCGCGGCGACGTCGCCGTTCCAGGGTCGCGAGCGCGGAGCAAGCCGGTTTGCGGAGCCGAATCGACCGTCGGAGAATCGCTCGTTTTCCCGTCGACCTTGATTGTTTGAAGGTCGAGGGCGACGGGGATCTAAAATAACGCGCCCATAATATGCAAAGCGGATCGCGAACAATGGACAATCAAGTCGAAATCGAAAGCGCCTTCGCCGCCAAGGAGCTCGCGCGGAGCGAACGGAAGCGTCTCCGAAAGGTATTAAAAAACTTTGTCGCGACGCAACTCAATCTCGAGGGCCTTTGGGACGACGAAGAGGATGAAACTGTCGAAAAAATCGTCGAAACAGAGGCGCCCCTCGACCCCGAGAGGGTCGAAGACGACCTCTACGTCGAATTCTATCGTCGTTTTCCCGACGGCGATTGGGAATTGTTTTACAAAGGATGGGATTGTTTTAGGGAAGTCGCTTGCGTCCATCTCCACGAAATAGGAACCGCGGAGAAAGACGACGCGCTATGGTGGCGCGAAAAGGCCTTCGCGTATCTGGAATACGTTTGGGGAATCTGGACGCCGTAGCGAGGTCGAAGGAGTCGGCGCCCGTCGACGGCTCCGCCGCGTCCGTCTCAAACGAATCGGGTCAACGCAACAAACGATAATTGCCGCGAGTCGTAAATTCGAGATACTTTTTATCGCGAAGGATCTGAAGCTGTTGCCTGATTTTGGCTTCGATATTTTTATTGTTGGGACGCCTTTGTTTCAAGTAGTCGACGAACTTGTAAAGCTCGCTCAGCGCGAACTCCTTTTTGCCCAAGCACTCCGCGCAATACAAGACGTCCATTAACCAGCCCTTGGACTCTTTGACGTCTCCGAACAGGAAGTTAGCGCGTTTGTAACAATCGACGACTTCGCTTTTGTCGCGAGTTAGACCGTCGCGATATAAGTTAATCTTGCCTTGAGAGGGAATCGCGGCAAGGTCGATAACCGCCGCGACCCCGTTTTTGCCAAGCGAGTCGAAATCGAGACAAACCCTCGGAACGAAGGACAGGTCGATAATTCTTGTCGTTTCGGAGTACGCTAGAACGAGCAAGTCGTAAATATCGTTCGTTCTAAATCGATGTTCGATAGACCAATACTCTCCCCAAACGAGTTTCTCGCGCTCCCTCTCGAACTGACTGATCACTTCGAACCCGTTGTCGCAAGTAAGGCATTTCAGCTTGTGGAACGTATAAACGTATTCCCGCGTCGAAACGGGAAAACCGCCGCATTTCGGACAGTACAAAAAATCGCGCGGCCAATCGGCCATAATGCCTCGCGCCACGCCGCAGGCGTTGATCTCGCTATAATGCTGTTCCATTGAGGACGTCTCCTCGGAAAAAACTACGCTCGCGACGCGCTACGCTCGATAAGGCGATCGCTCGTCGGCGCTTCGATTCTTTTCTCAAATCGAAACACACCGTCTTCCGGCTCGTCGGGTTTCGGATCGTTCGGGTCCGGCCAACGCTCGTTGTAAAACTCGACGATATGAAACCCGAGCCGATTAACGTAAAAATGGATATTGCGCCTCTCAAAGTAGGGGGTGTGGGTCGTCCAAAGCCTAACTTGCGGGTAGCGCTTTTCGATCGCGAGCCAAGCGGCTTGTCCAATCCCTTTGCTATGCGACTTGGGATCGACGAACAACAGCTCCAGTTCGCCGCGCTCCCCGTCGATTCGAACGACCGCGCCGCCGACATTGGCGCCGTCGAGCGTAATTCGCAACGCCTCGCCTCCGTCGATCGCCTTCTCGACGGTTTCGCGGGAAATGATTTCGCCCTCCTCCTCAAAATGGTCGTCGCGCCGCCCAAATTCGACCGGCGCCCCGTAGTTGAACGCGTCTTGATTATCGCGAACAAAACGAGCGCGGTCGTCGGGGCGCAAGGGCTCTAGACGGACTTTTGGGAGATCGAGCGGGGATATCGACATTACTTCTTTTACAACAAAGAGTTAAGAACGGCGCTCTGTCCATCGGACAAAACGCCGTTCTTCAATCTAAACGTCCAAACCAAGTCCAACTATTCTTGGATAGAGAAGGTGTGAACGGTGGTGTGCCGATAGGTCTTGCCGGGCTCGAGAATGGTATTGGGGAAGTCGGGCTTATTGGGGGAGTCCGGGTAATGCTGGGTCTCGAGGCAGAAGGCGGACTGTTTTTCGTACTTGTAGCCGTTGCAGGAGGTGGTTCCGTCGAGCCAGTTTCCGGAGTAGAATTGGACGGCGGGCTCGGTGGTTTCGATCGTCATTTTCCGACCGGAGGCGGGGTCGTAGGCGACGGCGCAGAGGCTCATTTCGCCCTCGGCTTTATCGGCGAGGACGAGGCAGTGGTCGTAGCCGCCTTTGAAGCAGGGCTCGGTAATTCCGGCAATGTCCTTGCCGATCGGCTTGGCGGTCGTGAAGTCGAGCGGGGTGCCCTCGACGGACGCGACTTCGCCGGTCGGGATGAGCGTGTCGTCGGTCGGGAGGAATTTCGGGCAGTTCAGTTGCAGAACCGTGTCGAGAATCGAGCCGGAGTAGGCCCCGCCGAGATTCCAGAAGGTGTGGTTCGTCAAGTTGACGGGGGTCGCCTTATCGGTCGTCGCGGTATAGTCGATCGTCAGAGAGTTGTCGTTCTTGAGGGAGTAGACGACGGTAACGTCGAGCTTGCCGGGGTACCCTTCCTCGCCGTCGGCGGCGGTGTATTTCAGGGTCAGATACGCGCCGTCTTTATCGGCGCTCGGAACGGCGTCCCAGATCTTCTGGTCGAACCCTTTGACGCCCCCGTGCAGCGCGTTCGGAGCGTCGGTCAGCGGGAGAGAGTACTCTTTGCCGTCGAGGGTGAACTTGCCCTTCGCGATCCGGTTGCCGAAGCGACCGACCAGCGAGCCGAAATACGGGCGAATCTTCTGGTATTCCGCCACGGTCGGATAATTGCAGGAGACGTTCGCGAAAACGCCGTTTTTGTCCGGAACGTTCATCTCGAAAAGAACCCCGCCGAACGTCAGGATCTTGGCGGAAAGCCCGTTCGCGTTGACGAGCGTGTACGCGTAAACTTCTTGCCCTTCGGTCGTTTCGCCAAATTTTACGCCGGTCACTTTAGTTCCTCCCGCGAGCGCGCTCGAGGCGCAGAGCGTCAGAGCGACGACCGCGACGGCGCCAAAAAGCATCGATTTCATCATCGTGTCCGATTCCTTAAACTCTTATGCGCGCGACCCCGCGACTCGCGCGAGATCGGCTCGTGTCGACGCGCGCTCCGAAACGTCGCGGAGAATCCGGAGGACCCTCCGAGCGAAGCGCGCCGATTAGCTTGCCGCCATTATATTCGTTTCGCGCGCGGTTGCAACGCCCCGACGGTTTTCACCGGTTGTAACGGCGCGCGGAAAGAGCGATTTCGTCCACAATTTCGCGGATATTACCGCATTGTGCGAGATTGAGGGGAGCGAAAAATTTTTTTGGGAAATCTTTCTCGAAAAGGCGTTTTTTTCCAGCGGAGTCTAAGGCGGCGCCCTTTACAAAACGATAAAAAGTTGCAAGAATAGGAGCCCCGAACGCCCAAAGGGGCGCTCGAGAACCATCGCGAACCACTCGCCGCCGACGAGAGCCGGCGCGAATAGCATAAACCGTATTTTGGAGAACGTACACATGGCGGAATCGACCCCGCGCATCGCGACCACGGCTTACGAAAAGTGCGCCGAATTCACCCGCAATCTTTGGTGGAGCTGGCACCCGGACGTCGTCGAAATCTTCAGACTGATCAACCCGGTCCGCTGGCGCGTTCTCGCGCACAACCCGATCGCCCTGCTTCGCGAGTACGAGCCGGAAGAGTTTGAGCAACGCGTGCTCGAGCTCGCGCTGCAAACCCGCATCGACGTCGCGTATCGTCGCTACAAGGACTACGTCGCCCGGCAAACCCCTTGGGCGCGCCAAAACGCCGGGGTGCTCGGGTCTCGCCCGGTCGCCTATTTCTCGCTCGAATTTGGGCTTCACGAGTCCGTTCCGATCTATTCGGGCGGCCTGGGAGTTCTGGCGGGAGACCACGTCAAGAGCGCGTCGGGGCTAGGGGTGCCGCTCGTCGCCGTCGGTTTGTTCTACGACAAGGGGTACTTCAAGCAGCTGATCAACGCCAACGGCGAGCAGGAAGAGGAATACACCAACACCGAAGTCCAAAACCTTCCGTTCGAACCATGTTACGACAAAGACGGAAATCGACTCGTCGTTAAAGTCGAAACGACTACCGGCGACATCTACGCCAAGGTTCGCGTTATTCGCGTCGGGCGCGTCTCCCTCTATCTGCTCGACGCCGACGTCGAGCAAAACTCCAAAGACGACCGCGAGTTGACCAGCACCCTCTACGGCGGCGACAAGCGAACCCGCATTCGACAAGAGCTCCTCTGCGGCGTCGGCGGCGTTCGCGCTCTGCGCGCGATGGGAATTACCCCGGGCGTCTATCACCTCAACGAGGGCCACAACTCCTTCGCGACCCTCGAGGCGACTCGCGACAGAATGGCGCGCTGCGGCCTTTCCTTTAACGACGCCTCGCGCGACGTCGCCCAGCAGACCGTCTTTACGACCCACACGCCGGTCGAGGCGGGGCACGACTACTTCTCCCCGGACCTGGTCGAAGAGCATCTCAAGCCGATGCGCGAGGCGCTCGGGCTTTCCCAGCGCGACTTTATGGCGCTCGGGCGCCGCAATCCCGACAATCCGAACGAAGAATTCTGCATGACGGTGCTCGGGCTGAAATTGTCGCGCTACGCGAACGCGGTGAGCGCGCTGCACGGGGTCGTTTCGCGTCGGATGTGGCGCGGCTTGTGGCCGAACAAGACCGAAGAGGAAACCCCGATCGGGCACATTACCAACGGCGTTCACGCGCCCACCTGGATGGCGCAGCAGATCAAGGTGCTCTTCGAGCGCGCCACGCCCGGCTGGTCCGAGGAATCGATCGACCCCGCCGTCTGGGCGCAAATCGAAAATATCGACCCCGGCGAGCTTTGGGAAACGCACTTCGCGCTCAAAAAGCTGTTCGTCGACTTCGCGCGCCGCCATTACGTTCGTCAGCTCGAGCGACTCGGCGCCGACGAAAAGGCGATCGAGGCGGCGAAGCGCGTGCTCGATCCTCGCGCGCTCACGATCGGATTCGCCCGTCGGTTCGCGACTTACAAGCGCGCGTATCTCGTCGTCCAAGACGAGGAGCGCTTCGACAAGATCGTCAATAACCCCGACCGCCCGGTTCAGTTCGTCTTCGCCGGAAAAGCCCACCCGCACGACAACCCCGGCAAGGACGTGATTAAGCGGATCACCGCGATCCAGCGCAACCCGCGATTCGCCAATAGCGTCTTGTTCCTCGAGAACTACGACATCAATATCGCGCGACAACTCGTTCAGGGCGTCGACGTCTGGCTCAATAACCCGCGCCGCCCGCTCGAAGCGTCCGGAACCTCCGGGCAAAAGGCCGCCCTCAACGGCGCCCTCAACTTCTCCATTCTCGACGGATGGTGGAACGAGGCGTACAACGGCTCCAACGGGTTCGCGATCGGCGACGGAACGACTCACGTCGACGCCAATATTACCGACGAGCGCGACAACGAGGCCCTCCTCGACGCGCTCGAGAACCAGGTCGTTCCGACGTACTACCGCCGCAACGAGCACGGGCTCCCGCTCGACTGGATCCAAATGATGAAGAACTCGATCGCGACTCTCGGCTGGCGCTTCAGCGCGCACCGCATGGTCGCCGACTACGTCAAGAACGCCTATCTGCCCGCCGCCGGCGGCGTTACCGCCAAAATGCCGTAAGCGCCGAAAAGCGCTTTTGTTCGCGCTACCGCGCGGTTGAGTAAAACGACTCGAGCCCCCTTTGGGGGCTCTTTTTGCTTTAGCGGGATTCTAGGGGAGCTTGGGAGCCAACGAGGGCGATTGCAGCCGAGGGAGACTAGCGCCCAACGGGGGTGCGGGTCGTTTACCCACACCGCGCGGTGGCGCGAACAAAACCCGCCCTCGGCGGGCCTTTGGGGGACTCTTTTTGCTTTAGAGGGACTCTTGGGGCTCTTGGTCGACTTCTTCTCGCGCCGAACGAATCTTTTCTAGAACTCTTTTTTGCGTCGAGCGCTTGAATCGCGCGCCGATTATCGGTATACTACCCTCGCGCGACGCTCGCGCGACGCTCGCGCGACGTAGGAGAACCGCGATGGTCAAAGTCGTAAAACTGCCTTTTAGGGTGAAACATAACGTTCGAGATAGCGTTTTTACAAAGCTGCTATCGACCAAGAAGCGATCGCTCGAATTCTACAAGGCGATCTGTCCCGACGACGTCAAAGCGACCGAGGACGACCTCGAAATCATTACGTTGCGCCCCGTTTTCACGAGCAGTCGCTATAACGACTTCTCGCTAAGGGTTCGCGACGAATTGCTCGTCTTCGTCGAGGCCCAGTCGAGGTGGAATATCAACGTCGTTTTCAGATTGTTCCTCTATTTGGCGCTTTACTGGCTCTGGTATTACGCCGACGGCAAGCATAACAAGGAGCTTTTTGACCAAAAGAAGATTCGCTTGGCGAAGCCGAGAGCCTATATCCTCTATTCCGGGGATAAGAAGATCCCCGGGCGTTTGTCGGTGAGGAAACTGTTCTACAAGAACGACCCCGATATGCCCGACTTTGTCGCTCGGGTAATATCGGGGGATCCGAACCGCCCGGACGGGACGATCCTCGATCAATTTTCGTTCTTCGAACGAACGTTTGCGGAGCAACAAAAGCTCTACGACAACGCGGAGGACGTCGTAATCAACACGATTAGAATATGTCTCGCCGCCGGGGCGTTGGTCGAATTTTTTGAAGAGAATCGAGGGGAATTGGAGAATATTATGAGACTGGAATGCGAACAAGACTGGGCCGTGCGAGCGGAAATCGAGAGCGCGGTGAAGGACGCGGTGAAGAGCGCCGAAGCGCGCTTTAAGAAAGAGACGGCGAAACTCAAGCGGGAGGCGGCAAGGCGCGAGCAGGAAGCGGCAAAACGCGAGCAGGAAGCGGTAAAACGCGAAAGGGAGAAGGGCGCGATTAACACCGCCAAGAATCTATTGGCGTTTGGCATTCTTTCACCCGCTCAAATCGCGCAAAGCACGGGGCTTTCTCTCGCGACCGTTCGCAAACTGGCAAAGGCGGCTTAGTTTCCCTCGGTCTTAACTTCCTTTTTTGACTTCCAAACGACCAAACCGCCTCTAGAGTCCTTCTACAAAGGCTAGCGACCAACGGGAGCGGTTCGTTTACCCAACCGCGCGGAAGCGCGAACAAAAGCGCCCGCGGCGCCCCAACCGCGCGGAAGCGCGAACAAAAGCGCCCGCGGCGCCCCAACCGCGCGGTAGCGCGAACAAAAGCGCCCGCGGCGCCTCGCCGCGGTCTACTTCGCCAAAGTTTGGGCGAGAACTTCCCAGAGGTCGTCGAGCTCGTCTTCGAAGTAGTTCTCGAAGGCGGATTCGGAGTCGAGAACGGCGCTCGAGGTCGGAGCGGCTTTCGTCGTCGCGCTTCCAACGATCGAGGACCATGAGCTGTCGACGCGCGAAACGTTGTCGCCGAGGGCGCGGACTTTGAAGTAGTATTTCGCGTTCGGGTCCAATCCGGTAACCGCGACGATTCCCGAAGAGGCGGAGCCTTGCGCGCATTGAGCGTCCGAGAAATCGGGACTCGTCGAATACATTACCTCAAAACCGGACGCGCTCGCGGAGTTGTAGCACCTTACGTTGAAGAAATCGGCTCCGATTTTACTCGCGAAGAACGTCGGAACGGCGAGTTGCCCCGCGGCGATCGTCTTGCCGTTGTAGTTGTTCCAGCCCGAGTCGTTGCCGAGCGAGCCGATCGCTTTGACCCGAAAGTAGTAAATCGTTCCAAAAGTCAGGCCGGAAATCGTCGGTTTGCACGGTTTGAGCGTTCCGTCCTCGTCATATGCCTGAGAAATTGTTTTCGACTTAGCGTTCGAGAAATCGGGACTCTCGCTATACTCGACGACGTATTTCTCCGGAGCCCCTTGGACGGCGTCGATCTTGCCCGGCTTGATATTAAGCACGACGGCGGTTTTCACCGCCGAGAACGTGAACGACGGCGTCGCGTAAGAAGCGCCGGTATAGACCTTTCTCGTCTCGGAATAAACGGAGTCGGGGCGCCCCGTCGCGGTCGCTTTGACGCGGACGCAATACCAAGTTCCCGTCGACAAACCGGAGATCGTCTTTGTGCCCGCGCTCGAATAAGTCTTCGCGACGGCGTCGGAGAAGGACGGGTCGGTCGCGTATTCCACGACGTAATTCCGGGCGCCCTCGACCGCGTCGAGCTTAATAACGATCGCGGTTTTGGTTCCGGAGAGCGCGGCGATCGTCGGGACGTCGAGCGGGACGACGCTCGGGTCGAGCGTCGTCGCTTCGAAAGTCGTTCAATCGGAGTCGCCATATCCGTCGGCGGTCGCTTTGACGCGGAAGTAGTAAGTCGTTCCCGATTCCAAGCCGGAGATCGTTTTCGCGCCGGGCGTCGCGCAATTCTCCGTCGAGCAATTCGCGAACGTCGGGTCGGTTCCGAACTCGACGACGTAGTTCGCGGCGTTGGCGACCGAATCGAGCTCGAACGTCGCCTCCGTTAACGTCGTCGCGACGCTCGAGATCGCGGGGGCTTCTAGCCGCGTTTCGTTGATCGTCGTCCTCGCGACGACGGTTCCGTTCTTTTGGTACGAAATCGCGATCGGATCGGTCGCGGACGGTTCGATTGAGAAATTGATAAATTCGCCGTCGATAGTCGTTTCAAGAGCGGTTCCGGAACCGTCCAAGACGACGAGCGCGTCCCAATCGTCGGCGCGGAACGCCCTCATCAAAACGGCGCCTTCGCCTTCGCGGTTCATCGCGATTTTCGCGAGTCCCGCGTCGAAGATTAACCGATATAGTTTCGCGTTGTTCGTCAGATCCAAGGAAGAGAGCGCGGTCGTTCGAACGCTCAGATCGCCAAGTTCGAGGCAGTTAGAAACGTCGAGGCTCGTTAACGTCTCGATATTTCTACAATTGAGCGTCGCCAGCTTCTCGCAACCGGAAACGTCGAGACTCGTCAGATTATTGTAATTGCAGGAGAGATAAGTTAGCTTTGCGCAATTGGAGACGTCGAGACTCGTTAGCGCGTTGACGGAACAATAAATTTCCAGTAGCTTCTCGCAATCGGAAACGTCGAGGCTCGTTAGCGCGTTAGTGGAGCAATGAAGCGTTTGCAGGTTCGCGCAACCGGAAACGTTAAGACTCGTTAGATTGTTGGAGTAGCAATAAAGCCTTTGCAAATTCGCGCGCTCGGAAACGTCGAGACCGGTTAACGCGTTCTCGTAACAATAAATCGACAACAACTTGGAGCAATTGGAGACGTCGAGACTCGTTAGCGCGTTATCGTAGCAACGAAGCGATTGTAAATT
Source organism: Thermoguttaceae bacterium (assembly GCA_017441605.1). Classification (GTDB taxonomy): domain Bacteria; phylum Planctomycetota; class Planctomycetia; order Pirellulales; family Thermoguttaceae; genus RUG369. The sequence goes on along the minus strand of JAFRXD010000060.1, from coordinate 101,257 downwards.
CGCGCTCTCGGAGACGTCGAGGCTCGTTAGCGCGTTTTCCTCGCAAAATAGCGATTGCAAATTGGCGCAAACGGAGACGTCGAGACTCGTTAGCGCGTTGCCGCCGCAATATAGCTTTTTCAAATTGACGCAATCGGAGACGTCGAGACTCGTTAGCGCGTTGTCGTCGCACTCGAGCGTTTGCAGATTCGCGCAACCGGAAACGACGAGGCTCGACAGACTATTTTCTGCGCACAAGAGCGAGAGTAACCTGGCGCAACCGGAAACGTCGAGGCTCGTTAGCGAGTTGTCGACGCACGAAATCGATTGCAAATTCGCGAGACCGGAGACGACGAGGCTCGTTAGCTTGTTGCCGTCGCAAACGAGCGATTGCAGATTCGCGCAATCGGAGACGTCGAGGCTCGTTAGTTTGTCGCCGTCGCAAACGAGCGATTGCAGATTCGCGCAATCGGAGACGTCGAGGCTTGTTAGATTATTAGCGCGACAATCGAGCGAGCGCAGCGCGGAGAGCTCGGAAACGTCGAGACTCGTCAAGTCGTTATCGTCGCAATAAAGCTCTTGCAGGTTGGCGCAATCGGAAACGCCGAGATCCTCGAGAGCGTTAGAGTAGCATTTGAGCGATCTTAGATTCGAGCAACCGGAGACGTCGAGTTCCTCCAGCGCGTTATTGTGGCAATAAAGAGTCCTCAGCTTGGCGCGATCGGAAACGTCGAGACTCGTTAGCGCGTTATCGTAGCAATAAAGCGATTGGAGATTCGCGCAATCGGAAAGGTCGAGGCTCGTCAAACCGTTTTGGTAGCAATCAAGGGTTTTCAGATTGGCGCAGTTGGAAACGACGAGACTCGTTAGCGCGTTGTTTCCGCAATCTAACGATTGTAGAGCGACGCAATCGGATACGTCGAGACTCGTTAGCGCGTTAACGAAACAATCGAGCGTTTTTAGGTTGACGCAACCGGACACGTCGAGATTCGTCAAACGGTTATAGGAACAAAGGAGCGTTTGCAAATTCGCGCAACCGGAAAGATTAAGCGTTTGCAACTCGCCCCCGGAAAAGCCCAACCCTCTGCAGTACAACTTCTTCAGCGCGTCGCAACCCGACAGGTCGATCTCCGTTATCGCGAGGTTGTCGGCGTTCAGCTCGACGAGACGTCCCTCGGCGCTCCAGACGACCCCGGAACTCGTCGGGGTCAGCCCAATGGCTTGCAACTTCGCGAGGTCGAACGCGTTGTAATCGGCGGTCGTCGCCAGCGGAACGACGAGATTTTCCTCGAGGAGCGGAGCTTGTTCGACGACGTCTCCTCCGCCGTCGGGGAGCGCGTCCAACGGGGTCGCGCTCAGGAATTGGCGCTCTTCGAGCGACTCCAAGCGCGCCCTTCGCGATTTCGACGCGCTCCCGGTCTTGGAGCGATTAGAAGAACGAAAACGGAAAAGATCTAGCGATCCGCGTCGGCGACTCTTGTTGGCCATATCGCGCTCCCCTTCTTCTCGAATCGCGGATTGTCCGCAAATTCTCTAGCGAAAACCCATTGACGAGACAACGGCGCCGAGACCAGTTTCGCGCGCCGTCGTCCGTTACGATCGGCGACGATCCCGCGTTGCCGACCGTTCAAATCAAAACCTCGGCTTGGCGCGTTTCCTCGCGAAAATCGACAAAAAACCGCGACTTCTCGCAAGCCGCGACCAAACCGCGCGACTCCCTCATTGTAACGAATAATAGCTTTTTTCAAGGGCTTTTAGAATTAATTGAACCTTTTTGCGATTCGCGCGCGGGGCAAATATTCGCGGTATTTCGCAAACCGCCCTCAAACTTTCTTGAATTAGCTAAATTTGTTCGCTTCCCCATCTTAACGTCGTAAAGAAGCGACGTTCCAAGACAACGTCTTCGTTTCGTCGCAAGAGCGACCAACGGCAAGGAGAGACGCGGGAACGTCGAGCGTCCTTGCGCTCGCGTCGCCGCCGAGATTTCCGTTTCCGAACAAATTTCGGAAAACGACGACCGGAAGCGGTTCGAACCTCCTTAGCGGCGTTAGAACGGCGCCTTAAGACCCGACGAGCGTTGGACGAACCCGCCCCCGGCGGCGAAAACGAGCGCGTTCCCGCCATAAAACGTCGAGCGCGGGGATCGGACGCCAACCGTGTTTCGCGAAAATTCGCCTCGGAGCTAGACGCGAAGAAGCCGCGTCGCTCCGAAAAGCGACGCGGCTTCTTTTGGACGAATCGGACGCTTTCGCGCCTACTTAGTCAGCGTTTGTTTGTTCTCGATATGAACCTTGGCGCCGACGTCGAACGTTTGAGCGTTTTTGCCGGAGGCGATCGTAATCGTCAGGTCGGTTTGGTCGTACTTTTTGTACTTCGGATCGATTTCCTCGTACTCTTTTTCCTCTTCGGCGACCTTTTTAATCCACTCTTTGGCTTCGGCGGGATTGGTCGGCTCGGGGACGTTTTTGCGCGTCTCGCTCTCCATGCGAGTCGTCTTGTAGACAACGACTTGGAAATCGCCCTCGGGAGCGCCGGGGTACAAGCCTTGCGTCTTAACGACGCAAACGCCCTGGGCGTCGGTTATTCCGCCCGGTAGCCACTTGTAGTTCAGATCGTCCTTCTTAACGAGCTGAACGTTCGCGCCCTCGACCGGGGCGCCCTCTTGGGTAATCGTGATCGTCGTCGGCTGCAACTTCGGCATGTCCGGCGGGGTTTTGCGCCCCCCGCAGCTCGCGAGCGTCAGGAGCGGAATCGCGAGCGCGGCGACAATAAGGGCTCTTCGCATTGTTAAGCCTTTCGTTTTGCGGTTGTTCGCGCTAGTTGGAAACCGATTCGCCGCCCGTCGGAGAACCGAGCGCGCCCCAGACTCCGTAAGGCGACTTGCCCGAAACGACCCCGTAGGAGTTCGGGGAACCCGCGTCGATCGTGTCGGACACGAACCGGATCGAGCCGTCCGCGAGCCCAACGTTCACGCCGCCGGAGTGGAAGCTTTGCGGGCTGAAAACGCCCCAAGCGTAGTTCTCGATATTCGGCCAGGAGTAAATGCAGCAGGGGCTGTTCGGAGGCAGAACCGTGGTGAACGCCCCGTTGACGGAGCGACCGTCGGTCCAAAGAAGCCCGCGCCAGGTGTCGGTGCCGGAGTTGAGCTCGGTGGGATCGTCGGCGCGGCGCGACTCGGTCAGGCACGGGCCCGGCTTCGCTTGCCCGTCGTGCAGAGAGCTGGTCTTAAAGACGCCGCCCTTGACTTTGGTCGACCTGTTTTTGTCGCCGATCATCTCGCTAATCGCGGCGGTATTGGACGTTCCGTCGGTCGCGAAGGAGAGGGGGCGCCAGGTCTTGGGCGCGAAGAACCCTCGGGAGTCGACTTTAGCGGTCGCGCCCTCGCTCCAGTCGGGGCGCGCGTTGTGCCACATACCGTCCCCTAGGCTGACGCAAATACTAATGCGGCACATATTCTGGTGCGGGGAGGGCAGCGCGGCTTGACCGTCGCTCGGGCAGAGAATCGTCGGGATCTTGTCGGTGTAAGTACTCGTACTGGCGAAAGGCCACGAGTTGTTCCCGGCGCTTTTCGCGTCTTTAACGAACGCTTCGTAGCGAGGGTTTTGCTCCATAAAGGGCAGAAGCGCGACCGTCGCGCCTACAAACCCGCCGTAAGCCGAGTCGTCGTATTGGTTCGTGTTGAAGTTGTAGAAGTCCATTCGCGACGCGGGCAGAACCCCGTTCACGTCGTGATAGTTGTGAACCGACAGGACGTACTGCTTAAGATTGTTGGTGCACTGCATGCGCCGGGCGGCTTCCCGCGCGGCTTGGACCGCCGGGAGGAGCAGACCGATCAAAATACCGATGATCGCGATCACGACCAACAGTTCAACCAGCGTGAATCCGGATTTGCGCTTGGTCATAGACGTCTCGCTTTCTAAACGCCGTCTTTATAGCGTTTTTTAACGGGAAAACGGAAGATGATGAAAACTGCCGCCTCGATTATAACGAGAACTTTTCGCCAATTCAAGTCGCGAGACGGTTCAATCTCAAAAAAAACGAAAGAAAAGGGAATAAAGAAAACAATGGGGAGAAAAAACGCGCAATTGGAATAAAAGAAAAATCTTTCGTCTTTTGCGCGAACCAAACTCAATAAGGACGAGCGCGAGCGACGCCGAAGGCGTTTTTGTTCGCGCTACCGCGCGGTAGCGCGAACAAAAACGCTTTTCGGCGAGCTGGAGCCGGATTACGAGATCTTCTCGACGACTTGATCGACGAGTCCGTAGGCTTTCGCTTGCTCGGCGGACATAAAGTTGTCGCGATCCGTGTCGCGGACGATTTCGTCCATCGTTCGCCCGGTGTGCTTTTGGAGAATCGCGTTCAACTTGTCTTTCGTTTGGCGATACTCGTTGACGTGGATCATAATCTCTTCGGCCGTTCCCTGCATTCCGGCGAGGGGCTGATGGATCATCACGCGGGAATTTGGCAGGGCGAAGCGCTTGCCGGGGGCTCCGGCGGTGAGGAGCACCGCCCCCATCGAGGCGCACTGTCCGATGCAATAGGTCGCGACGTCGCAGCTTATGTATTGCATCGTGTCGTAAATGGCGAGCCCCGCCGAGACGCTGCCGCCGGGCGAATTGATATAGAAGTGAACGTCTTTTTGCGGGTCGAGCGACTGCAAGAAGAGCAACTGGGCGACGACCAAGTTCGCCGTGTCGTCGTTAACGCCCTCCCCTAGAAAGATGATGCGGTCTTCTAGGAGCCGACTGTAGATGTCCATCGAGCGCTCGACGCCGTTTTTTTTGTCTATGACGTAAATTGTCGACACGTTAAATCCTCGCGATGTTTCGGGTTGCGAATTTGTCTCTACGGTTCCGGTTCGGAAGGGGTCATAGGGTCGATTTACTCTCGACGACCGGGGCTTTGGTCAGGAGGTTGTCGACCAGCCCGTACTCCTTCGCCTCCTCGGCGCTCAGGTAGTAGTCGCGATCGATGTCTTTCGCGATCTGCTCGGCGCTCTTTCCGGTCGCCTCGGCGAGAATCTCGTTGAGGATTTGTCTGTCCTTAACGATTTCGTTCGCTTGGATTTCAATATCGGAAATTTGCCCTCCGACGCCTCCCCACGGCTGGTGAATCATGACCTTGGCGTGCTGGAGCGCGTATCGCTTTCCCTTAGACCCCCCCGCGAGAAGAATGGCCCCCCCGCTCGCGGCGAGCCCGACGCAATAGGTGGCGACGGGACAGGAGAGGATCTTCATCGTGTCGTAAATCGCGAGGGTCGCGGAAACGCTGCCGCCGGGGGAATTGATATAGAAGTTGACGTCTTTGCGGCGATTCACGCTCTGCAAATAGAGCAACTTCATAATGATTTCGTTCGCGGATCCGTCGGTGATTTCCCCTTGCAGGAAAATAATGCGGTTCTCCAACAGCAAATCGCCGAGCGTCATATTGCGCTGACGCTGATAATCGTAACCGGCGCTCATCGATCCCAAATTGGCGGGAAAACGTTCTTCGTAAGGCATTGCGATCTCAAATTGCGTTTTGACGATAAATAACGAGGAGCGAGAAGCCGACCCGAGCGCGGCGACCTACGAGCGCGCGCTCGGGAACTTTTCGCTCCGAATCTCGAGCGCGAGCGTAGCAAAAACGGCGCCGCGCTCGCCTCTTTTCAAAAAAACGGCTCTCGACTACTTAACGCGGCGGAGCATAATGCGGCTGTCGGCGACCGAGCAGCCTTTTCCGGCGTCGTGGACGATGAGCGGATTGATATCGCACTCGGCGATTTCCGGATGGTTCACGAGCATCGTGGCGAAGCTCAGGAGGGTCTTCTCCAGGGCGGCGACGTCCTTCTTGGGAGCCCCGCGGAAGCCGTCGAGCATCTTGAACGTCTTGATCTGGCGAACCATGCGCTCGGCGGAAATCTTCTGCATCGGGGCGAGGCGGAACGCGACGTCCTTCCAGAGCTCGGCGTAAGTGCCGCCGTGACCGATCATCACGAGCGGACCTTTCGCGTCGCGGTTGCAGCCGAGAATGACCTCGACTCCCGACTCCGCCATTTGCTCGATGAGGATCGAGTCGATCTTGGCGCCCGGGACGTTCTTTTCGACGTTCGCGTAGATTTGCGCGTAAGCGGCGCGCGCGGCGTCGGCGCCCTCGACGTTCAGAATGACCCCGCCCGCGTCGAACTTGTGCTTGACGTCGTCGGACATGACCTTCATCACGACCTTCTTGCCGAGCTCTTCGACGAACTTGGCGGCCTCGTCGGCGCTATGGGCGACGCAGCTGGCCAGCAGCGGCAGGTTGTAGCATTGGAAGATCGGGCGGCAGTCGGCCTGGGTCAGGTACTTTTCGTCGGCGTCCCCGAGGTAGTCGGCGACGATCTTCTTCGCTTTCTCGACGTCGCAATCGGCGGCGTCCATGTACTCGCGACCGGTGAGACCGCGGAATTCGGCGAGCTTAACGTAGGCGCCGAGCGCGGCGACCGCGTCCTCGGGGAACGAGTAGTTCGGAACCCCTTGCTTGACGAGCAGATCGACGCCCTCTTGAACGGAAACCGCGCCCATGAACGCGCAGACGACCGGCTTGCCGATCTTCTTAATGACGGCGGGCAAATCGGCGCCGATCTTGTCGGAGTCGGTCATCGATTGCGGCGTGAGAATGACCAAGCCCATATCGACGTTCGGATCGCTCATCGCGATTTCGGTCGCGACTTGGTAGCGGTCGCTGTGCGCGTCGCCGAGGACGTCGATCGGGTTGTGGATCGAGCCGGCCGCGGGCATGACTTCCTTAAGCTTCGCGTTGGTCTCTTCGGAGAGAACGGCGAGCTTGAGCCCGTTGCGAATCGCGGCGTCGGTCGCCATAATGCCGGGGCCGCCGGCGTTGGTGATGATCGCGAGGTTCTTGCCTTTGGGCTCGGGCTGGGTGGTGTAGAGCGAGGCGCGGTCGAAGAGCTCGGCGATCGTGTCGACGCGCTGGACGCCGCATTGGGTGAAGAGGGCGTCGTAAACGGCGTCGGAGCCGGCGAGGGAGCCGGTGTGGCTACTGGCGGCCTTGGCGCCTTCGGCGGAGCGACCGGACTTCAGGCAGAGCACGACTTTGCCCTTTTCCCAGAAGATGCGCGAGGCCACTTCCATAAAGCCTTTGCCGTCCGCGATGCTTTCGAGATAGAGCGCGATCGCCTTGGTCTTGGGGTCGTCGGCGAGGTATTCGAGCAACTGGGTTTCGTCGACGTCGGACTTGTTGCCGAAAGAGACGAACTTGCTGAACCCCATCTGGCGCTGCTCGGCAAAGTCGAGCACGGAGGTGCACAGCGCGCCGGATTGCGAAATGAACGCGAGGGAGCCGGGGGCGCAAATCTTGGAGGCGAACGAGGCGTTCAAGCCGCTTTCGGCGTTGATGACCCCGAGGCAGTTCGGACCCACGATCGGAATCCCGGCGGCTTGGGCTTTTTCCGCCATGCGCTTCTCGATTTCCGCGCCTTCCTTACCGGTCTCTTTGAATCCGGCGGAGATGATGACGATCGCTTGAACGTTTTTCTCGATCGCTTGGTCGACGACCGATTCGACGAATTTCGCGTTGACGAGAACGCAGACCAGATCGACGTCGCCGGGAATTTCCGCGAGGGTCGTATAAGCTTGCTTGCCCTCGATTTCGCCGCCCTTGGGGTTGACCGGGTAGATTTCGCCTTTGTAGTCGCGAATCAGGTTGAGGAGAACGTCGTTTCCGACGGTTCCCTTTTTCGCCGACGCGCCGACGACCGCGACGGACTTGGGATTGAACATTCTGTCGATTTTAGCGAAACGTTCTTGCTGCAACACTTCTTCGCCCTTTCGTCTCATATGGCGTTGTAAGGTTATAAAAAGCGGACGCGACGCGACTTGCGAACAAGGCGCGAGGCGACCGAGCCCTCGTCGATTTTCCCGACGCGACGACGCGAACGAATTTCCGACGGGGACGGTTCCTCTCATTTTACTCTTTTTTCTCCGTTTGGGAATAGGGGCGCGAAAGCGAAATAAAAAGACTCGCTCCCGAGTTTTCGAGAGCGAGCCCTTTTTGATTCGCGCTAAACTAGCGGAAAAAGATCAGTCGAGTTGGAGCGTCTCGTTGCCCTTGCGGGTGGAGGCGGCGCGCCAGGCTTCCAGATCGACCGTGTTGGAGACGAAGCGGACCGAGCCGTCGCACATCGCCGCGTTCACGCCGCCGGAGTGAGAGGAACGAGCCGGGAACGTCGCGGCGTACCAGACGCCGTAGCCGTGGCAGTACATCGGGGGCGTGAACTCTTCCGGATCCCAAGGAGCGCGACCATAGTCGACCTCGTAGGTGGAGTTCGGGCCGAGGAACGTGGTGAAACCGGCGCCGTTGGAGTACAGAACCGTGCCGTAGTTGCCGCGATACGCGTCTTCGTTCGAGTTGATCTGAACTTCGGAGAAGCAAAGGGTGTTGGAGGTGCCGTCTTTAATGTCGCCCATTTTGACCGCTTCGTTGTACTTGAACGGACCGGGCTTGGCTTTGTAAGAGCCGCGACCGTCCCAGTTAACAACTTCGTCGTTGCGATAGTTGGAGTTGCCGAGGTTGGCGACGTAGCAAGAACGACGCACACACCAAGTTTGGTTCCCTTTTTCACCAATCGCTTCCGGCTCGCTCGGGCACTGATGGGTCGAAATTAGAGCTTTGCGGTATTCGACATGGTGTCCGGCGCCAACGGACGTATTGAAATCAAACGTTTGATAAAGGGGCATTTGCTCTATGAACGGCAAAGTACGTCCATGCCAAGAGAACGTATCCGTAAAGTCGGCAACGTAAGTCCCATAACCATTATCGCCTCCTACTTGTACTGCGATCGGGAATTTCCCGTCGTTTTGATCGGCGTAGCTCTGGCATGCGATCGCCAGCTGTTTCAGGTTGTTGGTACACTGCATGCGGCGAGCCGCCTCGCGCGCCGCCTGAACGGCGGGAAGCAAAAGCCCGATCAAAATGCCGATGATGGCGATGACGACCAAGAGTTCGACGAGCGTGAACCCTCGTCTACTGGACAATGATTTCATTACGGCGTCTCCTAGAAAAAAAGGAAAAGGCGGATATTATCAAAACCGGTTAATAAACCAACTATTACTCTTTCGCTTCGGATTTCAGATCAAAGTCGAAAGTGTTCTTTCCGGGCTTGATCGTCGCTTTCAGTTCGCTTTGTTGATTATATTTTTCAGGGATAAGCTCGGTGAACGTCATTGTTTCACCGTGTTCAGGATCTTGGGTCGTCTCTTTCTTCTGCGAGCGGATATTGACGATCATCTCGCCCTCGGAAGCGCGCGCGGAATACTTACCGTTCTCGATTTTGGCCCCGGTCGCGGTGCCGCTGGAACCCGCCATCGGTCCGAAATTGATCGTTCCCTCGGCGAGGGGGGCGCCGTCGAGCGTCACGGTTCCTTCGACGGTGCAAAGCCCGTCGTTCTTGGCGCAACCGGCGAGCGCGGCGAGGCAGAGAAGAACGCTAAAAAGCGCGGCGTGTAGAGCGATGTTCTTACGCATTGTTGTCCTTATCATATCGTGAAACGAGGAAAATGAACGCGGCGCGCTCGATCCGCGAACGCGACCGAGGCGCCCGTCCGCTCATTGTATTGGGTATCGACCCGCGTTGCAAGTAAATTGCAAAAAAAATTTTATATTTTTCGAACGCGGTCGACAAAGAATTTACAAAGAAAAGGGACTCGACGCTAATAACGGCGAGCCCCTTGGCAACGTTGTTTCTACGCGAATCGCGAATCGCCTAGTTCATCGAAACGGTCTCGGAGCCCTTGGAGGTCGCCATCGCGCGCCAGACTTCAATGTCGACGACGGTCGGAACGAAACGAACCGAACCGTCGCACATCGCCGCGTTGACGCCGCCGGAGTGCGAGGAGCGCGCGGGATAACACGCGGGGCCCCAACGATTGCCGTCGTTAGGTCCGTGGTTCGGGAACGGAGGGGTGTAGTCGTCTTGATCCCAAGCTTGACGCCCGTGGTCGGTCGAATAAGTCGGGTTCGGTCCAAGATAGGCGGTGAAACCGCAACCGTTGGAGAAAATGACGATTCCGTAGGTGCCGCGGTAACCTTCCTCGTTCGAATTGATCTGGCACTCGGACAAGCAGAGGGTGTTGGACAGACCGTCTTTGATATCGCCAAGCTTAATCGCGGAATTGGCGCGGAACGGGGCCTTCTTGTTTTTGTAGGAACCGCGACCGTCCCAGTTGTTGACGTCGGCTTGTTCGAAATTGGAATTGCCCAAATTGACGACGTAACAGGAACGACGAGCGCACCAATCGCGAGCGCCCTTTTCGCCGATCGCTTCCGGCTCGCTCGGGCACTGATGCGTCTGGATCAGCGCGGTTCGATACTCGTAGTGATTGCCGGCGTTGACGCGCTTGCTGAAATCGAGCGTGCTATAAAGAGCGGCTTGCTCGATGAACGGCAGGGTGCGCGCGTGCCACGAGAAGGTGTCGGTCTGGTTGGCGTCGCCGTTGCAACCGACTTGAAGCGCGAGCGGGAGCTTGTTGCCGCCTTCTTTGTCGGCGTACATTTGGTGCGCGATCGCCAGTTGCTTGAGGTTGTTGGTGCACTGCATGCGGCGAGCCGCCTCGCGAGCCGCTTGAACGGCGGGAAGCAAAAGCCCGATCAAAATACCGATGATCGCGATCACGACCAAGAGTTCGACAAGCGTGAAGCCGCGCTTGTTCTTGCCAAGTTGAACGTTCATTCAAAAAATCCTTGAGTTAAATAAAAATGTCGCCCGAACGAATTTAACGAGCCCGGTTCAAGCCGGGCGCGGGGAGTTGCCAACAAAATTTCCGCGCCAAGCCGACGCCTAATTCTATCATTAATTGACAAACCGCGCAAGGGAGGGTTCCCAAGCGACTCCGACAAATCTTCTTTTTTTCAAGTTTTAGCTCGAACGATGAAATCGGCGAGTTTAATTTGCGCAATCTAGCGAAAATAATCGGCGCTCGCCGTTCCGCGCCCCCGCTTGAAACGAATCGAAAACCGCCTATAATGAGGCGAACGAACGGCCTATATATTCGCGAGCGCGGCGCTCGTGATTTTGGGCGCGCGCAACCGACAAGAGACCGAAATCCATGCTTAGAACCGACGAAATCCTCTCCACTATTCGAATGCTGCACGCGGAGCACTTGGACGTGCGCGCGGTAACGATGGCGCTGAACTTGAACGACTGCGCCTCGTCCAACGTCGACCAGATGTGCAAGAAGGTCTATCACAAGATCGTCTCTCGCGCGAGTCGGCTGGTCGAGGTCTGCGAGGAAATGAGCGTCAAGTACGGAATCCCGGTTACGAACAAGCGAATCGCGGTTTCTCCGGCGTCGATTCTCCTCTCCGGACACGGTAAAAACGCGGCGCTTCAGTTGGCTAAGACGCTCGACGAGGCGGGGCAACGTTGCCGGGTCGACTTCGTCGGAGGATTCTCCGCGCTCGTCCAGAAAGGCGTCGCGGACGGAGCCAGGGTTCTCATCGAGTCGCTTCCGGAGGTTCTCAACGAGACCAAATGCGTCTGCGCCTCCGTCAACGCCGCCTCGCGCAAGGCGGGAATCAATATGGACGCGCTCAAAACCCTCGGGCAAACGATTCTCGATATCGCCAATTTGGACGCGGCGAACAACGGGTTCGCCGCCGCCAAGCTAGTCGTCTTCTCGAATATTCCCGACGACAACCCGTTTATGGCGGGCGCGTACATGGGCGCGGGCGAACCGGAAGCCGCGATCAACATCGGGGTCTCGGGACCGGGCGTGGTGCGCAGCGCGCTGGAGCGCCGAATCGCCGCGGCGAGAGAGTCGGGCAAGAAGCTGACGCTCTCGGATCTCTCCGAAGAAATCAAAACCGCGAGTTTTCGCGTAACCCGCATCGGCGAGCTGATCGGACGAGAGGTCGCCGACCGGCTCGACACGCAGTTTGGAATCGTCGACCTGTCCTTGGCGCCGACCCCGGCGATCGGCGACAGTATCGGGGAAATTTTGCAAACGCTCGGTTTGGAGCGAGTCGGCGCGCCCGGCTCGACCGCCGCGGTCGCGATGCTTAACGACGCGGTTAAAAAGGGCGGGCTTTTCGCGTCGAGCTCGGTCGGAGGTCTGTCCGGAGCGTTCATTCCGGTCTCGGAGGATTCGACGCTCGCCGCCGCCGCCGAAAAGGGGCACTTGTCGCTAGAAAAACTCGAGGCGATGACCGCCGTCTGCTCCGTCGGGCTCGATATGATTCTAATCCCCGGCGACACCCCCGCCGAGACGATCTCCGCCATTATGGCCGACGAGCTCGCCATCGGCGTCATCAACAACAAGACGACCGCGACCCGGCTCGTCCCATGTCCCGGCAAGAAAGCGGGCGATCGCGTCGAGTTCGGAGGGCTCTTCGGAGCGTCTCCCGTGATGGAGGTGAGGAACGTCGGAGCGAGCTCGCAGTTCGTCAACTTTGGGGGTCGCATTCCCGCGCCGTTGCAGTCGTTGGGGAATTAATCCGCGGCGACAAAGGCGGCTCGGATATTTCTCGGACATTGAAAAAGCGGAACCTTTGGTCGAGGTTCCGCTTTTTTCTTGACTCGCGCGAGGCGATCGCTCGCAAACCTAGGAGCGCTTGCCTTTTTTCCCCTTCCCTTTCTTGCGCCCGGTCTCTCCTTCGGCGCGCTCGGCGGCTTCGCGGCGCTCTTCTTTGGAGACGTAAAGCTTTGCGGGATCGAGGGGAACGGCGATTAGATCGAGTCCTTGGGCGTCGACGATTTCGCAGGGCGTCGGGACGCCCAACTCGAGATCGCGCCCCGTTACGTAGACGATCGGGTCGACGTCGGGGGCGTCGGCGACGGTTCGTCCAACGCGGACGTTGCGCATCGGGGTTCCGTTGTCGCTAACGCAAGGGGCGTCGATCATTACGTCGAGCGACTTGCCGACGAAGGAGCGCGCGAATTGTCGGGAAACGCGCTCCAGTTTCGCGGAGAGTCTCTCGAATCGGCGGCGCTTGATCTCGGGCGGAACTTGGTCGTCCATTTTGGCGGCGACGGTTCCCGGCTCGGGAGAGAACTCGAAGACCCCGGCGCGCTCGAATCGCCATTTCTCGACGAACTCGGCCAGCTCTTGGAACGCCGCGTCGGTCTCGCCGGGAAACCCGACCATAAAAGTGGTTCGCAAAACGAGATTCGGGATCTCTTCGCGCAGCTTCGCGAGCAACTCCTCGGTTTGGGCTTTGTCGACTTTGCGATTCATCTTGCGCAGTAAGTCGGAATTGCAGTGCTGGAGAGGCAGGTCGACGTAGGGCAAAATCGAGGTCTTGCCCGGCTCTTCCATTCGAAACAGGGACGTCAGCTCGGAGTCCCAGAAGAGGGGATATGCGTAAAGAACGCGGATCCAGTCGAACGCGTTCTTCTCTTTCAACGCGATCAGAAGCCGCTTGAGATCGGGCGCGCCGTACAAATCGCCGCCCCAGAACGTCGTTTCTTGCGCGATGAGAACGAGTTCGCGAACGCCGGAGTCCGCGAGCCGCCCGGCTTCGGCGAGAATCGTCTCGAACGGCTTGCTGACGTATCGCCCCCGTATATTGGGTATCGCGCAGTAGGAGCAGAACCGATCGCAACCGTCGGCGATTTTGAGATACGCGATATGCGGCGCGGTCAGCGAGACGCGCGACGAGTCGTCGAGCGCCAAATTGCGGGCGGGGTTGCAGTGGAACTTCGCGGCGGCGACTTGCTCCGGGGTCAGAACCGGGAGGAGCGACGCGTCTTCGGATCCGTCCGCCGCTTCGCCGGGCGCCTTGCGCTCGAGGAGCGAGGTCGCGATTTCGCCGATTTTCGACTCGTCGTAGGGGCTCAGCCACGCGTCGACGCCCGGGTATTTCGCCGAGAGCTCCTCCCCGTCGGAGACGACCGCGCACCCGGCGACCAGAAGGTATCGGATTCCGCCCGTCGCTTTGAGCGCCAGCGCTTCCTCGATTCGCTCCTCCGCCTCCGCGCGCGCCGAACGAAGGAACCCGCACGTGTTCAGCAAGAAGAAGTCGACGCGCTCCGAGTCGAACGTCAACTCGGAGCCGAGCGCGACGAGTCGACCGATCGTCGTCTCCGAATCGACCAGGTTTTTCGGACAGCCCAAAGAGACGACCGAACAAAGAGTTCCTTTAAGCGGAGTTCCCATTCAAATTACGCTCCTACGCGCTCCCCGAAACCGGGGCGCGACGGTTGTTCATTGGTTCGCGCGAGCCCGCGCTCGCTCGGCGCCATTATACCGGAAAACGCCGCCGATTCAAGCGGGCGCTCGCCCTAGGGATTGAAGCGCGGGTCTTTTGGAAGCGCGGCGAAGGCGGACCGCGCGGCGCGAATTTCCTCGGCGCATTCCCGAGCGGCGGTCGGATTCCGCTTGCCCGCCTCGAGCGCCGCCGCGTAGAACCCCGGCCAAGCGCTCGCGACCTTTGCGGGCGTCGTCGCGTCCAGAAGTTCGGTCGCGTCGACGCCCAGCTTATCGCTCGTCGCGCGCCCCGCGCGATGGAACGGCTCGAGCGAGAACCCGGCGGCGTTCGCGCGGAGATTGTAGACCTCCTCGAACTGCTCCGCGCGCCGTTCCTCGACGAGCCGATTCGCCGCGCCCTCCAACTCGCGCTCCAAGTCGACGCGCGGCTTTTCCTCGACCGGTTCGGGGGTCAGCTCGTCGTCGATTAAGACGACCGGAGGGGGAACGATCGCGTCGGCGGAGGCGACGGGATTGGGAGACGGAACCGGTTCGGAAACCTCTTGCGCGCTCGCGACGAAACCGTTCTTCGCGTTCTCTTTTCTTCCGCGCTCGAGATCCCTAATCGCCCTTAACATTGAAAAATCTTGTTTTTTGAACAACGAAACGGCGGTCCAAAAATCCAAGAAACTTAAAAATGCGCCCACGGCGAGAACGATACCGAGTAAAACGCAAATGGGGCTTGGTTCCCTTTCCGACAGAGCGGAGGGAAGAGCCATATAGAATGTGGTTCCTGGGAAAATAATGAGCGCGATTAACGACGCCAACCCTTGACCAAGTTTCCTATACCCCTCGACAACATAAGGCGCTCTCGCGTAAAAGAGCGACTCGTTAAGTTCTTTGCGCTCTTTGATGAAGTTCAAAATATCGCGTTCTTCGTTTTCGGTCATAGCGTCCCCTTTCAGAGTATCGTCGAAGTCGCGCGTTCCGCGACAAAACCGCGGGAGCGAACCCAACGCCGCGTCCCGACGCGAAGAGACTCGCGTCCCCTCGATTATAATCAATCAGAAAGGACGCGCAAGGTTTTTTAAAAAAGAAATTTCTTTTAGAGAATCAATCGTTAGGGTTTTTCGCAAATTCCCGAGAGTTTGAAGTTCCAAATCGACCCGTTGAAGAACTCCGGCTCGACGCGAAAGAGCGGGTTTCCTCCGAGCGCGACTTTGGTCGACTCGGTCGACATAACCGGCTCGACCGCGAGCGCGCCGATCGGGGAATCGTCCAGCCAAACGGCGAACTCGTCCCCCTCTTTGACGACGCGAAGTCGATACCGTTTTCCGAGCTCGATTTTGACGCGAGGGGTCGTTCCTCCGCGCGGAGCCTCGACCGCCCCGTAGATCCGCCCCTCCGAGTCGAGCGCGACGCGAAGCGGGTCGTCCATCCCTTTGCTCCAAGCGGAGATAATCTGCGCGATTCGCCCCGGCTCCGGAACGGCGTCCGCTTGGAACTCGAGCGTCGCCTCGTATTCGACGCGCGGGAATTCCTCGAGCTCGTAGACGATTAGCGCGTCGCGCCCGTTAAAGCGAACCGCGCCGTCTCCCGGCTCGACGCTCGGAGCCTCGAGGAGCGCGCCGCCCGTCGGATTCGCGGCGCCGTCCAGCTTGTCCTCGATCAGAACCCGGCGAGTTCGACGCGCCGCGCGGGCGTTGAGCCAAGCGTCTTCGTCGAACGGGGGAAGACTCGCGTCGACGCGGAACCGTCGTCCCGGCGCGATCGACTCCGTCGTCCCGAACTCGTTTTCCGCGACGATCTTCCAGTAGTAAGTCTCGCCCGGCTTCAGCGCGCTCGCTTGTTCGGAGGTCGCGAGCGCGACCTTGCCGTCGGCGGAAAGAGCCTCGAAAACTGGCGTCGCGAAGTCCTCGGTCGCGGAAACGACGACTTTGAGCGCGATATTTTCCGCGCCGACAATTTTGCGCCAAGAGAACGGAATCGCGCCCGGCGCGACCCGCGCGTCTTGGAGCGGCGAGTCGCAAGCGGGAATCGGGGGAGGAAGCTCGCGACTCGGAAGCCAGGAGATCGCCGTCGTTCCGAGCGAGCCGGCGAACGCGAAGTCGACGAGGAACAACGGTTCCGCGCCCTCGTTCCCCGCGTCCAACTTAACGAAAAGCGACGGCGAATAGAACCCGACTCGCTCGGCGCTCGGATTCGGCGAGACGAGCTCGATCTTCGCGTTTTCCAGCGCCGACGGAGAAAGGGTCGGGATCGCGTCCGGCTCGAACCGATTGAAGAACTGGTCGTAAGCGAGCAGGAGCGGACCGTAGTACACGGAACATTTCCCCGCAAAATCCCCGTCCCCGGAAACCGCGCGCAAATTCATGGGAAAATCGAGAACGATCGTCTCGCCGCGCTTCCAAACGCGCTCGATCGTCGCGTAAGCGCCCGGCGCGACCGGCGTTGGATCCGCGCCCGACGTTTGGATCGTCGCGCCCTCCGCCCATTCGGGAACGCGCAAATTAAGCGCGAACGACTCCTCGGAGCCGTCTTCGGCGCCCAGTTCCAACTCGACCCTTCCGTCGACCGGGTAGCGCGTCTTCTGCGTTAACGCGAACTTCTTTCCCTTGAAGGAGAAAGTTTGCGTTCCGGCGCCGTAGTAGTTCAAATAGAGCGCGGGGGATCCCGAGACGTCGCTCCCTCGCATAACGCCCCAATTAACGAGTTCGGCGAGTCCTCGCGGTCCGTTGACGCTGCAGCAGTTCAGTTCGGGCTGCCCGGGGCGCGACTGAAAGACGATCGTGTGGAACGACGCCTCGCGCCGCCCGTTCATCGGGGTATTGTACGAACACCAGCTTCCGGAGGGGTGCTCGTAAGCGCAAACGGCGTTGTAGAGCGAGTTTTCGAGCGAGTCGGCTTTGCGCGAGTCGCCGGTCGCGCGAAGGGCGTCGAGCGTCAGCGCGATCCAAGCGACCGTGCAGCAAGTCTCGATGGCCGCGTCTTGATAGGGCGTTCCAACGGCTCGCTCCCCCGAGCTGAACGAGCCGTTGTTGTGAACGTCGCGCTTGGAAACGCTTTCCCATAGATTGAGAAAGGCGCGGCGAAACTTGGGATCGCCGTCGATTCGCGCGAATTCCTCGAGCCCTTGAATCGCGTGGAGCGATTCCCAGCGCGGCTGCGGAGTTTGGTAAAACTCGACCCCAGAGAGCCCTTGGCGGTAGAAGTCGCCCTTCGTTTGGAGGTCGTCGAGGACTTTTCGCGCCGCGTCGAGGAAATGGCGCTCGCCCGTAAGGCGATAGAGTTGGCAAAGCCCCGTCATTATCGAGAAATTGACCTCGTCGGAGCCGACGTCCGAAACTTTGAGCTCGCCCCCCTCGCGATCCGCGCGATAGAAAAGGTTCTCGAACAGGAGCCCGATCCGCCGCGACGCCTCGAGCGCCGACGCGTCTCCGCAACGCTCGTAATAGAGCGCCAACGCGGTCATGATATGGTAGTGCCCCCAAAGATCCCAGCGAACGCGCAATCGCTCGTCCTTAGAGTACGGCCCGAGATACCCGTCCTTGTCTTGACAAGCGAGGAGCGCCGCGACGACCGCGCGAACCGTCTCCCGAAGTTCCGGATCGTCGGACGTTTGCAGAAAGAGAATCGCGTTTTCGAGATATTTCCCGACGAACTCGCCGACCCATGGGACGTAATAGTCGCTCGATTTGGGCGCGCGCTCGCGCAGCTGCAAAACCGAGAGCATCGCCGGATTGGCGCGAGGGGCGCGCTCGACCCAGTTCTCGACGACCGAGTCGACGCGAGCGCCGATCGGCCCGTCGTAATCGGCGCGCAAATCGGGAAACGACTCCAGCCGTTGCGGAAGCGCGTTCGGCTCCCGAGCGAGCGCGAGCGTTGAAACAAAGATTAGCGCGAGGGTTAGCGCGAAAATTGATTTGGGCATGGTCGGGTTCCTGGGAAATCGCGGGGACTTTTAACGAGCGCGGCTAAATCCGTTCCGCCATTTGCGCGACGGTCGCTACGGGAACTCCGGAATAGAGCGCGATTTCGTCAAACGAGAGTTTTCCTCCGGCGAGCATTCGCAGAACCGTATTGTTCGTCGTTCGCTCTTCAGCTTCCTTCGCGGCTTCCTTCGCGACGTGGGCGGCGTAGTCTTTCACGGTGGTTTCTTGGTCGAAAAGTTCTTTCATAATGTCCATAATTTCCAACTTCCTTTCCGCAAGACCGCGCCAAGAGGCTTCCGAAAAACGCCAACGACGCTCTCCTACATTTGCCCCGCCATTTGCGCGACGGTCGCTACGGGAACTCCGAAGCATTGAGAAATTTCTTCGTTCGTCAATTTTCCTATTTTGAGCAACTGTCGAACCGCGTTCGTCGTTCGCTCTTCAGCCTCCTTCGCGGCCTCCTTCGCGGCCTCCTTCGCGGCCTCCTTCGCGGCTTTCTTCGCGACGTGGGCGGCGTAGTCTTTCACGGCGGTTTCTTGGTCGAAAAGTTCTTTCATAATGTCCATAATTTCCAACTTCCTTTCTTTGACGTAATCGGGAAAAATATTGCGCTCGGCGCATTCGTCGAGCGCTTTTTCGAGCGCTTCGCGGGTTTTACCGAAGGTTTTGCGGTTTCTTTCGATCGCGCGGGTTAGTTCAAAATACTGATCGATCGCGTCTCCCGGACGTCCCGCGCTAATTACGTTGACGCGAACGTCGAACGAAACGGTTCTTCCGTCGTAATACGTTTCCGTTAAAGAAACGACGCTTGGCAGGTCGCGCTCGTCCCCCGTATAGAGGACGTAAAGCTCAATTTCAGGCAATTCGATTATGTCTCCGCAATGAAGGCTGATTCCATTTGCCTTCAAATATTTGCTCAATAGATCCGCCAAGTAAAAGAAAGCGCGCAACGGAATATTGGGATCCCACTCCGACTGCGCCTCGACCATAACGATTAAGCGATCTCCGACGCGAAACGCGAGGTCGTTGTAGATCTGATTCGTTACGACGTTGTTGAGCGTCGCGTCGACAATGTCCTCGGGTCGCGTCGTCTCGTCCTCGGGATGGAGCGCCTTGTAGAGAAGCCATCGGTAATATTCGATCGCGAACAAATGGGTAAAGAGCGAGTCTTTATAGTTTCGCTTTAAGTAGTCCGAATTCGTCAATTTCATCGCGAGGGCTCCGTTTTCGAGGCTTGGCGCGACGACGCGCGCTCTCCCCTATTATAAACGAAAACGGACGCGAGCGCAACGCCGGAGAAATAATCGCCCCAAAGAACAAAAACGCGGGAAAGAAACGGACAAAACCGACCAAGAGCGCGAGACGCCTAGTCGATCGGAAGCGCGTCCGGGTCGCGCGAGGGAACGGCGGCGGATTTTTCGGTTCGGCAGAAGAACTCGTCCGCGAGTTCCGCGACCTCTCGAAAGCGCTTGGCGGGAATCTCGAACGTTCCCCACTTTGGGGAGATAAAGCGCGCCTCCCCGAGAAAGATTTTGACCGGCACGACGAAAAACGCGTAGGGAACTCCCCCGCTGAGAAACAGTTTCTCCGGGGGAACCGGGCTTTTCGCGCCGACCACGTCGTACGCGAAAACGAACGCCGAGCGCTCCAAATATCGGTCGCCTCCGGCGCTTAGGATCTTCTCCCAGCGCAGAAGACCGACCAAATCGTCGCGCGTCGTCCAGTTCTTCCAGTACTTGGTCGAACGATCGCCGCCCGGAAAGCGGCGACCCTTGACGTCGACGATCCAGTTTTCGCCGCTCGCGCTCGAAACGACGTAATCAAAATTCTTTAGCGTCGAACCGTTGGCGAGCAAGAACCGCCGCTCTTGTCGATTCGAGAGAAAAGGTCGGCGCAAATCGCGCAGAAAGCGCTCGAACGCGATTTCGTAGCGATTCTTGTCCATCGGCTCACGATTCGTCGAAAATCCGATCGATCTCGCGCATTAACTCGTCCATCGCGAACGGCTTGCGTATGTACGCGTCGACTCCGAGCGCCTCGGCGTACTCCTTGTGCCGATTTCCCTCGTTCGCGGTGATCATAATGATCCGAGTCGGGAAATCGTCGATCTGGCGCAGCGTCTCCAAGACGAGGTATCCGCTGCGCTTAGGGATCATCATATCGAGAATCATAAGGTCGGGGCGACTTCGCTCGACCAAAGCCAGCCCGGTCGCGCCGTCGGAGGCGGTTTCCACGTCGTAGCCGAACGACTCGAGCGCGAGTCGCACCGACTCCAAAACCTCGGGGTCGTCGTCGACGATCACCACTCGTTTGCGTCGCGGATAATAGTTCGATTCCATAGCTTTAGCGCTCCGAAAATAGCGACTCTCGCGCCAACGACGGAGAGTCGCGCAAGTAGGTCGCGGAGGTTCGTTCGATTAACGACCGGGCAACTTTTTGAATTCGCCCGGCTCGCCGCGCAAAATGGTCGCCTCGATAATCTTGTCGGGAGGAAGCTCCGATTCCTTCTCGGGATCGATGCGGTTAATGTCCGAGAGGACGTCCATTCCCTCGACGACGCGACCGAAGACCGTGTGCTTGCCGTTGAGGAAGTAGGTCGGCACGAACGTGATAAAGAACTGCGAACCGCCCGTATTGCGACCCGCGTGCGCCATGCTCAGCGAGCCTCTAAAATGGTCGCGCGCGTTCGGTTGATAGCACTCGCAAGGAATGCAGTACCCCGGGCCGCCCGTCCCCGTGCCGGTCGGATCCCCGCCCTGAGCCATAAAGAAAGGCAGGACGCGGTGGAACGGAACGTCGGTGTAGAATCCGCTCTTGACCAGCGAAAGGAAATTGTTGACCGCGTTCGGGGCCTCGTTGAGGAACAGCTCGACGACGATTTCGCCCTTGGTCGTCTTCAAAGAGACGCGCGGCAGATTCTCGCTCGCCTCTTTCTCGCGAATCTCGCGCTCTTTCGCCCAAGTCTCTTTGTACGTCGGCAGAACGCGCGTAAGATACGCTTCCGCTTGCATTTTGTCTTGCGGATCGATCTTGTCGAAGACGAGCTTGTCGGCTTCCAGAGCCGTGTCGCGCCACTTTTCCGCGTCTTCCAAGTTCATCGAACAAAACGCGGCGAACGCGGCGTAGGCGTAAAGCTCGTTGGAGTTCGGAGGAAGAGGATATTTGAAGATCGCTTTAGCCGCGTCGTAGGCGACTTCGTAGTTCTCGCGCGCGCCGACCGACCACTGAACCATCGCGCAAAGGAACGCGCGAAGCTCGTCGTTGCGACCTTCCACCGACTCGTACGCCGCGATCGCGAGCGGAACGAGCTCTTTCTGCTGAACCGCCGTCTCGGCGACCAACGGATCGAATTGCGCTTTGATCGCGTCTTTCTGCTCCGCGGTCGCGGATTGATAGTCGCTCTTCAATTGGCGCAGTTTCTTCAGATTGTCTTTGTACTGCGAGAATTTAACGGCGAAATCGGCGTATTCTTTCGTGTCGGAGCGCGTTTGCGCCTCCGGTTCGGCGGTGGCTCCGCCCGACGCCAGGGGATTGTCCTGCGCCGAGA
Organism: Thermoguttaceae bacterium; assembly: GCA_017441605.1. Lineage (GTDB taxonomy): Bacteria > Planctomycetota > Planctomycetia > Pirellulales > Thermoguttaceae > RUG369. Next base: position 79,637 of record JAFRXD010000060.1, on the reverse strand, counting down.
CGTAACCGGCGAACATAATCGCGATCGCGAAAAGCGCGGTCGTAAGAGCGTATTTGCGCACGCTTGGTCTCCTCTGTTCGCAAGGGGGCGACGCGCGACGAAACGTCGACTCGGCGCCAATATCGCGACCGATCGGTTCCGACCGCTTGCGTCCCCGTCGTTTTCGGGTAAAATCGGGTCTCGCGACGCCCCCGAAAGGAGCGTCGCTCCCCAAAATTATAAGGAAATTCGTTTGAAATAACAAGCGCCTTTTTGTTATTTTAAACAAAATCGAAAAGATAGGCATATCCCGTGAAAAACAAATCGTCGCGCAAAAGTCGTCGAGAAAACTTGGACGATTTTACCGAAAGCCCCGACGACCTTACTATTTCCCCGTACCTCTCGAGCAAGGAGCTCTTCGAGCGCCTCGGATCCTCCAAGGGGGACGACGCCTCCCGCGAGATTTTCGACGCGTTCGGAGACGCCGACTCCGACCTCTGGAACAAGGGCTCCGACGATTTCCGCAAGCGACGCCAAGAGTCCCTCTCGACCCTGAAATCCCGGAGGCGACGCGCCGGTAGGGGCGAGCGCGAGGAAAAAGCGGAGGAGCCCCCCAAGCGCGAGCGCTCCAAACGCAATAAGAACGTCGGGAGCGAGCCGGGGGATCGCGGCGATTCGGTCGGGTTGCGCGTGATCGGCGGCAAGTTTCGAGGAACCAAGCTGCTCTACGCGGGGGATCGGCGCGTTCGCCCGATGAAGGAGCGCGTCCGCGAGGCGACGTTCAACCTGCTCGGGGACGCGGTCAAAGGGAAGCGCGCGATCGACCTTTTCGCGGGCACCGGCGCGCTCGCGTTCGAGGCGATCAGTCGCGGGGCCGAGGCGGCGACCCTTTTCGAGATCCACTTTCCCACCGCGCGAACGATTCGCGACAATATCGCGATTCTCGAGGAAAAAGAGCGCGGAACCGCCCAAAAAATCGAGCTCGTTACGACCGACGTCTTCTTCTGGGGACGCAAATTCGCGGCCGAGGATCCGAGCGCTCCGGTCGTTCGATCCCCGATCGAGTCCTCCTCCAGCGCCAATTTGCCGACCGACCTCCCCTGGGTCGTCTTCTGCTCCCCTCCCTACGACTTCTACGTCGATCGCGAGCGGGAAATGCTGGAGCTCCTGCGCGTCCTGCGAGAGCGCGCCCCGGACGGCTCGATTTTCGTCGTCGAGGCGGACGATCGATTCGATTTCGATAGGTTGGGAGTCGAGATTCCCCCGAAAAAAAGACGGTCCTATCCCCCCGCCGAGGTCGGGATTTTTTACAAGCGGTAGTCGCCCCCGATTCCCGACGAAATAGGTGTTTTCGCGCGCTTCAAAAATCGTTATACTCCCCGATAAGGCGCGGCGCTTTGTCGCGAGCGCCGAACGATAGGCAATCACGAAAACACGAGCGATAGTCGACGCTATGAAAACGATGAACACGATGCAAACAGTTTTGGTCGCCGCGCTTGCGGTCGCCGCCTTCTCGAATTCCGACGCGGCGCTCGCGCAGCGCGCGGGAGGTCTCGGCGCTCGAGTCGCCGGTCGCGCCGCCTCGGCTCAACCCGCCCCCGCTCCCCAAGTGGCGGCGCCTCAAGCCCCCGCGCCTCAAACGCCCTCCTTGGGAACGACCCGCCCGATCGCGCAACCCGCCTCGCGACCCGCCGAGCAAGCCCCCGCGACACAAGCCGCCTCCAAAACCGCCGCGCCTCAAGCCGCCCAACCCGCTCAAGCCCCCGCGAAAGAGCCGTTGAAAAAGTCGGACGGAAGCGAGTTCGTCGTTCCCGCGGGCGCGACGGTCGATCAGTTAATCGCGCAAGCGAACGAGCTGCTCGAAACGGAAGTGGCGTTCGAAACGGAAGAAGAGTACAACGATTGGATCGGCAAAATGCTCGAGACGATCGGCAAGATCGGCGAGCGCGTCTTGACGTCGAAACCGACCGACGAGCAATTCGTGCAGGGCATTTCGTTGCGAGGCCAGGCGCTTTGCTACCAGGCGTCGATCGATCCCAAAGCGCTCCCGAAACTCGGCAACTACGCGACCGCGCTCGAAAAGAACGAGCGCGTTCAGAAATTGGAGGACGGTCGTCAGGCGGCGACGGCGTTCAAGGGCGTCTATCTGCAAGCGAAAGTCGCGGACATTGCCGAGCAAAACGGAACTCCGGCGGAGCTCGCCGCCGCGATGAAGGAAGTCGGCGCGTTCATCGCCGCGCACCCGGAGGCGTCCGATATGACCGTCGATCTGGTCTTCCCGGTCAAGCTCGTCGCGGAAAACCAGAAGCAACCGACCCTGCCCAGCCAAGTTTGGACCCCGATTCGCAAGCAACTCGCCGCGTCCGACGCCCCCGAGGCGAAGAACGCGCTCGTTTTGCTCGAGGGCGCGATTCGCTACTCGCAACTCGAAGGTCGCCCGATCGAGTGGAAAGGCTGCGACAAGACCGGCGAACCGCTCGATACCAAGAAGGTCGAGGGCAAAGTCGTCCTCGTTACGTTCTGGGCCTCTTGGCTCAACGGGCTCGCCGAGTTCGACGCGCAGTTGAAGGAGCTTTACGAGAAGTATCGCGATTCCGGATTCGAAATCGTCGGGTACAATCTCGACTCGGAGCAAGCCGACGCCGACAAGTACGTTAAGAACAACGCGATTCCGTGGATTATCCTCTCCGATCGCGCCGCCGCCGACACGAAGCAAACCTCGCTCGCGACCTATTACGGAATCTCCGAGATCCCGACGATGATCCTCGTCGGAGGAGACGGAAACGTCGCCGCGGTCGATATCGGAATGGAATCGCTAATCGCCACGCTCGAGTCGGTCTTCGCGCAATCTCAAACGCAAGCGGCGAAAGCGAGCGCCGGAGCCGCCGCGACCCCGAGACCCGCCGCCAGCGCGAGCGCGAAAGTTCCCGCCTCCGTTTCCCCGGCTAGTAAATCGAGCGCGAAAACGACGATCAAATCGACGTCCCCCTCGCGCGCCAACAACAAGTAACAACGGTATTTGACGACAAACGTCGGAGCTTTCGAAAAACTCGATGGCTCCGCGTCCGAAATAGCGAGCCCGAAACCTATAGGTTCGCGAAGTATTTACGCCAAAGGAGTCCACGTGTCCTCTTATCGCTCCATCGTGTTGGTCAAACAAGTGCCCGACACCTCGAACGTGTCCGGAAACGCCATGAAGGAAGACGGAACCGTCAATCGCGCCGCGCTTCCGACCATCTTTAACCCCGAAGACCTGAGCGCGCTCGAGGCCGCCCTCGAAATCAAGGATCGCTTCGGCGGAACCGTTACGGTCGTCTCGATGGGGCCGCCCAAAGCGGCGGACGTTCTCCGCGACTGCCTCTATCGCGGCGCCGATCGCGCGATTCTCGTCTCCGATCGACGCGCGGGCGGGAGCGACACGCTCGCGACCAGCTATATCCTCTCGCAAGCGGTCAAAACGATCGGCGAGTTCGATTTCGTCTTCTGCGGTCGCCAGGCGATCGACGGGGACACGGCGCAAACCGGGCCTCAAACGGCGGAAAAACTCGGGATTCCTCAGATCTGCTATTTGACCGAAATCATCGACGTGAAAGACGGCTTCGCGACGCTTCGTCGCTCCCTCGGAAACGGGTGGGAAATCGTTCGCGCGAAGCTCCCGTTGCTCGCGACGGTCGTGGAAGAGGCGAACGAGCCTCGTCCGCAAGCGGCGATCAAGATGATGCGAAACAAGCATAAGCGGGTTCCGCTCGAAGTCGCCGATCCCGCCGCGCTCGCGCCGGAAGACCGACTGGAACAGTGGTCGATGGACGATATTAACGCCGACTTGAACCGCTGCGGATTCGCCGGATCGCCCACAAAGGTGCACAAAATTCGCTCGATCGTCCTGAAAAAAGAGGGTTCCGTTCAAGTGGAACCGACGGAAGAGGGAATTCGCGGTCTCGTCTCCGAACTCGTAAAAGATCGCGCCTTGGGTTGATTTTTCCACGCCGCCGCAACGCGGTCGAACCACTATTGTAGAGGAACCGAATATGAGCAAAAAGAATCCGCAAGGCGAGGTTTGGATTTTCGCGGAGCAAGAGGACGGGCAACTGAAAGACGTCGCGCTGGAGCTGTGCGGCAAGGCGCGCGAATTGGCGAGCGCGCTCGGCGTTAAAGTCGGAGCGATTCTGCCCGGGCACAAAGTCGCCGATTTGGCGAAGACCCTTTTCGCTTACGGGGTCGACAAGGTCTATTTAATCGACGACCCGAATTTGGCGCGCTTCGCCAGCTGCCCCTACGCGCGCGTTTTCGAGACGCTGATCGAAAAATACGCGCCTCAAATCGTTCTTTACGGCGCGACTCCGGTCGGGCGCGACTTGGCCCCGCGAATCGCGTCGGCGACCCGGTCCGGTATGACCGCCGACTGCACCGACCTGCAAATCGGCGACGTCGTCGATCCGAAGACGAACGAAACCTACGCGAACCTGCTTCACCAGATTCGCCCGGCGTTCGGGGGAAACATCGTCGCGACGATTATCAACCCGGAGCAGTGGCCGCAAATGGCGACCGCGCGCGAGGGCGTCTTCCCGAAGAAGGACCCCGAGGAGGGGCGAACCGGGGAACTGATCGAGGAAAATGTCGAAATTCCGGCGGAGCTGCTGGTCGTGGAGACGATCGAGCGATTCGTCGAGTCGAAAAAAGTCGACCTGAAGGGCGCGCGCATCGTGGTCGCCGGAGGCGCCGGCGTCGGGAGCAAAGAAAACTTCCAACTCGTCTTCGACCTGGCCGAAGCGCTCGGAGGAGCGGTCGGCGCGAGCCGCGCGGCCGTCGACTGCGGATGGATCGATCGAGACTACCAAGTCGGCCAGACCGGCACGACCGTTCGCCCCGCGCTCTACGTCGCCGTCGGAATCAGCGGCGCGGTTCAGCACCGCGTCGGCATGCAAGACTCCGCGAAAATTATTGCGATTAACAACGACCCCGACGCCCCGATCTTCTCGATCGCCCATTACTCGATCGTCGGCGACCTGAACGTCGTCGTCCCGCTCTTGATCAAGGCGGTGAAGGAGCGCGTCGTTCTGGACTGACGCTCGACGCGTAGCTCGTTTTTTCGCTCAAAGGCGCCGATCTCTCGCGAGGTCGAGCGCCTTTTTTACGCGCCGATTCCCGGTATTTTCCGGATATTTCAAATTACGTCGCGCCATTGCTACTCTCTGTCGCCGCTCCACAAGAAAGGAACAAAATTGCGGATTGTAGCAAAAAAATAATCTTTTTGTATTAAGGCGTTTTGACAAAATGGGAATTTAGGATAAAATTCCATTTTGCCGGTTTATTTTTTCGCTTGAAAGCGCTAAAATAGGTAAGATTGTTCAACCGAGCGAGCGGTAGAAAATTTGCCGATCGCGCAATAAGAGTCGCGCGCGAGCGCGACAAGCCGGCGAGTCCCCGGCGCGTTCGAGTCGGATTTTTCCGAGCGAACAAGCGAAGACCACATATTAACCAGACCGAAAAACGGCGCCCGGAGCGCGCCGCCCGGCGGTCGAGAGGAGGCGTCTCTTGGGCAAAACAAAAACTTGCGGTTGCTACGCGACGATTGTCGTCGCCGCCGTCGTTCTTTTGCGGCTTGCCGTCGGCTGTCACTTCCTGTACGAAGGTATTTGGAAGATGGTTCCTTCGAACAACTTCACGCCCGAGGGATTCTTGGGGCAATCGAAGGGTCCGGCGAAAGAGTTCTACTATATGTTTCTTCCCGATTTGAAGGGCGAAGAGCGTCTCCAGATGGCCGAAGTCTATCGTCTGAAACTCGACAAGGGCAGCGTGGTCGACGGGACGACGCGCCGCTTGGGCTGGACCCTTCCGGTCTTTGAAAAAGAGTGGTTCAACTACTTCGAGTCCTACAAGACCCGCTACGGTCTCGACGCCCCCGAACTGGATCCGGAACGCGAAGCGACCTTGAAAGAGGCGAAGGCGATCTTCAATCAATACGTGACGTCCCTTCGCGAGTACGCGCTTGAAAACCGCGACGAAATCCGCGGCTACATCGCGAGCAAGGCGCGCTTCGAACAGTCCCTGAAGACGACGAAAAACGGCGCGGAGTACCAGCGAATTCGCGACTGGGACGCGCAAATGAAATATCGCGGCGAGGGCCAAAAGTTCGCGAAAGAGCCGGAGGCGATGGGCGAGAACATGCAGCTCGACCTCTGGGAAATCCTGTCTCCCGAGCAACAGAAAATGGGTCGCATCTCCAAGATGGCGTACGGAACGAATCGCAACGGTCTCATGCGCTTTTTGGCGAGCTTTCCGGGAATCAAAGAGTGGGCAGATCCTTCCGACGCGGGTCTTTTGGACCTTACGGTCACGCTCGGTCTCACGGCGATTGGTCTGTGCTTAATCCTCGGTTTCTGCTCGCGCTTGGCGGCGCTCGGAGGCGCGTGCTTCCTGTTCAACGTCGTCCTTTCGCAATTCCCGTGGCCGACCGTCTATCCTTATACGTCCGATATGATCGGGCACGCGATGGTCTTCAACAAAGACGCGATCGAAATGCTCCTCCTGCTCCTCTTGGCGATTCTTCCCTCGGGGCGATGGGCGGGTCTCGATTGGTTCCTCTGGAACTTCTGCGGAAAATATATTTACAAGTGGTACGGTATTCGGCGAGACCCGCTGGTTCCCGACTGCATGAGCGACGTCGAGCCTTGCGCTTGCTGCTGCTGATTCTTCCGCCGTTGTTTCCGAGCGGTCGCGAGCGATCGTCGGAACGAAAAGACACGAAATAAATTCCCGGGCGCCGATGGCGTCAAACGTCCCGTCCGGACTTAAAGACATAGGATGGCAATATGACTTCGAAGAACGAGGGGAACGTCCCCGCTTGCGAATGCTCCCGACGCAACTTCCTCAAAGCGGGCGCTCTTTCCGCCGTCGTGCCCGCCGTCGGCGTCGGCGCCTTTTGCGCCGGTTACTCGTCCACGCATCCTCGCCGCGCTCGAATCGCGGTCATGGGCGTCGGCGACGAGGGAAGCGTGCTGCTCGGCGCGTGCAATCCGGAGTTTGTCGAGATCGTCGCGATCGCCGACATTCGCCCCTACAACCAATATCGCGCGTTCCACGGCGACCACTACGGGGACGTCGCCCTGGCGGCTCGCCCCGGCCTCATGAAGCTCTACGGCTGGGAGACCGAAGACGAAGCGCGCAAACACGTTAAAGTCTACTCCGATTATCGCGACCTGCTCAAAGACGCCGACAAGCTCGGAATCGAGGCGGTCATCGTCGGTCTGCCGCTGCACCTTCACGCCCCCGCTTGTATTCAGGCGATGAGCAAGGGCTTGCACGTGTTGTGCGAGAAGCTCATGGGCCACTCGATCATCGAGTGCAAAGAGATGGCACGCGCCGCGAAATTCTTCAAGAAGCACCTCGCGATCGGGCACCAGCGACACTACAATATCCTCTACCAAGAGGCGACCGACCAAATCGAGCGCGGTATCCTCGGCGACGTCCACTATATCCGCGCGCAATGGCACCGCGGCAACTCCCCGGGCGCCGATAGCTGGCAAATGCCGATGCCGGAAGAGTTCAAGGCCGACGACCCGCAAGCCTCCAAGCTCGCGCAGGAACTCGCCGAATGGACCGAGGAGCTCAACAACGCGCGAGGGCTCGAAATCGAGACTTGGCGCCGCAAGGTCGAGCAGAAGAAAGCGCAGCTCGCCGACGCCTTGATGCTGACCGCCGGAGAAAGCTACAACGGCGTTACCCTCAAGTCCCCCGCCGAGTACGGCTACGAGGACATGATCGTCAACGAGGGCGGCAAAAACGAATATCGTCGTCCGAGTACCGAAGAGCTTATTCGCTGGCGCTTGTGGAAGCGCACGGGCGGCGGTTTGATGGTCGAGCTCGGAAGCCACCAGCTCGACGCCGCGTCGATCTTCCTCGCCGCGTCGAATCGTCGCGCTTGCGCCCTTCGCGGCGAAGATCCCTCGCAACTGCCCGACAACGGCAAGGTTCACCCGCTTCGCGTTCACGTCTCCGCGAACCGCAACCTGTTCGCGCTCGACCGCGAGGTTCAAGACCACATTACGACCCTCGTCGAGTTCCCGGCTCCGAACTACGATCCCGAAACTCCCGCCGGGCGTCGCCGAACGATCACCGTTCAATACTCGACGATCAATGGAAACGGGTTCGGCGGTTACGGCGAAATCGTTTACGGAACGAAGGGCACGATTATCCTCGAGCGCGAGCAAGACTCGCAACTCCTTCGCGGACCGTCGACGAGCAAAGTCGAGAAGAAAGCCGCCGGCGCCTCCGCGCTCGACACGCAAGCGAGCGCCCCCGCGCAAAAAGCGGTCGCCGCCGGTCCCGCCGGACCCGCCGTTAGCCGCGGATATAAAGAAGAGGTCGAGCACTGGATCTGGTGCGCGCAAAACAATCCGAAATGCGCCGATCCCGATATTCAACCTCGCTGCAACCCGCGCATCGCGCTCGGCGACGCGGTCATCGCGCTGGTCGCGAACATCGCCGCCGACAAGGGCGAGAGCGTTCAATTCGACGAGAAATGGTTCGATCCGTTCGACGACAAGACCCCAGAGGACGATCTCGGCGTCGAAAAAGGCGTTCCGAACATCGATCAAGACAAGTACAAGCTCTGATCCGACGTTTTCCGGTTTACTTCACTTTTGGACACATCCCGTTTCCGAGCGCTTTCGCGTTTGGAAACGGCTCAGATAACGGGTTACAACGATGAATCTCACAAGCGAACAGAAAGCGATCGGTAAGGAAAACTTCCTCGCGGCGATCGGAAGTAAATTGACGCGACGCGAGTTCCTGAAAAGCTCGGCTCGCGCGGATCTCGCCTCCGGAAAAGGGCTCGGATCCTACTACTTCAAATACGGAACCGTCGACAAGCCGGTTCGCGTCGCGGTCTTGGGAACCGGCGACGAGGGCAGCGTCCTCATCGGCGGAATCAATCCGAAATATATCCAAGTGGTCGCGATCGCCGACTGCCGTCCCTACAACCAATACCGCGCGTTCCACGGCGACTGCTACAGCTCCACCGCCGCCGCGGTTCGCCCCGGACTGATGAAAAAATACGGTTGGAAGACCGAAGAAGAAGCGCGACAACACGTTAAAGTCTACAACGACTATCGCGACCTTCTCAAAGACGCCGACAAACTCGGAATCGAGGGCGTCATTATCGGGCTTCCGCTCTTCCTGCACGCTCCCGCCGCGATCCTCGCGATGCGCGCCGGCTGCCACGTCCTGACCGAAAAGCTAATGGGGCACTCGGTCGCGAAGTGCAAGGAAATGATCCGCGTCTCCCACGAGTGCAAAAAGCACTTGGCGATCGGGCACCAACGCCACTACAACATCCTCTACGATCACGCCACGAATCTCATCAACTCGACCGTGATCGGCGACGTCCACTACGTTCGCGCGCAATGGCACCGCGGCAACCTGCCGGGCAACGACAGCTGGCAAATGCCTCTGCCGGAAGGCTCTAAAGCCGAGGACGTCAAGAAGGGCGAGCTGATGCGCGAGCTCGACGACTGGACCGCCGAGCTCAATCGGCTCAAGGCCGAGGTCGTCGTCGCCGAGGGCAAAATCCAAGAAATCGAGAAGACCCCCGACGATCAAAAGACGCGCGCCCAAATCGACGACGCCAAACGACTTCAGCGCGAAAAGGTAACGAACCAAAAGGCGATCGACGCGCTGCAGCAGAAAGTCGATCAGAAAAAGGCCCAGTGCGCCGACTATATCCTGATCAACGGCGGCGAGTACCAAGGCGTCCAATACGGTCGCGCCGAAGACTACGGCTATACCGCGACCGTTCGCAAAGAGGGCGACCAGACCTACCAGCGCCCCGCGATCGAAGAGCTTATCCGCTGGCGACTTTGGGATCGCACCGGTGGCGGTCTGATGGCGGAGCTCGGCAGCCACCAACTCGACGCGGCGAACATCTTCGTCGCGGCGATGCACGGCGGCAAGAAGCAGCGCCCGCTCTCGGTCTCCGCGTCCGGATCGCGCTCGCTCTTCAACTCCCTCGACCGCGACGTCGACGACCACGTCGCCGCGATCTACGAGTACCCGGGCCAAGGGTACGACCCGAGCGATATTCTCGGCTCTCAGCGCAAGATCACGGTCGCCTACGCCACGATTAACGGCAACGGATTCGGCGGCTACGGCGAGGTCGTCTTCGGCACGAAGGGAACCCTCCAGATCGACTCGGAAAAAGAGGCGTATCTCTATCGCACCTCGGCGATTAACGACAAGATCAAGGTCGCCGGAAGCGTCGGCAAATTGGACGTTCCGATCAGCGAGGACGGGGACCAACTCTCCGCCGCGATCGGGTACCAAGGCGTCTACGCGACCGACGTTAGCCGCGGATACTGCGAGGAATTGGAGCACTGGGCGTACTGCGTTCGCAAGAACCCGAACTGCGATCCCGACGCGGTCGACGAAGAGATCATGCCGCAACTGTGCCAAACGTTCGGCGCCCAATCGTTCGGCGATTCCGCCGGAGCCAAGCCCGCCCTGCTAACTCGATGCCGAGGCGAGGTCGCCATTTGGGACGCGATTATCGCGCTCGTGACCAATATCTCCGCCGCGCTCAACGAGACGATCGAATTCAAAGACTCTTGGTTCGATTACGACTCCGACGAGACCCCCGAGCTCGAGTACGCCGAGCGACTCGTTCGCAACGCCGCAGAGCCCGGAACCGACGAGAAAGAGATCCAAGCCGCGATCGCCGCCGCTCAAGACGAGGCGCGCGTCAATCTCGGGCGCCCGGAGTACTCCCTCTAATCGCCTAGTCGCGCTTAATTTGCGAACCAACCGACGCGTTTCCCCAAAGGGAGGCGCGTCGGTTCTTTCGTTCGCGGAGTCGCCCTAAACGCTAAGCCTCGAAGTCTCGGAGGGTTATCGGCGTGTCTAGAATCAAAAAAGGAAGTTAAGACCAAGGGGCGCTAGCGACCAACGGGAGCGGATTGTTTGTTTGCGCTCGCATAGCTCGCGGAGTAAAACTCGCCCCCGTAAAAGCGCTTAATCAAGCCGAGTAAAATTTCCCAACCCTAGCGATTCGCCCGCAATTTCCCAAAGAAACCGACACAATGACCACATAATCGGCATAAGAGCGTAAAAGTAAACCGCAATAAACAAAAACGTGAAAAAGCCGCTTCGCTCCGCGAGCCAAGCCGTCGCAAAGACCCCCGCGAGGAGAATCGCGACGCACGCCAACGCGAGCGTTAGCGCCCAGACAAAGAGGAGAGGTAATTTCACAAACGTTATTTTTAACGCGCTCAAAACAAATCCTAACGCTCGCGCCATAACTCCCTTTCGCGGAGCGCGTTCCTTTCGTCGCCCGGAGAGCGGCAAATCGAAGTCGACCATAAACGAGTCGTTCGAATCCGCGACGGTTATGGTCGTTCCCAACGAACCGAGAGCTTGGTCGAGAGTTAACGAAGAGGAAGTCTCGCGCTCGTTTTCGCAAATCTCGAGCGAGGGTTCTTTGGACCTCGCGTCATTCTTTTCCAACGTAAGTCGAGGTCGAACTTCGGTTCCGCTTTCGCCGTCCGCAAGAGCGCTCTCGTTCCGCGCGTCGGAATCGATCTTCGTCAATATCGATTCCATCGAGTCGACGTCGTCCCCGTCGACGGGGCCCGTCGAACAAACGAGCGACTCGTCGACGCTAACTTCGGACGCGACCGAATAATCCGCCTTAACGCTGGGCGTCTTCAGCGCGGAAACGACGGAATTAGAGAGCGCGGCGACCATATCGTCGAGCCGATCGTCGTCTTCGTAAAAATCGCGTTTCATCGCGCCGCATCCTCGAGCGCTGAACTGTCCGTTGGGAAACAAAAAGCGCGCCCGCGAGCGAGCGGGCCCCGTTGGTCTAGAGTACGCGAATCGAAGAACCGAGACAACGACAATCCCGTCCGAAATCGACCGAAAGACCGCGAATATCGCGCCGACCAAGCCCGACGACCAACTAGCGAAAGTCGTAGATCCAACTCGCGTCTCCGTCGTTCTCGGGAGGCGGGGACGTCGGATCGAATAATCTCGCCATTTTGTTCTTTTTGTCCGGGTCAATGACGCTTCCAAAGAGCCGATAGAATCCCTCAAAAGCGATAATCGTCGCGCTGATCGTTAACGCGAGTATAAGGTAGTAATAATGCGCCAACACAAGATTGGGAAACATGCCCTTCGCTTCCGCGGCAATACGGAAGATCGCGATAATTGGGAACATGCCGAGAGCGAGTCCCGAAACGACGATCAACGCGATAAAGGCGATCCAAACGGGGACTTTGACGAAAACGGACTTTGAGCGCTCGCTAATAAAGGCCGCGATCGGGTTCCGTTTCGCGGCGGACTTCTCTAAGCGCAACCGCCGGCCTTTCTCGCTTTCGCAAACGTTGGGCGCGGCGCCGTTTTTTTCCAAAGTAAGCCGCCGCGACGAGTCGACGGAACCGCCGACAACGACGTTCCCCGAGCGAGCGAACGAATCGCCCGCTCTAACGTTGGGCGCCTTCGACGCGGCGACGGAGCGATCGAGCCGATAGAGGTCTTCGTAAAAATTGCGTTTCATCGCCCCGCCTCCTCCGCGTTGAACTGTTGTGGGAAAACAAAAAACGCGCCCGCGAACGAGCGCGTCCCGTTGGTCTAGAGCGCGCGAAACGAGGAACCGAGACAACGAAAATCCCGCCCGAAAGCGGCCGAAAGACCGGGAAAGTCGCCCCGAACCGACGGATCCCCGGCGAGAGCGCGAGCGACCCGCTCAACCGCTAGCTCCAATCGAGCGCTTCTCCCTCGGAAGGCGCGCTTCTCCCGTATATTATTCTTCTCCAAGTGTTAACGATCATATAATCCAGCCAAGCGAGCCACTTTTCCTTGGCGCGACGAAGTTCGAAGCGGAGTTTTCCCCAAGTTTCTTTTCTCCCCGGGCAAAACGCGAACTTGAAGCCGTAGTAAAATATGCGACCAAGGTGAAGCGGTCCCATATATAACAACGGTAGCGTTACCAAATACCCCGCGATCACGACAAGGGTCATAAGCGCGACGTCGGGACCGGTCGATCGACCGTAGTCGATAGCGCTCGACCGAGGGGTTTGCGCCATCGCGACCAAAGCGGCGACCACAATGGGACCCGCCAAACACGCCGCGCAATACCCCGCCCCGCCGACGATAACGACCAGCCAGCCGAGTCCGTAGAGCGCCCAATACCCGACTCGCGCGAAGCGGTTCGGGGAATACAGCCCGTCTTCCACTCGGAGCCGCGCCGAAGCGAAGAGTTCGCCCCAACTCCTCTTCCCGCCGAAAGAAAGAAACCGCTTCTTCCTTTTCTTGGCGCGAGAAAGAGGCTCGGGGATTCGGCGGCGCTTCTTGACTTTTCCTTGGTAATACGTCGAACGCGCGGCGTTCCAATCGCGAATCGCGCGCTCGCTCCGCGCTCGCCCCTTGGTTCGCGCTTGATTGGATCGATTGATTCCTTTTGCCATCGCCCCGCCTCCTCGAGCGTTGAACCGTCGTCGGAAAACAATAAACGCGCCCGAGAACGAGCGCGTTCCGTTAGTCTGGAGTACGCGAAAAACGCGATCGAGACAACGACGATTCCGACCGATTCCGGTCGCGAACGACCAATCTTACGCGGTCGCCGCCCTGAGCGCGGTACAAGCCGCCCGAAGGTCGGATCCGTAACCGGGCAACGCGGTTTGCGACGCCGCGCGGTTGGGCAAGCGCCTCGAGTCCATGTTGGGGCTCTACTTGGTTAGAAGGCTTTAGGGACGGCGGCGGTTTAGGAACCAAAAAAGATAGTTAAAACCGAGAGGAACGAGCGACCAACGGAACTGGTAGTTTACCGGGGTTGCGGCTGCAAAACAAAACCCGCCCTCGATGAGCGCGACGGGCGCCTCTCCGCAATTTCAAGTTATCTCGCCTCGCGAGCCAAGACGCTTGACGATCGCGATTTATCGTTTAAAACCAATGAAAGCGCGCCGCGGCCAAGACGAGCAAAAAGTCATAGGTTTTTGTCGATCGCATCCCATTTGCTCCAACTCGCGCATTGTACCAAAATCGATAAAATAGACAACCGTTATTTACTCAAAATAGCCCGTTTTTTGGCTTGATTTCGCTTTTTTTCGATCGACAAAAACCTATGCCTTTTTGTCGATTCGCCCGATGTTGTTAGCAAAGTAACTTTTGTTAAAAGACGAGTTGCGACGACCGCGTCGAAGGAGATTTGAACAAAATGAAAACAAAACCGCGAACGTCCGAGGGAAACCGCAAGTCGCGTTGGATGGCGCCAACTTTGTTTTCGACAATCGTTAGCGTTTTGTCGACAGTCGGTTGCGACGCTCCCGCGCCAGAGGGCGCGCGTCCGGAAACCGTTTCGTCCGCCGGGTCGATCTTTTCGTTGGAATACCCCCCTTCCGACGCGACCATTTCACCTTTTGATCCTTCCGCGACGAAGCCGGGCGAGCGTCGCGTCCTCGCGATTGGCGACGTCGAATTCGCGTTTCTCTATTGTCCGCCGGGCGCCTTTACGATGGGAAGTCCCAAGGGAAAGGGACGAGAAGACGAGCGACCTCAACGCCGAGTCTCGTTGACAAAGGGATTTTGGCTAATGGAAACAGAATTGACCCAACGGCAATGGACGGCGATTACGGGTATGAATCCGAGTTACTTCAAAGGGGAAAAACTTCCCGTAGAACGAGTCTCTTGGAACGATCTCGCGCTTTTTTGCGACGCGTTGAACGATAAATTGCAAGCCGCGCCAACCGGTTGGCGATTCGATTTGCCGACCGAAGCAGAGTGGGAATACGCTTGTCGCGCCGGAACGTCCGCAACTTACTATTGGGGCGACGATTACCTCGAAAATAAGGCGAATTGCGACTCGGGCAATAGAGAGACGTATTTGGGAAAGACCGCCAATGTGGCGAGTTACGCTCCGAATCCTTGGGGGTTTTACGATATGGGCGGGAACGTTTGGGAATGGGTTCGAGACTGGCGGGAAGAGGATTGGCGCGAAAAAACGAGGACGACGGAATCTACGGAAAGTCCCGAAAACGACCAAATCGTCGAAATCGCCGATCCGATCGGTCCTTCGGGCGGTATTTATCGAGTTCAACGAGGCGGCGCTTGGAGTAATTCGCCCGAATACTGCCGTAGCGCTTCGCGATTCGCTAGAGGCGCCGACGAGCGCCACATCGTCGTTGGCGCGCGAATCGCCCTCGTGTCGAACGACGAGGGCGACGCGCCGTCCCTGTTGTAAGCCGTCCCCGCGCGAAAGTCAAGACGCTCCGCGCGCTCGAAAAAACGACGCCGACAATCCCGAGCAAAAGACAATCCGACCTTTTTCGCCGAGCGCGTCGTTGTCTCGCCGCGCGATTTTGCTTACCCTATAGCGGGCGGACTCGCTCGTTCGGGCGGGGCTTTTCGTTTCGGACAACGTTAATTCGGTTTGGGGAGGCTGGCAATGGCGCGAGGAAAGTACGCGAGACTTCGACGGGCGCGAGAGCTGAACGAGCCCGTTCGAGATAATCCAATTCGAAAAAAGCGACGGGTTCCCTCGACGCGTGTTCCCTCGACGAGGAGGCGCGACGTCTTGCGGGTATCGCGCGAAATTGATTTGCAAATGGAAGCGCAAATGGCGACCCTTAACAAATCGCCGAGCGAAACCGTCGTCGAAACGATCGAAAAACCGGATTGGATCGACAGGTTGCGGCTTGGTCTAGAGCGCCGTCTACTCGAGCTCGAGCGCAAAGCGCGAGAGCGACGCGAGCGAAAACGGGCGGAGAAGCTCGAGCGGGAACTCGAGTGGGCGCGGTCCGGAGTCGATTTCTCTATGCTCGAGTATCGAGACCCTCGCAATCCGATCGGGTATTTCATTGGAGGTTTGGGGCTTTTGACCGTCTGTCCGCCCGTCGGCGCTATCGCGCTCGTCGCCGGTTTTGCGGTTCTGATTCGCGCCGTGGCGGTCGCGGGGGAGAAAGATTCGAGATCCTCTTACAACAGTAGAAATCAACGGACATTAGAACGCCTGGAAGCCGCGCGCGAAGCGGGGGAAATCGATCGAGAAACGCTCGGGTAAAAACAAAACTACGTTACGTCGTCCCCCTTTGAAAAGGGGACTTCAAATGAAAGGAGGACTTCAAACGAACGGCGACTTCGAAGTTCTTGGCTTCTTCATTATGGCGGCGGTTGTTATTTGCGTTCGTCCGCTCCTTAGACTTCTTATGCTCGCGCTCGCGATCGTCGCGGCGACGGTCAAACGATACTCCGACGATTCTTGGCGCTAGTTCGCTCGTCGTCGCGTTTTTGATCGCGAGTTATTTCCCAATCGTCGCCGAAAAGTATGGTTCGAGATCCTCGAAATAAAAGTCCGGCGCGACGACTTGTCGCGCGCGCTCTCCTTTGGTAGAATGGGGTTCGAAAGCGTCGCCGCGCGCCTTGACGAGCGGCGATTCAACCAAAGCCAAAGGGAGTATCGAGATGCGATTCATCGCGACGGCGCTGTTCGCGGCGCTTCTGGCGTGTTCGGCGCTCGGGCAAGAGACGACGACCGTCTCGCTCGAGGACGACGGGCGCGCGCTAATCAACCCGCAAATGGGTTGGACCATGCACTTCTATTCCAATATCCCGTCGAACTACGGAAGCAAATTGGCGCCGTCCGATTCGCTCGACTGGTTCGAGGGCTGCTCGACGATCTATCTTCGACTTCCTTGGGCGTATCTCGAGCCGGAAGAAGGGGTTTTTAACTGGGCGATCGTCGATACCCCGGCGCAGCGCTGGATCGCCAAGGGCAAGAAAGTCGCGTTCCGATTCACCGCGTCGGAGAACTGGCTCGAATACGCGACCCCGAAATGGGTGTTCGACGCGGGGGCGGAGTCGATCCGCTATACCTGGGGCAAGGGTCCCGACCCCGAGGGAAAGACGGTCGATCCCGTTTTCGACGACCCGATCTTTCTCGAGAAGCTGGAGCGCTTCCTCGCCGCCGCCGGGGCGCGATACAACGGAAATCCCGACATAGCGTTTATCGACGTCGGCTCTTACGGCATGTGGGGCGAGGGGCACACATCCCTCGGCGTGTGGGACGTCGCGAAGTTCCAGCGAGCCGCCCCCGAGCGCGCCCTCGCGACGATCAAGAAGCATATCGATCTCCATCGCAAATACTTCCCCGACGTCCTCTTGTGCGTTAGCGACGACGTCGCCGGTCCGGAAGAGCCTGGGTTCGATTTCCCCGAGACCGACTACGCCCTCTCCCAAAACGTCTCTCTGCGCGACGACAGTATTCTCGTCTCCCCGATCAACCCGTGGTTCCACGCCGATATGGCGCAAAAGTTCTGGCCGAAACTTCCGGTGATCTTGGAGCACGAGCACTTCAAAGGCTCGCAAGAGCGCGGCGCCTGGAACGACGAAAAGCTAATCGAATCGATCGAGGCTTACCATGCCTCCTATATGTCGATTCACTGGTTCCCCGACGTCGAGTGGGACGAGTTAAAAGAGACGGTTCGCAAGATCAATCGCCGCATAGGGTACCGGATTCTGCCGTCCAAAGTCGAATATCCGAGCGAGATCCAAAAAGGCGAGCCGTTCCAGGTCTCTTGGACGTTGCAAAACGTCGGGGTCGCGCCGTGCTATCCCGGCGGATTTGTCGCGCTGACCCTCAAAGACGCCGAGGGCGGAATCGTTTCGGTTCTCTCCGACGAGTCGTTCGACGTTCGCGATCTCCCGGTCGCCAAACCGGGCGAGGCGCCTAAAGTCGACCGCGAAACGACCTTCCGCGTCGGGCTCGTCGCTCCGACGACCAAACCCGGAACATACGGCGTCTATCTGAGCGTCGGACGGCGCGACGGAACCCCGACCCTCGAGCTTCCGATCCCCGGCGACGACGGGCAAAAGCGCTATAAAATCGGAACGATCGTCGTTAAATAGCGCGTTCAGCCTAGCTTGTCGATAATTTCCTTGGCGACGATCCCCTTGGAAACGCAGCGATCCATCGCGGTTTTAATAATCGTTCGGTGCGCGGTTTCCTCGTCCAAGCCCTGGCGCTCGACGAGCAGCCGCTTCGCGCGATTAACGAGCCGAAACTCCTCTAGTTTCGTCTCCGCCGAAGTCGCGCGCGCCTCGACTCTTCGGAGCCGCTCCCGCGCCCGCTCCGCCCATTCGAGCGCGTTGGCGAACGCCGGGCCCGACGCCGGCTTTTGCAAGACGAACACCCCGCTCGCCGCCGTCGTCTCCCACACGCTCGCGCAGTCCTCCGGGCGCGCCAGCATGAGCGCGACCGCGCCGGGAGAATCGCAAACGTCCGCCGCGAAACGCGTTCCAATGCCGTCGGGAAGGGGCGAGTTGATCGCGACCAAGTCGAACGTTCGCTCCGACCAAGCGCGCTTCGCCGCGCTTAAGCTCCCGACCAATCGAATCGTCTCGAATCGCGACGCGGGAAAAAGGGACGGAAGCGACGCGTTGAAACCCGGAAACGCCGAGACCACCAGCGCGCTGTAAACCCGTTCAAACGAGCCCATCGCGCGATTCCTTTGCCGACGATACGATCGCTCGAAGAAACGCTCGCGGAACGAACGAGCCGACGAAATCGCTCGCCTCGGCGAGTCGCGCCGCGTCCTCGAACGAGCGCGGCGTTTGCCAAATCTCGCTCGGTTCCGAAACGATCGCGCCGTTCTCCAAACCGAGCGTCGCCGCTCGAATTAGCGACGCGAAAACGAGATACGGATTCGCGATCGCGTCCGGGGCGCAAAATTCCAGAACGCGCCGACCGTCCGCGTCGAGGCGCTCCTCGACCGCGCGCGCTCGCGGCTCGATCCGCGCGCGCTCGAACGACGCGACGACCGGATTCAACAACAGCGAGATTTCCGGGGCCTTCGCGAGCAAGCCGTTGAGCGCTCTTCGCGAGACGCGCTCCTCTTGACTTCCGTCCTTCGGGACGACCGCCATCGCGATCCCCATCGCGTTGCCCGGGCGCTCCGGAAGAGGGGTGGGGGAAAAGTCGGCGTAGTACCCGTTTCTGCCCGCGATCGTGCGGGTCGCGGCGCGAAACGAACCGACCTGCTCCGCGACCGTCGAGGCGTCGACGAACCCAAAATCGATCCGGTTCTGCCCCGGTCCGGATCCGTGCCGCGAGCTCTCTTGCGGAAATCCCATGCTCTCGAGATTTAGACAGATCTCGCGCCGAACGTTCTCCGCCTTGTCGTCCGGATAGTCGTCCATATAACCGCCGACGTCGCAGGGAATTCGGGTCGGCTCCCCCTTTTCGTCGAGTTGGAAAAGGTAGAATTCGAGTCGCGTTCCGAACCGAAAACGATACCCCGCCGCGTCGGCGTCGGCGATCGCGCGCTTGAGAACGCCTCGCGAGTCGCCCTCGAACGGGGAACCGTCGACGCGCGCAATATCGCAAAACATTCTCACGACCCGACCTCGGTCGGGGCGCCAGGGCAGAACGGCGAGCGTCGCCGGGTCGGGGCGCAAGAGCAGTCGCGAGTCGTCCCCCTCGAATCCCGCGATTCCTCTCGGATCGAACGCGAACCCGCGCTCGAAAGCGCTCGGCAGTTCCCGCGCCGCCAGCGCGACGTTCTTCAGTCGTCCCAATACGTCGCAAAACGCGAGCCTGACGAATTTAACGTCCTCCTCGCGAACAAATTCGAGGGCTTCTAATTCGGAATTTTTCATGGCGATTTCAGTTGTCGACGCGCAATTGGCGATAGGGATTGGAAGCGTTGGGAACGACGACGGTAAACGCGCCGCTCGTCGTTTCGTCGAGATCGAGGTCGAAGACGCGGCAGTAGTCCGCGATAAGCGCGCGCAGCTCCGCGCGCTCCGATTCTTCGATACGTCGCGCTAGAACTTGATTTGGGAACCGAACTCGATCCGGCGCGCAACGAAGCCACATCTTGCCCCCGTGCATCCCCGCGCAAGGGAAGTCGCCGACGAGCGGCTTGTCACCGATTCCGAGCCCTAAAACGACGATCGAGCCGCCCGCTTGGTACTCCCCGAGGAAACTCCCCGCGCGCCCTCCGACCACGATCAGCGGCGACTTGTCCTCGTAAGCCTTCATATGAACGCCGACTCGGTACCCCGCGTTCCCCCGAACGTAGATCCGACCCCGGCGCGCCGCGTATCCGGCGACGTCCCGAACGTCCCCGCGAACGATAATCGTCCCGTCGTTCATCGTGTCCCCGACCGCGTCTTGAGCGTTGCCGCGAACGTCGATCGTCGCGCCGTTTAGGTACGACCCGAGCGCGTTGCCGGGAACGCCCTCGATCGCGATCTTCTTGTCGGACGCCCCGGTCGCGATAAAGCGCTGACCGAGACACCCGCGTATTGTCATTTCCTCGCCGGCTTCGCGAATCTTGTCGTTAATCTCTCGATGGTCGAGATTTGAAGCGTCGATAATTGTCATCCCGCGATTCTCCGCGATTTTTCACTCTCCGGCGCAAGAGACGCCGAGGACTTCCAATTCCTTCTCGGTCAACCCGACGCCGCGCAACATAAGCCTGTTTCCGCGCAGCGCTTCGACCGAGTTGATACCCATGCCGCCCATCATTTCCGCCAATTCGAGTTTCCACGCGGAGACCAAATTGACGAGTCGTTTGCGACCAATTTCCGGATCGAGCCGCTCGACGAGTTCCGGGCGCTGGGTCGCGATTCCCCAGTTGCACTTGCCCGAGCGACAAGTCCTGCACATTCGGCAACCTAGCGCGATCAGCGTCGCCGTCCCGATATAGCAGGCGTCCGCCCCCAGCGCGATCGCCTTGACCAAATCGGACGCCGACCGAACGCTCCCCCCGACGATCAGCGAGACGTCGTTCCGAATCCCCTCGTCCCTAAGTCGTTGATCGACCGCCGCGAGCGCCAGTTCGACCGGGATTCCCACGTTGTCCCGAATTCGCGTCGGAGCCGCCCCGGTGCCCCCGCGCCATCCGTCGATCGCGATGACGTCCGCCCCGCTGCGCGCGATCCCGCTCGCGATCGCCGCGATGTTGTGCACCGCCGCGACTTTTACGATAATCGGCTTGCGATACTCCGTCGCTTCCTTAAGCGAGAGCACGAGCTGGCGCAGGTCCTCGATCGAGTAAATGTCGTGGTGCGGAGCCGGCGAAACCGCGTCCGCGCCCTCGGGAATCATGCGCGTCTTGGCGACGTCCCCGACGATCTTCTCCCCCGGCAAGTGCCCCCCGATTCCCGGCTTGGCGCCCTGCCCCATCTTGATCTCGATCGCGACGCCCGCGCGAAGGTAGTCCTCGTGGACCCCGAATCGACCCGACGCCACTTGAACCACCGTGTTCGGACCGTATTGATAAAAGTCCTCGCGCAAGCCCCCCTCGCCGGTGTTGTACAGTATCCCCAATTCGGTCGCCGCGCGCGCGAGCGCCGCGTGCGCGTTGAGACTAATCGACCCGTAGCTCATCGCCGCGAACATAATCGGAACGGATAGCTCGAGTTGCGGCTCCAGCTTCGGGACGATTTTCCCGTCCGGTCCGCGCTCGATTCGATTCGGCTTCTTTCCGAGAAAGACGCGCGTCTCCATCGGCTCGCGCAACGGATCGACCGGCGGATTCGTCACTTGCGACGCGTTAATGAGAAGCCGATCCCAGTAGATCGGCGCCGTCGTCGGATTCCCCATCGACGACAAGAGAGCGCCACCGGTCGACGCTTGCTTGTGGATCTCGCGAATCGCGTCGTTCGACCAGTTCGCGTTTTCCCTAAAAACGCAGTCGCTCTTGACGATCTTCAGGGCGCGGGTCGGGCACATTGCGACGCAGCGCTGGCAGTCGACGCACTTCGCGTCGTCTTGGGTCATCGTCTTGGTTTTCGCGTCCCAGCCGTGGACGCCGTTCGAGCACTGCCGCTCGCAAATTCGGCAATTGACGCAACGATTCGGGTTGCGAACCACCTCGAATTCGGGGTACAAGAAATCGGCGCCCATTAGCGACCTCCCTCTTTCGCGTAGACGATCACCGGTTCTCCCCCGGCGGGCGCCCAGACGTTTTCCACGTTTTCTTCCATCGCGCGAATCGCCGCCTCCTCGCTGGCGATATAGACCGCGTCCCCTTTTTCGCCAACGACCGACGACCGCAATTTCAGCCGGTCGTTCAGAGCCATCAGACCCCCGTTAAACCCGAGAATGATCGAGAACGGACCGGTGATCAGCAAACTGGAAAACGCGGTTCGCAGATACTTTAGCCGCTCGCGCTCCTCGGGATCGTCGATCGCGTCGATCGTCGACCAAAACGGCGCCGCCACGATTTGCGCGACCTCCGTCAACGTCAACCCTTGGACGCGCAAAAGCCGGTCCATAATATAAGTAATGACTTCCGTGTCGGTCATGAGCGAGCACTTGTAACCGAACATTTCGACGCACCGGCGATTCGCGTCGTACGACGAGATCTCCCCGTTGTGCACCACCGCGCGATCGAGCAGCGCGAACGGATGCGCCCCGCCCCACCAGCCCGGCGTGTTCGTCGGGTACCGACCGTGCGCGATCCAGGAATAGCCCTCGTATTCTTCGAGCCGATAGAACCGAGCGACGTCCTCCGGATACCCCACCGCCTTGAACGCGCCCATATTCTTCCCGCACGAGAAAATGTGGGCTCCGTTCGTCTCCGCGTTGATCTTCGTCGCCACCCGAACGACGAACTCGTTCTCGTCGACTTGCAGCGACCGAAGCGCCGAGCGGTGCGGCGCGACGAAGTACCGCCAAATGATCGGCTCGTCGGTGATCTCCGGTATCTTCCGCGTCGGCATTATCTCCGATTGGACGATTTCGAACCGCTCCTTCAAGTAGCTTTCGCAAGACTTGCGCGCGTCTCGAGACTCGAAGAACATGTGCAGCGCGAAAAAATCTTTGTACTCCGGGTAAATCCCGTACCCTGCGAACCCGCCTCCGAGACCGTTCGACCGCTCGCGCATGGGGCGCATGGCGGCGGCGATCTTCTCGCCGTTGAAACGGCGACCCTCCCGCGATATCGCGGCGGCGATCGCGCATCCCGACGGTATTCTAACTTGCCCTTCCAGCTTCATTTGGAACCTCGCGACGACCGGGGACAAAAAAAGCGCTCGCATTAGTTTGTTATTACGCAAACTAATAAGAACGCCTTTGCTCATTACGATAAGTTATAATATAAATCGTCTCGACCGTCAAGAGGGCGCAAATTTTTTTTGGAAAAAAGACATCGGAAAAAATTTTTTTCAAGAGGTTTGGCGTTGGAAAAAACCGAGCGAACTCAACCTTTAGCGTCGAGAAAAGAAAAAAAAACGGTTATCGCGCTTGACTTCCTTCGCCGAAAGAATAGAATGACAAGCGTTGAAGGCAATGGCGTCTTCGAATCCAGAAGTAGGGTTCGAAGGCGTTTTTTTTTGGCGTTCGCGTTTTGATAAGGCAATGGCGTCTTTAACGAGGGTTCCGCTCGCGCTCGACGGATCCCGCGTTAAAGGCGCCTTTTTTTTTGAGGGAAGGCGAGAGGACGACGATGGAAAAGGTTTCGGATTACTTCGGCAGTATGGTTTTCGACGATCGCGTTATGCGCGCGACCCTTTCGGAGAAAGTGTATCGGTCCCTTAGAAAGACGATGGACGAGGGCGTCCCCCTCGATCTGAGCGTCGCAAACGAAGTCGCCGTCGCGATGCGCGATTGGGCGGTCGAGCGAGGCGCCACCCACTTCACCCACTGGTTCCAGCCCCTCACCGGCGTTACCGCCGAGAAACACGACAGTTTTATTACCCCCTCCCCCGACGGCGGCGTCATTATGGAGTTCTCCGGCAAAGAGCTGATCCAAGGGGAGCCGGACGCCTCCTCGTTCCCGAGCGGAGGGCTTCGCGCGACCTTCGAGGCGCGAGGGTACACCGCCTGGGACCCGACCTCCTACGCCTTTATTAAAGACAAAGCGCTCTGTATTCCGACCGCGTTCTGCTCCTACGGCTCCGAGGCCCTCGATAAGAAAACCCCGTTGCTGCGATCGATGACCGCGCTCAACAAGCAGGCCCTCCGCGTCTTGAAGCTCTTTGGAAACGAGACGGTCAAAGCGGTTCGCCCGAGCGTCGGGTGCGAGCAAGAGTACTTCTTGGTGACGAAGGAAATGTTCGACAAGCGCCCCGACCTGCGATTCGCCGGTCGCACCCTCTTCGGAGCCAAGCCTCCCAAGGGGCAGCAGCTCGAAGACCATTATTTCGGCGCGATTAAGCCGACCGTCGCCGCCTATATGGAAGAGCTCAACAAAGAGCTCTGGAAACTCGGTATTCTCGCCAAGACCGAGCACAACGAAGTCGCCCCCGCGCAGCACGAGCTCGCTCCGATCTACGCCCAAGCCAACATCGCCGCCGATCACAACCAGTTGATGATGGAGACGATGCAGAAAGTCGCCTCGAAGCGAGGGCTCGTCTGCCTCCTGCACGAAAAACCGTTCGCGGGCGTCAACGGCTCCGGCAAGCACAACAACTGGTCGATCGGAACCGACACCGGCGTCAACCTTCTCTCGCCCGGCGCCACTCCTTACGAAAACGCGCAGTTCCTGCTGTTCCTGTGCGCCGTGATTAAGGCGGTCGACGATTACCAAGACCTCCTGCGCATCGCCGTCGCCACCGCCGGAAACGACCATCGACTCGGCGCCAACGAGGCCCCGCCGGCGGTCGTCTCCATCTTCCTAGGGGACGAGTTGACCGCCGTCCTCGACGCGATCGAGACCGGAAAGCCTTACCATGGCGCGGAAAAGAAACAGCTGAAACTCGGCGTCGACTCCCTGCCCAGCTTCCCGCGCGACGCCACCGACCGCAACCGAACCTCTCCATTCGCCTTTACCGGCAACAAGTTCGAGTTCCGCATGCTCGGTTCCTCCAACAGCATCGCCTGCGCGAACATTATGCTCAACGCCGCGGTCGCCGAGTCGCTCAGGATCTTCGCCGACAAGCTCGAAGCCGCCGAAGACTTCGAAGTCGCCCTCCGCGAGACGATTCGCGAAACGATCCGCGAGCACAAGAGAATCGTCTTCAACGGCAACGGATACGACGACGCGTGGATCAAGGAGGCGACCGAGGTTCGAGGATTGACCAACTACCGAACGACGCCCGACTGCATTCCCCATCTGCTCGACGAGAAAAACGTCAAAATGCTCGTCGGTCTCGGCGTCTTCTCCGAGGCGGAACTCCGCTCCAGGCGCGACATTACCCTCGACAACTACTGCAAGTCGGTTCTCATCGAGGCCGACGCGATGGTCGAAATCGCCAAAACCCAAATCGCCGAGGCGGTTCTCGAGCAAGAGACCGCCGCGCTCCAATGCGCGCTCGCCAAGAAAGAGCTCGACCCGGGCATTTCGAGCGATTACGAAACCTCGCTCGTCAAAAAACTGTCCGCGATCTCCGAGCAAATCGCCGAAGCGACCGAAGCGCTCGCCAAAGCCGCCGACGCCGCGAGAGAAATCGAGGAGCCCGTCCCGCAGTCCGCCGAGATTCGCGACTCCTTGATTCCCAAGATGACCGCCCTGCGCGCCGTTTGCGACGAGGCGGAGACGATCGTCGCCAAGAAGTACTGGCCCTTCCCGACTTACGGCGATCTTCTCTTCGGAGTGAAATAAGCTCGACAATTCATTCGCGCGCGATTCTCGCGAGGGATCGCGCGCGACGAAAGGTTTGAAAAATGGAAATGTGCGACGGAATCAACACCGGTTGGGTTCTTTTGGGCGCGGCGCTCGTCTTCTTTATGCAAGCGGGGTTCGCGCTCTGCGAGGCGGGGTTCACTCGCGCCAAGAACGTCGGCAATATTTTAATGAAGAATCTGATGGACCTAAGCGCGGGAACCCCCGCCTTTTGGCTCGTCGGATTCGGATTGATGTTCGGGGCCGGAGGGAAGTTCTTGGGCTCGTTTGATCCCGGGATTCGCGGCGACTACTCCGCGATCCTGCCCGCCGGGGTTCCGCTTTGGGCTTACGCCATTTTCCAAACCGTCTTCTGCGCCACCTCCGCCACGATCGTCTCCGGCGCGATGGCGGAGCGAACAAAGTTCGGCGCGTATCTCTTGTACTCGCTGTGCATTTCGCTCCTCGTCTATCCAATATCCGGACGATGGGTCTGGGGCGGAGGTTGGTTGAGCGAGCTCGGGTTCCACGACTTCGCGGGCTCGACCGCCGTTCACATGGTCGGGGGCGTCTGCGCCCTCGTCGGAGCCGCCGTTCTCGGTCCGAGGCTCGGAAAGTACGACAAAAACGGAAAGCCGCGCGCGATTCTCGGGCACAACCTAACCCTCGCCGCCCTCGGCGTTTTTATTCTCTGGTTCGCCTGGTTCGGGTTCAACGGCTGCTCGACCGTCGGGTTGGACTCCGACGAACTCTGCGAAACCGCCGGCCTCGTCTTCTTCAACACGAACTTGTCCCCGGCCTGCGCCTGCGTCGTCGCCCTAATCGTTACGTGGATTCGCTATAAGAAGCCCGACGTTTCGATTACCTACAACGCCGCCCTCGCCGGACTCGTCGGGATCACCGCCGGATGCGACGCCGTCGATCCGATCGGAGCCGCCGTTATTGGAATCGTTTGCGGATTCCTGGTCGTCTTCTCCGTCGAGTTCTTCGACAAAATCGCGAAGATCGACGACCCCGTCGGCGCCGTCTCCGTTCACGGCGTCTGCGGAGCCGTCGGAACCCTCTTCGTCGGCCTCTTCGCGACCGGAACTTCGACCCCGAAAGGACTTCTCTACGGAGGAGGGCTCGGCTTGCTCAAAGTCCAAGCCGTCGGCGTCGGCTCGGTCGCCGCTTACGTCGCGATCGTCTCCGCGATCATCTTCCTGACGATCAAAGCGACGATCGGTCTGCGCGCGAGCCGCGAGGAAGAGCTGACCGGCCTCGACCTCAGCGAGCACGGGCTTCTCACCGCCTACGCCGGGTTCGCGATGCAACCGCGAACGATTACCGACGAGGAGATCGCGAGCCAAGCCCCGGTCGTCGTTACCGGAGACGCGCCCGTCGCCGAAGCCGTTCCCGTCAAACGCGTTCCGTCCTTCCAAGAGCGCGGCGAGCCGAAGCTCACCAAAATCGAGATTATCTGCAAAGAGTCTCGATTTGAGGTTCTCAAAGCGAAATTGGCGGAAATCGGAATCACCGGCATGACCGTCTCTCACGTCCTCGGCTGCGGCGCTCAGAAAGGAAAACCGGAGTACTACCGCGGGGTCCAAGTCGAAGTCAATTTGCTGCCGAAAGTTCAAGTCGACGTCGTCGTCGCGAAAGTCCCGGTTCGCGACGTGATCGAGACCGCCAAGAAAGTTTTGTACACCGGGCATATTGGAGACGGAAAGATTTTCGTGTACGACGTGGAGAACGTCGTCAAAGTAAGAACCGGCGAAGAAGGTTGGGACGCGCTGCAAGACGAGGACGCCTGAGCGCTTCCAAACGCGAATAAAAAAAACGAGCTCGAAAGGAGCGAGCGAATTATGTGTTCGATTATGAGCTATTGCGGAGAGGTCGACCCCGAGCGATTTAAGAAGGGGTTCGAGCAAACGATTTCTCGAGGACCAGATATGAGCCGAATCGTTCGCGTCGGTAACGGAACGTTCGGGTTTCATCGTCTCTCGATTATGGGACTTACCCCCGAGGGAATGCAACCGTTCGAGCTCAACGGCAATTGGGTCGTCTGCAACGGCGAGCTCTACGGGTTCGAGAAGGAGCGCGAGAACCTCAAATCGCTCGGATACTCCTTCAAGAGCGATTCCGATTGCGAAATTATCCTCCCAATGTGGGAACAATACGGCGTCGATATGTTCGCCAAGCTCGACGCCGAATTCGCCTGCGTTATTTACGACGCCAAGACGAACGAGTTCGTCGCCGCGCGCGACCCGGTCGGGATTCGCCCCCTGTACTACGGTTACGACGAAAAAGGAACGATTGTCTTCGCCAGCGAGCCGAAAAACCTCGTCGGCCTCGTCGCAAAAATCGTTCCTTTTCCCCCGGGGCGCTACTACAAAAACGGAAAGTTTGTACAATACCGCGATATCGCGACCCCGAAGGGAACGATCCGCGACGACCTCAAAACCGCGACCGACAAAATCCGCGAGAAACTTATCGCGGGCGTCGAGAAGCGGCTGATCGCCGACGCGCCGACCGGGTTCCTCCTTTCCGGAGGGCTCGATTCCTCCTTGGTTTGCGCCATCGCCGCTCGAAAGAGCGACAAGCCGATCCGAACCTTCGCCGTCGGCATGGAAAAGGACGCGATCGACCTCAAGTACGCCAAACTCGTCGCCGACCACATTGGAGCCGATCACCAAGAGGTCTATATGACCCGCGACGACGCGATCAATTCCCTCGAAACGATCGTTAAGCTCCTCGCGACCTACGACATTACCACGATTCGCGCCAGCGTCGGCATGTACATGGTCTGCAAGGCGATTAGCGAGACGACCGACGTCCGCGTCCTCCTCACCGGCGAGGTCTCCGACGAGCTGTTCGGCTACAAATACACCGACTTCGCCCCGAGCGCCGAGGAGTTCCAGCGCGAGGCGGAAAAGCGCGTCCGCGAGCTGCACATGTACGACGTCCTGCGCGCCGATCGTTGCATCTCGGTCAACTCCCTCGAGGCCCGCGTCCCCTTCGGCGATCTCGATTTCGTCGAGTACGTTATGGCCCTCGACCCCGAGATGAAGCTGAACAAGACCGGAAAAGGCAAATTCCTTTTGCGCAAGGCGTTCGAGGAGGGGAACTGGCTGCCCGACTCGATCCTATGGCGCGAGAAGGCCGCCTTCTCCGACGCCGTCGGGCATTCCATGGTCGACGATATCAAGGCTTACGCCGAAAACCTCTATACGAGCGAGGAGTTCGAGCGAAAGTCGAGCCGGTACCAGTTCGCGAAGCCGACCACCAAAGAGTCGCTATTGTACCGCGAGCTGTTCGAAAAGCATTACCCGGGGCAGGCGGAAATGGTCGTCGACTTCTGGTTGCCGAACAGGTCGTGGAAAGGGTGCGACGTCGGGGATCCCTCGGCAAGGTACCTCTCCAACTACGGAGACAGCGGAAAATGATTCGCGACGCTCGAACCGCAAACGCGGTTGGGGCGTTTTTTTTCGCAAAAATTGCGGAGCGACATATGTTGAAAGCACGGGATAGAAAAATCGTTTTCGAGGACGGCTCGGAGGTCTTCGGTCGGTCCTTCGGAGCCGTCGAGGACAAAGTCTGCGAGTTGGTCTTCAACACCTCTCCGGTCGGCTATCAGGAACTGATTTCCGACCCCTCCTACGCGAGCCAAGCGGTCGTCGCGACCTATCCGCTCATTGGGAATTACGGAATCGCCGAGGACGATTTCGAGTCGAAAGTTCCCGCGATCGGCGCGCTTCTGGTTCGAGAGTACAACGACCTCCCCTCGAATTTCCGGAGCGTCGAGCCGCTCGGCGAAACGATGAGGCGCTTCGGCGTCGCCGGAATTTCGGAAATCGACACGCGCCAACTCGCCCGGCGCATTCGCGATTTCGGCAGTTGCAACGTTTTGCTGACCTCCGCCGACGCCCCGACCAAAGACGCCGTCGAAAAGCTCAAAGCGTCCGAAATTCCGCGCGACCTCGTCGCGAGGGTAAGTCGCTCCGAAGCGACCACTTCCTTCGCCAGAAACCATCGATTCCACGTCGTCGCGATCGATTGCGGAATCAAGGGCAATATCGTCAAATCGCTCAACGCGCGCGGCTGTTCCGTTACCCTCCTGCCCTGGAACGCGACCCCCGAGCGCGTCCTCTCCCAGTCCCCGGACGGCGTCTTTATCTCGAACGGTCCCGGCGATCCGACCGACGTCCCCGAGACGATCGAAACGATTCGCGCCCTGCTCGGCAAAGTCCCGATTTTCGGGATTTGCCTCGGGCATCAGATAATCTCCCTAGCCTACGGCGCGAAAACCTATAAGCTGAAATTCGGGCATCGCGGCGCCAATCATCCCGTTCGCGATCTGCAAACCGGAAAACTCGAAATCACCTCTCAAAACCATTCCTACGCCGTCGACGCGAAAAGCCTGGAAAACGTCCCGCTGGAAATAACTTGTCTTAATCTCCTCGACGAAACGATCGAGGGGCTGCGCTGCGAGCGCGACCGCGTCTTTAGCGTCCAGTTCCACCCGGAAGGCTCCCCGGGACCGAACGACGGATCCTATCTCTTCGACAAGTTCGTTTCGCTAATGGAAGGGGGAAAGACCAATGCCTAAGCGCCAAGATTTGCGCAAGATACTCGTGATCGGTTCCGGTCCGATCGTGATCGGTCAGGCGGCCGAGTTCGACTACGCCGGAACCCAAGCCGCCCTCGCGCTCAAAGAGGAGGGCTACCAAGTCGTCCTTTGCAACTCCAATCCCGCCACCATTATGACCGATACTGCGATCGCCGACAAGGTCTATATGGAGCCGCTGACCCCCGAGTTCGTCGCGAAAATCGTCCGCTGCGAGCGACCCGACGCGATCCTCCCGAGTCTCGGAGGGCAAGTCGGGCTCAATATCGCCGTGCAACTGGAAAAATCGGGCGTCTTGGACGAATGCCAAACCGAGCTCATCGGGGCCAAAAGCAAGAGCATCGAGCGCGCCGAGGATCGCAAGCTGTTCAAAGAGCTGTGCGAGTCGCTCGGCGAGCCGACACTGCCCTCCGACGTCGCCAACTCGATCGAAGAGGGCGTTAAAATCGCCGAGAGAATCGGTTACCCGATCGTCGTTCGACCCGCCTTCACCCTCGGCGGAACCGGCGGCGGGTTCGCTCAAAACGAGGAGGAGTTCCGCGTTCTCATGAAGCGCGCCCTCGCCCTCTCCCCCGCCAGACAAGCCCTCGTCGAAAAGAGCGTCAAGGGCTACAAAGAGATCGAGTACGAGGTAATGCGCGACTCCAACGACGCCGCCCTCGCGATCTGCAATATGGAGAACGTCGACCCCGTCGGTGTCCACACCGGCGACTCGGTCGTCGTTTGCCCGTCCCAAACCCTGACGAACAAAGAATATCACATGCTGCGCGACGCCGCGTTGCGAATCGTCCGCGCCCTGGAAATCGAGGGCGGCTGCAACGTCCAGTTCGCCCTCGATCCCAAGTCGTTCCAGTACTACGTCATCGAAGTGAACCCGCGCGTCTCGCGCTCCTCCGCCCTCGCCTCGAAGGCGAGCGGCTACCCGATCGCGCGCGTCTCCGCGAAAATCGCCGTCGGTCTGCGTTTGGACGAAATCCAGCTCGCGAGCGCTCCCGCCGCGTTCGAGCCCGCCCTCGACTACGTCGTGACCAAAATCGCGCGATTCCCGTTCGATAAATTCGCCGACGCCGACTCGTCCCTCGGCACCCAAATGAAGGCGACCGGCGAAATTATGAGCGTGGGGCGAACCTTCGAGGAGAGCCTTCTCAAGGGCGTTCGGTCCCTCGAAACGCGCCATTTCCATCTCTGGGACGCGAAGTTCGACGACCTGTCGGAATCGGAGCTGCTCGCCTACGTCGCCAAGGGAACCGACGACCGGCTCTACGCCGTCGCGAAACTCCTGCGACTCGGAACCCCCGTCGAGCGAATCGTCGAGGCGACTCAAATCGACAAATTCTTTATCGACAAAATCAAGAATATCGTCGACGAGGAGCGCGAAGTCCGCGACAACCCCGGGAACCCCGACGTCCTCCGCGAGGCGAAGCGACTCGGCTTTTCCGACAAGGCGATCGCCAAGTTGTGGAACCAAACCGAGTTGGACGTACGGAAATTCCGCGTCGCGAGCGGAGTCCTTCCGACCTATAAAATGATCGACTCCTGCGCGTCCGAGTTCGATAGCTACGTCCCCTACTACTACTCGACTTACGAAAGCGAGAACGAGTCGGCGCCGAGCGACAAACCGAAAATCGTCGTTCTCGGCTCCGGTCCGATCCGCATCGGGCAGGGCGTCGAGTTCGACTACTCCACCGTCTGCGCCGTTAAGACGATTAAAGCCGCCGGTTACGAGGCGATCATTATCAACGACAATCCCGAGACCGTCTCCACCGACTACACCTGCTCCGACAAGCTCTACTTCGAGCCGCTGACCGTCGAGGACGTGATGAACGTCGTCGAACTCGAGCGTCCGAGCGGAGTGATCGCGACCCTCGGGGGGCAAACCGCGATCAATCTCGCCGAACCCCTGAGCGACCTTGGCGTTAAACTCATCGGGACCGACCGAGACGCGATCGACCGCGCCGAGAACCGAGACCTCTTCGAACAGCTCCTCTCCGAGCTGCAAATCCCGCGACCGAAAGGCCGAGCCGTTACCAGCGTCGAAGAGGGCGCCAAAACCGCCGCCGAAATCGGATACCCCGTCCTCGTCAGACCCAGCTTCGTCCTCGGAGGGCGCGCGATGCGCATCGTCGGAAACGAGGGGGACTTGCGCGAGTACTTCCGAACGACCGTAGAAATCTCCGACGACAAGCCGGTTCTCGTCGACAAGTACGTTAAGGGCAAAGAGGTCGAGCTCGACGCCGTCTGCGACGGAGAGCGCGTCTTCGTTCCCGGCGTCATGGAGCTCGTCGAGCGCGCCGGCGTCCACTCCGGAGACTCCATCAGCGTTTATCCCTCCTACAGCGTCTCCCCGATCGTCAAGGAAATCGTCCTCGACTACGCGCGCCGCCTCGGGCTCGCGCTCGGAATCAAAGGGCTCTTCAATATTCAATTTATCGTCGACGAAAACGACAAGGTTTACGTGATCGAGGTCAACCCGCGCTCCTCGCGCACCGTGCCGTTCCTCTCCAAAGCGACCGGCTACCGGCTCGCCGACATAGCGACCCGCGTTATGCTCGGTCATTCCCTCAAGGAGCAAGGGTTCGACGTCCTCTATCCG
Organism: Thermoguttaceae bacterium; assembly: GCA_017441605.1. GTDB lineage: Bacteria > Planctomycetota > Planctomycetia > Pirellulales > Thermoguttaceae > RUG369. The sequence goes on along the minus strand of JAFRXD010000060.1, from coordinate 46,921 downwards.
AAGGAAAAAGAGCGGTATTACGTCAAGGTTCCGGTCTTCTCTTTCTCGAAACTGACCGGCGCCGACTCCTACCTCTCCCCCGAGATGAAGTCGACCGGCGAGGCGATCGGCTACGACAAGAAACTGCACCGCGCGATGTACAAAGCCCTTATCGCCGGCGGAATTAAGATGCGCGACTACGGAACCGTCCTCGTCTCCCTCGCCGACGAGGACAAAGCCGAGGGCGCGCCCCTCGTTCGCCGCTTCCACCGCATGGGATTCGAAATCGAGGCGACCGAAGGCACCGCGAAGTTCTTGGAAGAAAAAGGAATACCCGCGACCGTAATGAGCAAAATCTCCGACGGAAGCGACGATATCCCCAAAGCGATCCGCTCCGGAAGAGTGAGTTGCGTCGTCAACACGCGCCCGACCCTCTCCGGATCCCACGACGACGACGGTCTGGCGATCCGCCTTTGCGCGACCCAGAACAACGTTACCCTCCTCTCCTCCCTCGACACGACCAAAGCCCTCCTCGACGCCCTCGAAGAGCTCGCCCTGCGCGTGTCGACCATCGACGAAGAATAACTAAACGAAAGAAACGAAAAGGAATCGAAGACCGTGCTGCGACCCAATCCTCATTACGCGGAACTCAAAGATTCGTACTTGTTTTACAATATCGCGCAAAAAGTGAAGGCGTTCTCCGAAAAGAACCCCGGCGCCAAGCTCTGCCGCATGGGGATCGGCGACGTCTCCCTGCCCCTTTGCGACGTCGCGATTCGCGCCCTCCGCGAGGGCGTCGACGACCAGGCGAAAAAAGAGACGTTCCGCGGCTATATGCCCGAGTGCGGCGCCCCGTTCCTCCGCGAGGCGATCGCGAACTTTTACGCGAGTCGCGGGGTAAAGCTCGACGTCGACGAGTGTTTCGTCTCCAGCGGCGCCAGCGACGAGCTCGGCGATATCCTCGACCTATTCGATAAGTCGAGCCCCGCGCTCATTATCGAGCCCGCCTATCCCGCCTATATCGACGCCTCGGTTATCGCCGGGCGACAAATCGTTCGACTCCCGAGCGGCAAAGAGAACGGCTTTCTCCCGTCCCCGAGCGAAAATCTCGACGCCGACCTGATTTACCTCTGCTCCCCCAACAACCCGACCGGCGCGGTCTTCCCCAAAGCCAAACTTCAAGAATGGGTCGACTTCGCCAACAAGCGCGGCGCGATTATCCTCTTCGACGCCGCGTACGAAGCGTTTATCGAAGACCCCGATCTGCCCCGCTCCATCTTCGAGATCGACGGCGCCAAGACTTGCGCGATCGAGATCTGCTCCCTCTCCAAAACCGCCGGTTTCACTGGAACTCGGCTCGGCTATACCGTCGTTCCCAAAGACTTGGAGCGCGAGGGCGCCAATTTCAACGCGATGTGGGTGCGCAACCGAACCACCAAGACCAACGGCGTCTCCTATATCCTCCAAAAGGGGGGCGCCGCGATCTTTACCCCCGAGGGGCAAAAGCAAATTCGCGAAAATATCCAAGTCTACAAGAGCAACGCCAAAACGATCGCGAGCGCCCTAACCGAAGCCGGGCTTTGGAATTGCGGTGGGCAAAACTCCCCCTACGTCTGGGCGCAATGCCCCGACGGTATGGGAAGCTGGGAATTCTTCGACTTCCTACTCGAGCGAGGCAATATCGTCGGAACCCCCGGCGTCGGATTCGGAACCTGCGGCGAGGGATTCTTCCGCTTCTCCGCCTTCGGCGACGTCGAAGAGACCAAAGAGGGCGCGAGGAGGATCGTCGAGTTGCTTGGGAAGTAACCTCCTAATATCGGGATACAAACGCACCAGCGAGAGCGAACAAGAAAACCCCGAGACGCGAAGAAGTCTCGGGGTTTTGCCAACTCAACTAGTTCTTGAATTCTACGCGACCGCCTGGAGCGCCGCGATTTCCGGATCGGACTTCCGTTCTCGCGTAAACGCGAACGGGACGATAATTCGTAGCGCAATGTAAGCGATCGGCGCGAGCGCCCCAATACCCGACAATAACCAAACCGACCAATGCGCGTTGAAAAAGTCGTCAAAGAACCACCTATTAAGGTACAAGACGGAAAAACCGCACAACGCCGCGCATCGCAACCAAAAGAACGTTCCGAACTTGTCTTTACAAACGGGCATTTCTCCCTTTTCCTTGAGTGAGCTTATTTCCCCCTTGATGTTAGTGAGCCTCGTAGAGACGAATGGAAATAGGGCGATTATTGCGACGCCGCCTATTATCCCCACCGCTAAGCTCGCTATAAATAGAAGCATGAAGATCGCTTCCCATTTGTCGGGCTCCAAGCAGTAGTTTTGTACTAAAAACTCCGAGAACCACAAAAGTGCGATAAATAATAAGAATTGGACAAGACAAACCGGACCAACAAGCGCCGCGCGCAAGAACAATTTCTCTTTCTCAAGGAATTTGCGTTTGGAAAAAGCGGAAGACGACTCGTCGTCTCCAAGAGCGCCTATCTCCCTCTTGGCTCTCGATATTCGTTGAATCCCAAACGGAAAGATAATTAGCGACATTATACCGCCTATCGCGAACACCGCGACGCCGATTAGCAGAGCCAACCGAAAGTAAAACCAACATTCTTCTAAAGACAATATCTCGTTTTTACGCAATACGTAAAAGATAGGATAACTCGCGCAGTATACGAGCGATCCAAACAGAAAACAACACGGCGCGACGGTCACGGTTCTAAAGAACCTCCTCTCCCAAATCAAGAATTTGAGCAAATCTCCCGAAGAATCGCTCTTTCGCTCAACGCTAGCCTCAGCTTCGATTAACTCGTTTCCAACGTTTCTTTCAACCAACGCTTCCATCGTTATTCTCCCCCGCTCGAACTCGCGAGCCATCGACTAGCCGAGGCTCGTCGCCATTGCCAATGTCCCGAGAAAACGCGCGCCCGAACGCCAAGCGCGCTTTTCCCCTTTCGCTTTTCTAAGGAGCCCTCGCGCGTTTTGGAGCAAAAATTTTCCAAGAATCTAGAAAAAAGCTGGGAAGAGTCGGAATTTCTTGAGTCTAATTCGAGCGCGCGCCAAAAGTCGCGCCGCGTCGTTCGCGCGAGATTCGGGCTCTTGACCCCGGGCGTCGCGTTTGGTACAATGACGGACGGCGATCTTGGCGTTCGAGCCGCCCCGCGAAAACGGAGTCGACAAACCGCTCAAAATCGCGAAACCAACGCGGAAGAACAAGCCCTTCCCAAGACGATCGCGAGAACGCGAACAGAAGCGCGTTTCGACGCGCCAACCCCCCAAACGAGAAACTTATGACCAACAAAAGACTGCTAATCGCGGCGACTTTCGTCGCGACCCTACTCGTCGGCGCGACGCTCGCTCGCGCCCAGTTCCCCGACCCCGCCGCCATGGCCGAGCCGGTCGTCGCCCCCGAGGAGCTCGGGATGGACGCCGCCGCCCTCGATCGAATCGACGCCATCGTCCAAGAGAACATCGAGGCGGGCAACTTCCCGGGCGCGGTCGTTTGCGTCGGGCGAGGGAACAAAATCGGCTTCCTTCGCGCCTACGGCGATCGCCAAACCGAGCCCAGCGTCGAGAAATGCACCCCCGACACTCTTTACGACCTCGCCTCCGTCTCGAAAGTTACCTCGACCGCGATCGCGACCGCGATTCTCGTCGAGCGCGGCAAAATCGAGTACGACGATCGCATTACCCGATTCTTCCCCGAGTTCGGGCAAAACGGCAAGGAAAACGTTACCGTCCGCGACTGCCTGACCCACGTCTCCGGGCTGACCCCCGACAACAGCATTAAAGACTACATCGGGTTCAATCGCCAAGAAATCCTCGACAACATCTGCAAACTCGGGCTTCGAACCGCCCCGGGCGAGGCGTTCGCCTACAGCGACGTCGGGTTCATTACGATGGGCTACGTGATCGAAAAGGTTACGGGCATGTCCCAAGACGAGTTCGTTCGCAAGAATATCTATCTGCCGCTCGGCATGGCGGACACGGGGTACAACCCGAACGACGAGCAAAAGAAACGCGCCGCCCCAGCGGAAAAGCGAACCCCCGAGGACGAAAACTGGATCAAGGGCGAAGTCCACGACCCTCGCGCCTACGCGATGGACGGAATCGCCGGGCACGCGGGCAATTTCTCGACCGCTCCCGACCTCGCGATCCTCGGCTCCATGCTCCTTGGCCGTGGAACCTACGTTCCCGCCAACGCGCCCGACAAACCCGTTAAGATCATGAGCGAAGATACGTTCCGCCAAATGACCGAAGCCCTCGCGATTCCGCGCGGAATTCGATCCCGAGGCTGGGACAAGCGCTCCCCGTACTCCGGAAACCGCGCCGTTCTCATGTCCCCCCAAGCGATCGGGCACAGCGGGTTCACCGGAACCTCCTTCTGGATCGACCCGGGGCTCGATCTCTACGTTATTTTCCTCGGAAATCGCCTCCATCCCGACGGAAAGGGCGACTACGTCGGCATGTGCGGCAAGATCGGACAAATCGCCCTCGACTCGATTCGCGTCAAGACCGACGCCGAACAAGCCGCCAACTTCGTTAAAAACTCCGTTTACGTCTCCCTAAACGCCCAAGGCGACGCCACCTTCGCCGGAGCCGACGTCCTCGCGCGCGACGGGTGGGAGCTCCTCAAAGAGCGCAAATGCCGCGTCGGGCTCCTCACCAACCAGACCGGGCTCCTCCGCGACGGGGCCAGACTCCCCAAGGCGATGCAAGACGCGGGCGTCAATATGACGACCCTATTCAGCCCCGAGCACGGGCTTTACGGCGCGCTGGACCAAGCGAACATCGACGACGCCAAAGACCCCGAGACAGGGCTGCGCGTCTATAGCCTCTACGGCGAAACTCGCCGCCCGACCCCCGAGATGCTCAAAGACGTCGACGTCTTCGTCTTCGATATCCAAGACGTCGGAGTTCGTTTCTACACCTACATTAGCGCGATGTGCTCCGCGATGCAGGCCTGCGCCGATCAAGGCAAAAAATTCGTCGTCCTCGATCGTCCGAACCCGATCGGCGGCGTCAAAGTCGACGGTCCTTGGCTCGACCCCGGGCGAGAGTCCTACGTCGCCTTCTTCCCCATGCCGATCCAACACGGCATGACCGTCGGCGAAATCGCCCTGATGTTCGCGAATCGATACAACCTCGATCTCGACCTGACGGTCGTCCCGTGCGAGAACTGGAAGCGCGATATGTTCTTTGACCAAACAGGGCTGACTTGGGTCAATCCGTCCCCGAACATGCGCTCCCTCGCCGAGGCCCTCCTCTATCCCGGAATCGGAATCCCCGAGTTCACCAATATTTCGGTCGGGCGCGGAACCGATACCCCGTTCGAGGTCGTCGGCGCCCCCTGGATCGACGGCGAGGCGCTCGCGAAGAAGCTCGCCGACTCTGGCGTCGAGGGCGTCGCGATCGAGCCGATCAAGTTTACTCCGACCGCCTCGAAATGCGAGGGCGAGGAGTGCTCCGGCGTCAAGATGACCGTGACCGACCCCGTCAAGCTCGACGCGGTGAAGCTCGGCGTCGCCCTTATGTCGACCCTCGCGAGCGATTACGCCGACAAGTGGGAGACCAAAAACGCCAACACCCTCCTCCTCAACAACGAGACCCTCGAAGCGATCCGCGCCGGAAAGAGCGTTAAAGAAATCGCCCCGACCTGGAAAGCCGATCTCGATCGCTTCCTCGAAGAGCGCGCGAACTACTTGATCTACAAATAGTTCCGACGCCGCGTTAGTCGAGCGAAAACCAATCGAAGAAACCCCGAGACGCTTAGAGACGTCTCGGGGTTTTTGGTTTAGGCTACCGCGAGGTTAGGTGGCTACGCGAGCGGTTGGAGAGCCCTTATTTCCCGCCTTACGACGAAGAGTCGTCGGATTGAATACGGAAAGAGAACAAACCACATCTGGAAGGTTATTCCAAAGGCAAAACTCAACCCAAAGACCAATGTCGCGAGAGCAAAACTCCTCGAACTTTCGTTAAAGGACGCTTGTCGTTCGTTCAGATCCAATTTGCTTTGTTTCCTTATATCAGAAATCCGTAAAAACGCCAGCGGAATAAGAGCCAAAGACACTGTGAAGCCAAACGGTAACAACAACTTCAAAAGCTTTACCAAAAGCTTCAATACCGAGAGGTTAACGTTCACACCGAGCGCGTCGATCGTATTATCCGGTTCGAGCAAATCGAGGTAGAACGGTAGACCAGTAAAATCGATCTTCATACCAAGAACGCCAAGCGCAAGACACGACGTCCCAATCAAAGCGATCCGCGCGAATCTCCTCTCTTTCTTATAAAACCTAAGTCGTCGTTCCTCTAGACTCATATCCGACTTGAACCCCATGTCCCCAACGTTTCTTTCAACAGTGGCTCCCATCGCGTTTCTCCTCGGTTCTCGATCCGGACGAGCCCTCGACTCGTCAACGCTCGTCGCCATCGTCAAAGCGGAAAACGCGCGCTCGAGCGCCGAGCGCGCCGTTTCCCCTTTCTCGATCCCAAGGGGAACCGGCGCGTTTTGGAACAAAATTTTTCCAAAGAATTTGGAAAAAAGTTCGGACGAATCGGAAAATTCCGAGCCAAAAGCCGACGCGACAAACGAGCGACGCCGGGGTCAATTCCCCGTCGGAGCCGCCGGTGGAGCGAGATATTGAAACAGCTCGCTCGGCCAGCCCTCGAACGGTTTCATCCCCTCCGGAACGCTATGCTGGAACTGGGTATAGGCGCGAACTCGTCCCTTGGCGCGATATTGGGGCGGGTTCGGTTTTTCGTCGCTAAATATTTTGCAACCCATAAGATCGCAATCTTCCAATTCGATTAGATACCGCGACCCGTCGTTGGGGGTTCGAATGACGCCGGTCGGCTGCGGTTGCCCCGCCGGTTGCGTAAAGTTCAAGACGATCATCTTGCAATTCCGCGCGGCGATATGGGTCGAGCCGTCGTATTCGGAAACGTTGTTCTCGATCGCGTTGTCCGGAGAGACGAGAACGCAGTCGTCCAAATAGAACTCCGGCTTCGGCGCGAGCTCCGGACGATAGGAGCGAAGGAACGCCGCCCCCGCGTCTCCCCACCGGTCGAGCGACGCCGCCCAGACCCGCCGAAAAACGATCGGCTCGTCGTCCCGAGTATTCGGGCTCGACGCGTCCCAAGCCCCGAACGCGACCCCCATTCCAAACGCCCGACCGATCGAAACGCAGTCTTCCACCAGAACCGTAAAAGGCGCCGTCTCGTCCAAGCAGTCCCAAAAAAGCCCCGCGTCCCCGCCCGTCGCGTAGATTCCGCGAACGATCCAACGATCCCACATAAGACTCGAGACCGTTTCTCCGGTGTGCTCCGACGACCAACCCTTCATGTAGGCGCGGATCGAACTGTGCCAGTCGTAAGACTTAAACCCCTTCTCCGGGTCGCTCGAATCGAGATAAACCCACCCGGTCGCGCCGCTTCCATATTCCCCGCGAACGTCCCCGACCAGCTCGTTGTAGGCCCCGCGCGCTCCTTTTCGCGACGGGAGCAGATTCGGCTCGAAGTATCGGTCCGGGCGTACGATAACCCGAACCCCGCCCTCCGATTCGGGAAGATTGTCGAGAGCCTTCCGAACCGAGCGATACGCCGTCTCCCAAGTCGCCCCGTCCGAATCGTCCCCAAGTTTCGAGACGTAAACGTTCTTTCGAGCGCAGGGATCCCCCGTCCAAAGATTCTCCCCGAACCCCTCGCCCTCGTTGATTTCCTCCGCGACCGGCTCCGGCGCTTCGAACGCTTTCGCCCAGAACTCCGCCTCCGTTCCCTGGAAGAGCGCGCGCCGAACGTCGCAACGATCGCTCTGATTACCCGTCGCGTAAAAGAGTTGCGTCTCCCCGTTCCATTCGAAAAGGTCGACGTCCGAGTTGTTGATCCCCTCGTCCCCCGACGCCGCGAGTATCGGATTCCGCGGAGATTCCTCCCATTCGACCAAGTTCTTCGACCGTATCGCCGCCGATTCAAAACCGCCCTTCCCGTTCGCGCGCAAGTAGATCGCGCAATAATAGTCCCCGACCCGCCTTACGACCGGGCAAGCGCTGTAGGTCGCGCCGTCCGTCCCCGCGTAGTAAATGTCGGGGATCTTCTCCCAGCGCTCCAAATCTTTGGAACGCGCAAATTTAAAGCAAAACGAAACCGGAGAGTTCGACTCGTACGCCATAAGATATCCGTCCTTGTCCCGGCAAACCGACGAGTTGAGCAGATTCTCGTTCTCCCCCTCGATCGCGAGCCGCTCCGTCCACGTCTTCAAATCGCGACTCGAAAACTCGACGATATTTCGAAACCAACTCTCCCCCTCCGGCTGCCGCGCCGCGAAGACCCGAAAAACGTCTCCGTCAGCGCGTTTCTCGACAAAAGCCGACGCGAGCGACGTCCCCGCGCCAAACTCCGCCAAAACCGCCCCGTCGGCGAGATCGACGATCCGCAGCTTCAAATCGCTAGGCTCGTGCGTTGGGGTCGCGGGGCGAATCGACGCCAAGACGACCGCGCGCCCCTTCCAAACGACCGGCGTCGTCTCCATTACCCCGCTACCGTTCGGGAAAAGCGGGGTTCCCTCCTTGCGAAGCCAATTGTCCGCGCCCAACGCGGAAACCGTCGTCGATAAGAAAAGCGCCAAAAAAACCAAGCCGTCGCGAAACATTCCTCCGTCCTTTCGTTAGAGTCGAGCGCGCGCGAAACATACGCGAGCGCGTTTCCAAAGCGTCCTCGACGAACAGTCTAACCGGTTTCGCGCCCCGTTTCAAGAACCCTTCGAGGAAATCGCGCGGAGGTCGACGCGGCCGCGGGGCGCTTCGAACCAAACGCGCTTTTTTTCAAAAAACGCGAATTTTTTTCGCTCAAAAACGCCTCGCTACTCCTTACGATTGCGCGAAGGGAAACGGCGCGGTCGTTTCCATGGCGAGTAGCGCAAAACAAACGCAATAATAGAGATAAACAAAATGGGCAAAATCGGAAAACTTTGTCGAGCGATCGCGCTAACGGGTATCGTCTTCGGGCTATGCGCCAACGAATCGAGCCTTTGCGAGGGAGCGTCCGTCAAGGGCGCCAAGAGCGCGCGAAGCGAGAGCGCGAGCGTCGCGGGGTTCGATCAAGGCGCGAAGGGCGGCGACCGCGCGACCGCGACGATCGGGGGCGTCGAGTTCGCGTTCCGATTCTGCCCGCCCGGAACCTTTACGATGGGCTCCCCCGCCTACGACGAGGGAAGCCAGAGCGACGAAACCCCGCACAAAGTCGAGCTGACGACCGGATTCTGGATCATGGAAACCGAAATGACCCAAGAGCAATGGAAAGCGATCGCGGAAAATAACCCGAGCGAGTTTTCCGGCTCCGATTTGCCGGTCGAAAACGTCTCTTGGATCGCCTGCGACCAAATGATCAATCTACTGAACGATATGGTCGCGGTGGGACGAACTCGAGGAGACAAGTCGATTCCGAGCGGTTGGAAGTTCGATCTGCCGACCGAGGCGCAGTGGGAGTACGCCTATCGCGCCGGAAAGAGCGGAAAAGTCGAGAATCTCTATAAAATCGCGTGGCTCGCCGGGAACAGCGAGGGTCAACCCCATGCGGTCGGCGAAAAGACCTCCAACCCTTGGGGAATTCGCGATATGATCGGGAACGTCCGCGAGTGGTGCAAAGATTGGTACGACTCGAAATACTACCTTAGCGGCGAATTGGTCGATCCGCAAGGTCCCCCGTCCGGCAATTATCGCGTCGTTCGAGGTTCCGGTTGGGACGAGCGCTCCGACCGATGCCGCCCTCTGGCGCGAGATTCGGAGTCCCCGAACCACGACGAGTCCAATTTGGGCGTTAGGCTCGTTCTCGTCTCGCGAGCCGCGAAGGAAACCGACGTCGCCGCCGAGTCCTCCAATCCCGGGCGCGAGGTCAAAGACCTTGACGGCGGCAAGAACGCGGGCGACCGCGCGACCCTGAAAATCGACGGCGTCGAGTACGTCTTCCGCTATTGCCCCGCGGGCGAGTTCCAAATGGGAAGCCCCGACGATGAAGTCGCGCGAAAAGACGACGAGCTCCAACACAACGTCGAGCTAACCCAAGGCTTTTGGCTTATGGAAAAAGAGGTGACGCAAGAGCAATGGACCGACGTTATGGGGAAAAACCCGAGCCGCGCCGAATCGATTCGACTCCCCGTCGAAAGCGTCTCGTGGAAAGACTGCGAAAACTACGTTAAGAAACTCAACGAGCAAAACGCCCTTCCCGACGGATGGAAGTTCGCCCTTCCCACCGAGGCGCAATGGGAATACGCTTGTCGCGCCGGTTCCAGCGAGACGCGCTACGGACAATTGAGCGAAATCGCCTGGTACGACAAGAACGCCAAAGAGCTCCGACAAGGCGGACAAAAGCTCCCGAACGCCTGGGGACTCTGCGATATGCTCGGAAACGTCCGCGAATGGACCCGAGATTGGTACCACAAAGCGTTTTACTCCAGTGGCGAATCGACCGATCCGTCCGGGTATCGCCAAGGCGACCGCCGAGTCGTTCGCGGAGGAAGTTTCGAGTCCGAAGCGCGCGAATGTCGAGCCGCGCTGCGCGAATCCGTTTCCCCAAATTCGGATTACGACGATCTAGGCGTCCGACTCGCCCTCGTTCAAACCGACGGCGACAAATACGAATCGAACGACGGCGACGAAGACGGCGAAATCGAAATCGGGAAGAAGACGAAAATTGGTCGCGAAGTCGACGATTTCGACGACGGCGAACTTGGCGGAGATCGAACGACCTTAACGATTAACGGCGTCGATTTTACCTTCCGATACTGCCCCGCCGGAAAATTCGAGATGGGAAGCCCCGACGACGAAATGAACCGCTCCGACGAGGAAAAGCGCCACGAAGTCAAACTGACGAAAGGTTTCTGGCTCCTCGAAACCGAGGTTACCCAAGAGCAATGGTTCGCGATTACCAATAAGAACCCGAGCCAAAACCGAGGTGCGAATCGACCCGTCGAACAAGTTTCTTGGAACGACTGCAACGCCTTTATCAAGAAGCTTAATACCCTGAAGGAAGTTCCGGAGGGCTGGAGCTTCTCCTTCCCGACCGAAGCGCAGTGGGAATACGCCTGCCGCGCGGGATCCAAAGGCGCGCGTTACGGCAACTTGGACGATATCGCGTGGTTCCTGGAAAACGACGAGGGGCATAGCCAACCGGTCGGGCAAAAGAAACCCAACGCCTGGGGACTCCGCGATATGATTGGAAACGTCTGGGAGCTCTGCAAGGACCGATACGCCGACAACTACTACGAGAGCGGAGAAACTACCGACCCCCGAGGCCCGAGCTCCGGAACCTCCCGCGTCATTCGCGGAGGCGACTGGAACGACGATGCAAAGCGCTGTCGAGCCTCCGAGCGACTTGGTATTTTCCCCCATATCCCCGTCCACGAACTCGGGCTCAGGCTCGCTCTGATTCCCGCTTCCGAAGACTAAGCGACCGGTTTTTTTCAACCCCGCGCCGTTTCCTCGAAAAAGAGGAAGCGGCGCGTTTCTTTTTCTCCGGACTATTTTTTGCCAAATCGTTTGCCGAGGCGCCGATTCCGGTTTATAATGGGCGAAAAGAGCGCGACGCGCTCGAGATCGAAAGGTTTCGGCGATTGAGCGGGGAGAACAAAATGGCGGAAGATTACGAAAACAAACTCTCTTTGGAAAAAGGCGCGAGAGCGTTGAGCGAGACTTTGCGCGCGAGTTTTCGCGCGATCGCCGCGATCGCTATCCTAGTCGTCGCGTGTTTCGCCGTCAGCGTCGTCATAGCGCTCGCCTTTCAGATCGTCCTGCTCGCGTTCGGAGCCCCCAGTCTACTCGACGAAAGCGACTCCGCGCGAAGGTTCGTTTATCGCTCCGCCCTGCCCGCCGCGAGGTGGATCGCGATCGTTCTAAGAACCGGATTCGTCCTTTGCGCGATCGTTCAAATCGGCAAGATTTATCGAGGAATCCGCGAGCTGCGCGCCTTGGACGCCGAAGCCCGCGACGACGCCAGACCTCGACGCGCCTTGAACTGGTCCCTGCGCTCGACGCTGCGATCCTTCGCCAAATTCGCGACCTACGCCCTCGTTTGCCTCTCGGTCAATATCGCGCTAAACCTCGCTTATCAGATTTGCGGTTCGATCTTTTTCCGACCCAAGCCCGACGTTACCGATCCTTGGTTCCGATTGACCTACGAAAAGCTGCTCCCCGCCGCGTCTTGGTGCGCGATCGTCGCCGGTTTCGTCTGCGTCGTCCTAATGCTCGTTCGGATTGACAATATTTGCGCGAGGTTCCGCGACCTGCGCGACATAGACCCCGGCGCGCGAGAATCGGACTCGGCTTCGGGCGTCCCCGACCGACCCGCGCGCGATCCCTCCGGCGCGATTCGCTTGGCCCTCGAGTCGTCCGCAAAGTTCGCGATCTGCGCGACCGTTTGCTTCGGCGTCGAAACGATTCTTAAATTCGTTGATCGCCTCGCCCGGTTCGCGTTCCGCGGCGCTCGAGTCGGAACGGAAACCTCCCGCTTGTATCAATTTTACGTCAATTGGATCCAACCCGCCGAATACTGGGTTCAAATCGTCGCGACGATCCTTCTCGTCGTTTGCATGATCGTCCATATCGTCAAGATTTTTCGCGCGATTCGCGACCTCCAAGCTTGTGCCCGCGAGGTCCCTATCGCGCGCGTTAGGGTTCGTTTAGAAAAGAAACGAGGTTAAACGAAATGGTGGAAGACAATAAAGACCTACTCTCCCCGGACCAAGACGCCGGGGCGCTCGCCCCCGCGACGAACGAGAGCCAACCCCAACCCCCGACCGACCCCGCGTCGCGACCGTCGGCGAGCCAAATTGTTCGCTCGGCGCTCCGCTCGATCGGTTGCTTCGCGATCTGCGCGATCGTCTGCTTCGCGATCCAAATCGCGTTTATTCTCGCCAGAGTTTTCCTTTGGGATCTCCTTTTGGATTTCTCCATCGAGGCGACCAACGCGATAGAAACCGCGGCGTACTCGAGCTTGTGCTTGGTCGAAACGCTTTTCATCGTCTCGGCGATCGCCCAAATCGTCAAAATTTATCGAAGAGCGCGCGAACTACGCGCCGTTGGCGTCTCGAACTACGGAGGTCGCCCGTCGCAAACGACCCGGGACGATCGCGGGCGTCCGATCCGACCGTTGAACGAGTCGATTTGTTCGGCGTTGCGATCCTTCGCCCTATGCGCGATCTACGCGGTCGTTTGTTTCTCGAGTTACGCGCTGTTGAGTCTGCTGTCGGCTTTTGAGGATTCACGTTTTCTTCCGGAATCGTTGGGCGTTGTCGCGTACTGGAGTTCGATCGTTGTCAACTTCGTTCTCGTTGTTCTTATGTTCGTTCAGATTTCGCGCGTTCGCAAGAGGGCGCGCGATCTTCGCGCCGCGGCGTTCGTTAGGACGCGAGAAAACGACTTTTCCTCGAGCGTCGTCGGACGAATTCGGCTTGATATGTTGGAAACGATCGACGCGGGGCTAAAATCGAGCGCAAGATTCTCGACCTTCGCGACCGTTTGCCTCGCCGTCGCGCCCGCGGCCATACTATTTTTTCTCGTCGCCGAATTCTTATCGCCTTGGGATTTCGAGCGGGGTTCCCTCTTGCGCGCCGTCGCCTCGTTTTTAGAAGAATTTCTAGAATTTCTAACGCCGGTCGTCCTCGGGCTCGCGATCGCCGCCATCTGCGTCTGCGTTTTCTCAACGATCGTTTGCGCCGTCGGGATTTTCCGAAAATCGCGCCGTCTTCGCGCCCTGGAGAACTTGGAAAAAGAGGCCATCGACGTCCCGAGCGACCCGAACGACTCCGAAGAAGGCGTCCCCGCGGACGACCCCGCGAGCGCCGACGGCTCCCGCTCTCCGGCGTATCCTATCGTTCGCTCCGCGACGCGCGCGATCGGCTATTTCGCGATCTGCGCGACCGTTTACTTCGCGAGCCAAACCGCGTTGATGCTAGCCGTTAATATCGTTAGGCGACCGCTCGTCGCGGCGAACCGGGTCGCGTTCTCGATCGAGTCGATTATGGTCGTCGCGGCGATCTTCCTAATCGCCAAAATTTACCGAAGAATCCGAGACCTGAGCGCCGCCAATTCTCCCGCGAAAGAAAAACGCGAGCCGCTAACGCTCCGCGACTATCGTCGGCGCCCGACTCGAACGTTGAGCCGGACGATTCGCTCGGCGCTCCGCTCCTTCGCCCTATTCGCGATCTGCGCGATCGTTTGTTTCTCGTGCGAAGTCGCGTTGTTTCTTGTCGCCCGTCTCTTGGGGCATGGCGCTCCGTTTATGTTGTATATTGGCGCGAGGTGTGGCTTGTTTTTTGTCAAACTCGTCTCCGTCGTTCTGATGTTCGTTCATATTTCGCGCGTTAACGCGAGGTTGGACGAGCTTCGCGCCGACGCGTCCGTTGGGTCGCGTTCTCGGATCGCCTTGTTGGAAACGATTCGCGCGGCGCTAAAATCGAGCGCGAAGTTCGCGACGCTCGCGACCGTTTGTTTCGCCGTCGGCCTCGCGATTTCGCTCTTCTTTGGCGTCTTCACCATCTTATGGAACATTTCTCGCGCGAACGATCTCGACTCGCTGGCCGATCTTTTAGCGGAATGGATCTTTCCCGCCGCGAGCTGGCTTAATATCGTCGCCTCCTGCGGTTTCGTCCTCTTAATGGTCGTTTGCGTCGTCGGGATTTTCCGGAGCGCCCGACGCCTTCGCGCGTTGGAGAAGGAGGGCGTCGACGACGACCCGCTCTCCTTGGACAAAGAAACGCTCGACGCCGCCCCCTCGAGCCCCGAGCTTCAATCCTCGACGCCTAGCGACGTCGACTCGCAAACCGCGTTGAATTCGACGCTTCGCCCGGTTCTGCGAACCGTCGGCAAATTCGCGATCGTCGGCGTCGCGATCCTCGCCGTCGGCGTCGCCCTGTCTCTCGCGTATCAAATCGTCGGCATAATCTTTCGCGGTCGCGAATTGGGAACCAACTCCCTCAATTCGCAAGGCTCCGTTTATCGAACGTGGCTCTCCGCCGCGAACTGGGGCGTCGTCTTGGCAAAAACCGTCTTCCTTCTGCTGGCGATCGGTCTGATCGTCAAAATCCGCCGAGGAATAGGCGATCTGCGCGCCGTCGACCCCCCGCTCGGACGCGCCGGAACGAATTACGGCTATTGGTCGCGTCCCCCTCGGACGTTGAATTCGATCGTTCGCTCGGCGTTGAGCTCCTTCTCGCTATTCGGGATCTTCGCGGTCGTTTATTTCTCGATCGGCGTCGCGACGGACTACGTTTCTTATTTTGCCAACCTATTTGATTCTCCCAAGTTAGGTCTCTTTGCCGTCGTCGCGGGACGATGCGAGATCTTCGTCGACATTGTCCTCGTCGTTCTAATGTTCGTTCAGCTCTCCGGCGTTGGCGCGAGGGCGCGCGAGCTTCGCCCGAAGAATTTCAACGCGCCCGACTCGAACTCGACGTCGGGCGTGGAGCCCCCGCGACCCGATTTACCGAGCGCGATTGGCCGAACCCTCCGTTCGGTCGCTAAGTTCGCCCTTTTCGCGACCTGGAGCTTCGCGATCCTAACCGCGTTTTCCCTCGTCTCCAAGGTTTGCGTTTTTTTAATGAACGGTCCCTTCCCGAGCTTTAAGTACCGTTATATCGAGCTTCTTGGCAAGATAGTGTCGGTCGGAACGCGGATCGAGATCGTCGCGACGATCGCGCTCGTCGCCTTTGCGATCGTTCAGATCGTCAAATTGTTCCGAGGAGTCCGAGACCTCCGCGCGCTGGAAAGCGAGTAACCTCCGCGATCGAAGCGCCGCGCCCGAAAGCGCGGCGCTTATTAACGATAGAGCAAGGACAAAAATTGGAAGATTACAACGACCGGCTCTCGCTGGACAAAGAAACGTCCGGAGCGATTAGCCCTTTGGGCGTCGAAATCCAATCCCAAGCGACGAGCGTCGGTTCGGACGTCGAATTGAGCGCGGCGCTCCGCGCGGCGCTCCGCCCGGCGCTGCGCGCGGTCGGCAAATTCGCGATCTTCGCCGTCGCGATCTTCGCCCTCGGAGCCGCCGCGTCCGTCGCTTTTCAAGTCGCCCAACCGGCCCTCGGTTCCGATTCTTTCGACGACTCGGAATTCCTTTATCGAACTTTTCTGCCCGCCGCGAGATGGGGCGCGACCCTCGCCGAAACGATCCTCGTTATTCTAGCGCTTGTTCAGATTTTCAAGATTTACCGAGGGATCCGCGATCTGCGCGCCATAGAAACTCCGTCCGGCGAAGCGCTCGTTCCGCAAACGACTCGCGACTTTTACGGACGTCCGACCCTATCGTTGAACTGGTCGATTCGCTCCGCGTTGCGCTCGTTCGCTCTGTTCGCGACCTACGCGGCGATTTATTTCTCGGTCGTTATCGCTCTGTTTCTCGTTTATTGGAGTTGCGATTGGGTTCCCTCCTTTTCGTTGCGCGAACTATTGCTCGCGACCGCGTCGTGGGAAACGATCTTAATCGCGCTCGTCTTCGTCGTTCTTATGTTCGTCCAAATTTCCGGTTTTTATCGGAGGTTAGGAGACGTCCGCGCCGCGCTCTCGAGCGCGCGAAACGGGAATCCGTCCTCCGACGACCTCGAGCGACCTCGACTCGATTTGGCGAGAGCGCTCCGCGCGACCCTGGACTCGGTCGGAAAGTTCGCCGCGCTCGCGACCCTTTGCGTCGCGACTAGGACGGTCCTCTCGCTGTTCTTTCAAGTCTCCGTCCTATTTTGGACCCTTCCCATTGCGCGAGCGCTCGGTTTCGACGAATTGTTCGACCATTGGCTATGCCCCGGCGCAAACTGGTTTGGAATAGTGGCCGACTGCGTTTTCGTCGCCTTAATGATCGTTTGCGCCGCCAAAATATTCCAAGGAATCCGCGACCTCCGCGCGCTGGAGCGCGAACTTCGTTAGCGCTCGTCCCCCGCGACGACGCGCTCGGGAAAATAATCCTTGCCAAGCCCCGCGCGATTCGGTACAATACCGACCGAACGGCGCGAGCGCGACGACCGGCGCGACGCGATTCGGCAATTTTCGCGACCGAGAGGCAGTGCGATGGCGGAAGAAAACAACGAAAAAATTAGCTTGAACAAAGACCCCGAGGGCGCCCCCGGCGCCGACTTCGATTTGATCGAGCGGCGAACAAAAGACAACGCCGCGCGATTCTACGCGATCGCGCCCTATTTGGCGGACGCGCTCCGCTACCTCCTGAGCGCCTTGGCGACGACGCTAATCTTCACGATCGTCTACGCGGTTCTCGCGACGATTCTTATCGGCGTCTCGGCGATCTTCCTCAATTTCCCCGCGTCGCGCCTTATCGGGCAAATCTCGCTTACGCTAGGCGGCGGGGCGCTCTCGTTGGTTTATATCGCGTTCCTCGCCGTCCAATTGTTCCGGATCTACAAAGCGGTTCGGCTCCTCGGAAAACGGGACGAAATCGTTCTCGCCGAACTCGACAAAACCGGCGACGCCTCCGCGTCCGGCTTCTCGAAGGCGCGGTTCGGGCGAGAAATTATGGACGACTTCTTCGGACGCGAGATCGCCGCCGGCGTCGCGCGGGTCGTCGACCAAGCGCCCCGAGCGTCCGCCGAAGAGGTCAAATCGGCGGAGGACGCCTATAATCTCCGAGCGAAGCGCGCCGGGTTCAAGCTCGAAGTCTTCCGTCGCGCCGCCGTTCAAGTCGGCTCCAAGCTGGGCGTCGACGGCGCCGAGCTCGCCAAAGCCGCGACTCCCGCCCAAGTCGCCGCCGCTTGGCCCGCGTTCTACGCCGCCGCCTACGAGGCGGGGCGCGCCAATCCCGCCCTCGCGCAAGAGTGCGGAAAGGCGATTCGCGACGCGCGCGCCGCCTTCGAAGCCATGCCAAAAGACCCGGTCTTCAATCCCTAACTCGCGACCTCCCGGAGCTCTATGTTCTCGTTCCAACCGATAGGCGACAGCTGGCTCCTCGTCGCGGCCCTTTTGGCGGCGATGGTCGTCGCGCTTTTCGTCTCCAGGGTTAAATCCGAGCTCTCCCCCCGGCGACGAAGGCTCGAGCGCGCCCTTCGTCTCGGCGTCGTCGCCCTCTTCGCGATCCTCTTCGCGCGACCCTCGCTCGTTACCGTCGAGGAGGAGGAACTCCCCGCGACCTACTCCTTCCTAATCGACGCCTCCCAAAGTATGAGCCTGCGCGACGAAGAAGGGGGATCCTCGAGATACGAGCGGCTCCGCGAAATCTTCCAGTCCAATAAGGACGCCTTTCGCGAGCTCTGCGACAAGCTCGACGTTCGCGTCTTCGCCTTCGGAGAATCGCTCGAGGAGCTCGACGTCGAGGACGGAGAAATTCTCTTTCCGGAAGATTCGACCGGCGCGGAAACCAAACTGGGCGACGCCCTTAGCGACGCCAAGCGCGCGACCCTCGGGGGGCGATCCCTCGGAATCGCCGTTATCTCCGACGGCTCGCAACGCGTCAAAATCGCCGAAGAGGCGCTCTCCCCGCGAGACGTCGCCCTCGAACTCCGCGACGCCGAAATACCCGTCGCCGTCGTTCCGTTCGGCTCCGAGGATCCCTCCGCCACCGTTCGCGACGTCTCGATTCGCGACCTGCGCGCCAACGACCGCCTTTTTCTCGGCAACGAGCTGACCGTGTCCGGAACCGTTCGCCTTCTCGGATGCAAAGGGCTTAACGTCCCGATTTCGCTATCGTTGGAATCGGAATCCGGAGAAATGAAAGTCGTCGACGAAACGACCCTCGCCCCGACCTCCGACGACGAGACCGTCCCCTACCAATTCGTCTGCCGCCCGGAAACTGCCGGGGTGTGGAAACTCGCGACCTCCGCCGCGATCCAAGAGAACGAAACGGTCGAGACGAACAACGAGCTTGGCGCCTTCGTCGAGGTCCTTGATCGCGGGATCGACGTCCTCTATATCGAGGGCGCTCGACGAATCGAGCAAAACTTCCTCCGCGCGACCTTGGAGTCCTCCTCCGACGTCCGAATTCGATACCTCCGTCCCTCCGCCGCCTCCCTCGTCGCAAAATCCCCCAATAAAACCGAGGCGGAAATGCTCGCCGAACTCGCGAAATCCCGTAAATCATGGGAAAAAACGCTGCTCGCCGACGGCGCCTTCGCGACGATTATCCTCGGCGACGTCGACGCGACCGCCTTCCAGCCGAACGAGCTAAAAGCGATCGCGAGCGCCGTCGAAAACGGCGCCGGCCTTATCGTCCTCGCCGGCGAGCGCGCCCTGGCCCTCGGCGGCTACGCCGCCACCCCGTTGGCCGACGTCCTACCGATCCGATTGAGCGAATCGGAGCGACTCCCTCTCGACTCCGATCTCGCGACCTTCGACGCCTCGACCCCCGAGGAAAAGCGCGCCAAAATCGAGGGCGCCTTTCTCGCCGCCCCCGCCGCCAATAAAGGCCGCGACGAGTTCGTCGCCCAACTGAGCTTCGACCCGAAGAAAAACGCCGCCTTATGGGCCGCCCTGCCCCCGTTGACCTCGATCTATCGCGCGAGCGATCTCAAGCCGGGAGCGAGAGTCCCCCTCGTCGCGCGCCCCCTCGACGCGAACGGCCGACCGATCCCGAAGAAAGATCCCCTTCCCCTTTTGGCGACGCAAACTTACGGTTCCGGGCGCGTCGCGGTTCTCGCGACCGACTCCACCTGGCGATGGCGCATGCGCGGAAAGGGAGAGGAGAGCGAAAAGTTCTGGCGACAACTTATTTTATGGTCCGCGAAGATGGACGGCGCCCTCGAAGGCGAGCTCGCGCTCGAAATCGACCGCTCTCGCTTCGCCCTCGACGAGCCCGTCGAAATGCGCGCCACTTATCGACCCAAGCCGGGAGAGGACGTCTCCGAAACGAAAGTTCGCGCCAAGATTTTCGCCCCCGACGGATCCGAGGAGCGCGTCGATTTTACCGAAGAGGACGGCGCGTGGCGAGGCCTCGCGAAAGAGACCTCGACCCCGGGAGACTACGTCGTCGAGGCGGAGCTCCTCTCCGCGAGCGGCGAGGTTCTGCGAACCGCGAAGGCGCGATTCCTCGCCTTCGAAAGAAACGTCGAGCTAGAGCGCCCCGAGGCGAATCGCGCCGAGCTGGAAAATCTCGCGATCGCGACCGACGGACAAACCGTCGAGCCGGACCGATTCGGAGAACTCCTCGAAGAGCTATTGGAGAAGCGCGCGACGATCGTCGACGCGCGCGAGGTCAAGAAATCGCTTTACGATACCTGGCCGATCTTCCTCGCGTTCGTCGCGCTGCTAACGATCGATTGGATTCTGCGCAAGCGCTGGCGAACGGAGGGGTAAAATCGGCCGAGAATTCGGCGATTACTTTTCGAAGACGAACAGTTTGCCGTGGCCCGGGATAATCCAGAACCCGCCGGCCAAATCCTCTTCCGAGGCGACCGATTCGGAACCGTCGATCGGATTGACGACTTTGCACGTTTTGTACCCGTCGGGCAGCTCGAAGTTGATCTTGACCGACGTGGCGAAGTTCAGATTGACCGCGAGCGCAGCGACGTTCTCGCCCTCTTTTTGCGCGAATTCGCCGATCATAAGTTTCGGCTCGGTCTCGTAGTTGGTCGTATTGTTGGAGAAGCGCGCCGAAACGTTCTTCAAAACGTTATTCGGAAGCTCGGGCAGCTTCGGCAAGCCCGAATCGTCCCCGTAAATCGCGTCCATACCGCACTCGGTCGAGCGATAGTCGCGCAAGTAGGTTCCCAGCGCGAACATTTGCTCGTTGACGTCCCGAGTGTACTGCCAAGTCAAGGTCTTCTTCCCGTTTTCGTCGATCGGGCTCTCTTTCCAGCCGAGCGGGTAGTAGAGGAACCAAGTGAGCCCCTCGGCTCCCGCGGCGAGAGCGCAGTACATTTGATAGGCGCAGCGCGCCGGAGTCGGCGGGGACGACTCGCCCAAAATGCAGAGCGAACTGCCGATGAACCAGAACGGAAGATTATATTTCAGCGCGACGTCGCGAACCTCGAAAAGATCCGTGAAGAAAATCGAGCCGCGAGAAATATCGCGCGTATCTTCCGAGTACTCCACCATATAGTTGTCGTAGCTCAGGAATTGCGGCTTGACCTCTTGGACGTACCGCTCCAGATACTCGCGGTACGAATAGGTTCCGAGTTGCGAGTCGACGTCCGCCCCGATCGTCGAGGCGTACCCCGGGAAAAGATTGATGTACGCCAGTTTACCCGGCGCGTATTTCTTCACCGCCGCGACCGCCGCCGCGAGCGCTCGGAAATAGTAAACCCCCGGCTCGTCCTGAATGCAATACCCGATCGCGTCCGGGTCGTCTTTCGTCGACTCGACTCGATCTTTGATATGCGCGTCGATCTTCGCCAGCTTCTCTTGGATCTCCTCCTCCGTCAACTTGCGATCGTCGAACGTTTCGACCCCCATCTCGTAGATGTATTTAAGCCCGTTCGCTTTCGCCGCTTGGATTCCCCGATCGTCGTTGACGAACGCCGAGACCGTGCACTTGTTCTCCGCCATCGTCTTGATTCCCTCTTCGAGCGGCTGGTACTTGTCCCCCCAGCTCCCGAGGTGGTCCCAAGGAAAGATCGGATAGATCGGCGCGTCGTACCGCTCCAATCCCAGCGATTCCGCAGTCGCGTTTTCGTCGTAAGTCTTCGGCGCGTCCGCGGGTTGCGCGAGCGCCAAGTTCGCCGCGCAAAGCAGCGCGAGCGTTAAGATCGTTTTGGTCATAAGTCGAACCTCTCGTTGGCGTCGAGTAACGTCGCCGAGCGCGAGACTCGGCGACCTTTAAAAAACGCGCGAAACGGTTCGCGTCCCGCGCGCTTTTCATTGTATCTCGAGCGCTCGAGAAGTTCAACCGATTCTCAAAAAACCGTTTTCCGATCTTAAGAACCGGCGTCCATCGGAGGCGGCGGAGCGCCAATGGAGGCGCAAATAGCCGAAATGGCGAGACGGAGGGCGACTTTCGTCGCGATTTTCAAGGTGGGATTCATTGCTTTCTCCTTACGTTAGAGTTGATAACAAGTGGCGCGAACCGCTCGCGTTAGATAAAGACGGAGAGGAATTCGACCGCGGCGCCGAGACCTTCTCCGATCGCTTCGGCGCAGTTAGAAACCGCTTCCGAGGCGAATTTGATTCCCTTGCCGACCTCTTCGAGACAATCGGAACCGATTTTGACGACGTCGTCGAGATCGAAATCCCCGTCGCAATCCCCGAGCCGATGATCCCAAAACCTCGGGTTCATTTCCGAGGGAGTCAAGCAATTTCCGTCTTTGGAAAACGCCTTCCTCGCCACGTTGAGCAAAGTAAACAAAGCCATATCGTTCTCCTTTCGCATTGCGAAAACTATTGGCGACGCGCTTCCCTATCGGCGCGTTCATTGAGACAAACGCGAGTCTCTCGCCAAGGCTAGAAAAAAAACGAAAAATAGAGAAAAAGTTCGAGAAGAAATCGCGGCGCCCAAAGAGAAAAAAGGCGCCGTTTTAACCGGCGCCCGACGAGAAATTTGGTCGAAAGGATTAGGCCTCGCGCGAGGCCTCGGCGCGAAGCTCGTTGAGTCGCGACGCGGCGCTCTTCATGCGCAGCATCAGCACGGGGTTGCCAAAGAGAATCAGCGGGAACGGAATACCCAAAAATGCGACCATCCAAGAAACAACGCACAACGTTCCGGCGAGTCCCACTCCGACCACCGGAATCGGGGGCGCGTCGGAGGGCAAATTCTTGCCGAAAACGCTCAGCGCGACGTCGACGTCGTGGGCGCCCCCCGAAAAGATTGGGAGGATCCAGTAGTACTGCCAGAAGGGCGCGAGGAGCAGCCAAGCGGAGCCCGGCGTCGTCCGCGCGAGCCTCGGGGGAATCGATCTCCAAAACTCGGAGACGAAAAGGATTCCAAAGATCGTCCCCGCCGTCGTAAAGAGCGCGAAGACCCAGAACGCGATCGACCCGATCCGGTGCGCCCTCCCGAACTCCGCGAAGTCGAGCAAGTTCTCCCCGTTGATCAGCGCCGCGATCGCGACGACGTAGAATATGAAATAGAAACCCGACGCGATCGTCGTCGGGATCGCGGAGAGCAGGCAAAAGGCGTTTAGCCGATCGTTCGCCTTGTAAAAGTTCTCCCGCAGAGCCGCTTCGGTTCCCTCGACCGGCTCCGGGGGCTCCGGAACGTCGATCGGGTCGAGCGCCGAAAGGGGGCGCGCGATTCGCGTCAGCTCCTCCCGTGCGTCCTCGAACCGCTTGCGAGGGGCTTGACCCCGTTGAACGAAACAGTCCTCCGCCAACCGTCCCAACTCGAACTCCTCCAAAAGCCGCTCCGCCGTAAAAGGACCGAGCGCTCGACCCCGCGCGTCGTAAGCGAGCCATTCCTTCGGCGAGGGCTTCCCCTCGGAAATCAAAGTCGCGCCTCGGTCGCCGGGAGCGCGCGCCTGAACCAGAAGTTCGAGAAACGACGCGTCGTTCCGCACCCGTCGCACCTTTTCCCCGCTCCGATAGATCCATGCGTCGTAAGTCGCGCGACCGGACGCGAACGACGCGTCGAGCTCTCGCGCGGTGAACGGTCCGGTCCAAGCCTTTCCGGAAACGCTGAGCCACCACTCGCGAGCGTCGACCGGCGAGATTCCCGAGTTCCGGAACAAGCCGGGAACGAGCCGCGCCGGAGACCACGTCGCGCGGTCCGTCGAGACGAGCGTGTCCTCGGTCACCACCCCCGTCTTGATCTTCTGGCGCATTTCGCAATCCGTTATCGGACCGAACGCGCGACCGTCGATTTTCACGTAATAATTCATCGAGAATCTTGGAAAAAGGGCGCGCGAAATCGCGCCTCCGGTCGTTATTTGTTTTTCTCGCTCGCTTTAGGTTTGGGAACGGTCTCGGTTCGAACAAAAACGGGGAGCCATTTGAACCGCGCCCAATCTCGATCGGCGTTTAGAACCGGTTCGGAATTGACGACGCTTCCGCAGCGAACGAAAGCGCTCTCCGACGGAATCGCGATCCAGAGTTGGATCTCGGACCCTTTCGGCGCGCGACTCGCGAGCGTCCTGGCGCTCCCGAGCTTAACGATCGCTCGCCCGTTCTCGATTTGGACGATCCCCGACCAAGAGTACTCCCCCGCGAGCGGAGCGCTCAACTCGCGGTATTTCGCCTCGGCGGCGTTCAGTTCGGCGCTTAAATCGCCAAGCCCTTTGAGCAACGTTTGCGCGACCGGGCGAATCTCCTTCGTCTCCGATTCCGAGAAAAAATCGTACTCGAAGGAAAAACTCTTCTCTTCGACCGCCGCGCGGAACTTCGCCGCGACGTCCGACAACCCGGGACAAGTCGCGCAGGCGTCGAGAGTTCGGCTCAAGAGGAGAATTTTGAGACAGGCGTCGACTTTCGCGTCGTCCGCCCTCGCGATCGCCCGAAGCGTCGCCATATAGCGCGCGAAGATCGCCTTGGGATCCCCTTCGAGATTGTCCTCCTCGTACGCTCGGTAAATACTGGTCGCCAACGATTCGGTCGCGAGCTCGGAGTCGCCCCTTTTGACGTTGTATTCAAGTTTGGTGGCGCGATCCGCGAAATACTTGACCTCTTTGTCGCTTTGGCTCTCCGGCTTCTTGTTAAGATATACCGTTCCTCCGTCGGTTTTTAGCGAATAAAACGGCTCGGAAAACGGCGCTAGCGCGTCGTCGAGATTCTTTTCCATCCCCTCGAACCCGCCTCCCTCGGCGAAGGCGCGCCACGCCTCGACGCGCTCGTTAAACGAAGCGAGCTCCGGGACGAACCCCATCGCCCCGGACGCGCTCTGACCGGCTTTCGCGACCTCCGCGAACGTCGCGGAGTTTTGAGCCCAAGCCGCGACTTTAGGCGTTTCGTCGGGGTCGCTCCCCATCGGTCGACCTCGCTTCGCCGAAAATTCGTTCCATTTCTCTAAAAGCGAGGCCGTTTCGAGCGCCTCTTGCGCGGCGTCCGCCGCTTTCGCGCTTTCCTCGTCTTCGAGCTTCGCCGCGACCTTGTCCAACGCCTCGCCGTATTTGGATCGATTGCCGATCGCCGCGAGCAACTCGCGATCCGCGCGAGAGCCGTTTTTCGACGCCTCGACCGCTTTCCTCGCGTCCTCGAGGTTCGACTCCAATTCGTCCAACGCTTCGAGATATTCGCCGACGTCGGCGGAACCGACCATTTGACGGACGCCTCGAATCGATTCGACGATGCTCCTAAGTTCTCGCGCTCGATCGTTTTGGTCCATTTTGAGCGCTTCTTCGTATCGTTTCGTCGCCTCGTCCAACCTTTCCTTAACGTACTCTTTCGGTTGATTCTTCGCTCGATCCGTTAGCGAAAGGTATTTAGCGCTCAACTCGCTCAGCGCCTTTTTTTCTTTCGGGGTCTTCGCCAAATCCTCGAGAACCGTCTTTGGATCCGTTAGCGCGACGCCTTGGTCGAGCTTCTTTTTGATCTCCTCGCTTCGGATTTCGAACTCGACCGCGCGACCCTCGTCTTGTTTGACCGCGCTCTTAACCTTTCCGCGCGCTTCGACGTATTTCTCGCGCTTCTTAAACTCCGGGCGCTCCTTGTCGTAGCGCTCGACCAACTCCTTCGCCTCCTCGAGCGTGGTCGAGTCGTAAGCGCTTTTGTAAGACTCCTTAAACGCATCGAGCTTCTCTTCGATTTTCGCGACGACCTCGTTCAAATCCCGCTCCGCGCGAGCTCGCGAGAAAACGACGAACGTTACCGTCGCGAACAGAATCAGAATCGCGAACGAAATCGACGCGACAAACGTTAATTGGCGGCGCTTTAGCGTCTGAATCGACTCGATCCGATTCGACGCCGCCGTCGCGACCCGGAGATCCGGAGTTTGATCGGCGCTCTCCGCGAGCATCTCGACCTCGGCGGTCAGATTCGCCAGCTTGTCGAGGTTGTTCGACGTCCTCGCCGCCCGCGCAAGCTCCGTCGTCTTGCGCTTTAATTCGCGCTGAGCCTCTTGTTTGCGCTGAAGCGCTTTTGTGTCGCGACGCAATTGCTCGTAGGCCGCTTGCTCGTCCTTCGAAAGCGAGCTCGCGAGATCCCCGACGTTCGCCGCGTCGAACGCCGCTTTGCCCGAGATTAGCGCGCGCTCGTCCCCCGATAGACTCGCCTCCGCCCAAAGTCCGAGCGCCGTTCGCAATTTCTCCAAACCCGCCGCCGACTTGACTTTGCGAGCGCGGCGACGGAGAAGCTCCAGCGCGTCGGAGGGCGCGGGACTTCGTCGCAACGGCGACTCCAGCTCCGCCAGCGCTTTCTCGATCTTCTCGATGGGCGCGTCTTCGGTCTTTAATTTCTTGCAGAATTGGCGGATCTCCTTGTCTCGCTCTTTCTCCAAGGCGTCCGCCGCGCGCGCGAGCGTCTTCGCGTTCGGAAACGCGTCGCACAAAACGTAAAGCGCCGCCAGACGCTCCTTAATCGGAGCCACTTGCAGCGCGAGGCGACGATACTTCCTCGCGACCTCCCGAACCGTTTCGTACCGCGCGATAAAGAACTGCAACTCCGCCGAATTCCGTTCCGAAACGGCGGCGCTCATTTCGCACTCCGCGCCCCTACAGATTTCGCGCCATATGTCCTCGCCCTCGAACGATAGCGTCTGAATTTCCTCGATCAGCTTGGCGTCCCGCTCGATCCGAGCCGCCTCGAAAAGTTGGCCCGATTGAAGACAAACGACCGCCCGACTTAGCGTCTCGTTCGCCCGTCGGCAACGCGCCGCGTACTCCGAAGCCAGCGCGTTCAGCGACTCCCGAGTGAGACCGTCCGGATCGTTTAAAAGCTTCTTAATGTTGTCGACGAGTTCCGCGGCGCTCATTATCGTTCTCCCCTCGATTCAAATCTCGACTCCGTCTCCAGTTTCGTTTCGTCGCCGACCTTCGCCGTCGCCAAAAGAACCCCGCTCTTGCGCCTACCCTCGCCGCGCCGATTCGGGGACGCCAGATAGATCCCGAACGTCCGCGTTTCGTCCCGAAGTTCGCGCGCCGCGCGCGTCGATACGTCGACCTGGCGCGAAATTGCCTCGTTGAAAGTGAGCGGGCGACCCGAAACGTTGTAACTCGGAACCGATCCCTTGTCTCGGTAATGCTTTTGGATCTCGAATTCGAGTTTCGGTTCTCCGGCGAAAATCCTTTTGCGCTCGATAAATTTCTTGTTGGAGCTCTTTTCGAACTCGACCGCCAAGCACGGAACCTTCTCTCCGTCCGAAAGCGTCAAGTCGAAGATATATATAGCCTTGCCGTTCTTCGCGTCGGAGGATAATCCCGTCGTTTTCTCACTTTCGTCCTCGAGAAGACCGATCGCGAGAACCGTCGCTTTCGATTTGCCGTCCCAAGCGGACTCCATATCGATAAGCTGCGGTCGCTCCGAGCGAAGCGCGCTCGATATCTCGTACATCGGCTCTAACGGAATCTTTTCGTCTTCGTCGTACTCCCGAGGCTTAAGAAGCTGAACTTCCGAAGTCTCGAAACGATAAGAGTCTCCGGACGATAGCGCGTCGAAGCGCCATCTTAATCTCGCGACCGAAAGAAGATACGCCGTCGTCTCTTTATCGGAAACGCGGTAAACCAGACGCGCGTCGCGATCGCGCGTTCCGCGCTCGAGCGCCAATTCCAAGTACCCGCGTTTCCCGTTCGCTTCGATCTCGAATCGAACCGAGGGCTCTTTCTTTAAGAAATCGAACGTTTTGCGCGCGACTCGCTCCTTGGAGTCGACAAAGCGCCCTTTTCCGTCCGCGTCCAACTCGAGGTCGCAAAAAACGTCGAGTCTCGCCGCCCCGCGCTCGCAAACGAGCGCCGCGTTGCAAAGCGTCGGCTGATTCTCGTCCTCCGGAGCGTCCTCGTAAAGGATCCCGCCCTCGAAAACCCCAAAATCGACCGATCCTCCGCGCGCGTTCAGAACCTCGACCGCCTCCGCGAGCCGCGCCTTGTCGCTCGTCGTCGCGTAAGCGCTCGATTCGCTGGAGCTCGACGAAACGCTTCGAGACGCGCGAGGCTCCGAGAAGAAGTCGTCCTCCTCCTCTTCGTTGGCGTAATCGTAAGAGCGCGAGGCGCTTTCGCTCGATCGCTCGGAAATCGTCGGCGGAACGACGCTCGATTTCGTCGACTTCGGCGCGCTCGCGATCGGCTTCGCGCTCGATTCGCGCGACTTCGAGGGCGCGCGAGGCGCGGCGAAGTCTCTCTCGGCGTCCTCTTCCTCTCCGAACAACAATGGATCGGAACTATCGCGTCCGTCGGACTTCGCGACCGATTCGTCGGAATCCTCGCCCGACGTCTCGGCGATCGGCGTTTTCCCCGCGAAAGGATTCTCGCCGGTCGCCAAAAAACGAACCAGAATCGTCGAAAGCCCCAAAATGGCGCCGATAACGATCCAGAGCCAAGTCTTGGAAAAAAAACGCGCTTTTAAAGAGCGACGCCCTCGCTCCGCGTCTCGATCCCGAACGATAACCGGCGGCGCCGCGGTCGTTTCCTCGCGATTCCGAACCAGCGTCCGAACCGCGCGCGCCAGCGTCTCGTCTTCCTCGCGAGGCTTTTCGGACGCCCGGTCGCAACTCTCCGAACGACGCGATTCAACGGGCCGACTCGACGGCGAATGGGAAACCGGCGCGGGAACGGAGCCGGAGTCGCCGGAACGAGCGCTCGCGACCAGCCGCGACGCGTAGATCGAGTCGTCGACCGAACTTGGATCCGGGAGCGCGTCGGGATCCGTCAAATCGACGACGAGCGCCCCGTATATCGAGCGCGCGTCGCGCTCTTCCGGCGTTCCTTTCCGAACCGCTTTCCACTGGCAGCGTACCCCGGGAAGCAACTTCGAGTAGTCGGTCGTAAACGTCGCGCTCCAGCGATAGCGCGGTTCCAAGAGCGCTATCGCCTCTTGATAAAGCTCGAGAACGCGCCGCGTCGAGTCGACGACCAGAACGACCGGGCGACCCGAAAGAACCGTCGCCGCGAGCGCTCCCGCCCAGCCGCGATCCCCGGTTTGGCGAAACCACTCGGGGCGCTCGTTTGGAGGATCCCCGAGCGAGGGCAGTTTTCGCGGCGCCTCGAAAAATCGAGGCGCGTCGATCCACCTGCCGTAAAAGAGATTGGAAAGAGAGCAAAGCCGCGCCGGTCCCGCCGAGATCAAATCGTCGGCGTCGAGCAGCAGATGGCTCGCTATCTTATTGTCGCGACCCGAGTAGTCGACGCCCGCGTCCGCGATCCGCGAAAGAACGCGAAGCGTTCGGCTCCCGTTCTCGACCAGCAAGTGCGAATAGACGACCGACGTCGACCCGTCCGCCTCGATCGTCCGACGGTACCCCGACAGCTTCTCCAGAGCGCCCGTCTCCATCTCGGAAAGCCCTTTGGAGCAGGCGACCACGCAAAACCCCATCGTCCCGGGGAATAACCCCCTCGGAACCGACGTGTAAACCAGCTCTCGCGCCATCGCTAACCTCCGAATTTCTCGCCGACCTCGGGCTCGGCGTCCCTAATCGGAACGAGTCCCTTCGTAAAACGCGCGAGCGCGTAGAGAAGAGGAACCCCGATCCAAATTGGGTTCAGATCTTTCGGTCGAAATCCCCTGCGCTTCGTTTCCTCGTCGATCGTCGGGGAACACCCCGTCGCGCTTACCGGAATATAGACGACCTCGTTCGCGAACCCCTCCGCCGCCGCCACGAACTCCGGAGCCCGACGCGCCAACATCGTTCGCAGCGCCCGACTTACCCGATTGATCTTGTCCCCGCGCAAAAAGCAATAGTCGTTCCCCTGGTACGAGGCGACCGAGATCGGGTCTTTGCGAATGTCGTCGGCGGGAAGCTCGCTCTTCCAAACGTCCAACTTGGAAACGACCACGACGAGCAGTCCCTCGAACCGATCGTTCGCGTACATCTTCTTCGACGCGCGTATTCGACGAATCGTTTCCTCGAACACCGCGTCCTGGCGCGCCGGGGACCGTCGGAACGCGTCGTTCGTCTCGTCGAGTTGAGGATCGCTCGAATACTCCCGGAAATCGGCTCGAAATCGCGCGTCTTGCGTCGGGTCGAAAAGAAAGAAAACGCAGTCGCTTCGACCCAAGTGCCGCGTCGTCGGCGACGTCGCCGAGTCCGCCCCTCGAGCCGGCAAAAAACTCTCCCCCGCGTTGTCGTACAAACAAAGCAGTTTCGACAACTTCGCCACTTTGTCGATATTCGGATGATCCCGCGAGGGCGAAAGCGAAAAGACGAACGGTTTCGGGTACGAAACGATCCCGTCCTCGAACCGAACCGCGTCGTAAAGCTCCCCTTGAACTTCCGTTTTGTCAAGTTCGACCGGCTCGTCCTGCGGACCGAGAAACGCGCGCGTCTCGTACTCCTGAATCTTCCGGTTCATCTCCGGATCCGCGTCCAAAAAATCGATCCGAAAACGCCTCGGAAACAGTTTCCGCAGCGACCAAGTCGACGCCGCGAGGTAATACGATTTCCCGCAAGCCGGAGCCCCCACGATCGACATATAGACCGTCGAGCGCTCCAGCGCCTCGCTTGGGATTCGCAGATGGCAATGCGGACACGCCAGATCGCGACACTCCACCCCGCGCGCGTCGATCGCGAAACCCTTCGCGTCGTACTCCGTCGGCAAAAACCGCTCCCGCTCCGTCTCCCCGAGCTTCGCGTCCCCGACCAGCGCCGGAGACTCCGCGATCCACAATACGTCCTCCGGACGAAACGACGTCCAACAGTGAGGGCAAACCACCGACGAGAGAAGCTGCCGCTTGCCCCGCGAAGATTTCGAAGAGTCCGACATAGAAAAGCGCCCCCGGCGCGCGACGCGCGTCAAAAATAAAACGTCAATTTCTTATTAACCGTCGAGGGTCGAGCCGCCAAGCGCTTCGACGCCTCTTCCGCCAATTGGTTCGCCTCTTGGCGAACTTTCCGAAACTCGTCGACCTTCGCCCCTCGACCGTCGAGCCCGACTTTGTCCAGTTCTTTCTTCTTAATTTCGCTCGCGACCGCGATCGCCTCCCGAAACGCCTCTTTCGGGTAGTTCAATTCCAAACAGTCCCGTCCGTATCGCAAATCTTCCCGCGCTTGCTCCAACGGGTTGGAACAGCGCTTCTTCGGCGTCGGGCGCTTCGGCTCCGGAGGCTTCGGCTTCGGAGCCGACGGAGCCGTCGGAGGGGGCGCGACCGGAGGGGCCGGCGTCGGCGAGGGACTCCCCGAACCGCGTCGATTCCCCGAGCGAGGCGTCGGCGCGGGCTTGGGAGGCGGCGTCGGTTTGGGCGTCGGCTTCGGAGCCGGCGTCGGCGTTTCCGTCGACTTGCTAAGCCCGCCGTTCGGACGCGGCGATTTCGCGAGCGCCCCGTCGATTCCCAACGCGAGCCCGACCGCCAGCGCGACGACCAAAATCCGCAAAGCGCGATGTTTCTTTTCCATATCGTCGATTATTCACAAACAAAAGTCCTTTGCAAGGGTCGAGCCGCGTATTTTTCCAAAATTCGACCCGTCGCGGAACTCATTGCGCCTTATCGTTGTTGCCCCCTCGATCCGAGACGCTCGTTCCCTCTTTCCCCGTGATTGGGCGTATGTCGAAACCC
Source organism: Thermoguttaceae bacterium (assembly GCA_017441605.1). Lineage (GTDB taxonomy): Bacteria > Planctomycetota > Planctomycetia > Pirellulales > Thermoguttaceae > RUG369. The sequence continues at coordinate 15,452 of JAFRXD010000060.1, read as the reverse complement.
TTTCCTTTGAGAAAGTCTCGCGCGACCGCGTACTCCTCGTAGGAATCGCTCGCGACGACCGGAACGATCTTGTGCTTCTTCGGCGAACATTTCGCGAGCGCCTCCTCCAAGTCCCGTTCGACGCTCTCCGAATTCAAATCGATTCCCCGCCAAGGCTTCGGCTCCGTCTTAATCTCCTCTCCCGTCTCCTCCACGATCGCGAAATCGTCGACGTTGAGCTCGTCCGTCTGCTCGCCTCCCTCGAATTTGTGCCAAAAGTAAAGCCGCCCGTACTTTAAAATGACGCCGACCTCCTCTTTATTGGAGACGCGCATTTGCGGCGCGAACGTCTCTCGAGCCTTCGCCCGATCGCTCGCGACCTTTTCGCCTCGCGCGCGCTCCGCGTCCGCCTCCGCCGCCTCGATTCGGCTCTTCAACTCGTCGCGCGTCTTGTGGAACGCCGCGATTCGATCCCGCTCCGACTTCGCCCTGTCTCGCGCGGCGATTCCCTCCTCGACGATTCGCTTCAACTCCGCCGACTTGTCGACCGTTTCCTTATAGAGCCGTTCGACTTCCGGATCGTTCAGTCGCGCGAGCGCGCTCTCGATCGACTCCGCGTCCCGCTCCCGATCGTTCTTCGCCTCGACGAGCGATTTCAATTCCCGCTCCAATTCCTCGACCGCGACCTCGTCGACGATCCCCAATTCCTCCCGCTCTCGCCGGAGCGCCGCGTCGCTCGTCGTTCGAACCGAGACGACCACGAACAGCATGATAAAAAGGAACCCGCCGAACATATTGCAGATCGTGTCGAGAAAGAGTTCCAATCCGTCGGCGGCTTGACCTCGGCGTCTCACGGCTCTCCCTCCTCCCTCAACGCGCTCGGGACGAACCTCAGCTCTCGTGTCTCGGCGACCAAATCGACCCCCGTCTTGCGCCCCGCCGCGTCGAGCCCGGCGGAAATCTCGTCGTATGCCCCCGCCCCGCTCGGACGAACGATCAAAACGAAATACTCGCGTTTGTTAGGTCGAGTCTTCGCCCACGTCAAGAATTCGTCGGTCTTTTCGAATCTCTTGATCTCCTCCCCTTTCTTCGCCGGAGTCGCGACGATCCTCGTCCCCGAAATATCGACGAACCAAGGCGTTTCGCTCGCCTCCTCCGGAAAAGAAAAGAGAACGACGTTCTCGTCGAGCGGCTCGCGCGCCGACTTCTTCGCCGCGCTCGCCTCCTCCTCCGCGCGCTTCAGCTCCTCCCGAAGCGCCGCGAGCTCCTTGGTCGACTCCTCTTCGCTCGGAGCCCCCGACTCCTCCCTCGGAAGCTCGCTCTTCGCGCGCTCCAATTCCGCCCGCGCCGATTCCAGTCGAGCGTCCAGCTCCGAAACCTTCGCTCGAAGATCGACCGCCGACAACCCCGCGTAAGGCTTCGACGCGTCGAACGATATCCTCGGCGTCGGAACCGCGTCGAGCGCCTCCCGCGCCTCCGCGATCTCTTCCCGAAGCTCCGCCGCCCGCTCCGCCAGAGAATCGTCCGGCTCCGTTTCCAGCTCGCTCTCGATCGTCCGCGACGTCAACTGAACCGCCAAAAGGAGCGTGATCAACACGACCACCCCGCAAACCGAGGTGATCGCGTCCTGGAACGCGAACAGCGAAAACGGGGCGCCCTTCTTGCGAGATCGACTCATATTAACGACTTGCGATGCTTATTGTTAGCGAGGAACGTTAAAAGACGAACACCTGCGGCTCGTCGTTGTAATCGTAGCCGCCCATGTCCTTTCCGCAGCGCTCGGCGATCTCGTTCGCTTCCTTGAGCAGCTTCTTGTACTCCTCGACGTCCTTGCCGTTGCCGTCCGAGCCGAATTTCTGGCGCTCCGATCGGCGAATCGTCGAAATGACCTCCGTCGACAACTTGAACCCGTCTTTGCTCTTCCCCTTGCCCGCTTTCGCTTTGGCGTCCGCGAGCTTCTTCCGAATCGCCCCCAACGACGCGTCGTCTTTCTCGCGCGCGGAGCCTTTCGCGTCCGAACTCCCCTCGGGCGCTCCGCCGCCGCCGAAACCGCCAAAAAACTTCCCGAAGAATCCGCCGCCCTTGCCTTTGCCTTGTTCTCCTCCTTCGTTTCCTTCGCCGCCGTCGCCTTCGTCCTTGCCGCCTTCGTCCTCGCCGTCGCCGTCCGCGCCGCCGTTCGAATCGCGATCGCCGCCGTTCTTGTCGTTGCCGCCAAAGAATCCGCCCCCAAATCCGCCGCGATTTCGACCGTTTCCTTGTCCGCCGCCGCCCGAGCCTTCCGAACCGCCGCCATTGCCGCCAGAACCGCCGACGCCCCCCGAGTTTCCAAATTCTTCCGAACCGCCGCCGTTGCCGCTCGAACCGCCGTTGCCGCCCGAACCGCCGTTGCCGCCCGAGTTTCCCGACCCTTCCGAACCGCCGCCGTTGCCGCCAGAACCGCCGTTTGAGCCGCCGTTTGAGCCATTACCGCCGCCCGAACCGCCGGCTCCCTTGGATCCTCCTCCGCCGTCCGAACCGCCGGCTCCCTCGGATCCTCCTCCGCCTTCCGAACCGCCGTTCTCGGAACCGCCCTCGCTCCCGGAAGCTCCTCCGCCTCCGTCGGAACCGCCGGCCTCGCTCGACCCGGCTTGCTCCCCGCCTTCCTCGCCTTCGGTATCGTCCGGAGAATCGGTCTTTTCCGAGTCGAAAACCTCGTCCACAATAACTTCTTCCTCCTCGGAGGCCGCTTCGCTTTCCTCCTCGAGCGGCGCGTTCTCTTGGTCGCGATTCTCTCGCTCGCAACCGACCGGGACGCAACCGGCGGCGAGAAAACAGGCGAACGCGAGCCATAAGACCGTCGAATACGTCGAACGTTTCATAAGAATCGCAATTCCTTTCCGCGCGCGGAAAACCGGCGCCCCTTTACTGAGCGGAATGCCCGGACCCGCCTCGGTCGACGACGACCCCGCCCGCGACGTTCGTCCAAGGGTTGATATCGAAATTCTTTCGCTTCAAGAAAGACGACAAAATATTGTAGTCCCCGAACGAGTCGTCGGAAACAACGATCGTAAAATAGTCTCGCGACGGATCGAATCGAGAAAACGCCCGACTCAGCTCCAATTCGACGTCGTCTCCGTTCAAGTCGATTCCGCGATATGGTTTGGGCTCGGTTTGAATCGATCCGCCCAGCTTGGTCTTAACCACGACGAATTCGTCCTCGTTAAAATCCGAGGCGCGCGTTCCGTAGGCGCTGTAAGTGTGCCAAAAGTACACCCGACCGTATTTTAATACGATCGGAATCTCCGTTTTAAAGGAGAGCTTCAACATCGGGGGGGCGGTCTTGCGCGTCCTCTTGGCGCGAACCTTTTCCAACTCCTCCTCAGCGTCCTCGGTCTCCTCCTTCGCTTGCGTCAACTCCTTTTCCAACCGCTCTTTCTCTTCCTCGAGCTTCTCGGCTTCCTCCCGCGTCTCTTGGTTCTCGCGCTCCGTTTCCGCGTTCGCGACCTTGATCTTCTCGACCTCTTCCAGAACCTCGCTCGTCTCCTTAACTTTCTCCACGTTCTCCGGATCCACCAGCTTCAGCGCGAACGCTCGCGACTCCGCGCGGTCCTCCCCCAATTCGGCGATATCCCGCTCCAGCTTCTCGATATCGTTCCTCAAAACGTCCAACTCCGCGTCGGAAACCGGGCGGACGTCCGTTCGCTCTAGCTTCTCGACCCCGGCCGTCGTCGCCGAGCGGATCGACACGACCACGAACAGCATGATGAACAGGAACCCCCCGAACATATTGCAGATCGCGTCCAAAAAAAGATCCAACCCGTCGCTCGTCCGTCGTTTGCGCATCGCGCTTTCTCCAATTTACTCCTCGGGGAGAAACTCCAACTCGCGCGTCTCCCCGACCAAGTCGACGCCGATGCGATACCCTTCGCCGGTCAATTTCTCTTTGGCGAACTCGAAAGCCGAGATCCCGCTCGGTCTACAGATCAAGACGAAATACTCCGAACTCGAAGATCGCGTCTTCGCCCAACTTAGGAACGAATATCGGTCGGAGAACTTTTTAACGTCCTCGGGCGAATGAGCGATAATCCTCTGCTCGGAAAAATCGACGAACCAAGGTCGAAGTCCTCCGGAATTCGGAAATTGGTACATAACGCCCTTGTCGAACCCCTCCTTGGAGCTTTCGAGCGCCTCCTCCTTCTTCTCCCGCTCCTCCTCGATCTCCTCTTCGAGTTTCGAGTTCCCCTTTTGCAGCTTCTCTCGCTCGGTCGCGCTCTCGTCGAGCTCCGCGCGCTCCTCCTCGAGCCGCGCTTTCTCCCGCTCCGCGGCCGTCAGCTTGCGCTTCGCCGCCCTAAGGCGCGCCGCGATTTCGGTCGGGTCGAGCTTGATCGCCTCGTCGAGAAACTCGTCGGTCGAGTCCGGAAGTTTCGCGCGCTCCAAGCGCCTCTCCAACTCGCTCTTCTTCGCCTCCAACTCTTGGGCGACGATCGCGTTCTCGTATTTGCGCGCCGTCTCCGCCGCGCTTTGCGTCATGCGCACCGCGAGCATAAGCGTGACCAGCACGATCACCCCGACCGCCGAGGTGATCGCGTCTTGGAACGAAAAGAGCGAAAACGCCGAAGCGCGGTCCTTTCTCGATTTCCGACTCATACGAGCAGATCCGAATCTTCGTCAAAGTTCTCGGGAATGGAGGAAAGAAGCCGATTCTCCACGCGAATTTTCGTGATAATGTTCGTCGCGCAGAACTCGGTAATGTCGTCGAGCAGCGTCTCTTCCGACTTGCGAACGAACGTCGCGAACAACTGCAGCGCCAGCGCCACCGAAAGCGCGACGAGCGTCGTCTCGAACGCCGTCGAAAGCCCGCTCGTTACGTCTTTTAGCGCCTCGGTCAGCTGCCCCATGTCGTCCCCGGACTGCGCCAGAACCCCCGTGAAGTTCCCGATCGCGCTCGAAAGCCCGATGACCGTCCCGACGAAACCGAGAATCGGAATCGCCCAGAGGAAACCCGTGATCAGCGAATAGCTCGTCTCGCTAACGCTTTCGTCCTGCTCCGCTTGCGACCGAAAGAGCGCGTCCACGTCGGCGACCCGACCGAGATTCCGCAGGTTCGAAAGCGTCTGGACGATTCGCCGATAGACGAGGAAGTCTTTCGGAGACTCCGCGTTGCGCGCGATCTGCGCGATCACCGCGTCCGACGTCTTGACCGTCAGCGCGAAGTCCGGGTCGTTCGGCAAAATGGGGAGCTTGAGCGGCGCGCGCTGCAGCTTGATCTTGCGCGTCTTAATCCAAAGCAGGAAAAACGTCCAAGACCCCAGCGCCACGACCGCGTGCTGCGTCCATCCCCGCTCCGTGAACGTCCGCTTAAACGCGCAGTCCGGAACGAAAACCAAGACGACGTAAAACGCGACCGTAAAAAACGCCGCCATAATGAACGGAAGCAGAGCCCCCACCTTGACGTACCGCTCCCCCTCGAATCCAAAGCGACGCTCAAAATCGTCCCGAAGCCACGAGAGTTTCCGAGGTTGTTTGTTCGTTTTCATCGATGACCTTTCCTACGCGAGCTCAACTCGCCATCTCGTTCAAAGGCTCCGCCGCCCGGCGCATTTGCGCCATAAGGAGGAAGAGGAGCAGTACCCCGACCGGAAACGCGAAAAGCAAACAGATCGCCGCCGCCAGCGCCAACCCGCCCGATACCGCAGACGACGAACCGCCGAGAAGTCCTTTCTCCGCGAGCCCTTCGTTAAGCCCCTTCGCCCCGTCGCACAGCGCCGCGAAAAGCCAGTACAAATTCCAACCCGGAACGAAAAGCAGCGCGATCGCCACGTCCGGCGTCGCCCGCGCGATGTGTTTCGGAATCGAAGCCCAAACCCCGTGCAGGAACATTAGGACGCGAACGAAGGAGTAACCTAGACAGGCGGCGCCGAACGCGTCCAACAAACCGGAGATGATTAAGATCGCGCCGGCGGAAATTTCGGAGTCGGCGAGCGCGAACATCGTCAACAAGGCCAACGATCTAGCGAAAACGCACAAAATTAACCCGACCGTAATCGCGATCCAACTCGACTTAAATCGACTTCGCAACTTTCGATTAAGCGGACGCGTCGACAAACCGTTCCCGATCGGTTGTCGACGCTGGATCGATTCGGGCGGGAACGTTGGCGGAAGCGACGGCCGCGGCTCTGGAGGAGGAGGAGGAACCTGCGAAGAAGCGCGGCGCTCCGAAGGATACCGTTCCGAGGGAAAACGCTCCGAAGGTCGCTCGTAAGGCTCGTCCTCGTAGCCTTTGGAGAGATTCAATCCCCCTCTTCCCCCGCGCGGATCCGACTCGCCCGACAATTCCGGAAACTCCGAGACCGGGCGCCAATCGACGCGATCGACCGAAACCCGACTCGATTCCGAAAGCGTCCCGGACGCGATCATCCCGCGCAACACGTCCTCGTTAAACGGGCCCAGAGCCCTTCCGCCGCTTTCAATGTAAAATCTCATAATTCGCGCCTTTCAGTCCAAAGATTCTCGTCGCAAGAAAACGGGGAACCAACGATCCGCGTTCGAAACCGCGCCCTCGTCGAGCGAGGCTTCTCCGGCGGCGAATCTCCCAATTCGCTCCAGCTTCATATCGCCGACGGGTCGAATCGTCCACAGCGTCCCGTCGTCTAAATCGGCGCTCGAGCCCTCGAGGAAGACCGGCTCGTCCCCTTTGACGTCGACAAACCCGACCCATTCGTAAGCGCGAAGCTCCGGACCCTCCGGTCGAGCCAGCGCCTCCGACTCTTTGAGCTTCTCGTCAAGTTCCGACTTGGAAACGACCTCCAGCGCGCTCTCCGCGTCCTCTTTCGCCGTTTGGAAATCGTCCTTTTGCGCGACGTAATCGACGTTCTCGTCGACCCCGTTCTCGAGCTCGTCGCGCCAATCGGCAAAGTTCGCGAAAATCGGGTCTTCGCAAACGCCCCGTAATATTTTGACCAGCGCGATCGCTTTGACCAACGGGTCGACCCGAGTCTCGTCCGCCTCGACGAGCGCCCTTATCTGACCCGCGACCAAATCGAACCACGCCGCGCGAGAGAGGTTCTTGTCGAGCGCGTCGTCGAGCGCGAGGTATATCTCGTACGGTAGGAAGATCTCGCAAACGTCGTCCTTGTCCGGTAAATCCTCTGGCAATTGCTTCGGCGCCGAAGTTCTGCTCTCGTAATACGAAACGCTCTTTCCGCTTCCCGGCTCGAACGGCTCGTCGAGATAATATCCCTTATCGTCCGCCGCGTGGTGCAATCGATACAGTTTCACGTCGAAATACCCGTCCGCAAAGTCGTCCAAGACGTCGTTTAGAATCTTTTCTCGACTCGAGGAATCGACCTCGGCTCCCAACGTCTCCCTCAACTTCAAAACCGCGTCGAGCTCGGGAACAAATTCAAGCCCGTTCTTTATCTTGTCGACCTCCGCGCCGAACTTTTTCGCCTCGTCCGCGTTAAATTCGCAAGTCGCCGACTTTCTCGCCCATTGTTCCGCTAGTGGATTCCAGTCGTCGCTCAGCGCGCCGAGGCGCGTTTCGAGCTTCTTAATCTCTTCAATCGCGGAATCGTACTTTTTGTCCGACGCGCGGCTCGCGGCGTCGAGCGCCGCGACGTAACCGGCGAAATTCCCGACCTTGCTCGCGAGATCCCCCGCCGTCTTGGCGCCTTGGTCCGCCGCGGTTTTGGCGGTTACTTTCGACTCGAGCGCCGCGATCTGACGGTTCTGCTCGTCCGTTCCGGCGAGCGCGCGCAACGATCGCAAAGCGGTCGCCAAATCCGCGAGTTTGCCGCGACGTTCCGAAACGGAAGATTCCGAGTCCGCCTCGATCGCCTCGTAGTCGCTCATGAGCTGTTGAAGCCGCTTGTCGAAATCGTCTTTCGATTTCGCCTTGTTCGCGGCGGCGATCTCGAATTCCTCGCGTTGCAACTGGAGAAATTCTTCCTTTTGCGCCTCGGTTCCCTTGGGCATGACGATCGCGCGCGCGATCTCGAGCGCTTGGTTGTCGGTTTGTCCCTTCTTATGCGCCTCCTTGAGCCGAGCGACGCTGGAGGCGTAGTCGCTCGCGCGCTTCTCGCGAGCGGTGAAAACCTTGTTGAAACGTCGCTTGGCGTTTTCCCCGTTGCGAGGATCGACTTGATCGGCGGTCAGCGTCTCGATTCGGGAATCGATCGAATTCGCGGCTTCTTTCGCTATTTCCAAATCCGCGTCGTTAAACTCCTTTTCGTACGAGTCGAGATATCGATTGACCCGCTCCGCGAGATCTCCCGCCCGCTTGCGCGCGACCGAGTTCAGCGAAACGACCGCGACCGCCGACGCAAAAAAGATAAGAACCGCCGCGCCGATCGCGATAACGGAAAACCTTCCGCGCGCGCGCTTTCGCCTTCGCTCGTCGAGGTACCGCTCACCCGCCTCGAGACTCGGGTGCGTCGCCTTCCCGACCGTCTGAAGCGCGCGCTCCAGCGCCTCCAGTTCCGACGCGACCGCGCGCTCGCTCCCGCGACTCTCCACGAGCCGATCGACGTTGAACGCCCTGCGCCGCAACTCCTTCTCGTTCTCCGCGCGACGCTCGAGCGCCTCTCCTCGCTTCACCGCGAAATCGAGATCGTTCCGCTCGCTCTGCGACAACTTCCCGTAAAGGTAGTCGAGCCCCCGCTCCCCGACCTTATTGGAAAGCGCGCGATATCGCTCCAAACAGTCGAGACAAGTCTCCGCGTCGTTTTTCGGATCGCGCCATTCGTCGATAAGCTCCGATAGCCGACGAAGATAGTCCGCCTTGTCGAGCCGCTCGAGCAGTCTCTTCAGCCGCGCCACCCCGTCCGAAGGCGCCGGGGTTCTGCGCGCGAGCGACTCGAACTCGTTGAGCAACGTCGAGACCTCCTCGCGCGTCGCGTCTTTCGGATCGAGCGCGTCGACGTACTCCTCCAGCTCCCGATTCCGGCGCCGCTCCAAGCTCTCGATCGTCTTCGACCACGCCGAAGTCCCTTCCGGAAACAGATTCGCCAACTGGTACAGCGCCCCGAGTCGCATCGCGGCGGGCGCGTTCTCCAGCGCCAGCCGCCGATTCTCGACGAACAAGTCGACGTTCGTCTCGTACTTCACGAGAAACGTCTGCAACTGCAACCCGTTGTCCTCCGCAATGTTCGCCTTGATCTCGCACTGAAACCTGCGGCAAATGTCCCGCCAGTCCTCGCAACCTGGAAAGAGAAGCCGCTGATACTCGTCGATCGCGTCCTCTTCCTTCAGTATCCGCGCCGCCTCGTCGTAAAAGCCGCGAGAATAATACTGCATCGCCGTCGAAAGCGTCGCGTTCAAGTTGTCGCACGCGAGCCCGTAACGCTCCGCCAACGTCTGGATCAGCTCCATATCGAACCCCTCCGGATCCGATAGCAAGCGACGGATTTGTTCCACTGTGTTTACGCTGGACGCCATTGTTAATTAATCTTTCAAAATGTTCTCGAGTTTTCAACGAACTACTTTTTATACAATTCGGCGTCGAGATCGACGGCATTGTATCTAACTTCGTTCAATAACAAGGTTTCGTCGGGAATAAAAGTGGCGTTGTCGTCCATTTGCATCAATGACTGTAATTGCGAAACGTCAATTTCGTAAAATCTAAAAAAACCTTCCGAATACACGTCGTTCCAATCTTCCTTAATCTTCTTCGCCAAATCCCTTGTCCATTCTTCTGGTGGTAACGTCAATTGTTCAGATTTACCCTTTTGAACTATATGGGCATAGACCTTTTCACAACAAAATCTATTAAAGGCTTCGTCTTTATTACTCGCATTGATATTGGACGATCGCAAATCAGTGTTTTCAATCCAAAGCTCTTGTTCCTTAGGAATCCAAGTTTTATTACCTTCGAACGATGCAATATGATTATCGGTTGATGATTTGAACAAAACGTGAGTTGCGGACATTTTATAACATATATTTACCCCTGTATCTTCAACGTTCTCCAACTTCCAGTTATAATTAAGACGTACTTTGTATTGTGATAAATCATCCTCTTTTCTTTCATCTTCTTTTAAAATATTCATACTGAAGGAAAATTTTCGCCCATTGTCTTGTTTCATTGTTCTTTTGTCTTCTGGACAACAAGTCATATAGCATATGGGTTTTGGTTTGTTTCCCGTTTGAACTTTATCAACATACTCCAATAGGCCAGCTCGATCCAAAGGAATTCCCAATCGTTCTATGGAAAGCGATAAAACCTCATTGTATTTCTTTGGATCCTTAAGGAACTTTTTTTCGAGTGGATTATTAGGTAATTCAAAGACGACAACGTCCGTCCAATAGAATGAGTCGCTTTCAAAAGTTCCACCTTCACAGCTCCAAACAAACTTAATGTCTTTTAAAAGATCCCTACGTTTTTCCTCCTGTTCATTCTCATTTTTCACTCCGAGGAAAAGGGCGATTCCAGCCTTGGTTCTCTCTTTTCCTTCTTTTTTGGATTTCTTGCTCGCTCTAACATCTCTAACATTTTCACAAAACAAACGAACGTTGATTTGGGGCTCGTTTCTACCCAAATCAATTTTTGCGTCTCGGTATAAATATCGTTTTGCTTCGCGAACTTTTTCATCGAATGAACAAGTTACTTTCCTCATTCCCTTTGAAACGCGAAGATCGATCTCAATTGGAACTTCTTCAGACTTACACACATATTCCACAAATGCACATAGAATATTATTAGTAAAATAGCTTGATCCCACTATCCTTTTACAGATAGGCTTCTCTTCCATTTCATCACGAGGAACGGACATATCGGCATCTATTAATTTGGAAGACACAATAGATGAAATAAAAGCCTCAGTAAGAACGGTGTTAACTTTTTCTGGAGTAAGTTGCCCAATCGACTTGATCGTCGTTTCTAATTCCTGCCGGGCTTTCTCGACACCGTTCTTAATCTCTTTAATCTTGTCCGAAAGTGTTTTGATTAAAGACTCTTCCGGTTTGACCTCCTTAAACAAGTCCTTAAACCGCTCGCCCAACGCATTCGGATCCGCCTGAATCCTATCGTTCACTTCCTTATCGGAAGCTTTCTTGTTTATAAGTCTATCGTTAATTACTTGATAAATTGTGTCAAAAGATTCTATATCACTTTGCAAACGGTCTAATTGTCCTTTGTAATCGTCCCAATTATCGTCTTTGCGTTCTTGAAACAATCTCAGCGATTCAACGAGATTATTGACCGCAACAAGGTTCTCTTTATCGATGGCGGACGCAAATGCGGACAATTCGTCAAGCTTTTTCTTTTCGTCAAGTAAAGCCTCATATTTATCGGCAATACTCCCCGCGCATTTTAGAAGGTCGTCAACAAGTTCTTCATTGGTCCTCTCGGGCTCCCCTTCGGGCTGGGAGTCAGGGGCGTTTTCTTGTTCAGGGCTCGCTTCCCCTGTCTCGCCTCCTTCGGAGTTCTCGTTGGCTTCACCGTCTCCATCTTGTTTTGTGGGATCTTCTTGTTCAGGGTTCCGTTCCCCTGCCCCGTTTCCTTCGGGGTTATCACTGCCTCCACTGTTTTCACCTTGTGAGCCCTCGCGAGACTCATCGGCCTTCTTCCATCGCTCCTTATCCCTCTCCTCTTGTTCAACGAAAACCTTCTTGTTCTCGTCTTCCAATTTCCCTTTAAAAGGCTTAAACCGTTCGCTTAAGTCGTTGAACAATTCCTTGGCGCGGTTAAACTCATCGTCGGTTAACGTCTCCTTATCCGCGAGCCCCACCAGCTTGTTAAACTTCTTTTTATCCTCTTCGGTCGGATCGTCCAAGTATCCCTTCCAAAGCGGTTTATTCTTCTCCTCCTCTACTCCCTCGACCCTCTTAGTCTTTTCGTTACAAGTGATCGCGGTTTTGCCAACGCTCTCCTCAAGTTCCTTTAACTTCTCCTGAGCGTCTTTGAAATCGTCTTGGGACAATTCTCCCTTGTCCTCGTATTCGTCCAATTTTTTGAACCACTCAACGTCTTGCTCCGTAGGGGATTTGATTTCCTTTCCATTCGACCTCGCAACAATCGCCAAACCCCCCAGCGCGATAAGCGCCGACGCGACGAACCCCGCCAGTAGCCAAACCCACCAATAGCTAGGTCTTTCCTCCTCGGGTAGCGCGGTCACGACAACCCTAGGTCGCCCGGCGCTTCTCGGATCCCCTTCGGTAACGTCGTAAATCTCGTTCGGGTCGCGGAACTCCCCGGTCGCGTTCCGGAGCGCCTCGCGAGACCCTCGCGTGGCGCGAACCCCTTCGTTGATCGAGGAATAGAAATCGGCGGTATCGTCGTCCTCGAGCAAATGGAGCCCGGCCTCGGACTCGCGTTCCCCCCGACGCGTCGGCGCGGCGACCAGACTGCGCTTTCCGCGCGCGATTTCCACCAGCGCCTTGGCGTCGTTCGTAAGCGTTTGAGGATCCCCGATTTGCTCGACCGGCCCGAGCTCCCCGCCCGTTAGGTCGATCAACAGCGCGCGGCGATTATTGAGAACCTTGTCGTCGTAAGCCCCCTCGACGAGCGCTTTCCACTGGCACCGAACGTCCGGCGGAGTCGTCGTGTAGTACGTCGAAAAAGTAGCCTTCCAGCGCTTGTCGGGAGGCAGAAGCGCCAGAGCCTCCTCGTAGAGTCGAAGAACGTTGCATTCCGGCTTCACAACGAGATTTACCGGTCGTTCCGTCGCGACCGTCGACGCGAGCAGACCCGCCCAGCCGGGGTCCCCGGTCAGTCGATTCCATTCCCCGAGCTTCACCGACCGCGCCGAAAAATTCACCGGATTCTGAATCGGTCGCGAGGGCAAATAGCGCGGCGAGTCGTTCGGCGTCCAGCGCGCGAAGGTTCGCGGCGAGGCGCAAACCGTCGCCGGACCGCTCGACAGCGCCAAAACCTCCGGCGCCGACAAAATAAGGTGCCGCGCCAACTTATTCGTCCGGTTCGAGTAGTCGAGACCCGCGTCCTCCACGCGAGAGAGAACCCGAACTTTTTCACCGGAGATCGCGTACTCGTAATAGGAAAACGCGATCGGCTTGACGCTCGACTCGATTTGCCGATACCCCGAGATCGCCTCGAGCGAACGCGCAGTCTTCTCGTTGATCGTTTGGTCGATCGCGACGATGCAGAACCCGTAAGTCCCAGGAAAAAGACCTTTTGGAACGGAAGTAACGATCAGTTCTTTTGCCATGTTCTCCACCCGGCGCCAAAAGCGCGCTTTTCCTCGTTGCGACCCGTTAGTTCTTCCAAATGGGAACGAGCCCCGGCGCGGTCCGCGCGATCGCGTAAAGCATTGGGATCTCGCACCATTGCGGCTTGAGATCGATCGAGCGAAAACCGTTCACCGCGTTCGCCAAATCGACCGTCGGAGAAACCCCCGTCGCGCTCGTCGGAATATAGACGACCTCTTTCGCGAACGATTCCGCCGCCGCCACAAATTCCGGCGTCTTATCGAGCAGTAGATCGCGAACTTTCGCGCTCAGCGACTGAAGATTCTTGAGCGCAAGCCAGTTGTACCGACGACCGTTATAGGAGTGGTTGACGATCAAATCGACTTGCGGCGAATCGATCAAAGGTCGCCACACGTCGTACTTTCCGACGATAATCACCAGCGGCTTCTTATAGAGCTCGGTGTTCCTCATGCGCAAATAAGCGCGAACCCGGCGAACCATCTCGTTGAGCACCGCCTCTTGGCGCTGCGGCGATCGCCGAAACCCCGCCGACGCGTAGTCCTCTTGGATTTGCGGGTCGTTCGACACCCGAAGGCACTCGCTCCTAAATCGCGGATCCTGCGTCGGATCGAACACGAAGAAAATCGCCGAGCTCTTCGCGAGGTGCCGCGTGACCGGCGAGTCCGCCGAGTCCGCGCCCTGAACCGGCAAATAGCTCTCCCCCGCGTTGTCGTAGAGGCAGATCGTCCGCGCGACCGTTTCCGCGTTCTCCGCGTTCGGGTGCTTCGGCGTCGGATGCGCCGTGAACACGAACGGTTGCGGGTAGATGATCTGCTGATCCCCCATTTTGACCATATTGTAGAGGTCGCCCTCTTTTTCGGTCTTTTCCAGCTGGACGTACCGATCTCCGCTGAAGAACTGCTTGTTCTCGTAGTCCCGAACCCGTTGGTTCATCAGCGCGTCCGCGTCGGTAAAGTTGATCAGAAAATCGCGCGCCATCCTCTTGCGCAACTCGAACGTCGACGACGCCAAATAATACGACTTACCCGAAGCGGGAGCCCCAACGATCGAAAGAAAGAGCGGCGGAGCCTCCAAGTTCCCCTGCGGAAGTCGCAAGTGGCACCGAGGACACGCGTTTTCCCGGCATGGGTACCCGTCCGCGTCCAGCGCGAAACCTTGGTCGTCGAACTGCGTCGGCAGGAACCGCACCCGCTCGTTCTCCCCAAGTTTCCTATCCCCCGTCAAGTCCGGCGACTCCGCGATCCAGAGAACGTCCTCCGGAGGAAACGTTCCCCAGCAGTGCGGACAAGTCGCGCTGGTGAGCAATTTTCGCATATTGCAGGGATGTGGATCCGCTTTTGGACGCTCCGCCATTTTCGTTCGCTTTCTCTCGCGCTAATAAACCTCGCGCCGTCGTCGGCGCGCTTAAACTAGTCCAAACCCTTGTTCGTTCGTTTGACGTTAAACCGAGGAACCGCTTCCTGATGTAAATCGAGCGGGGTATCGACGCCCTCGAACGAGCACTTGTTCATCGACCCCTTCCCGTCCCGGTCGACCGCGCAACCGACCTCGTCGTTCTCGAACCGAGCTCCGTCCAGCGTCGCGCCCGCGCCGTCCGATAGCGAAATTCCGCGCCCGCAACCGCCGAAAACGCAAGCGCCTCCGACGGTCAGATCCGCGTTGTTCAACGCCTCGACTCCCGTCGCGAATCCTGAAATTTCGACGTCGGTCAACGAGACCTTCGTCGACCCGTTCCGCGCGATAATCCCTGTTCCGCTCTTCCCCGAGCCGACCAGCGCGCAGTTCGTCATCGTCAAACTCCCGCGCGTCTCGACCGCGATCAGCCCCGGTTCCGCCTCTCGAGCCCCCGACGCCCGAAGGGTTATCCCCTCCAATCGCGCCGCGCCGCTCGATACGAGCAAACCGCCTTTCGGCCCGAACGAAATCGCGACGTCCCCGGGATTCTCCGACTCGCTCTTAATTGCGACGCTTCCCTTGATCCGAAAGACTCCGCTCAACGCGTACGGCTCCGAGCTCGCGCGCAACGTAATTTCCTCGTCGCGATCGAGCGCTCGAGCGAGCCGCTCCTCCAATTCCTCGCTCGTCGAAACAACGTCCGCCAACTCCTGCTCCCTCTCCGCCTCTCCGAAGTAGTCGTCGAAGGTAACGCGCTCAAGTTTTCTCCCGCCCTTTTTCCCGCTCTTGACGGGGGCGCTCGCCGAACTGGTCGTCTTAACCGACGTCGGCTCCGGCTCGACCGGCGTCGGCTCTGGCTCGACCGGCGTCGGCTCCGGCTCGAACGGCGTCGGCTCCGGCTCGAACGGCGTCGGCTCCGGCTCGAACGGCGTCGG
>JAFRXD010000059.1 GCA_017441605.1 Thermoguttaceae bacterium | reverse complement strand
TTCGAGCGTAACGAACTCCAAGTCTTCGACGTTGGTATAGTTCGTTCCGTTGAGTCCGTTGTACAATTCTAGGGCGTTCCGCCTGTTCTCGGAGCGCCCGAAGAGCATCTTGAACAAACGGTCTTTGAATTCGCGATTGATCCGCAATCGTTTGCGCTCGACGGCGGCTTGCTCGCGCTCGCGCTCGAACTTGCGGTTCTTGGGGGTTCGCTTCGGTTGTTTCGCCATAGTCGCGTCCTTGTCTTTTCCGGCGCGTCGACGCTTTCGACGCTCGCCCCCATTCTACCAAAAAACGCTCCGCCGTTCAACCGCGCGCCGCTTAGTTCGCCGTTTCGCGCGAAACGACCGTTTTATCTCCGCAACAGCGAAAGATTTGCGCGAGAATAATCCCGGTGAACATGCACCCGAACGTGTAACAGGCGCAGAAGAGCGCCGCTTGCGGCTTGTCGGGAAAGAATCGCATGGCGAGGGTCGTGCCTAGCCCGGCGTTTTGCATTCCGACCTCGATCGCCAGCGCGCGGCGCATGCCGGAATCGAGCCCTATGAGTTTCCCACCGTAGAACCCCGCGAGATATCCGCCAAAGTTCAGGAGCAAGAGCGCCGCGATCAACTCCGGCGTCAATTCGACAACCTTGCTCGCGTTCGCCGCGACGACCGAGGCGATAATCATAATAATGGCGAGATTGGCGATAATCTCCGCCGAGGCGCTCGCCAATTTTCGCCAAAAGGCGAACGCGCGCGCCAGCGCGAATCCCAAGCAGACCGGCGCGACCACCGTGATCAGCAGATTCAGCATAATATCGCCGACCGGAAGACGCGTCGTTTGACCAATAAAGAGCCACAGGGTTAGCGGAACGACGATCGGGGAGAGCAGGGTGGCGGAGGTCGTAAGCCCGACCGAGTAGCTGACGTTTCCTCGCGCCGTCAGAGTGAGCACGTTCGACGCCATCGCCCCCGGGACGCAGCCCGCCATCATTACCCCGGCGAACGCCGCGCCCTCCAACCCGAGCTCCTTCGAGACCAGAAACGCGAGCAGAGGCATCGACGCGTACTGAATCGCCGTCCCTCCGAGGGTTTTCGGCCAGCGCTTGAGCACCGCTCGAACCTCGTCGTAAGGAAGCAGCGACCCGACCGCGAGCATCGTCGTCGCGATCAAACCGCTCATGAAATTATTGCGGAGATTTTTGTCTTGAATAAAGAACGGATTAAGCGTCTCTTCGCCGAATAGATCGCTCCAGAAAAACGCGAGCGCGCAGACGAGAACCAGCCAGATCAATAAGTATTTCGATAATATGCGCTTGAACATTGCCGAATCGTTGAGATCGAGAACGGGAAAGGGGGCGAGAATCAAAAAAAACGCCGACGCGCGAGGGCGTCGGCGAGAACTCTTAAGCCGAGCGAACTCGCGCGTCGAAATCATTCGTGGAAGCGGAAATTCGCGCCGGTCAAGCCGATATAAGAAACGCGATCCTCCGGGTGCCACAGGGGCAGCCCTTTGCGGACGCGCTCGGCGAGCACTTGCACTTTCGCCGCGGAGCCGGCGGGGGCGTCGGTCGGGCAGAACTCGTCGGTTACGCTGGGGACGAAGTCTTCGTCGTGCCCCATTTCCATGATTTCGTCGAACACGTTGTGGTATTTGCGCTCGCGCGGCAAATCGTCGATTATCTCCGCGCGATTCATATGTTCGGAGCTCGTTCTGGGCTCCGCCGCGACGAGCGCTTCCAGTTCCCTTTTGTCTTTGTCTTCCATTCTACCGCTCCTTGCCGAACCCGCTCGCGAACCGTTCGCGAACCGTCGGCGCTATCTTGTCGTGGCGCCCTCCGAGTTTCTCGGAGGAACTCGATAGCCGGTTTCGTTGTCGACGCGCGCAGTCGATAAAAATTTAACGATTAGGACTGAAAAAAACGCGAGCGCTTTAAACGAGCCCGGCGGGAAGGGGCGATCGGAGGTTTTTCCGCCGCCCCGCAACCTCAAAAGTATATCCCTTTGACGCCGAGAGTCAACTTTTTTATCGAGAATCCTCCACTTTTTCTTAAAAAAAGCAAAAATTTTTCAAAAAAATTGGCGAAATCCCGTTTCCTCCCCCTTTACAACTTCAAAAATCGACAACAGTTTTTTTCGCGACCCGGAACTGTGTAAAAAAACGTCTCTTTGACGCGTTCCGAGAGCCGTTTTTCGCTTTGCCAAATCGTCTAGAATTTGGAGGTCGTTTAGGAGTCGTTTCGCTTTCGCTTCGCCAAATCGTCTAGAATTTGGAGATCATTTCTAAAGTCTTCGCGGAGGCGCTGGTCGAAGGGAAGGGCGGTCACTTTGGAAAAGAGGTTCTTTTGACTTCTGTAAAGTCCCGACGTTCCGGACGTTAGATAGCAAGCCCCGCACGCGACGGCGAACGCGAGCGCGTTTTGCGCCCCGAAAAGCTCGATCGACAGCGCGAGCGCGGTCAACGGGCAGTTCGTCGCGCCGGAAAAAATCGCGATCATTCCGAGTGCCGCGCCTTGGGACGCGTCGAATCCGAGCCAATTCCCCGCGACTCCCCCGAACGTCGCGCCGACCGCGAGGGCGGGGACGATTTCGCCCCCTTTGAACCCGGCGCCCAGCGTGATCGCGGTAAAGAGGGTCTTGAGAAGAAAGTCTTGCGGAAGCGCTTTGCCTTCTAGGGCGGCCGCGATATTCCCGAACCCCGAGCCGTTATAGGCGTCGGTTCCCAGGGCGATCGTCGCGACGACGACGAGCGAGCCTCCGAAAAAAACGCGCGCGAAGTCGTTTGGGCAGCGCCGAGTTAGCGAGCGAGTCGCGAATCGGATCGACGAGCAGAAGAAAACGCAGACCAATCCGCAGCCGACCCCGAGCGCGAGCGCTCGCGCGACCAACGGGATCGAAATCGTCCCGAACGCCGCGAGCCGACAACTAAACGGCGCAAACCCGAGCGCCGACGAAAAAGACGCCCCGATAATGCCGGCCACGAGGGACGGGAGAAACGCCGGGTAATAGACGACCCCGACGCAAGCGATTTCCAGGGCGAAGATCGTTGCGGTCAACGGGGCGCCGAACACGGCGGCGAATCCTCCGCTCATCCCGCATAGAATCGCGATGTGTAGGGAAGCGCCGTCGAGTCCTAAGAGCCGACCCGTCCCAAGGCCGACGCAGCCTCCCAACTGAAGCGCCGCTCCCTCGCGGCCCGCCGACCCGCCGAAAAATTGCGTGAGCGTCGAGCCCAGAAAGATCGACGGCGCCAGCCAGAGCGAAGCCTTTTTCTCGTTCGTTAGCGCCTCGACCACTTGGTTCGTCCCCGCGTCGATCGTCAAACGAAAGAGCCGATACAGCGCGACGATCAAAAGCCCCGCGAAAGGGAGAAAGAAGATCGGGCGAATCGCGCGACCCTCGATTCCGAGCGCGTCGCATCGCGCGAAAAAATCGCTCGCGAACCGCATCGAGTAGAGAAACGCCGTTCCGAGAGCGCCCGATAAAACCCCCACGAGGATCGATAGAAAGAGTTGCCGAGCCAGCGCGAGCAAATGAAGCCGCCCGCGACCGAGAAGTTTGCGCCCGCGGCGCAACGAGTCGAGCGCGACCTCCGCCGGCGTTCGGTCGAGCTCCTCGAGCGAGGGCTCCGAAGCGGACTCGTCCCAGTCGCGTTTCGCCGCGAATTTCTCCCAAATGCGTTTCGCCATCGGCGCGCCTCGCGATTAGGTTGCGAAAATAACGGTAACAGTCTAGCGTTGTTTTTTCTTCGCGCAAGCCCCCCAATTTTATTCTAAATAGAGAAACTGTGGGAAAAGGCGACGATTTGAGGCAATTTTTTTCGTTTTTTTTCCGGAAAATCTTTGAAAGCGCTTGAAACGCGGCTCCCAAAAAAATACAATATCGACGGTCGGGTCGCGCCGCGACGAGCTCGCTTCCGAGTCGACCTCGCGTCCTTGAATCGAGCGCGAGCGTCGGTCAACCCCGTATAGGAGCCTAATATGCTGACTAGAAAAGCCATTGTCGATCGAGCGATCGCCTTCAAGAATCCGGATCGAGTTCCCGTCTGGGTCGACGGGTCGAACATCGGATTGAGCGACGTGCTCACGTTCGAGCTTTCGCTATCGCGGCAAGGGGATCCTCGGTTCAGCGAATGGGGCTTTCGTCGAGTTCGCTCCCGCGAGGGGTCTTGGCTTATTCCTCCCGAGGGAACGCTGACCGAATGGCCGAAGGTCGACGCCTTTCAGATTCCCGCCCACGATTTCGATCGTCGTTTCGCGCGCATTCCCGACGCCGCTCGCGTGTGCGGGGATCGATATCGCCTCGCCAGTTTTGGGCTGAGCGGGTTCGCGGTCTATTCCGCCCTGCGCGGAACCGCGCTTTGCTACGACGATTGTCTGAGAGATTTCGATCGCGCGCAAGAGTTTTTCGAAAAAATTATCGAATTCGAAACCGAAATGTTCGACACGCTCTCCCGCAAGGGGTTCCACGGGATCGAATTCTGCGACGATTGGGGCCCTCGCAAAACCTCGAGGCTGACCCTCTCGCTCTGGCGCGTCCTCTTTAAGAAATACTACGAGGAGGAGTTCAAGCGCGCCAAAGAAGCCGGGCTGCACGTCTGGTTCAGCGTCTCGGAAGAGGGGGCGGAGTTCTTCGGCGATCTCAAAGAGATCGGAGCCGACGTCGTGCGCGTCGAGAACCCCGAGCACATGGAAGTCTCCCCCTTGGGGCGGCGCTATCGCAACAGGCTCTGCTTCGCCGCGCGCGTAGACGAGCTCGTCGACCCCGAGAGCGAGATGGGCACTTTCGAGGCGATTCGCAGTCTGAGAGAATGTCTCGGCGTTCTGACCGGCGGTTTCATCGCGACGGTCGCCGACAACGTTCCGCAAGAGCGGATCAAAACGATCCGCGAAATGGTCTCCTTGCTTCGCGGAGTCTAGTTTCCTCCGCCCTTGGGCGCGTTTCGTCTCTCGGCGAGGAAAAAATGGAAAATTTCCTTTCGCGGCGTCCTTGACGAAATCCCAAAAGCTCTTAGAATGAAACCCCTAATAGATTAATATCGGCGCCGCGCGCCGCTTTCTCGTCTCGGTCGGCGAGGAAAGAGGGCGCTCCCGCCGCGAAAATACGCGTCGTCGCGCGTCGATCTCCCGCGGGGGAGTCCAAAGGCGCGGCGGCTAACGCCAATATAGAGAGAAGTTGTCAAAAACTACGCGAGAGAGATTCAATGCCAACGATTAACCAACTGGTTCGTAAAAATCGAAAACAACAGCACAGCAGCACGAAGACCCCGGTTTTGGAAGGTTGCTCCCAAAAGCGAGGCGTCTGCCTTTTGGTCCGCACCATGCAGCCCAAGAAGCCGAATTCCGCGTTGCGCCGCATCACCCGCGTTCGTCTCTCCAACAACAAGGAAGTTACCGTCTACATCCCCGGCGAAGGGCACAAACTGCAAGAACACAGCATCGTCCTGATCCGCGGCGGCCGCGTTCGCGACCTCCCGGGCGTTCGTTACCAAGTCATTCGCGGCACCTTGGACGCCACGGGCGTCGAGGGGCGCAAGCAAGCGCGCAGCCGCTACGGCGCCAAGAAGAACGCCGTCCTCACCAAGAAACGCTAAAGTTTCCCGAAATCTTTCGCGACCGTTGGTCGCGTCGCCGGTTCTCCTCGCCCCGCCTCGTCGCGGAAAAGCGAGCCCCGGCCGTTCGTTCGAGGTTCCGACCGATTTTTTTCCTCGAGCGAGCTAAAAAACGCAGCGCGCGAAGTCCGGAGGAACGGCTCGTCCGTTTTCCTCTAGCAACGTCGCCGGAGCCGAGAGCTCGACGGGGGCGGAGTAACGCGGGGGCGAGTCCCCTTTCTCTTTACTCTAGCCTTTCCCGCGCTCGCGGGCTTCTATCGGAATCCTCTCCCCCTCGGCGCTCGAGCGCCGAGGGTCTCGCGAGGTCTCTCGACGGCGCGCTTCACCCCCCGAACATTGTGCGAAACGCCTCGCGCCTCGGCGCGATTAAATTATAGAAGGATTGAGAAATGAGCCGTATTACCGCCAGCAAAAAGCAACTCGTCGGCGACCCCGTCTACAACTCCTTGCTCGTTAGCAAGTTCACCAACTGCCTGATGTGGGACGGCAAAAAGAACGCCGCTCGCAAGATCGTCTACGAGGCGCTCGAGCTGCTCTCCAAGCGCGTTCCCGACGTCTCCCCTCTCGAAGTCTTCGAGACCGCGCTCAACAACGTCAAGCCCGCCATCGAAGTTCGCTCCAAGCGCGTCGGCGGCGCGTCCTACCAAGTTCCTATGCCGGTCAAGCCGAACCGCGCCCAATCCCTGTGCATTCGCTGGATCCTGATGGCGGTTCGCGATAAGAAGGGTCAACCGACCGCCCAAAAACTCGCGTCCGAGCTCTTCGACGCGTACAACAAGCAGGGCGTCGCGTACACCAAGCGCGAAAACGACCACCGCATGGCCGACGCGAACAAGGCGTACGCCCACTTCGCCAACTACGCTCGCGGCGCTCCCCGCGGGCGCGATTCGTAAAAAGCCGCGCGTCTCTTCGAAGAGGCGCGCGGCTCTTTTATTGTCGCGACGAGCCGGATTTTCGTCGGCTCGCTCGAATTCGCTATTGGGAGTCGCCGGACGACTCGACGGACTCGGGGCTCTCGTCCGGATCGGCGTTTTCGTTAGCCTCGGTCTCTTGGGGCGCGGGGGGCGCGTTTTTCGCCGCGTCGAGATCCGCGCGGAACGAAGCGAGGGCCGGGCGCGCCCATTCTTGCTCCCCGTATAGCTCGACCGCCGCCGCGTAGGCGCCCTCCGCTCGCTCGAGATCGGTCGCGATGAAATCTCGCGCCACTCCGAAACGGTCGTTGAGCTGGGCGAGATCCGCCAAATCGGTCGTTTTCTTCTCGGAGAGCGCGGTGGCGAGTCGACGTTTGGCGATCAGAATGATCTTTTGCGAAGAGGTCAATTCCGCCGCCCCCGCCAGGAGCTGTTGACCGTTCCAACGACGCCAGGGATTGTCCTCGGGGGATTTGTCGAATCGCCTCTTTTGCGAATCGCGCGATTTCCGATAGAACCAGTCGGCGCTCTCTCCGTCGGAATTGCAAAGTTCGCGCAACGTTTCCTCGTTCGTGTCTTTAGCGTCGAAAAGAAGAATGAACGCGCGGAACTTTTTGATCGCCTCCGCCGGATTGTCCATCGTCGATCGACAAACGTCCAAATAGGCGCGCTCGATCGGATCTTTCGAGGTCGCTCGGCTCGGATTTTGGATCTGGCGCTCGAGCTTTTGCTCCAGTTCGTCCACTTCCATCGCGCTGAGGAAGTACCGAACCCGCGCCACTCGAGGATCGGACGGATACTCGCTCTTGAATCGGTTCATGTCTTTTTCGACCCGTTTCAGAACGTCCTCGAATTCCGCCGGTCGACAGACCATGAGTTTGCGATCGAAGCGCCCGAACATCTTGTCCGCGCTCGGTTTTCTCGATAAATCGTACGCCAGGGCCACGATTCCGAGGAAAATCGAGATCATCACCGCGATGCGGATCAACGCGTATTTCGAGTCTCCGCTCGGCTCCTTTGGAAGCCTGTCGAGCTCCGTTTCGTCGACCGGCGTGAAAAGAGAGCGCTTGAATTTCGAGACCGGCACGACGCGCAACTCGTCGGTCGACGGGGTCGGCTTTTCGGCTCGAGGGGGCTCGCTCGGCGCTTCCGCGACCGCCGTTTCCGCCGCGTTTTTCTCGGCCAACGGACGCGGAACTGAGTCGGAGGCGCTCGTTCGGGTCGGGGCGTCGGAACCCCGGGACGGTCGCGCCGGGCGAGAGGAACCTCGAGGTTTGCTCGAGGGGCTCTCCCAAAGTTCCGACGCGTTCGAAGCGGCGGTCGTTTTCGTCGAGTTCCCGACGACTTCCGACGTCTCTCCGCTCAGCGAGAATTCCGACTCAGAATCCGTTTCCGACTCGACCGAGCGCTCGGCCTCCGCGTCGACTCCCGTCGCCGGTTCGGTCGCTTTGTCGTAGATTGCGTTCGGGTTGGAGACCGGTTCCGGTTCCTCTTCCGAAACCGGACAATATGGGAAGTCGGGGCATTGCTCCGCCCCTTGCGCCGCGTCCTCCGCGAGAGAGGTCGCGCTCGGATTCTCGAGGTCGACGCGCGAATTTTCGGTCGATTCTTTCGCGATCGCGGGGCGTCGCAGGGTGAAATTGCAGCCCTTGAACGGGTTTCCGTCGGGGCATTCGCGAGAGGTCTTTAGAATCGCCTCGAGGCGCCTCCCTATGACGCGCGCGTCCCCGGGGCGCTCGTTCGTTTGGATTTTCAAAAGATCCAACACGACCTCGTCCACGACTTTTGGAATTTCCGGTCGCGAGAGGCGGATCGAGTCGGGGGGACCTTGGCGATACTGCTGGAGCAACTCGGCGAGGCTTCGCGCCGGATACGGAGGCTTCCCCGTTAGTAGCACGTACATAAGCGCGCCGAGCGAGTACATGTCGGTGTGAGGGGTCAGCGCGCCGGCGCGCGCCTGTTCCGGGGCCATGTACTCGATCGTGCCGACCACCTGATTCGCCCCGGTCAATCGAGAGCTGCCGAAGTATTGAGCGATTCCGTAGTCGGAGACTTTAACGACGCCTTCTCCGACGAGCAGAATGTTCGCCGGCTTGATATCGCGGTGCACGACGCCTCGGTCGTGCGCGTGCTTGAGGGCGCGGCAGATCGACGCCCCGATGTAGACGACTTCTTCCCAAGTAAAGCGCGTTCCGCGTTTCAGAAGCGTCGAAAGACTCGGTCCGTCGACGAACTCCATCGCGTAGTAGAGGGTCCCCTCTTCCTGGCCGAAACCGTATAGCCGAACGATATTGTCGTGCCGAAGCAGCTTCATCGTCGCGATTTCGGCGGAAAACCGCTCGCGCTCCTGATCAAGAGGAACGAGCAGCGCCTTGACCGCGACGACTCGACCGTCGTCTTCGCGATGCGCTCGGTAAACCGCCCCCATACCGCCCCGACCAATGAGACCGTCGAGAATAAAGGGACCAAACCGCTTGTTCGAAAGCATCTTCGCTCCGCGATTCCTTAGCGCGCCGACTCGCGCGCCCTAATTACTTCTCCAATGGCGAAAATTTGACCTTGTCGACCATTTTGACGATTTGGTCGTCCGCGTTGAGATACCCCGTGACCGCCGTGATCGCTTGCACCGCGTATTCGTAGCGCAATTGCTTGTCGCAGTTTAATTCGATCTCGAGGCTGTCGTTAAACTCGGGAACCTCGCCGTTAAACGCCTCTTGAAACGAGACGTCGTTCCGAACAATATGACGATAAACCGACTGGCGCAGTTCCTTAAAGTCTTTTTGCGGGCTTTCTCCGAACAAGATTCCTCGGAGATTCCCCTTGTCGTCGGAGGACAACTTAACGACGACCGGGCTCAGGTCGTCGATTTCCGCCGGGGCGCTCGACTGGGCGTTGGCGGGCATTCGGATGTTGAAGTCCCCCTCGAGCTCCGGCGTCTTATAGGTAATAACAAAGAACGCCAAAAGGAGAAACACGACGTCGATCATCGACGTCATTTGCAAACTCGACTCTTTTTCCGCGACGATCTCGCGACGATCTCTCATAAGTCCGCTCTCTTTCCGCTCCGGAACGCGCGCTCGAGCGCCGCCGCGCTCTTCGTTCTTAGATTATGACGAAACTCGAGACCGTTGGCAAGATCTCGCGACAAAAAAACTCGAAAAAGGGGAATAAAAAAAGCGCCAAAACGCGTCGGCGTTTGGCGCTTTCGAGAAACGTTTTCGATCCGCGGTTACGAACCCGCGCTCGTCAAGGAGCCCATAAAGACCGGAGACTCGGCGTAGGAGGCGGCTTCGAGCGGGACGAACGGGGCGCCGCTCGCGACCGACCGAGACTCGTCGGCTCGCGGCTCCGATTCCCGAGACGCGCGCTCTTGCTCTTGCTCGCGCTTTTTGACCGGCTCGCGCTGGGCCGCGAACCGGTCGCCGGACTCCCTCGCGCCCTCGTAGAAAGACCGCAGCGAATTGGAGCGCGCCGGATGCCGTAATTTTCCGACCGCCTTCGCCTCGATTTGGCGAACGCGCTCGCGCGTTACTTTGAAGATTTGACCGACTTCCTCCAGAGTGTACGCGTATCCGTCGACGAGCCCGAATCGCAATTTGACGATCTCGCGCTCGCGGAAAGAAAGGGCCGAAAGGGCCTCGTCGAGCCGTTCGCGCAGCGCCGATCGATTCAGTTCGAGGAGCGGATCGTTCTTCCGAGGGTCTTCGAGAAACTCCCCGAAAAAGCTCTCGTCTCCGCCCTCGACGGGGCGATCCAGCGAGAGGGGAGGCCGCGAGACCTGAACGGCGGCGCGGATTTCCGCGACCGAGAGCCCCGAGCTTTCCGCGATTTCCTGAGGCGTGGGGGGAACGCGCGAGGTGCGAGAAAGATCCCGCGTCGCCTTCCGAACCGTTTTGATCGTTTCCAAAAGATGGTTGGGGATCCGAATCGCGCGGCATTGCTCCGCCAGCGCTTTCGAGATCGCTTGGCGAATCCACCAAGTCGCGTACGTGGAGAATTTAAAGCCGCGGCGGTACTCGAATTTGTCGACCGCGCGCATTAATCCCGTGTTCCCCTCTTGGATGAGGTCGAGGAAGCTCAGGCCGCGGTTGCGATATCGCTTCGCGATGCTGACGACCAAGCGCAAATTCCCCGCCGAGAAGTTGCGCTTCGCGCTTTCAAATTCCCTTCGGCGCCGCGTCGCGAGATCCAGTTCGCGGCCGTAGTCCGAGAGCGCGGAGCTCGCCTCGAGCCGCCGCCGCCGCAACGCCGCGACGATTCCGCGATATTCTTTGCGAAGGGCGTCGAGCTCCGGGTCGCGAGACGCGTCGGAATCCTCCGACTCGACTCGGTAGACCGCCCCGCGCGGCGTCAGCGAAAGCTCCGAAACCTCGACTCGACCGGCCGCTTCCGACGAGACCGGCGCGTCGACCGAGTCCCTCCGCTTCCAGCCCCCTTCCATCGTCCAAACGTCGGCGCGCTCGCCGGTCGGCACCTCGGACTTCGAGGGAAGAGCCGAGTTTTGAAGCCAAGGGGCGCGCGACTCGCGCTCGGCGATAACGCGCCGCAGATCCCGAGCTCGCGAAAGAAGCTCTCGGGTCTTTTCGTATCGACGAAGCGACTTGTCGAAAACCGGAAGGAACGAAGAGGTGCGCAACTTCAGCTCGTTAAGCAGTCGAGAGGCGCGCGCGCGCCGCTGCCTCGCGCATCGTCGTCGAGCGATCCGCTCGTCGCGCGAAAGCTTTCCGGAACTGATCGCGAGGAAGTCCTCGCGGTTTTTCGCCAGCATTTTTTTCAGAGTGCGAAGCGTTGGGTCGAGCAGGGCCAGAAAGCGCTTTTTCGCCGGCAAATCGGAGACCGAAACGTCGATCGTGCGATCGAGCCTCGCGCGACCGCGACGGATTTTGTCCAAGAGGCGAATCAGATCCCGAACGACCGGGTCGAGACGCAGGGCGACTTTCCGAAAGCGCTTCCGCGCGCGCTCGATTTCGTTGGCGGCGCGCCGCTCCTCCTCCCGAGTGAGCATCGGGATGTCGCCCATTTGAACCAGATAGATGCGAATCGGGTCGTCGTAGGAGTCGATTGGGCGCTCGTCGGCGTCGTCGACTTCTTCCGTCGGCTCGCGCCGCGGCGCGTCAAAATCGACGTCCTCGTACTCGTCGGAATAATCGCGAGACTCTTCAAAGTAAGGGGGGCGCTCGTCGTCGTACGAATATTCGTCAATATAAAACGAATCGTTCGCGTAACGCTCCGTGTCGAGATAAGACGAATCGAAACAATCCTCTCGGTCGAAATCGTCGAATTCGCGTTTCATTGAATAACGGCGCTCCTCTTTATCGCGCAATATCTCGAACTCTCGCGAGCGCTTCGACTCGCGGGTTCGGCGACCAACGCGCCTCTCTCGCTTCCGGCGGAAAGGCGACGCTCGTTTTCTGTATCGAGAAAAGGCGGGCGCTTTTCGGCGCTCCGCTTCAAGTTTTATCGGCGCCGCCCTGTAGGGCTCTCGACGCCTTTAGCCCCAACTAATTCAAGAGAGGTCGCGGGATCGTCGTTTCAACAGGCTCATTTGCAACATTTGCAAAAACGGCTCAAAAGCGAACGATCGTTAAAATCAACCTTCGAATCATTCTTTCTCGGTTCGCGCGATCGCGGGGCGGCGCGACGCTCCCGCTTTGGGCGCGCGCTAGATCGACGAACTCTCTCCTCGATTCCGAAACGCGCTCTTGGTCGAGAGACAATCGTCGAAAACGAGTTTTTTAAAGCTTCCGTATTCTACCCAAGTTATTCCGTTTGACAACCGAATTTTTACTAAATTATCCATATTCTTGTTTTTGCTCCGTCTACTTAACTCTGATTTTTCGTATAATCGGACTAGTCCAAAAAACGCTTTCAAGAAGTTGAGATAAAAAACTTAGCGCGCCTGGAGAGCGCGACGACTTTTTGGTACAATAACCTCGATACGCGCCGATTCCGTCGGGAGTTCCGCCGGTTCGTCGCGCGCGAAAGAGAGGAGAATCCGCGGTATGTCGATCGACGTCGTTACCGTCGACGGTCCGGCCGGAGCCGGAAAAAGCGTCGCGACCAGAGCTCTCGCGTCGAGGCTCGGAATCGAATATCTCAACACGGGAGCCATGTACCGCGCGATCGCGCTCAAAGCGCTTCGCCTAGGGCTCGATTTACAAAACGAGGAGCTTTTGAACAAAGTCGCGCGCGAGTCGACGTTGGAGTCGCGCCAAGGGCGGACCTTTCTCGACGGCGAGGACGTTACCGACGCCGTGAGAGCCCAAGAGATCTCGCGCTTGGTTCGGTATCCGGCGGGCGCTCCCTCCGTTCGCGAGACGCTCGTCGAACTCCAGCGCAAAATTGGGCTCGAGCGCCCGATCGCGACCGAAGGGCGCGACCAGGGCACCGTCGTTTTTCCCGACGCCGCCTGCAAATTCTACTTGACCGCCTCCCCCGAAGAGCGAGCGCGCCGCCGTCTCGGCGAGCTCGAGCGCCGAGGCGAGAGCGCCCCGTTCGAAGAGGTCCTCGCCCAAATCGTCGAGCGAGACCGCGGCGACTCCAATCGCGAGATCGGCCCTCTCCGCGAGCCCGAGGACGCGATTCGCGTCGAATCGGACGGAAAATCGATCGAGCAAGTCGTCGGCGAAATGGAGCGCGCCGCTCGCGAGCGCCTCTCCTTTTTGCGCCGATAACGTATTCCCGCGCGCTCTCGAGCGCGGCAAAGCAAATTAAGGAAACCACGCGATGAAACACAGTCTAATTCTCTCCCTCGCGCTGCTCGTCGCGGCTCCGGTCGCCCTTCGCGCCGACGAAACGACCGAGCCGGTCAAAGGGGACGCCCCGAAAACCGTCAAGACGTCCGACGGGCGCGAACTGTCCCTCGTTTGGCAAGACGAATTTAACGGCGAGGGTTTGCCCGACCCGACCAAGTGGAGCTACGAGGTCGGCTACGTCCGCAACAACGAGGCGCAGTACTACACCGACGCGCGCGTCGAAAACATTTTCCAAAAAGACGGCGCCCTAACGATCAAGACGATCAAAGAAAAATACTCGATCGAGGGCAAGCCCGCCAACAAAGGGCAAAAAGAGGCGGAGTACACGTCCGCGGCGATCGAGACTCTTGGAAAGGCGTCTTGGCAATACGGGCGGGTCGAGGTTCGCGCCCAGCTTCCGTCGGGGAAGGGGATTTGGCCCGCCATCTGGATGATGGGCGACAATATCCGCCAAGTCGGTTGGCCCGGCTGCGGCGAAATCGACATTATGGAGTACGTCGGGCACACGCCTAAAACGTCGCACGGCACGATCCATATGCGCAAAAAGGGCGGAGAGCGCTGGCAAGTCGTCAGCAAGGGAAAGAGCGTCGTTTTCGAGGATCTCGAAAAGCGCTACTACGTCTATTCGCTCGAATGGACCCCCGAAAAACTCTTGATCTTCGTCGACGACGCGCTCGTTCTCGATTTTGAGAAGTCCGAAGAAGAGCCGAAAACGACCGCTTGGCCGTTCGATCAGAAATGCTATCTGATCCTCAATACCGCGATCGGGGGCGCCTGGGGCGGCGAAATCGCCGACGACACGTGCCCGGCGGAGTTTAAAATCGACTACGTTCGGGTATACCAATAAACGCGAAAACAAGTTCGCGAAATGAAAAAGCGCGGCGCCGTCTCGGAAGAAACGGCGCCGCGTTCTCGTTTAGGGACGAGAGAAAATCTCAGCGACTATGCGGGGCTTTGGTCGGCTTGGCGGTCAGACCCTCTTTGAACGTCGGGAGGATCTTGTCCGCGGTCGATTTCGTCAAATTGAAGATCGTGAACCCGTTCGCGCCGAGTCTCCGAGCGATCTCCGCTTGCAAGGCGACCTCGTCCGCTTGCATCGAGATCCCGGTCGCGGTCATTCCGATTCCCGGATAGATCGGGATTTTTCCCTCGACGTACGGAAGCTGCCGCTTAACGTATCCGAGGAACGCGTTGGGATCGCTCGAGTAGTCCATCGGGCAGACGAAATCGAGAAGTCCTTCCTCGACCCAGAGCCCCCAGTCCTGCGCGATCGAGTCGCGAACGCCGGGGTAGCCGGGGAAGACCGCCGCCGACAGCTTAATATCGGGGCGCTTCGCTTTCAACGACTTGTGAACGTCGCGGACGAGCGCCGTGATCTGGTCGCGGCGCCATTGCAAGAATTCCTCGCGCGCGGTTCCCTTTTCCAAAACGTCTTTCGGGAACTCTCCGAGCTCTTTACCGGTCTTTTCGCGATACGCCTTCGAGAACCGCTCTTTGCAACCGTCGCAATAGCAGGTGTTTCCGTCGGGGAAACGAATGTAGTCGAAATGAACTCCGTCCACGTCGTACTTCGTCGCCACCTCTTCCAGCGCCGCCAGTTGAAGCGCCCTATTTTCCGGGCAAGACGGGCAGAGCCAAGGCTTTTCCTCTCCGGAAAGCGTCTTTTGCAAGCGCCCTTGCGCCCTCATTTCGTCGAGGAACGACTTCGGCGAGTTCGACGCGTTGAAGCAGACCATCCACGCGTGGACTTCCACTCCGTATTTCTTGCCCGCCTTGACCGCTTGCTCAATTTGATCCCCGTAGCGCTCGACTTTCGGGTCGACCGGCAGGACGTCGCTCTTATAGTACGCGTCTCCGCCCCAGAGCATATTCGGAACGACCGCGTTAAATCCCGCTTCCGAAAGCTCTTTCATCGTTCGATCCCAGTCGCCCGGGTAGATTCCGCAACCGGAGTGCTCCCACCAGAGCCGTCCCTCGTTTTCTCGCGAAGGTAGCGACGCGACGTATTCCGCGACCCGCTCCGTCTTGATTTCCGCGAGGTCGCGCGCGAATTTGATCGCCTCGGAGCGGTCCGGATCCTCGCCCGCGTCCGCGCGCATAAGTCGCGCCGCGTCCGCGAGCGACCAGCCTCGATCTTTCAGGGCCGCTTCCAGCGCGTCGAGCGCCTTGGCGCTCTCGGCGACCGGATCGGCTTCCGGGTCGAGCCCGACGCGGAAATACTCTAGCCATTCTGCGCGAGCGAGGCGGCGCGTCGTTCCCGGATCCGCCGAGACGACCAGCGCCTCGAGAAGCGCTTTCTTCGCCGTTTGATCCTCGTCGGTAAAGATGTGGGAGCAGTAAAGCCCGTTAGGGCTCGCGACGAGGGCGGGGTCGCTCGTTTCCGAACCGTCCGCCAGCGCCCATTTGCCGATAACGCGCGCTTTGGAGTCGCCGAAGAGCGCCGAGCGGCGCGTCGTCTCGAACCGTTCGTTCAGCGCGACTTTATAGTAGTTCCAGGAGTTCTGTCCGATTTTCTCCGGCGGATCGAATCCTCGCTCTTTCGCGATCGCGCGCGCTTCCGGGTCGATCGCCATTCCGGAAAGCTCGATTCCCGCTTGTCTGCAATTAACGAATCCGGCGAGCTTTACGCCGAGTTTCGCCAGCAATTTGTCGGGGACGTTGTAAAACGCGAAGAGGAATCCCCCTTGGTCGACGTAGTCGCAAAGCGCGTCGACCGCGGCGGGTTTTATCTTGCCCGCGATCGGGAGATAGACGCAGGAGTAGCGCTTCAGCGACTCCGCGGTAGCCTTGTCGGCGTCGACGCGCTCCGCTTTGAGCCCGGCGCGCTCGAGCATTTTCGCGAAGTCGTTGGCGATTCGCGCGTTTTCGATCCCTCCGTCGTCGACGTCGACGATCGCGAAGGGCGCTCGAGACGCTCGGAACGAGCGGAACGTCAACTTCGCGTCGACGTCGGCGCCGCGCCAGTAGGAGATCCGAACCGCGTCGATCTTGTCGAACCCCTCCGGCTTGTCCTCGGGGGAGAACCCGCCGGGGGTATAGACGACAACGACTTTGCCGTCCGGAAGGACGCGCTTGGCGCCCCCGGAGTTCCCGTACCAGCCGCCGGGGCTGTGGAAATAGAGCGTCGAGTAACCGATCGCGCTAGGGTCGTCGATATCGTAGACAATCTCGAAGGCGTCGTATTGCGTCCCGTTGATCGAGAGTTTTTGATCGAGACTCGCGCGTTGCGCTCGAGGGTCCGAGCGGAACGGAAGTTGGAGCGAACAATTCGAGGCGTCGAACGTTAGCAGATCGACCGCGTCCGTACCGTAGAAATCGCTCGCGAACTCGGGCGAGAGCAGAAACTCGCGCGGGTCGGAGTCGCTCGCGCGCGCGACGGACGCGAGCGCGAGGAGCGCGAAGGCGAGGAGCGCCGTATCGAAAAGGCGAGGGAATCGCGACTTGCGAGTCATGATTGGGTTCCTTTCGCTATTGTTAATTGAGGATTGTCAAGGGCCGCCGCGCTTTCCGCCGCGATCCGCTTCGCGCGATCCTTCTCGAACGTGCCGAACGCCGCGATCCCGACGCAGATCGCGCCGATAAACCACGCAATACCTAGCATAACATATCCGAGTTGATAGCCAAAGTCGGGTTTCCCTTGTGCATTGTATTTATGATATAGAGCTGAGAAAAATTGAGCGGAAGGCGATCCAATAAAAAAGGCGAAGAAAAGCATTAAGGCGACTGTTGCCGATCGATATTTTATCGGGATCGTTTCAAAAACTGACGCGTGTGTGTTACACTCGAAGAATCCTCGACAAGCCCCCATCAGGAAGAAGAGGGCGTAAACGGTGGTCAAATTGTTCGCGTACCCGATGGCGCACACGATTGGAGCGCCGATCAACATTGCGACGAATTGTTGGATAGGTCTATATGTCGGCCGTTTTTTGGACATATGATCGGAGAGGAATCCTCCAAGATAAATGCAACCGAAGGCGGCGATATTATGCCAGAACATTCCGTTCCATCCAGCTTGGGTCAGATTGAGATGAAATTTATCTCCGAGAAAGCTTGGAACAACGATTACGTAAGCATTGTTGACAAATACAATTGCGGTAAATCCAACTGTGAGCAATAGCGCAGACGGTGTGGTAAAAAATGCTTTGGCAATACCCTTGATCGCTTGCCAAACACCCTCCTTTTCCGAGGATTTGACTGTTTCAACAACAGAACTATCGGCAAAACGGACCTTGGTGGGATCCTTGAGACGGAGAATTAAAAGCGCCCCAATAATCAAACTCACCCCTCCAAATGCCCAATACGCAAGTCGCCAGCCGCAGTTTTCGGAATCCCAAGAAGCGATGTTGTTAAAAGATATTGTGTTAAGTCCAATGGAGGAGACGAGCGCATTGTACCCCCCCGCAAGTTTAATGGCAAAATTTCCGCCGTGCTGGGCGATCCATCCAGCGACGCCCCCACAAAAGATAACGCTCAAATAAACGGCCGTTTGGTGTACCGAGAGTGCGACGGATCGCGTTTCCTTGTGGTACGATGCGATCAGACTTGTGGACGCGGGACCGTAAAACGCCTCGGCCACAACAAGCGCGATACTGTTAATGAAAATCAGACCATAAACGCTTTCAATGGATCCCGTCCCAATTGTTGCAATACTCCAGAAAAATAGGCATCCGATCAGCAAACGACGCTTGTTGAAACGGTCGCCGACGAATCCCGCGAGCGGGACGAAAATCGCCATAAGAGCGTACGTTATAGTTCGCGTGTAGTTGAGATCTTGTATGTGAAGATAATCTTGAATCGGTGTGGACACCACTCCATAGATCGCCCGATCCGACTGGTGGAAGAAGTACGCAAAGAACAGCAATACCAATAGTTCCCAGCGATACCCGGAGTAAATCGTTTTCATTTTGGGCGCGGGGGCGCTCTCGGTCGTTTTCGTCTCTTTCACGTTTCGGATTCCTTTTTAATAATTCGGGCGCGGGTTCTCAAAAGACCTCGCGCAAAATGGTCGCCGCCGTTTCGGGGGAGACCGGGTTTATGTCGATTCCGGAGCCTATTTCGTAACCCGCCTTTTTGACCAAACTTGGGAGAAAGACCCAGCGGGGTCGCGCGACTCCCTCGAGCTCCTCGAACGGGGTCGCCATTCGATTTGGGGTCGCGCGCATAACGACGTTGTAATCGAGCGGGGAAGGGTCGTTCGGAAGTTTAAGCCGCTTCGCGGTTTCCAGCGCCGCGACCGTTCGTCGCGCCAGAAGCGCCAGCTCGTCGAGCGCCTCGTCCGAGTAGTCCTCGAGCGCTTCTCCAAACCGCGGGCAAATTTCGACCTGCATCGGATACCGACTCGCGAACGGGCAATGGACGACGAACCGTTCCGACGCGGCGATGACTCGCTCCTTCGCGCGAAGCTCCGCGTCGAGAATCGCGTTCCAATAAGATCGCGGATCCCCCGAGCGACGCGCCGTTTGGGTCAAAACGAGGAGCCGTTTCAGTTCCTCGATAGCGCTCGGGGGCAGTTTGACCTCTCCGACCAGTTGGCAGTGCGAGTGCCGTTGCGAGGCGCCCGCCCCCGATCCGACGTTCTTAAAGACGAACGCGCGCTCGAATCGCCCCGAATTTCGCAAGGCGCGAAGCCGCGCTCGAAAAATCCGAAACGCCCATTTGATTTCGCGATCGGTAAACTCGCTCCAACTCCTTATGTGCCGAGGCGTATCGACGATCACTTCGTGCCGTCCGATCGCGGGAATCGCGGAGAACGGGGCCTCGAAGCCCGAGACGATTTCGGCGTAAGCGGGCGGTTCCGGGGAGTTGGGGCTAATTCTAAAAACCGGGTACTTGTTCTCGAAAACTCTCGCGATCCAAGGGCGTCTCGCCAATTCCGGATCGGCGCCCGGCTCGAGCAATTCAACCTCGCCGCTCTCGTTTTCGACCGCCGCTAGAACGAGCTTCGGGGTTTGCGACTCGTTTCCGGGGCAGAACGCGCAATTCGGATCTCGATCTCCGGTCGCGGAGTCGTCCTCGGCGTTCGACGGTCTCGCGCCGCGCCCTTCGGCGATCAGCGCCCAAAGCCCGGTCGCGGGGTCGAGTCGAAATTCGGATCCGAACGACGCGGGGACGGAACCGCCTTCAAAACGCGATTCTTCGTTTTCCAATTTGTCTCGAATGAAAACGGGTTCTAAAAACAAACCGACTCCGCCGCGAAGAAGTCGCGACGAAATCGGTCGATACTCGCCGACTCGAGCCTAACGCGGCTCGAGTCGTTCGCCAATGGCTCAGCCCTCGCGGGAGACGGAGTGATAAACTTGCCCGACGCCCGGGACTTGGATCTTGAAGCGACCTTGCTCGTCCGGGAGGTTCCAAGGTTTGCCGTCCCAAGTGTACTCGCTCGGACGATACGATTTCTCGGACTTGATCTCGTCGTCCCAATTGAGCTTCTTGCCGGAGTAGCACGCCTCGCGCGCCATAATTCCCATCATGGTCGCTTTCGCCATGTAGTCGCCGTTGTTGATCGTGTCGATCTTGCCGCGAATCGACTTATAGAGCTCGACGTGCTCCAGATAGTACATGTCGGAGTTGACGCGCTCTTGCGCGTAGATCACTTTGCCGTCCAAATCGGTGATCTTGCCTTGGCCGAGAATCGACGCGAACCCCTTGGTGCCCGCGAAGTACGCTTGGTTCTCGCCCCAGCAGTTGTCTTGCTGACGGCAGTAGGAGTAGAAGGTCGTTCCGTTCGGATACTCGAAGACCGCCGCCATGGAGTCGTAAATATCGCCGTACTCGGGTTGTTCGACGCGCTGCATGCGAGCGCCGAGACCGTAGCAGGTCGCGGGGGGAACGTCGCCCATCGCCCACAGCCCTTTGTCGAGGGTGTGAACGTGCTGCTCGATATTGAAGTCGCCGGAGAGCCAGGCGTAGTTGTACCAGTTGCGGACTTGCGCCATCATCTCGGTGTCGCCTTCGGCGCGCGGACGCGTCCACAGCTTGCTGGTCAGGTAGGTGAGTCGCGCGGAGGTGATATCGCCGATCTCGCCGCCGCAAACTCGCTCCATAATGTCCTTAACGTTCAGGTCGTAGCGCCAGCAAAGACCCGAGACCAGCGTCAAGCCCTTTTCCTTCGCGATCTTCGTCGATTCCATCACCGAGCGAATTCCGAGCGCGTCGGTCGCGACCGGCTTCTCGCAGAAAACGTGCTTGCCCTTTTCGACCGCGTAGGCGAGCGAGCGATAGCGGAATCCCGGGGCTTCGCAAAGCAGCACCAAATCGCACGCGTCGACGACGTTTTTGTACGCGTCGAGACCCGCGAAAACGCGGCCTTCCACGTCGACTCGCTCTTCAAAAGCGCCCTTGAGCGCGTCGGCGGCGCCTTGCGCGTTCGGCATGAACGCGTCGGCGAGCGCGTAGATCTTGCAGTTCGGGTCGGCGCTCAGCGTGTTGTTCGCCGCGCCGCGGCCGCGGCCGCCGCAACCGATCAAACCGACTTTAATCTCGTTGTCTTCTCCCGCGTGAACGCGAGGCATGGTCGTCGCGAGAGCGGCTCCGGTCAAGGCGCTCGCTTTAATGAAGTTGCGTCGAGAAATGGTCATCCGAATTCTCCTAAACATAGTGGTGATAAAGTCGGTCGGGCGGGAGTTCGACTCGCGAACCCCGCGCGCCGCGACGTTTGGTTCTTAACGAGTTACGTAATGGTAGACCGACCCGAGCCCGGGGACTTGGATCTTGAGACGCCCGTTTTCGTCCGGAACGTTCCAAGGAATTCCGTCTTCGGAATACTCGGTCGGGGCGTAAGATTTGTCGGAATTGAGGATTTCGTCCCAAGTTACCTTCTTGCCGGAATAGCACGCCTCGCGCGCCATAATTCCCATAAGCGTCGCCTTCGCCATGTAGTCGCCATTGTTGATCGTATCGATCTGTCCGCGAATCGATTTAAACATTTCGATATGCTCTTGGACGTACATGGCCGCGTCGAGGTTTTTGCGCTCGTAGACGACGTTCCCCTTGAGGTCGGCGATATATCCCCTGCCCCAGAGCCCGACGCAAGCGATCCCTTTGGTTCCGATAAAATAGGCTTGGTTCTCGTTCCAGCAGTCGCGCTGTTGGCGGCAGAAGGAGTAGAGCGTCGTTCCGTTCGGATATTCGAACACGGCGGCCATCGAGTCGTAGATATCGCCGCAGCCGGGCTGATCGACGCGCGCCATCCGACCCCCGAGCCCGTAGCAAGTCGCGGGGGGAACGTCGCGCATCGCCCAGAGCCCCTTGTCGAGGGTGTGCACGTGCTGCTCGACGTTGAAGTCGCCGGAGAGCCAGGCGTGATAGTACCAGTTTCGCGTTTGCCCCATGAGCTCCGAGTCGCCCTCGAGCCGTTTGCGCGGCCCGCCGGTTCCTCCGAGATAGGTGAGACGAGCGGAGGTGATTTCGCCGATCTCCCCGCCGAGAACGCGCTTCATTATGTCTTGGACGTTGAAATCGTATCGCCAGCAGAGCCCGGAAACGAGCGTCAACCCCTTTTCCTTCGCGATCTTCGCCGATTCCATAACCGAACGAACCGTCGGCGAGTCCGTCCCGACCGGCTTTTCGCAGAAGACGTGCTTGCCTTTTTCGACCGCGTAGGCGAGGGAGCGGAATCGATACCCCGGCGGCTCGCAAAGCAGGACGACGTCGCAACAGTCGACCACGTTTTTAAACGCGTCGAGCCCGCCGAAAACGCGATCGCCGACGTCGATCCGATCCTCGAACCCCTGTTGAAGCGCCTCGACCGCGGCTTTCGCGTTGGGCAAAAAGGCGTCGCCGAGCGCGTAAATCTTGCAATTCTTATCGGCGGTCAGCGCGTTTTGCGCCGCCCCCCGACCTCGACCGCCGCAACCGATCAAACCAATCTTTAACTCGTTGTGCTCGGCGGCGTTGACCCCGAGCGTCAATCCGGTGAAAACGGTTCCGGCGATCGTTTTAGCGTTGATGAAAACGCGTCTCGATTTGGCGACGCCCATCTGCGGCTCCCTTCGTTGCGTAGGCGATTAAATCGCGCGGACTCGCGCCCGCGACCTGTTCGTTGAATTGTAACGGCGCGAAAATCGTTTTTCAAGCGTCCCGTTCCATTATTTTGAAAAAATATCTCCGGACTTCCGATTATTCCGGTTTCTTCGTTTTGGGATATCGAGCCAGAATCTCGGCGACGGCGCCTTTTAGCGCCGCGTTCGTTCCCGCGCCCTCGCGCCCCGCGATCGTCGCTCGCCCGCTCCAGTCGCAAAACGCGCCGCCCGCCTCTTCCAAAACCGTCAGTAGGGGCGCGGCGTCCCAGATCTCGAAATACGGGTCGACCATGACTTCCGCGCGGCCAGTCGCCACGAGGTAGTACCCGTAGGCGTCCCCCCAAGTTCGGGTCAGCCGCGCCTTCGCGACCAACTCGCGCCAAGCGCCCTCGCGCCCGACGCGATCGAAATCGCGGGGATCGGTCGTGAGGAACAGCGCGTTCTCCAATTTGTCGACTTTGGAAACGCGCGCTTCGCGAACGTCGCTTCCGACGACCTCCCAAGCGCCCTCGCCCTTGGCGGCCCAAACGCCGCGCCCGAGCGCCGGGAGCCAAATAACGCCGATTTGCGGCTCGTCCTCTTTGAGAACCCCGACGAGATTGGAGTAGAGCGGAACCCCCGCCACGAACGATTTCGTTCCGTCGATCGGGTCGAGAATCCAAGTCCAGCCGCTCGTTCCCTCCTTGTCGGCGAACTCTTCCCCGAGGATCGCGTCGGTTGGAAACGTCTTCGCGATCAGCTCTCGCGCGAGTTTTTCCGCCCCTCGATCCGCTTGGGTTACGGGGGACCCGTCCTTTTTGCGCTCGACCGCGAGATCGGGTCGGTCGAAAAATCGCAAGGTCTCCGCGCCCATCGCTTTCGCTAGCTCCAGGGCAAATTTGCGTCTTTCCGGCATCGGCTTCTCCTTTCGACAAAGGCGTAATTGAGGTTTAGTTTTTCAGTTAGCTTACGACTTTTTCGCGGGACGTCAACTCGTCCTATCGCGTCGCAGACCGAGCGCGCTCGTTTTCGACGCAAGCCGCGACGTTTTTTTTTGAAATATTTTTCGTTTCGCTTGCGTTTTGATTCCATCGTCGTTACAATGAATGACGTCGGGCGAAGCGAGACCTCTCGCGACGCTCCTTTCTTTGCGTCGCGTTTTAATTTACGGAGGCGTCGATGAATCGTTGTTTCTTACCGTTTTTTCTAATCGCGCTCGCGGTCGTTTCGACGTCTTGCAAAAAGGAGAATCGACCCGAGGGTTTGCCGGAGCTCTATCCGTTCTCCATTAAGCTGGTTCAAGGGGGCGCTCCTCTCGAGGGCGCCAACGTTACCTTGCAAAGCGACGACCCCGCGCTTATGCGCTGGCCCTGCGGCGGCAATACCGACGCCGCGGGAATCGCCAAGCTGAACACCTTCGGCTTCGACGGGGCTCCCGCCGGCAAATTCAAGGTTCTAGTCTTTAAGTCCGAAACGGAAGGAGGGGCGCAAAACTCCGAGGAAGCCGCGCAAATGATGCGCGACGGAGCCGCCGATACCTCCCAAAGATTCGACCTCGTCGATCCGAAATACAAACTCGATCGAACGACCCCCCTCGCGGTCGAGGTCGTCGCCGGACCGGACAACCCGACCCCCGAGTTCGATTTGGGCGAGGCTGTCCGCGAAGAGATCAAGATGAAGTAAATAGAACGCCCTCGCTTCGAGCGCGCGCAATTCGTTCCAAGATTTTATTTGCATTGGAGATCCTATGAAATCAACGTTCGTTCGCGGGAAGAGTCGCGGTTTCACGCTTGTCGAGCTTCTCGTGGTCATCGCGATTATCGGCATTCTCATCGGTTTGCTCCTTCCGGCGGTTCAAGCGGCTCGCGAAGCCGCTCGGCGCATGCAGTGCACCAACAATTTGAAGCAAGCCGCCCTCGGAATCCAGAACTATCACGACGTGCAAGGAACCTGCCCCCCAATGACGACAGTCTATCGCGGCTATTCCGGCGGCTGGCCTTCTTACAACGTTACCGTCAGCGCGCGCGTTCTCTTATTGCCCTACGTCGAGCAGTCCGCGATTTGGTCGCAATTTGAAAACGAGTCTCAGAAAGTGAGCGGGGCCAGCATATGGTCGGGAATCGGGAGCATCGGCGAGCCGACTTGGGCCTATAAGATCAGGATCTCCACCTGGACGTGCCCGTCGGACGGTTATAGCTCCCAAATGACGAACAAGTTCGGCGAGGCCGGAACCACGGGTCGCGCCAACGTGTTTTTTTGCGCCGGAGACGCGATGTGGGGCAACCAGCGCGCCGAAAAATACGAGGGCGATCCCAAGGCGAAGATTTCCTCTCGCGGCATGTTTCAGCCCGAGGCGTGGCATTCCCTCGCGTTCTGCGTCGACGGCACGAGCAACACGATCGGGGTCGCCGAAGGCTGTAGCGGCGACAACTACGAAACCCGCGTTAAAGGCGGGCTAGCGGAAGTCTCCGCGCTCTACGATGGAACCAGCGCCAAACCGGGTCCCTGCATTACCAACGGGTACAACGCCAACGACCGAACCCTCGTGAGCCAATCGAGCAATACCTGGCGCGGCACTTTCTGGGCGGACGGACGAACCCAAAGCTCCGGGTTCTCCACCAACGTTCCCCCCAACTCCGTCGCCTGTATCTGGGCGACCAGCTGGCCTTGGCTCGTCGGCGGCGCGCAGAGCTACCACGCGGGCGGCGTGAACGCGGCGATGATGGACGGCTCCGTCCGCTTTATCTCCGACACGATCGACACGGGCAACTTGAACGCCTACCAAGTCCAGTCCGGAGTAAGCCCGTACGGCGTCTGGGGCGCCCTCGGCACTCCGCAAGGCGGCGAAACGACCAGCCTCAACTAACCGTTTCCGCCGTATTCGTTTGTTTTTCTCGACTCCGAATCGTTTTCTCGCGAGAAGGGTTCGGAGTCGCTCGTTCCTTTTAACCAAAAAACGTTCGCTTATCGCGAAACGAAAGGATTAATATGTCGAACCGTCTATCGCGACGCTCCTTCCTAACCAATACCGCCTTTGGCGCGACCCTCGCCTCGTTTGGCGGCGCCCTCGCCGCGACTCCCGACGAGCCCGCAAAGCCCAAAATCCAAGGCTTCGACGAAACCGATACCGACGTCGATCCCAACGCCGAGTGGAAACCGTTCACCGACAAGAAACTGCGCGTCGGAATCGTCGGGTTCGGACTGTGCCAGTTCGGCGCCCAGTTCGGGCTTCAAGATCACCCGAACGCCGAGATCGTCGCCGTCTCCGACCTCTTCCCCGAGCGCCGCGACGGGCTCGCCAAAGCCTGCCGCTGCGAAAAGACTTACGAATCGCTGGAAGAGATGATCAAAGACGACTCCATCGAGGCGATTTTTATCGCGACCGACGCTCCGAGTCATTGCGACCACGCTTGCAAGATCTTGAAGTCCGGCAAGCACGTGGCTTCGGCGGTTCCGGCGGTCTTCGGCAGTTTGGAGGACGCGGATCGCCTCTTCGAGACCGTAAAAGAGACGGGATTGCTATACGGGATGTTCGAGACGTCCTGCTTCCACGACGACGTTTACGCCGCGCGCAAGATCTACAAGGCGGGCGGTTTTGGACAAATGGTCTACACCGAGGGCGAGTACTACCACTACGGGGCCGGGAATCTTCCCGGCTACAAAGACTGGCGCATCGGTCTTCCTCCGCAATGGTATCCGACTCACTCCAACGCCTATTACACTTGCGTTACCGGCAACACGTTTACTCGCGTCTCGTGCGTCGGGCACGTTAGCAAGCTCCCCGAGTTCCAAAACGGGAATCCGCACAAGAACCCGTTTGGCACGGAAACCGCGCTCTTTACCACGAGCGAGGGCGGCTCCTCGCGCATGATCGTCAGTTGGGACACCGCCGGTTGGGGCGGCGAGACCGGGCGCATGCGCGGCGAAATCGGAGCCTTCAACGGCGCTTATTCCGCCCTCAACGACGAGACCGCCAAACTCGTCGAAGGGCTCGGGGATCTTCGCAAACCCGCTCTGCCGCCCGGGGTCAACGCCGGCGGACACGGCGGCTCTCACGGTTACCTCGGCTCGAACTTTATCGAGTCGGTTCTCAAAGGAAAAGCCCCGATCGTCAATATTGCCGTCGCGCTTAACACGACGGTTCCGGGCATTGTCGCTCACCTGTCCGCCTTGAAGGACGGCGAGTCGATGGCGATTCCGCAATACTCGCTGTAACCCTTTGCCAATAGAGGACAAAGGCGCTTGCGCGCCGGGCGGCTTTGTCCTTTTTTCCAGAAGTCGTCTTTTCTAGAGTTCGTCGCGTCTCGTTTTCGTTTCGCTCTCTCGCAAAAGAACGCCATGCGCTATCGTATCCTAGGCGGTTTTCTCGGGGTTCTCGTCGCCCTCGGAGCGATCTTCGCGCTCTCGGCGATCGAGCGCGCGCGGAGCGCCAACGGCGTCGTTCCCGTTACCGTTACGGCAACGCTGGACGACCGACCCGCCGAGGGCGCGCTCGTCGTTCTAATTCCAGAAGATCCGAACGGAACCCCCGCCTTCGGGGTCGTCGGAAAAAAAGGCGTCGCGAAGCCGTCTTCGATCGTTCGCGGCGACGGCGCCAAACCCGGGAAATATTTCGTCGCCATTGAGCGAGTCGCGACGGAAGAAAACCCCGCCCCGGAAAAGGAGCGCCGCGTCCCCGACCTCGACGCTCTTCGAAAGACTCCCGGGTTTGTCGTCGAGGTCGTCGCCGGGCGGAAGAACGACTTTGTCTTTGAGATTGGCGATCAAACTCAAACAACTTTAGGGTCGGGTTCATCGTTCGACAATTCGTTATTGGGGACGCGAGTCAATGACTAAGAGAAGAAAGAGAAGAGGCGCCCAAGAGAGCTCGAGTTACTATATCAAAGCGGCGTTGACGCGAGGCGAGAAGGTCGGTTTCCTCTCGTTGACGAAGCCCCCCGCGTTGACCAAGAAACGCGACCTCGACCTAATTCGAGCGAACTATCGCGGAGCGCTCCTCGTCCGAAGTCGAATAAAAAGAAGAAAGTCGCGAAAGCGCCCGGGGGCTCGAGGCGGATTCTTGCGGTTTTGCGCTTCATTATAAGACTGGTTCTTGTGGTCGCTCTCTATGCTCTTGTGATCGGCGGTTGCGTCGCGCGGATTAACTTTTGCTCAAACGTAGACGAGAATTCTTGGGTCGCCAACGTATTGGCTTATTTGTTGCTCACGATTTTCGGACGCGTCGTTTTCTTTTCAATCGCGGGGATATGCTCGGGGGAGATCACTCTAAAAGATATGTGGGAATGGTTCTGTCAAAACTTCAGTATTACCGTCGGAGGCGATGAGGATTTTGAGGATTGGTTTTAGGGAGACCCTCGTCTAACCGCGCGCGAGAAAAAAGAACGGCGCGGCGCCGAGTTGGCGTCGCGCCGTTTTTTATCGAGGCGCGGGACAATGGAGACGCGCGTCGCGCCTCTCGCGCGAATTAGAGCTCGAATCCGAGCTCGAGCTCTTCGTCGAAGTAGTTTTCGAAGGCGGCGTCGAGAATAGCGGCGGAGGCGGCGTTTTTAGTGGTCGCGGTCGCTTCGACCCAATCGGAGTCGCCGTATTTCGGGGCGGTCGCCTTAACGCGGAAGTAGTAGCTCGTTCCGGCGGTCAGTCCGGAGATCGTTCGGACGCCGGAGGCGAAGGTTCTGGTCGAGACGGTCGCGAAGTCGGCGTCGGTCGAGAACTCGACGACGTATTTCGTTGCGTCGGCGACCTTTCCAATCTTCAGAACAACGGCGTTTTTGGTCGCTGAGGCGGAAAGTGTCGGCGCGGCGAGATCCCCGAGGTATTCGAGGGTCGTCGCGGAGAACTCGGTCCAAGGGGAGTCGATACGGGTCTGTCCGTCGCCGAGGGCCTTGGCGCGGAAGTAATAGGTCGCGTTGGAGTCCAAGCCTACGATCGCCTTGGTTCCGGCGTTCTCGAAGGTCGCGGTCTCGGAATTGGCGAAGTCGGGGCTGGTCGCGTATTCGACGATGTATCCGGACGCCTTTTGAACCGCGCCGAGCTTGACGGAGACCGAGTCGCGTTGGACGTCGGCGACTTGGGCTGTCGGGGCGGCGAGGAGACCGAC
The DNA here is from genome assembly GCA_017441605.1 of Thermoguttaceae bacterium. Classification (GTDB taxonomy): domain Bacteria; phylum Planctomycetota; class Planctomycetia; order Pirellulales; family Thermoguttaceae; genus RUG369. The sequence continues at coordinate 106,235 of JAFRXD010000059.1, read as the reverse complement.
CGCGGAGACGGTTTCGGCGTATTCGGAGTCGTAATAGCCCTCGCCGGTCGCCTTGACGCGGAAGTGGTAAGTCGCGCCGAACGGGAGGTTCGAGAAGGTTTTGGCGCCGCTCGTCGCGTAGGTTTTAACGACGGAGTCGGAGAAATCGGGGTTCGCGCTATATTCCAGCTCGTACTTTTGCGCGCCTTCGACCGGCTTAACGTTGACGACGATCGCGGAGGCGGTCGCGGCGGTCGAAAGGATCGGGGTTTCCAAAGTCGGCATATCGGGGGTGGTCGCGGTCAGGATTTCCGAAGAGGAGTCGAGGAAGTTCGCCTTGTCGCCGACCGCTTTGACGCAAACGTAGTAGGTCGTATCGAATTCGAGATTGGAGATCGTTTTGGCGCCCGGCTTGGCGTAGGCGACCTGCTTGACCGGCGCGAAGTTCTCGTTTTTGCTGTACAAAACGCGGTAGTACAGCGCGTTGTCGACGCCTTGGAAGTCGACGGTGAAGGAGTCGTTCTTGACGGTAATCGAAGAGACGACGACCGCGTCGAGGGTCGGAACGACGTCGCTCGGGTTGATTTCGGTCGTCTTAACTTGGCTTCCGTTCGCGGTATAGACGATCGTAATCGGGTCGGCGGCGCCGGTCGCGAGCGCGAACGAAACGGCGTCGGCCCCGGTGGTCGTTTGAATCGCGTTTCCGTCCGCGTCGGCGACGGTTAACGCGTCCCAGTCGTCCGCTTTGGAGACGGAGACGTTAATCTCGACTTCGCGCGCCAGCCGGAGCGTCTCGACGTTCGAGCCAATCGCGAGGCGCGCTAGCGCGGTCGCGTCGTCGAGGTCGAGCTCGGTCGCGACGGCGGCGGAGGCGTCGAGCTCTGTCAGAGTTGAGTTTCCGGAGACGTCGAGGTCGGCGAGGGAGCTCGCGCCGGTAAAGGTTAGAGTCTTGAACGGGGAGTTCGCGAGATTCGCCGTTTGTAGCGCTCGGCAGCCGACGGCTAGGACGATCGAATTCTTGGTCGAGGCTGGGTTGGCGTTTTCGCAGGTCAGGGACTCTAGCGCGGAGCAACCGGAAACGACGACGCGATAGACCTTTCCGCCGGGGATTTCGAGGGAGGTCAAGTTTTCGCTTCCCTCGAGGTCGACGAGTCCGAGGACGGAGCAGTCGGAGAGATCGAGGGTCGAGAACAAGTTTCCTCCCGCTTGGAGCGAGGAAATCGCGGCGCAGTCGTCGACGACCAGGGTCGTCATGCCGTTGTTCTTACAGAAGAGCTGGGTTAGATCGGTCATTCCGGAGCAGTCGAGGGACGCGATTTGGTTGGAATGGCAGTTGATCGAGGTTAGCTTGACGCACCCGGAGACGTCGAGCGACGTTAGCGCGTTGCTAAAGCAGTTGACGGTCGTCAGCTCGGGGTTGTTGGAAAGGTCGAGGGTCTCGATTTGGTTGTTGGCGACCATCAGGCGCTCGAGCGCGATGTTGTTGGAGACGTCGAGCGCGGTCAGGAGATTATTGAACCCTTGGAGATCTTTAAGCGCCGCGTTGGCGGACAGATCGAGCGCTTCCAGCGAGCAGTAATAGCACTGGAGGGTTTCGAGGGCGGCGTTGGTCGACAGATCGAGCTCGTCGAGGGCCTCGTTGTATCCGCATTTGAGGGTCTTGAGGGCGGCGCAACCGGTCGTTCCGATATACCCGACGTTATTGGTCGCGGGCCGGCTCGGGGCGGACCCGGAGACGTCGAGCGATTCGAGGGCGGAGCAGCCGTCGACGACCACGCGTTGGAGCGCGAGGCCTCGCGCGTCGAGAGAGGTCAGCCCTTCGCAGCCGGTCAAGTCGAGGGTCTGGAGAGCGACGCACGGGGACAAGTCGAGCTCGGAGAACGTATTGCCGCCCGCTTGAAGAGTCTTAAGCGCGGTCGCGCCGTCGAGGGTCAGGGTCGCGATTTGATTGCCGGAGCAGTTCAGCCCGGTCAGGAGCGAGCAACCGGAGATATCGAGGGACGTCAGGGCGCAGTCGTAGCACGTCAGACGGGTAAGTTTCGGGTTATTCGAGAGATCGAGCGCGGTAAGCGGGGTCTCTTGGCAGACGAGCTGGGTCAGCTCGGAGTTGTTGGAGAGGTCGAGGGAGGAGATTTGAGTCGAGCCCATCTGCAGCTTTTGCAGATTCGGAAGCGCCGAGACGTCGAGGGTTTGGATCGGGCACTCGGTGATAAAGAGGGTCGTCAGGGCCGAGTTGTTGGAGAGGTCGAGGCTCGAGACGCCGGAGAAGTAGACCCGCAGAGTTTCGAGCGCGGGGCAAGCCGATACGTCGACCGACGTTAGGCCCGAGTTTCCGCCGCAGTCGAGCGTCTTGAGGGAGGAGCAGCCGGCGACGAGAAGGGTCTTGACTTGATTCCAGGAGCAATCGAGGGTTTGCAGCGAGGAGCAGCCGCTTACGACGACGCGACTTAGCTTGGCTTGTCCCCAGCAGGTCAGCTCGGTCAGGTTTTCGCAACCGGTGAGATCGACGGTCGTCAGTTCGGAGCAGCCGTCGGTCGAGAGGGAGGAGAACGCGTTCCCGCCCGCTTGGATCGTCTTGAGCGCGGAGCAATCGTCGATCAAGACGCTCGTCGCGCCCATGTCTTTGCAGTAGAGGGTTTGCAGCTTGTCCAAGCCGGAGCAGTCGAGGGTCGCGATCGGGTTGGAGTGGCAGTTGAGGGACTCGAGCTTCGAGCAGTTGGAGACGTCGAGGGACGAGATATTATTGGCGAAGCAGAGCAAACTGGTCAGCTCGGGGTTGTTGGAGACGTCGAGGGCCGAAAGGTTGTTCGTCGAGACGCGCAACGTTTGCAGATTTGGACAATTGGAGACGTCGAGGGAGCCGAGATAGCAGTTGAACGCCCACAAATTGATTAGCGACGAACAGTCGGAAAGGTCGAGCTCTTCGAGATTCTCGCTGTAGTAGCATTGCAAGGTTTCGAGCGCGGAACAACCGGTCAAATTGACGTTAGTCAGAGAGCAGTAGCCGAGATTCAGCGTCTTGAGCGCGGAGCAACCGTTCGCTTTCAACGTCGAGAGCGCGAAGCGCGCGTTGACTTTCGCGCCGCTGACCGCAAAGGTTTCGAGCGCGTCGCACCCGGAAATATCGACGGTCGCGATCGTCGAGTCGGAGATCGTCAGGGAGGTCAGGCGGCCCTGGTCGTTCCAGACGACGCCTTGGTCGGTCGCGGTCATGCCGAGGCTTTCGACGACCTCGAGATCGCGCGCGTTAAGCTCTTCGGTCGCGTCGTTGATCGCGAACTCGACGACGGGGGCTTCGTCCGCGGCGCTGGCGGCGACCTCGACGACCGGGGCGGAGACGACGTCTGCGAGAGAGGCGATATCGGTCGCGCTCAGTAATTGTCGCTCCTCGAGGGTTTCGACTCGCAATGACGAGGCGCGAGCGGCGCGGGACTGATCTGCTTTGGCGACGAACTGCGAAAAAAAGCTCTTTTTCATAACTCAAATTCCTTCGACTCCGCGCCCAATTGACGCGGGACGCCCGAAAGGGCTCAATGATAGCGCTGTTAGAAGTCCCTTATCTGTTAGAGAGGTCTAACAGTAAATACGCAAATAAAGTCCGCGATCCGCGAGCGAGACTCGGGAAAACGCGGTCCCATAAACCGATGACGTTTGCCAAGGCGGACTCGATTTCCCGTATATGCGCGAATCGAGCCAGGAAAACGCTCAAATGTTAGTTTAAACTAACATACTCTCGAAATAGAGATTCGTCAAGCGTCTCGGCGATTTTTGCGAAGATTTTTGGAGAAAAAAAAGAAAACGGCGCGCTCTCGAAGTTCGAAGCGCGCCGCGTTGGCTCGGTAAAACGCGAGTCGAAGGGGCGGGATCGTTAGAGAAGCCCCTCGGCGGTCAGGACGCCCCCCAGAATCTCCTCCCAAGTCGGCGCTTTGGTTTGGAGGCGCTTTTTGCCGCGCTCGACGAGCTCGGCGCGGAGTTGGGGGTCGTTTTTCAAGGCGAGCAACCCGTTTTTCATGCTCTCGGGGGAGAACGGGTCGACGAAATACGCCGCGTCGCCGCAGATTTCTCGCGCGAAATCGAGATCGCTGGCGATTAGAGGGCGCCCGAAGTAGAGGGCGTCGTTGTGCCCGTGCCCCACCGTTTCGAGAAGGGTGGGGAAGAGGGAGACGTCGCAGGCTTGGAAGAGCGCGGGGACGTCGGCTTGGGGGAAGGTTCCGATAAAGCGAATCGAGTCGGTCAGTCGGGCCGCTTCGACGCGCTTCCAGAGCTCGGCTTGATATCCGACCCCTTTTTTCGCGGTTACGTAGAGGACGACGCCCTCGAGCTCTTGGCGATAGCGCTTGAACGTTTCGATAACGCGCTCGACGTTTTTGTGGGGATTGATCATCGAGACGTAGAGGGCGCGGAACTTTCCGGCGTCTTTTTCCGCGAGCTCCCGGAGGGTTTCGACCGTTTTTTCGGAGGGCGCGATCGTCGCGTCGCGAAAGAGGGGGGGAACCGGGCAAATCCCGACGCGCTCGGGCTCGAGGAATCGATAGGTCTCGAGAAGCCGGGTTCGCATCGTTTCGGTTTGAACCCAGGCGCGGTCGCAGCGCCTCAGCGTTCGGCGAACGAAGATATTGTCGGCGCGGCGTTTAAGTTTGAAGGAGAGGGACGCGTTTCCCCAGTGTTTCTCGGGGTAGTTGACGGCGTAGGCGTTGCGGACGTAGACGCTCTGCCGGCAGCTCGGGTAGACGATACCCAAGTTGCCGAGCCACCAAGCCCAGTCGCAATCGACGGACGCCAGTCGCGCGGCGATATTCTTTTCGGCTCGATATCGGGTCGCGAACCCTCCGAAGGGGGTTTCCCAAAGCTCGACGTTCGGGATCTCCGCGAGCGTCTCGAATCCGTACCCCTTGAGATGGGTTACGACGATCTTGTTCTCGGGAACCAGTTTGGCGAGATTCTCGGCGACGCTCTTGCCAAGCGCGGACGCGCCGCCGCCTCGGAGATTATGCGCCAACAAGGCGATCGTTTTTTTGGACATCGAATTCTCCAAACTAAGGGGGCGCGACGTTTATCGAGAGACGTCGCTTCCCTCCAACCAGTAGGGATTCGGTTTTTCGCCGGAGCAGCCGCGCTCGGCGTACTCGACGACCTCCTCCAAGTAGGGGGCGAGCCTCTCGGCGCGCAGGGCGTCGCGATAGGCTCGCGCGCGGTTTTTCCATTCGAGAACTTGACTCGGATTGTCGACGAGTTCGCGAATCGCGGATCGAATGGCGTCGACGGAGCCTTTGGGGAGGACCTTGCCAGCGCCGGAGGCGCGAGCGACGTCTTGGGAGCCGCAGGCGTCGGAGGCGAGAACCCCGAGCCCGGAGAAGAGCGCCTCGGAGACGGTCATACCCCAGCCGTCGTAACGCCCGACGAGCGCGAGAACGTCGTATTCGTTGGCGAGTTTGGGGGCGATTTGGTCGTTGGGGAGCTTGCCGAGAACGCGAATAACGCCGGACAGCCCGTTTTCCTCGGCGAACTTGGCGAGCCAGGAGTCGGGGTTTGGACCGATGAAATCGAAGGTTAGTTGTTCCGGGGTCAGCCCTTTTAGGGCTTCGGCGAGCAGGTCGAGGCCCTTGATCCAAGGGTCGTCGCGACCGACGTAAACAAAGCGAAGTGGCGCCCCGATCTCGACTTTTTCCGGAAGCTCGGGGAAGGGGAGCGCGCTCGTGTACATATAGGGCAAGAGTTTGCGCTTGGGGATCCCGTAGCGCCGATAGGCGTCGACGCTCAAGGAGCCCATGCAGAGAACCGCGCCTAGCCATTTGGAGATCGCGCGGATTCTCGCGGCGTAGTACGCGTCGCGCAAAAGCGCTTTGACCGGATTGCGCTGGGGATTTGGTCGCTCGGCGAGGGCGATCGGCTTGATCCGGAACCTTGGGGCGAGTTTCCAGAACGTTTCGGTTCCGGGTTGGGTTCCGAATCCGGACATAAAGTGCGCCGCGCCTTTGTATTGAGCGAGGAACTCCTGAACGAAGCGATTCGGATGTTCTTTGTCTTTTAGATAAACGACTTGGAGCTTTCCGAAGTCGGGGGCTTTCCACATGTCGGATCGATGCGACGAGGTCGCCTGACGGCAGACGCAGATCGTCTCTCGGGTTTCGGCGAGTTTCTGAAACGGTCCGATAAGGTGGAACGAGGGGATGTTGGTCCAGAGGACGATCGGCTTGGTCATTGTCGGGGACCCCAATTATTCGGCTCGTTCGGCGGATTCCGATCGTTAAAACCCCGAGGAGGAGGCGGAAACGCGCCGGGTCTCGGCTCTTGGGGGAAACGCGGATTCCAGTTTGGCGGGGGCGGCGTCTCGCGCGGGAACTGAGGCGCGGCGGACTCCGGATCGCGCTTTTCTAGGTCGATCGGTCGCTCGGGGTTGGGAGCCGGTTGAAATTGCGGGCGATAGGGTGGGCGCGGCGGCGCATAGGGGCGGGGAGTTAGTACGGGCGCGGCGACCGGAGCCGGGGCGGGAATCGTCGCCTTGACGCCCCCTCCTTCTCCTCCTCTTTGCAACCGTTGCAGCGCGTTGACCATACCGATCGCCAAGACGATCTGCAAGGACCAAGGAGAGCCGATGCCCAAAATGGTGTCCTCGACCGCCATCGTCGCGAAGACGGAGCAAAGGTAACCGGTGAAAATGAACGCGACGCTCGCGAGATCCCCTCTCTTTTCCTTCGCGAAGAGCCCTTGGGCGCAGCAGTAGGCGTAATACGCGCCCATTAAGACGCCGCCCGGGATTCCGAAGAAGAGCATCAGAGAGATGTACATATTGTGGGAGTTGCCCCACTCCAAGTATTCGCGCCCGTTGATACTCCACCCCGTTAGCCATTTCTGGCGAATGTAAGGCCAAACCTCGGTCCAGTGGTTAAGCCTTCCCGTGTCGTTTTCCACGTCGTAAACGTCGAAGACTCGTCTCGCGCCCTCGGAGCCGAAGACGAAGAACAAAACGAATCCGACGATAAGGATACTCAAAACAAAGAACCACGTTCGCGCGCCCTGACCGCTTCGCACCGCGAAAACGAGCGCCACAACGAGCAGCCCGATCAGACCTTGGCGAGACCCCGTCGACAACTGGGCGAAGACCAAGAAGATAATGAGCGGGACGCATATTCCGCGAGGCACGGACTTGCGCACGTAGTTCGCGAGCAAGACGGAGATAAAGAAGACGTTGATAAGAACGAAGGAGTTCGGGTTGTCGACCCAACCGGTGTATCGGAAGGAAAACCCTCGCGCTCTGAGCCCCGCCAAGACGCCCACGACCGTCATTATGACGACGCAATAGAAGAAGGTCCGAAGCGTTTTGTCGATTCCGTGAAATCGAATGTAATTCTCAAGTTGCAAAGGAATCGCGAGACAGATGCAGAGAAGACCCGCCGTTCGCGCCAGACCGTTGAGGACGATGGCGCGGTGAGGGTCGGTGATTTCGCCGAGCGCGGAAAGGAGCAAAATTGCGTAAAAGAGAAGAAACTTGCGATGGTAGCTCGTAACGTCCTTCCATTTCACGGTGGTGATCAATCCCTCGCCGACGAAAACGATCCAAAAGACCCATCGCAACAGCCCGATGTAGTGAACGAGGGTCTGCGGCAAGAGCGTGTCGAACTCGCGTTCCTCCGCGTACGCGCTCGCCGAAGCGCTGGAGAGCATGACGACAACGAAGAGTCCGTACCAGAAAACCGAAAATCGCGACAGCATTCCTAACGCCCGCTCCCTTTTTTGTTCGCCTTTCCGAGGCGTCGTTCGATCGACGCGCTCCACCGCGAGCGCCGTTTCGACCTTGGTTTCGGTCGCGACCAAACGACGCTCGCGAGCCCATTGTAGCGAAAAGTCCCGCGAGCGACAACCCCGCTCGCGAGACTTTTGTTCAAAAATGAGGGGCGCCTTAAAGGCTCGGACCGTTTGTCGCGATTAGGTCAACTTTTTCCTCAGAACGCCGAACAGGGAGCGTTTTAGCTCCTTGGGCAAGACGGCGAACCAGCAGATCGCGGCATAAAGAACGGCGGCGATTCCGGACTTGAGACAAGCGACGAGAACCAGCGCGCCTCTCGCGGCGTATTTCGCGAGTCCAAGATTCCTAAGTTTGAGCTCCGCAGTCGCTTGGAGAGCGTCGAAATCGAATTCCGCGAAGGCGAACTTCCAGATCAGGAAGACGCAGACGGCGGCGACTAGGGGAGTTAGGTAAACTTTAAAGAGGTATTTCGGATAACTGTAGTCAAATTTTTTCGCGTAGACGCTCGGGAGGTAGAGCACGTTGCGCCCGATCCGCACAAAAAAGATTAGCCACGCTACGCCCAACAGCCCGGCGCCGTCGGTCGGATGCGCCTCGCTTTGTAACAACGGGATTTTCTCAAAGAGTCCGAGTCCGAGTCCGAGGGCGCAGCCGCCGATGATCGCGATCGCCATAACGACGGAGCTTACCGCGACGGGAACGATGGACGAGGCGCCCAGGGCGATGGTGAAATTGGTGTGCTGAACGGCGGCGAGGACGGTCGCGGTGGCGACGATAATGACGACGAATCGAGTCCAAGCGAATTCGGCGCCCAGCCAGGCGGTAATCCAATCGCGCCCGAAGAGCCACAGGATCAGAACGGCGCAGTACCCCGCGCAGGCGACCGCTTGCCCGATCGAAACGGCCCAGACGCCGAGGCGTTTTCCCCCGTTTTTCGCCTCAATGCTCGCCAATGGGGTGAGAGGGACCACGATCGCCGCCAAGACGGAGCTCATAAAGGAGGTAACGGTTAGGGCGGCGGAGTAGTCGGCGACGGCGTTTTTCCCGAGGGTCGCGCCGATGATCAGGCTGGGTATTTGGATCGAGAGCCCCATCGCGACGGAATTGATAAAGACGAGGGCCCCGAACGCGAACAATTTGGGGGCGATTTTTATATCGACGTTTCTAGGGGAAAAGAGGGTTTTCTTTCCTCCGTAGCGGAGAGAGAAGAACCACAGGAAGGCGAGTCGAATCGTCGCCTCGAGCAAGAGGACGATTCCGAGAACCGCGAGGGACCGCTCGAAAAACTCGTAAAGCAAGATTAGCGCTCCCACGCGAAAAACGACCATCGCGGAGCGCAAGTAGTTCGTTAAATCGAGTCGCTGGTAGCTTTGCAGGATCGTGTTGAACGTGATCGTGTAGAAGTGCTCCCAGAGGGAGAGCGCCATGCCGCAGAAGAGGACGAAGGTCGCGCGGCGAAGGTCGTCCCCGATTTCGTACGTTTTACAAAACCAGGGATAGCAGCACATAAAGATAACCGCCCCGATCAGTCCGACCCCGCCCGTGAAGAACTGGGCGGTGCTGGACGTCTTGCGAAACGCGTCGTCGTCGTCGTTCGCGACCGCTTGCGAGAAAAAGCGGATAAGGGTCGGCCCCATCCCGAAGTTGAGATAGTGCATCAGGGTGAGAATCGAGGCCGCCAAGACGGAGATTCCGTAGACTTCCTTTCCGAGATAATACAAGTTTACCGGAAGAATGAAGACGCCGACAAGCGCGTTGGTCAAGACGGCGAGCCAGCCGCTCCCGATATTGCGCAAAAAACGCCTTTTAGTGGAAACAGAACCGACGTTTTTATCGACGACGCTTGGCATCCTTGGCTTCCTTATTTTCACGGGCGACGCGCTCGTAGATTTCGACGGAGGCGGGAACGGATTTTTCTTTGGAAAACTTTTCGCGAGCGAGCTTAACCTCGTTCTCGGAACATCGAGCGCGCAAATTGGGATCGTGTAAGAGCCGCTCGATCGCGTCGACCGCGGCGTCGACGTCGTTGGGCTCGACGCAAAGTCCCGCCTCGTTGTCGACTATTAGGTCGCAGAGATCCGTGTCGCGGTCGTAAGAGGCGACGAGGGGGGTTCCGACGCTCATCACAACGGCGGCTTTGCTCGGGAAAGCTCCGTCGCCGACGCCCTTTTGGCAAATGACGAAGGAGACGTCGCCCAGGCTGTAGACCTCGGGAACGCGCTCCGGCGGTTGCATGGGAGCGAGGGTAACGTTGTCGAGTTTGAGGTTCGCGATTTTGTCGATCAGCTTTTGTTTTTGCGAGCCGTCGCCGATAATAACGAATCGGATCGCGTCGTTTCCTCTTAGTTTGTCGGCGCAATCCAAGAGCAGCTCGACGTTTTGAGACGCGCCGAAGTTTCCGGCGTAGGTAACGTAGAATTTGTCTCGCGGCAACCCTAGGTCGTCGAAGAGTTTATTGTCGGAGCGCTCGACGCGGCGGACGGAGTTTTCGTCGACCCATAGGTAAATAACCTCGACTTTTTCGGCGGGAACCCCGCGCTCGACGAGGCGGGCTTTTTGACGATCGGAAATAACGATTATTTTTGAGGCGTTTTGGTAAATCGTATTGGAGACCCAATTTCCGATTTTCCACAAGAGCGAGTTTTTTCGCGCGATCCCGGCGCTAACGAGAGAGTCGGGAAAAATGTCGGCGAGGTAATAAACGAAGGGGATTCCCCTCGTTTTGCGCAGGAAGACGGCGGTGAGGGCGTGGATCGGAGGGGTGCTCCCGCTCGCCAAGACGTCCACGTTTTTCGCGCGGAGTCCTTTCCAGACGAAGATTAGCTCGCAAACGGCGTAGCGCAGAGCGCGAAGGGGCGCGAAATTTCCCTCGCGCCAGAGCGAGAATCGGCAAACGGTCATCGCGCCGTCGTATTCCGTTTCTCGTTTGCGCTTTTTGTACTCGCGCCGAACCTCTTTCGAGACGTTTCGGGTCGGGGTCGGACAGTAAAGCTCGATCGAGTTCCCTCGCGCGACGATCGCCTCGTGCAGGTCGCGCGTTCGTCGGGAACTGGAAGTCGATTCCGGTTTATAGTACGAACTTAGAAAGAGGAATTTCATAATGCGCCTTCGTCGCTTTACTTAACTTCGGAGATCAAGACGCGAATTTTACCGGTCGGATCGGGCGGAATTTCTTCCGTCCATTCGATCCGAACGTTCTTTCCATTTCCAATTCCGGGCGCGCCCCAAATATCGCGAGCGCGCCCCTTGATCGCCGACTCGATTTCCACCTTGCGCGCGTCGGAGACCTCGCGAGAGGCGAGAAGGAACGTCAAATCGTCGTAAGTCTTTTGAATTACGCGGAATTGCGCGACGTCGGTAAAACCGAACATAACGCGATTGACGTGGGTCCATTCGAAGGAGGATCCGTCCGCGTTTTTAATGGAATCGTTGGAACGTCCAATAATGTCGACAATATACGGAACGTCGTTTTCCACGAGGAGTTCCACCGTGTCGCCGACGACGTAGTTCACAAGCGGGAACCCTCGATGAACGAGCGAGGTGAGCGCGAGCTCGCCGACGGCGACGCCGGGACGTCCGGGAACCTCTTTAGGGTTCAACAGGTTGACGACGTGGGTATCGTTCCAAACGACGCGCTTTTTTGGCTCGGAGGCGCGATCGGCGGCAAAGTTTCCGGTTTCGGCGCAACCGTAGATATCGAAGAGGACGCCCGGTCCGAAGGCGCGCTCGATAATCGCGCGCGCCGAGTCGTCGAGAAGCTCGGAGATACTGGCGACGCACAACGGCTTGTGAAGCGCGATGTGGTGGTCGAGCGCCCAGCGCGCTATCGCCAGAACCGCCGTCTTGTTCCCGTAGTAGAAGTCGGGACGCGCCTCGTTGTACCCCTCGACGAGTTCGGCGGGACTCGCGATACTGCTCATTTTGCGGCTGGGCGGGAAGAGTTTGCGCGTTCGTCCGGTCGGTTTCGGAACCATCGTGCTGAAGACGCGGCTGAAAAAGGGACTGTATCCTTTGTCTTGCAGTAGGGCGCAACGAAAGAGATTGGCGATTTCCGAGGCGCGATCGGTCGGGAGGGAGTAAAGATCGAGAGGCGTTCCGGACGACCCGGTGGTCTGACGGTACATCCAGTACTTAAACTTCGACTTGTCTTTGGTCTCGTCTAGAAGCCATTGACGATACTCGGGCTTGTAAAGCGGGGGAAGCTTCAAGAAGTCTTCGCGGACTTTAATATCGTCGGGAGTAATTCCCGCCTTGTCGAAGCGCTCGCGATAGAACGGTATTCCGTAGATATAGTTGACGAACTTCGGAATTTCGCGATTTTGCGCGACAACCCAATAGGTCGGATCCTTCATCGCGCGTTTTAACGTCTTCGCTCGTTTAAGCAGATAGAGCAAGACGCAAACCGACATAAACTTTCGTTGGAAGAAATAGCTCATCGTCGATCTCTACTCCCAGATCGCGCCCGAGGCGTTTCCGGACGGGCCGCGAACTATGATTTTCAACGATTTTTGAACCAATTCGACGTATCGATCCAATTCGTCGCGATTGGGCGCGGAGACGAGAATCGGACCTTTTCGAGAGCCTTTGTGGGCGAGTTTTTCGATTCTCGCGCCCGGCGCCATGTCGTCTAAGAAAGCGGCGTTAACGAAGGCGAGGGACTTTAGTTCCTCGATTCCAGAGACCGATTCGACGGCTCCCTCGCCTAAGAGGAAACAAACGTAACCGGCGGCTCTGTCTTTTCTCGCGGCGAAGGCGGACTCGACGTCGACCGGTTCGCCGAGCGCCTTTTTGAGGAGCAGATCGTCGACGTCGATTCCGGTCGCCAAGGGGACGAGGTGCGAGGAGATATAGACTCCTCCGCCTCGCAGCGCGCTTTCGACGACGCGGAATTCTCCCGTCGCCTCGTTTACCAAGTATTCCGCGTGGACAATGGCGAAGTTTGGATCGACGAGCGCCGCCATTTTCGTCTCGCACTCGACGACCCGCGCCAGGATCTCGGGATCGACGCGGGACGGAAAGAGCGTTTGGGACGGGATTTGCAAGTCGCCAAGTTCGAAGTATTTTCGATCGGCAAAGGCGAGGAGTCGGAATTTTCCGCTCTCGATAAAGCCCTCGCAAACGATCTCCTTTCCGACGAAGAATTCCTCGACGATCGCCTCGTTTGTAAACGATTTCTCGATCGCGACTTTAAGCGCCGGTCGCAGTTGCTCGAGCGAATCGACGCGCTTGACTCCGACGCTCGACTGAGAATCGGCGGGTTTGACGATCCAAGGGAAGGGCGCGTCGAAGGTCGCGAAGTCGAAGTCGGGGTCGGAGACGGCGACGTGTCGCGGCGCGGGGATTCCCAGTTTGTCGCAGTTGTTTCGGAACGCGATTTTATTGCAATAGCATTGGACCTGAGCGAAGGAATTGCCCGGAAGTCCCAGTTTTTCGGCGATATAGGCGACGGTCGGATTCATCAGGTCGTTCTGGTCGGAGACGACCGCGTCGATTCCCCGCGCTTTCGCTTCGGCGACCGCCTTGTCTCGATCGAAGACGTCGCAGTAGATTACGTCGTCGGCCATATCGATGCAAGGATAGTCGCCGGGGAGGGTTAAGACGGTAACCTTGTGCCCGAGCGCCTTCGCCTTTTTGAGGAGGAAGACCTGGCCGATCCCCGCTCCCACGATTAAAAGATTACGACTCATTTGGGGCGCTCCTCCGTCTTATCGGGTCGAACGACGACCTTAATCGCCGCGATCGCTTTTTCGCAAATCGAGATCGCCTCGTCCGCGGTTTTCGCTTGCGCGATAACGAACCCGAGCCGATCGCCGCTTCCGCAAATTTCGCCGATTCGCTCGCCGATTTCCTTGACGATCGAGATCTGCCGAACGCCGGGAATCGCGCGCGCCTCGTCGACGCCGGAGATCGAGTCGAGAACTCCGACCGGGACGTCGAAATAGCGGATCGCCGCGCCCTTTTGGAACTTGGGGGCGACGTCGGGCTCTTCGCCGCACGCGACGCGCAACGTCGCCTCGGTCATGTCGATCCCGGTCGAGAGGGGAACCAGGTGGGTGGTGATGCAGTCGCCCCCCATGCGCGCGCCGAGCTCGACGATCTTGGGCCCTTCGGCGGTAACGATGATTTCAACGTGCGCCGGACCTCGCTTGATCCCGAGCGCTTGGACGGCGCGGGTCGCGACGTCCCTAATCGCGGCGCAGGTCGCGTCGCCGAGCCGACAGGGCTGGGAGTGTCCCATTTCGACGAAGTGGGGCGCGCCGGTCGTGAGCTTGTCGGTGATCGCGAGGATATGAACCCCGTCGTCGAGAACCATGACCTCGACGCTCGTCTCGGGGCCCTCCATAAACTCCTCGATTACGACCGCGCCTCCTCGCGACTCGGTTTGGGAGTAGTCGTAGCTCGCGTCGAGCTCTTCGAGGGAGCGAACCAAAACGACGCCGCGGCTTCCGGATTGATCGGTCGGCTTCATGATCGCGGGGTAGGCGACGCTCCCCTTGACGCGCTCGAACTCGTCGCGATCGTTGGCGACGACGTACTTCGGGCAGGGGACGTTGGCGTCGGTCAGGGCGCGAATCATCTCCGCCTTATCGGTGGCGAGGAGGGCGGTTTTGGGGGAAATCCCGGGAAGCCCAAGCGCCTCGCAAGCGGCGGCGACGCTTCGCATCGGGATATCGGTGGCGAGAGTAACGACGCCGTCGGGCCGGAATTGTTTCGCCGCCTCGACGATCGCGGGGGGATCGAAGGTGCTCGCCTCGTAGAACTCGTCGGCGATGGGGATCCCGATCGCCTTGGGATTGAAGTCGGCGACTCCGACGTAGAACCCGAGATCCTTAGCCTTTTGGAGCATCGGGACTTGCAGAATCGAAGCGCCCAGAACCATTATCTTTTTCATAGGTGCCGACTACCCTTTCGCGCCGTTTTCGATATGGGTTTTGCCCGCGTTCGCGGGATCGACGAAAACGTTCTTTCTCAGCAGCACCGAGAGAATCGTCTTAAAGAAGATTTTGACGTCGAACCAGAAGGAAAGATGGTCGACGTAATAGCAATCCTGATCGATCTTTTCGTCCATCGTCGCGGAGTTGCGGAAATACGCTTGGCTGTACCCGGTGATTCCGGGGCGAACCTCGAGGCGACGCTTGCGCTTTTCGCTCTCGTTTTCGTAGACGAAGTCGGGGCGAACCAGAAAGGCGCGCGGCCCGATCAGGCTCATCGTTCCAAAAAGGACGTTGAGGAGCTGCGGGGTTTCGTCGAGGCTCGTCTTGCGCATCAGCCTGCCGATCGGGGTAACGCGAGGGTCGTTAGCGGCGTTGAAGGTCGAGCCGTCGGCGTTGCGCAAGTCGGGGGAATTGACGCGCATCGACCGGAACTTGTACATCTTAAAGATTTTGCCTTTTCGCCCGACCCGCTTGGCGTTGTAAAAGACCGGCCCGAAGTCGGTCAGCCAGATAATCGGCGCCAAGACGACGAAAATCAATAGGAAAAAGGGCAAACCGATAAGGCAAACGACGATATCGATAAGACGCTTAAAAAAATGTTGGTACAAAGC
The DNA here is from genome assembly GCA_017441605.1 of Thermoguttaceae bacterium. Taxonomy (GTDB): domain Bacteria; phylum Planctomycetota; class Planctomycetia; order Pirellulales; family Thermoguttaceae; genus RUG369. The sequence goes on along the minus strand of JAFRXD010000059.1, from coordinate 90,963 downwards.
CCGACTCCTCGCCTTTTATCCGCGATTCTTAACGACGTCGACGAAGTTCTCGATCACGTATTCGACCTCTTCGTCGGTCAATTTCGTGTGCAACGGAAGGGTGATCTCGTTGACGAAGAGCCGATAGGCGTTCGGGAAGTTCGCGATATCGAATCCCAAGCTCTTGTAGGCGGTGAACATGGGCAACGGCTTGTAGTGAACGTTGCACGCTATGTCGCGTTTCGCCATCTCGACGATCATATCGGCGCGCGTTTGGAGATCGGCGCCGGGTACTCGGGTAATATAAAGGTGTCCGGAGGATTGATAGGCGTCGGAGTAGTGCGGGAGGGTCTCGACTCCGAGCGGTTTGAACGCGGCGTCGTAGCGCTCGACGATTTCCCGGCGGCGCTCGAGCATTTTGGGATAGCGCGCGAACTGCGCCAAGCCCATTCCGGCGAGGACGTCGGTCATATTGCACTTGTACCAAGGCCCGACGACGTCGTACTCCCAAGCCCCGAGTTGGGTTTTCGCGAGCGCATCTTTCGATTGGCCGTGCAGCGAGAGGAGCTGCAACAAATGGTAAATTTCCGCGTCGTCGATTCCCGGGAGGGGGTTCCAGATCAGGGCGCCTCCCTCGGCGGTCGTGAGATTTTTGACCGCGTGGAAAGAGTACGCGGAAAAGTCGGCGAGCGTCGCGATCGATTTGCCGCGATATTCGGCGCCGAGGGCGTGGGCGGCGTCGACGCACAGGGCGACTCGCCCGAGCGCCTCTTGGTATTTTCCGTTCGGCTTGAAGAGGGATTTCTTGTTTTCGATCGCTCGCCAAACGCGCTCGTAGTCGATCGGGACGCCCCCGAGATCGACGGGGATAATCGCCTTGGTTCGCTCGGAGATCGCGTCTTCCATCGCGTCGTAGTCCATTTCGATCGAATCGGGTTGGGAGTCGATCAGGACGAGTTTCGCGCCGACGTGGCAGACGATCGAGGCGGACGCGGTGTAGGTGTAGGCGGGGACGATCACTTCGTCGCCCGGTCCGATTCCGAGAACGCGAAGGGCGAGCTCGGCGGCGGCGGTCTGGGAATTGAGACAAACGCATCGTCCGACGGAGTCGTAGGCTTCCCCCAGTTCCTTTTCGAGCCGCTTGACGCGCGGTCCGGTAGTGATCCATCCGGAGCGGAGGGCTTCGGCGACTTCGGCGATTTCAAGTTCGGTAACGTCGGGCGGGGAGAATTGAATTTTCACGGACACGGTCCTTCCAAAAAGGCGTTTTTCGCAAGTTCTAGGCTCGCTCGGGGAGTCGGCTCGTCGCGACCCGCCCGAACCTATAGTATGGGCGAGACGCCTTTTTTGTCAAGCCGGTCGGGGGGGGGACGAAATGAAAAGCTCGACCGAACGCTTGTTTTTCGATTTTCTTTTGCTACAATCGTCCAAAACGCGGTTTTTATCGGACCGCGCGCATTTTTTCCCTCGACCCTTGGAGCTAGGACAATGAAACGCGCGACAACGCTTCTCCTCGCGGCGCTCGGTCTTTTCGCGGCGCTCGGTCTTTTCGCGGCGCTCGGTCTTTTCGCGACGCTCGGCGCGGCGTCCGCCGACGATTCGGCGCTTTTCCCGTTCGTTATTGAAAAAGGCGCGCCGGAGAATATCACCAACGTGCAAACGTGGGACAAACCGGCGCCATTCGCGGGGCGCGACGACGGTTTCCTTTACAATAACGGAGGGGTTTTCGCGGCGAAAACCGGTAAAAAGCGCCTTTTAGGGACGAATTTCTGCTTTGGGGCGAGTTTTACGACCAAAGAGAAGGCGGAGCGGGTCGCCGAGTCGCTTTCGCGATTCGGAATCGGGGTCGTTCGCCTGCACCACATGGACTCGCGCGATATTTGGGGCAAGAATTTCGAGAAGGGAACGACCGAAATCGACCCCGAAAAGCTCGATCGGCTCGATTATTTGATCTATTGTTTCCATAAAAAAGGAATTTTCGTTAATATCAATCTGCACGTGTCGCGCGCTTTTCGAGAGATCGACGGGTTCGAGAACGCGTCTCAACTTCCGACACAGAACAAGGGCGTCGACAACTTCGATCGGAAGATGATCGAGTATCAGAAGAAGTACGCCAAGGATTTGCTCCAACACGTTAATCCTTATACGAAGTTGGCGTACGTCGACGACCCCGGGGTGGCGGTCGTTGAGATCAACAACGAGAACTCGGTCGTCGCCAGCTGGGCTTGGGGTCAGCTCGACGACTTGCCGAAGCCGTACTCGGACGAATTTCGCGCGCTTTGGAACGGTTGGTTGTCGAAGAAATACGGCTCGACCGAGAAATTGCGGGCGGCGTGGAAATGCGAGACTCGACCGCTTGGGGAGAATATGATCCCGAGCGGGTTTGGGGACGGCTTCCTGTTCAAGGAGGGCTGGCGACTCGAAACGGACGGAGCGTCGAAATCGTCTTATCAAATCGTCCCCGCCGCCGAGACGGGAATCGACGCTCCGGCGCTGCGATTCGAGGTCGAGAAAATGGGGGACGTCGCGTGGCGCCCGCAGTTTGGATACGCGGGGCTCGCGGTGAAAAAGGGATCCCCGTACCTCGTTCGGTTTAAGATTCGCGCGGACGAAACGAGGAAACTCCGAACGACTTTCGGGCAAGCCCACGAGCCGTGGTCTCAGGTCGGTTTCTCGACGGAAATCGAGGCGACGCCGGAATGGAAGACGGTCGAGCTCGCTTTTATCGCGCCGGAGGACGACGCTTTGACGCGGCTCTATTTCGGCGGTTTCCAAGACGGTCTCGCGTTCGAGCTGGCGGACGTTTCGGTCCAAGAGGGCGGGACGATCGGGCTCGCGGAGGATTTGAAGCTCGAGGATGGCGCGATACTGGTTCCGTCGCGTTCCGGCGCTCCGAACGCGATCTTTACCGCCGAGGCGACCGGCGATTTCTCCGATTTCCTTTACGAGTTGGAAAACGACTACTGGCAAGAGATGTTCGCTTACGTCAAAGAGCTCGGAACGAAGTCGCCGATTACCGGAACGCAGTTGCAGTACGGGTTCTGGCACAACCAAGCGCGACTCGACTACTGCGATATCCACGCCTACTGGAACCACCCGAACTTCCCGCGCCGACAGTGGGACGGGAACGACTGGCTCGTCGGGAACTCCTGCTTGGCGAACTCGCCCTCGACCGGAACTCTGGCGAGTTTGGCGTCGCTGAGGGTTCTCGGGAAACCGTTTACTTGCTCCGAGTACGACCATCCGTACCCGAATCAGTACTGCGCGGAGGGGAACGTCATGCTGGCGGCGGTCGCGGCGTTCCAAGACTGGGGCGCGACGTTCCAATTCGCGTGGTCCCACGGGGACGATTTCGATCGCGAGGCGGCGGGGAGTTTCTTCGACGAATGCTCCAACTCAGTGAAAATCGCGCACTTGCCCGCGTGCTACGGGATGTTCGTTCGCGGGGACGTCAAGTCGGGACCGGGCGAGTTCTACTACGCGCCGAAAATGAGCGAGGATAAAGAGCTGGAAATTATGCGCTCCTCGTTGACCGGGTACCATCGCTCGATCTCGGGCGGGCTTGGAATCGACAAGTCGCTTTCGCTCGCGGTTTACTCCGGCGTCGATTTGCCCGAGGTTTTGGGCCGACCTAGCGGTCTCGACAAAGCGAAGCCGATTTCGAGTTGGAGCGATCTGCCCGAGCGGTGCGGTTCCGAGGAAAAGAAGGAGATCGTCAACGAGTTCGGCGAGATTACTTGGAATTGGCAAGAGGAAGGAAAGGGGTTCTTTACCGTGGACGCCGCCAACGCGAAAGTCTTTAGCGGATTCGTCGCCGAGCCTCGGGAGTTCGACGGACTGACGCTCGATATTGGCGAGACGAAGCTCGGATGGGCGACGGTTTCGCTCGTTAAAGCGAAGGGCGCCGAGCGCGGGGCGGAGAAGACCGGAAAACTTACGCCGGGATCCTACCTCCTTACCGCGACGGGAGTTATGCGCAATACCGACGAAAAGCTCGTCGAGCGCGAGGGAAACAACGTAACGACCGCCGGCCATTTCGGGGGCTCGGTCGGGCGCGCGCCGGTTCTTTGCGAGGGAATCCCCGCGACGATCGACTTGGCAAAGCTATCCCCAGAGGCCGTCGAGGTTTGGGCGCTGAACGAACGCGGGGATCGCGCCGAGCGAATCGACGTCGAAAAGAGCGGCTCCGGGGCTCGGTTCGCGATCGGGCCGGAGCGAAAGACGATTTGGTACGAGATCGACGTGAAATAGCGATGACGACGACGTTTGCGAATCGCGCCGATTTCGTCGGCGCAACGACGACTTTGCGACAGGCCTGCGCGCGATTGGAGCTCGCGGCGGGGGCGAGGGTTCCGTTCTTCTTTCGAGGCGAGCCGGGCGTCGGGAAAGAGACGCTCGCGCGCGCGATTTCCGAGGAGCCGTTCGCGAAATTGAACTGCGCGCTTCTTTCGGAATCGCGATGGAGCGAGCTGCTCGGGGACGCGCCGATTTCCGCGCTCTTTCCGAACGGCTCGGGGACCCTTTACCTAACGGAGGCCGACGCGACGCCGCGAGCGACGCAACTCGCGCTCGCGCGGAAACTTCGCGCCGGTTGGACGAACGGTCGGATTCTGCTCGCGTCGTCGAAGTCGCTGGACTCGGACGTTTGGGAGCCGGAGTTCGCGGACGCGCTCGGGGCGTTTCCGATCGAGCCGCCCCCGTTGCGGGAGCGAGAAGAGGACTTGGCGGCGCTAGCGAACTTGTTTCTTCGCGAGGCGTCGAGTCGGTTGGGGATTTGGCCTCGGGAGATAACGAGAGACGAGTTCGACCGGCTTCGGTCGGCATCGTATCCGGAGAACTTGGACGACTTGCGGCGCGCGATCGACGTCCTCGCGAGCTCCGGGGAGCTGCCGAAAGCGTTTCCTCCCGCCGAGCCGGAGGTTCCGACCGATTTGGCGACGGGTCGGGAGACGTTCCCGTCCCTCGACGAGGCCGCGATTCGGCACATCGAGGCCGCTCTTAAATTGACCTCGGGGGTCGTCGAGGGTAAAAACGGAGCGGCGGAGCTCCTTAAAATCAATCCGCGCACGTTGCGCTCGCGCATGCGCAAGATGAGCGTCGACTGGACAAAGTTCCGCGAGGAGCGCCCTCCTCGGGAACCCTCTTAGAATCGAGGAAAGCATGACTTTATCCGCAATTCGTTCGCTCGTCGTCGCTTTGGCGCTCGCGCCGTTTGTTTCGTCGCTCGCCGCTCGCGCCGACGAGCCCGTTAAACCCGACGCGCCCAACGCGGCGTCCGCGAGCGCCGAGGCGCCGAAATCAAAACCGAACTACCTCCGTCCCGGCGCCGACCCGTGGGTGATCGAGCGCGACGGGAAATACTACTGGAGCCAGTCGAACAACGGTCGCGGGGAGATATGTCTCTGGGAGTCGGATTCGCTCGACGAGCCGGGGGAGCGGCGCCCGATCTGGCGCGCGCCGCGTCGAGGACCGTATTCCCGGGAGCTTTGGGCCCCGGAGATCCATTTCCTCGACGGAAGGTTTTACGTCTTTTTCGCCGCTGACGACGGGAACAACGCGAATCACAAGACGTACGTTCTCGTCTCGGAAAACGACGACCCGTTCTCGAAGTACGAGATTCGCGGGCCGCTCTACACGGGGGACGATTTCGAAGGGAAGTCGAACAATCGCTGGGCGATCGATTCGACGGTCTTCGAGCATAAAGGGAAGCGATATTTGATTTGGTCGGGCTGGGAGGACGATCGAGACGTCCAATGGCTCTATATCGCGCCCCTTAAAGAGGGGGATCCGACCGAAACGGCGGGCTCGCGGGTTCGGATCTGCAATAACGACGACTACCTCTGGGAGCGGGTCGAGGAGCGGCTCGGGACGCGCGGGTTGTGCGAAGGTCCGGAGATTCTCGTCTCCCCGAACGGGCGGGTTTTTTTAACCTACTCCTGCGGCGCCAGTTGGCTCCCGACCTATAAAATCGGACTTCTCGAATTGGTCGGGGACGACCCGCTCGATCCCAAGTCGTGGAAGAAGTTCGACAAGCCTTGGTTCCAAGCGGACGGAATCCAATTTGGCGTTGGGCACGGTTCGTTTATACGCGACAAAGAGGGTCGAACGCGGTACGTCTATCACGCCAAGACCAAGCGCGAGCCCGGTTGGGGCGACCGCGCCGTCTTCTGGCGATACGTCGATTTCGACGAGGAAGGGTTCCCCGTTTTGCAATACTAGACGATCCGCGCGCTCGCGACGTTTCCTCGGGGGCTTCCTCCGCGAAGTCCCCGCTTCTTATAATTTGTATATTCTTTCTTTTTAACACAACCCGCGCGACCGTTATTTGGATATTCCTCAAAAAGGCGATTCTTAGGTCGCGGCTTCTTGAAACGGGTTGGTTTTTCCGGTATAATCCACGTTGGCTTCTCGTTTTCCTAGCGCGGCGAAAACGGAGCCGAAACATAGCGACAAGACGAAATCGCAGGGCTTTTGTCGACGTTAGGACGATCTTTTGGGTCGTCGCGCTCTCGCGGTGCGGTCTGGTCGGGAACTCCAACCCCAAGCGAGGCGCGCAATGAAACGCGAGCGCAACGAACGACGCTTTCTTGATTTTCTTCGTTTTTCTTCGTCGGAGCGCCGACCCAATAGCGCTTCTAAATCTTCGCTTTTGCGACTGGAACAGCTGGAAGAGCGCCAATTGCTTAGCGCGACCCCGGTCGATTCCGACCCCGATTTTCTTGGGGCGAGCGCGGGATTTGTTGCCTACGGTCGCGATTCTCATGATTGCGCGGGTTCTATTGAATTTTTTGTTGAAACCGGGGATTCCGAGGTTGGAGAGGTCGAGACGCCGTTGATTACGACGGCGGCGCTCGCGACTCCGGCGCTCGGCGTCGTTTCGCAGACCGCCTTTACGGTAACGCTCTCGATTAGTTCCGTTCCGAACGCGACGAGCTATACGATCCAGCGCGCGGAGGACGCGGATTTTGAATATTCTCCCACTACTCTTTACGGCTATGAGTCGGGAATTCAAGAAGTCCCAAATTTGACGCCAGGGACGACCTATTATTTCCGCGTTCAAGCCGTCGGCGCGGGATACGACGACTCCGATTGGTCGAACGTTGAAGTGGTTACGACCCCGACCCTGCCGCTCCCGACGCCGGTCGTTTCCTTGACCGGTCAAACCTACAATTCGGCAACCCTCAATATATCGCCGGTACCAAACGCGGGAAGGTACGCGGTGGAATACACTTCCGTCGACGATTCTTTTACCGCGAACGTTACCAGTTTATATCGTAGCGCCGGAAGCCAAAAGATAACGGGCTTGTCCGCCGCGACAACTTATTACTTTCGCGTTAAGGCCACCCCTTCCAACGCCGCCGAGTACAGGGATTCCGACTATACGACGACCATTTCCACAACGACCAACCTTAGAACGCCGACTCTTTCGTACGTCCAAAATTCGAAGACTTCCGAGTCGGTGCAATTAACGATTGGCAATGTCGCGAAGGCGACGGCTTACGTTCTCGAATACGCGACGGACGCGAATTTTAGCTCGATCGATGGGACGGAATCGTTCAATTCTTCCGGCAAAAAAACGATTTCCGGTTTGTCTCCGGCGACGGAGTACTACTTCCGCGTTAAGGCGACGGGGGAGAATTACCCCGATTCCGTATATTCGACCAACGTTTCCGAGACAACTCTGCCCATCGCGCCGGGATTCTCAATCGATTCGACGACCTCCTCGTCGATCAATTTGACGATCGAGTCGGTCGGGAACGTTGAGAAATACGAGCTTCAATACTCGAAGTCGGCGGACTTTGACTCTTTCGCGGCTCCGGTCTCGATTCGCTCTTATTGGAGCGACGATATCGCGTCGAATCCGAGCGTAACGACGGAGGATTTGAAAGCGGGAACGACCTACTACTTCAGGATTAGGTCGACAATGATCGGAAACGTTGTCTCCGATTGGTCGACTTCGCGTAGCGCGACGACCAAACTGTCGACCCCGACGCTGAGCGCGAAGGCGAAGGACGCGTCGTCGGTTACGGTAACGATCGGGTCGGTCGCGAAAGCGTTGGGTTACGAGGTCGAATACGCGGACAACGACGCCTTCGAGAACTCGTCGACCGCGACGATAAGCGCGACGGGGGTTCCGGCGTCGACCGTAACGGGTACGATTTCGGGATTAACGGCGGGCAAGAAGTATTATTTCCGCGTCAAGGCGACGGGTAACGCGGGACTTGAGTCGGATTATTCCGAAACGGTCGACGCTACGACCAAGCTGGCGACTCCGACGCTCGCGATCATTCCCAATACCAATACCGCCTCGACGGTCGATCTTACGATCGGATCGGTTCCCGGGACGGACATTTACGAGTTGCAATGGTCGACCGATCCGTCGTTTAACTCGGCGTTCGCGTCGGTAACCGCCAGAGGGTATTCCTCGTTTGGCGAGAAGACGATTACCGGGCTGGACTCCGCGTCGGTCTACTATTTCCGAGTCAAGGCGCGGACCTCGGCGGGGGACGAGTCGGTTTGGTCGAGCGCGGTTAGCGAAACGACCGACTTGGCGGTTCCGTCGATCTCGTTCGCTTACGTGGACTCGTCGACGGTCGGGGTAACGATCGACTCGGTTCCGGGGGCGACGCGGTATCGAATCGTCTACGCCCCGGGGGCGGCGTTCGACCCCGACGCGACCCCTTTGCCCGCGAGCGCAAAAACGCTCGAAATTTCGGCGGTCGGGGCGCGAACGATCGCGCGAACGATCGCCGGTTTGGCGCCCGACACGACCTATTATTTCTACGTTTCGGCTTCTTCCTCGGAGAGCGCTCCAATCGACGCGACTTATGGTCCGCGACCGAAAAACGCGGGGGCTAACCCCGCGTCGGTTATTGATTTCGACTCGCCTATCTTCGACGATTCCGAATGGGGCGAGAGCCGCTACAACAACTCGTTGACGACGATCGCGGCGCCGGAGACGCTTCGCGTCGAGTCGACCGGGGCGAACTACGCGATATTGTCGATAAGCGACGCTTATTCCGGCGCGGTTGTTTATAAAATCGAATACTCCGCGGATCCCGCGTTTTCGTCGGGCGTTTCGGAAGTAACGGCGACAAATGGAGAAGAGATAACTATTTCCGGCCTTGCTTCCAGCGCGACCTATTACTTCCGAGCGAAGGCGATCGTCGGAGGGAAACAGTCGAGTTGGTATCCGGCGCCCGGCAATCCGACCAGGGTTTGGACGACGACGCTTGGGAGTTGCGGAGTTCCAACCCTTTCGGACTTTACGACGTCGGGGGACTCGGCGACGTTTACGATCGGATCGGTCGACGGAGCGGGGCTTTACGAAATCGAGTACGGGAGGGACGCGAATTTCGAGAGCGGAACGACGACGCGAGCGTTCGCGTCGTCCGGGACGCAAACGATCGACGGGTTGGCGCCCTCGACGCGCTATTACTTCCGAGTTCGCGCGACTTCCAACTCGTCCGCGACCAGCGCGCCGTCGGAGTGGTCTAGCGTCTCTTGGGCGACGACGACGGTCGCGACCCCGACCCTCGCGGTCGTCGCGTCGGGCGTCGATTCGGCGACGGCGACGATCTTGGGATCGGATCGACGGGCGAGCTACGTTCTCCAGCGCTCGACCGATCCGGAATTTGGGACCGAGGTTTCCGAACTGACGTTCTCGAAGGACGGCGCTAAGACGCTCGGCGCGCTAAATCCTTCGACGACCTACTATTTCCGCGTTAAGGCGACGGTCGCCGGGGAAACCGACTCTCCTTGGTCGGAGACGATCGAGTTGCGGACCTCGACCGCCGCGCCGTCGATTTCGGCGATCGAATCGGACACGACTTCGCTGACGTTCGCGATCGACGCGCTGGAGAACGCGACGGGGTACCAATTTCAATACGGAACGGATCCAACGTTCGCGACCGCCGAGGATCCGACCGACGCGACGGCGGGTTCGAGAACGATCTCGGGGCTTTTGCCCGGGACGCTCTATTACGTCCGCGTTAGGGCGAAGTTGAGCGCCGAGGACTTCTCCGAGGACACAGAATGGACGACGTTCGTCGCGACGACGGCGCTCGCGGCTCCGACCCTAACGGCGACGGCGTATTCTTCGAGTTCGATTAAGCTAACAATCGGCGCGTCGAGCACGGCGACGGAGTACGCGGTCGAGTATTCCGACGACGCGAGCTTCGCGGCGGCGAAAACCGTTTCGTTCGGAACGTCGGGCGAGCAAACGATTAACGGTCTGGATCCGGACAAAGTCTATTACTTCCGCGTCAAGGCGATCGCGGCGGGTCGAAGCGAGTCGGCTTGGTCGAGCGTCGCTAACGCGCGGACTAACTCGCTTCAGGGGGCGCTAGTGGTAACGTCGACGGGGGATAGGCTTGTGTCCGGGACGTTGCGCTACGCGCTAGCCGCCGCCGCGCCGGGGAATACAATCAAGTTCTCGTCCTCGCTCAAGGGGAAGACGATAACGATCGCCAACGGCGAACTCCTTGTCGACAAAGCGATAACGATCGACGCCTCGGCGATTTGGGACGACGGAACCCCGGGGATAACGATCGACGCGGGGCAAAACTCGCGCGTCTTTAATATAACCGCCGACGCGAATCTCGTCGGACTGACGATTACCGGAGGAAAAGCGAGCGAGGGGGCCGGGATTCTCGTCGCGGACGCCGCGTCGGCGACGTTAACGCGTTGCGTCGTCTCGGGAAACCTCGCGGAGAGCGCCCCCGGACAATCGGGGACGATCGTTATTGCGCGGGGCGGCGGAATCGCGAATTATGGCGATTTGACGCTGGAATCGACGCGCGTCGAAAACAACGAGGCGATCGTTCTGGAAGGCTCGACGACCGCTTACGCTTTCGGCGGCGGGATTTGGAGCGAGAAGACGCTGGTCGCGCGCGACTCGGTAATCGAGGGCAACGCGACCGAAGCCAAGTCGCTCTCGAGCCCCGCGAACTCCCACGGCGCGGGGTTCTACTCGGTCGGTTCGGCGACGCTCGTCGACTGCGAGGTCGTTGGGAACGAGAACCGGGTCGGATCCAGCAATACCGCCGGATCGAGCCGTTTGCTCGCCTACGGGGGCGGGGGGTTCGTTCTCGGGGAACTTCGAGCGGAGAATTCGCGATTCGCCGATAACGGCGCCGCGATGGGCGCCGCCCACAAGGGGGGCGCGATTTACGCGGCTTCGAACTCGCGCGTCGTTCTGACCGACGAAACGACGATCGAGAACAACGCGAGCGTTTCCTTCGGAGGCGGCGTTTACTCCGAAGGGGATCTAACGATAAGCGAGCGCTGCGTTTTGAGCGGAAACGCTTCCGAGACCGGCGGCGCCCTCTATTCGAGCGGCAAACTGACGATGGTCGACGCGACGGTTCGCGGCAACCTCGCCGAGTGCGGGTACTTGGCGATGGGGGGCGCGCTCTATCTCGCGGGGGCGGCGACGATCGAGAACGTCGCGCTGCTCGATAACGTCGCTCGAGCCGACGGGGTTGGAACCGACGTCGTCGCGCAAGGGGGCGCGATTTGCGCGCGATCGGAACAGAAAGTGGCGCTAACGAATTGCTCGATTCGCGGGAATCTCGTCGAGACGACGTCCTCTCGCAACGCGACCTCTTACGGGGGCGGCGTTTACTCCGTTTCGACGGGTCGGTTCGAGCTGACGAACTGCGATATTTCCGACAACGACGCGGTCGCGGCTTCGACCGGCGCGTCTCCGTACAAAGCGATCTCTTACGGGGGCGGAATTTACGGCGAGCGCGGCTTGGCGCTGGTCAACGCGTCGGTCGTCGCGAACTCCGCCGAGGCGGGCTCGGAATCTCTCGGAGACGGGATTTATCTCAAAGGTTTCTTGCCCGGCGACGCGTTTTCGCTCTCCAATTCGGTGGTCGCGCGCAACGGGAACCAAGGGAGCGACCTCTTCAGAACGGCGGGAACGGTCGTCAACTCGCGCAATACGTTGTCGACTTTTACCGATTGGTCGAACGCCGGGGACGAGGACGCGATCAACTTTGCGTACTCTCCCAAAGCGGCGGCGTTCGAGGACTTTGAGAACGGCGATTATCGTCCGGCGCTCGACGGTCAGTTAATGGATCGGGGGGACGACGCGCTCTTCCCGGGGTATCCGAGCGTCGACTTGGACGGCAAGGAGCGGATTAGTTACGCCGCGATCGACCTGGGCGCCTACGAGCGCGGCGCGGTTTTCGAGGATCGGCTCGCCGCCCCGTCGTTCAACGTTTCGTTAAATGGAACGAGGGCGGTGGTCAAGCTCGACAAGGCGATCGCCGGAGCCGATTCCTACGAAATCGATTACGGCGCGGATCCGACGTTCGCGACTCGCTCCACCGCGATCGCGACCGGGACGAGCGCGACGATTTCCGGAATACCGTCGAACGTCAAGGTTTACTTCCGGGTTCGCGCCGCGGCTAGCGGTCGACTTTCGTCGGTCTGGTCGGCGCGAAAATCGATCGGGACGGAGCCCTCCACGACTTGGAATCCGACAAGCCCCCTCTCCCCGGACGCGAACGAGCCGAACGACGCGCTCGGGCAAGCGACGAACCTTGGAACTTTAACCGGGATCGCAAATTACAATCTCAACTTGCACTCGGCTTCGGACGAGGATTGGTTCAAGATCTCGACGGTCGCGACCGGCGGCGCCGAGGACTTTGTTCGCGTCGAGTATCCCTTTTCTTACGACGGCTCCGAGTTGGTTCTCGAAGCGCGCGACGCCAGGGGGAACAAGGTCGCGATTTCCGACGAAGCCTCCGGAGCGCAAGAGATTAGCTTCAATAATCTTCCGGCGGGGGACTACTGGATTCGCGTTAAGCGCGCTCGTTCCGCGGACCGACAAATTCAGTACCGATTGACGATCGATCCGCCGGAGGCGGTCGGAGCCAGTCGGTTGGAGCGCCCGGTCGTCGCCGCCGCTAGTTGCGCGACGGGGCTTTCGGTCGATATTTCCGAGGTCTCGGGCGCGGTCGAGTACGTCGTTCAGTACGGAACGGACTCGGGATTCGCGGGGGCGTTCGAGAAGACGTTCGACGGCGCGGGAGCGAAGACGCTTTCCGGATTGAATCCCTCGACGCTTTATTACGTTCGCGCAAAAGCGGTCGGCGCCAACGGTTTGGAATCCGAATGGAGCGTCGCGAGCGCGAAGACCGACGCCGAGCGCGATCCACTCGAGCCGAACGACGTTTTCGCGGAAGCGCGCGATTTGGGGCAAGTCGCGGGAGGCGATCGGTTCGAGTCGCTCAATTTGCACTCGGCTAACGACGTCGACTGGTTCCAATTCTCCTCCGTCGCGCCGAATATGGCGATCGCGATAACGCCCGGCGCGACCTCCGGTTCCGACCTCGTTTTCGAACTGTTCGGCGCGTCCGGGGAACGAATCGCGGTCTCGACCGAGACGAACGGCGCGAAAACCCTCGCGATACCGTCCGCGGGGACGGAGTATTGGATTCGCGTTTTCGACGCCTCGCCAAATCCCGGGGCGCTCGATTACGCGCTCGAGTTCGTCGCGCGGCAAGGCTTGTCGGCGCTCGGTTCCCCGACGATCGTAGGATCCGCGTCCCGAACGTCGGCGACGATCTCGATCGGGAGCGTCGCGAGCGCGCTGAAATACGTTTTGCAATACGACGTCGACGAAGAATTCGCCGCCCCGATTTCGCTCGAAGTCGAGCCCGGTTCGACGATTATCGACGGATTGCGACCCTCGACGACCTATTGGTTCCGCGTTAAGGCGACCGCGGACGGATTCGCTGACTCCGAATTCTCGACGATTTCCTTAACGATCGGACAAGACGCGCTTTCCGTTCCGACGCTCGGTTTGTTAGAGAGTCGAGCCGCCGGGGTTTCGCTGGCGCTCGGCGAGGCGCTCGACGCGTCGGAGTACGTTTTGGAATACTCGACGGACGCGAGCTTTGCGAGCGCCTTGTCGAAGACCTTTTTCGAGCACGGTTCGGCGGTCGTTTCCGATCTGGCGCCGGGAACGAGTTATCATTTCCGAGTCAAGGCTAAGCGCGACGGTTTCGACGACTCCCCTTGGAGCGCGGACGTCGAGGCGACGACCCTTTCCGCGTCGACGCCGCTGGACGTTCCGGTTATCTCGGCGCTTTCGGGCGCGAAGACGGCGATCGTCGTAAAAATCGACGCGATCGAAGGGGCTCAAAAGTACGTCGTGGAATACGCGACGAACTCGAATTTCACCGACGCGGTCGCGAAGAACTATTCTAGCGCGGGCTCTAAGACGATCTCGAATTTGTCGACCGGGACTTGGTATTTCGTTCGCGTTAAAGCGATCGCGACGGGGCGACCCGACTCCGCCTATGCCGCGTCGCGAACGGTTTACACCGGCTCCGCCGGTTACGCGCAGCCGTCCTTTACTTTTTCCGCGACGAAAACCGCCGTCGTGCTCAATATTAAGCCGGGTAAGATCGACCCCGTCCAAGGTCCGCCCGAGAAGTACGTTATCGAGTATAGCGAGAGTCCCGATTTCTCGAGCGCGCGAACGAGAACGGTCGCCCAGGGAGTTGAGACGGACGGAACGCTTAAACCATGCAAACCAACGATTTCGGGATTAACCTTCGGAACGGTTTACTACTTCCGCGTTAAAGCGACCGGCTCGCTCGGCAACGATTCCGGTTGGTACGATTACAACAAAACCGCGATCGTCGCGGGACAGCTCGCGACCCCGACTTATTACGTTAGCAAAAAAGGAAGCGACTTCCTCAACATAAGGTGCTACAACGTGCCCGCCGCCGGTTTGGCGGGTTTCGAGGCGATGGTCTCGACCGATCCGAATTTCGCCAATCCGACTTTCGCGCAAGGATCCGCGTCGGGAACCGTTTCGGTTGCCGGACTGGTTCCGGGCGAAAAGTACTACGTTAAAGTTCGCTCGCTCGGGGACAACGTCAATCGAGTCGACTCGAGTTGGACGAAGATCGTCAATAACGCGACGACGTCGACTCCCGGGGCTCCCGCTCTCGCTTGGCCGAGCGTCTCGACGACTCCGCGCTCGTCGACGATCGAGGTCGCGATCGGAGAGGTCGAGAACGCGGCCGGTTACGTCGTCGAGTACGGAACCGATCCGGACTTTGGTTCCGATTCCACGATCGGGGTTTCCTTCGATTCGGCGGGCGTTAAGACGATCGTCGATTTGAACTCCGAAACGACGTATTACGTTCGCGTTAAGGCGATCGCGGACGGGCGCGTCGACTCGCGATGGACGGTCGTTTCCCAAGCGACCAACTCCTCTCAACTTTCCGCGCCAAGTTTGACGATCGTCCCGGACGTCTCGGTCGTTGAAGTCGAGATTGGTTCCGTTCCCAACGCGTCGAGTTACGTTTTGCAGTACGGAACCGACTCTACGTTCGCGACGCGCGTCGAGGCGATCTACGATTCGTCCGGCGCGAAGACGATTTCGGACTTGGTTCCCGGAACTACCTATTATTTCCGCGTCAAGGCGATTTCCGCGTTCTACTTCGACTCGGATTGGACGACCGAGAGCGCGACGACTCTGCCTTCTGACGCTCTCGAGACGCCAACCTATTCAACCTCCTCGACCAAAAACGCGATCATAGTGACGATTAACGCGGTCGAGGACGCGGAGCAGTACGTCCTTGACTATGGAACCGATCCGACCTTCGAAACATTTGCGACGAAATATTATTCGACGACCGGCGCGAAGACGGTCTCCGGACTGACTCTCGGAACGCGCTATTATTGCCGACTTCGAGCGACCGCGACAGGGCGTCCCGATTCCGCGTTCGCCGAATTTGTCATTCGAACGGCCGGACTTCTGCCTCCAAGCGACTCGATCGTTTCAAGCGCGACGTCGACCGCCATTGTTCTTTCCATTTCGGAGGTCGAGGACGCCGACAGTTATGTCGTTGAATACGCGAGAACCAGTTCTTTCGCGACCGTCCTTGGTACGAAATCGTACCCGACTCCCGGAGCGAAGACGATTTCTGGATTTGAATCCGGAAAGACCTATTACTTTCGCGTTAAAGCGATCTCGACCGCTTACGGCGAATCGGACTGGAGCGTGACTAAAGGAACGACCTCCGGAGCCCCCGCGCTCGCCGTCCCCGGCGTTGAATGCGTCGCTCAGGGTAATTCTTTGGTCGTCGAGATCGGCAAAGTAACTTCCGCGATGGAGTACGTTGTCCAATACGGAACGGATCGCTATTTCCGCGCCGCTTACACGACGAGCGCCACCTTCGATTACCCCGGTTCGAAGACCCTTCCGAATCTGGAGCTTGGAACGACTTATTACGTTCGGGTTAAGGCTTCCGGGGACGATCGCTCCGATTCGGCTTGGTCGACGATCGCCAGCGCGAAAACGCCGACTTCATGTCTTGAGGTTCCAACTGCGTCGACCACTTCCTTTAACGAGAAAATCACCGTCAATATTGGCGCGGTCGCGAACGCGACGAGCTACGTTTTGCAGTACGGAACCGACCCCACCTTTACCAACGCCGTTAATAAAACCTACGCCAGTAGCGGCGGGAAAACGCTCACCGGACTGAATCTTGGAACGCGCTACTACTTCCGACTCAAAGCGACGGCCGACGGTTACAACGAGTCGGCGTGGAACGTCTTCGAGGCGAGAACAAAAGGAATGGCCGTTCCGACTCTTAGCTCCCCGACCGTCGACAAGTCGAGAATTATATTTTCGATCTACGCGGTCGACGCCGCCGATCGCTATGTGGTCGAGTACAGTAAGATGACGAATTTCCCGTCGGGAGCCACCATAACCAGAACTTTTTATCCGACCGAAGGGAAGAATACGATTAGCGTGACGCTTTCCAGTTTGGATTCTGGGAAGATATATTACGCGCGCGTTAAGGCGATTTCCGATCAATTCGGCGAGAGCGATTGGGCGACCTTTAGCGCGAAGACGAAAACGAGCGGCGCGAGCGCGTCGAGCGCCGTTCTCGACGAGGACTCGCCCTTTGAGAACTACTTCGACGAGCAAGACGAGCAAGACGAGCTCGACGCGTTCTGGGACGTCCTAGCGAAGTCCCGCGCGAAGTAAGGCGAGTCCGACTCGCTAGTCCGCAAGATACCGGTTCCGCGTCCCTCGACGACGCGGAGCCGGTTTTTTTGCGTCGTTTCCGGAAGAGGCTCGAAAAGACCGCGCGATCGAATTATTGCAATTCCCGAAAATAAAAAGTTTCTCGTTCTCTCGACAATTTCCGGTTTTTTACAAAAAAAAGTCGCACGGGCGCCGCAAAGCCCTTGAATTGGCGCCGCGTTCCAATAAACTGTAGCGACGAGTCGATCGAGCGGCGATTTGCGGAAATGCCCATTTTCCGATAATTGCGCGATCGACTCGCGGGTTCGCGCGGCGCGGAGTTCTTGGATTTCGAGGGGCGCGGCGCTAAACGGGGGTTTTTAATCGGAGACTGCGAGAGACGCGTCGAAAGCGGGCTCTCGCGACCAGCCTTTAAGGAGATGCGTTTTGAAACGCAACGGTTTTGAACGTCGATTGGGGAATATTTTTGGTTCTTCGCGCATGGGGGACGATCGTCGAAACGCCCCAAAATCGCGCGGGTTGAGGCTCGAGGGGCTCGAAGAGCGCCAGCTTCTGAGCGCGACGCCCTACGAGACCCTCGCTAGTCTCGGGAACGAGGTCGTCGAACAAGGGGCGCCCGCTCCGGCCCCGGAGATCGTCCCGCTGGCGACGAGCGCGACTCCGAACTCGGACGATCTCGCTGGAATCGTGGTGCTCGGGCTGTCCGCCAATAGCGACGGGGTTGTCTGGAACGACGAGGGTCGGCTTGTCGAGCTGACGATCGCGAACCGGGAGCTTAGCGAGATCGATTTGTTCGGGTTTGACGCGTTGACGAAACTCGACGTTTCCGGTTGCGTCAATCTGAGAAGTCTCGATTGTCCGTCTTGCGCGCTGACCGAGCTAGACGTCTCGGGTTGTCCTCTTCGGCTTCTTGATTGTTCCGGCAACGCTTTGACGGAACTCGATCTCTCGGATCTTTCGAAGTTGAAATCGCTTTACTGCGGGGGAAACGAGCTAACGGAACTCGATCTCTCCAATTGCCCGGATCTGGAAACGCTTGATTGTTCCGGCAACGCTTTGACGGAGCTCGATCTCTCCGGTTGTTCCTCGCTCTCGAAGTTGGACTGCTCAACGAACTACGAATTGACGGAACTCGATCTTTCGGAATGTCCCGTCGTCGACCTCTGTTTCGAGCCTTCGCTGGAGACCCTCTCTGTTTCGAACGAGCGCGCGATCAATCTGTGGATACGCGGCGAAGGCGTTAGCGAAATAATCGACGCCGCGGGCGCGTCGGTGGACTTTGAGCTATGGGAGGACGACTATTGGAGGGCGGCCCCGCCTTATTGTCGCGCGACGTTTTCGCCTTCGGTAAACGTCGCCCCGCTCGTTTGCTCCTATTTCGACGACCGTTACGATGGAACGACGATACAAACTACTTCCTCCTTCGCCTACGACGCGGGAGATCTCGCGGCGATCGAGGCGCTCGGGCTGACCGCGGAGAGCGACGGGGTCGTCTGGAACGACGAGGGTCGGCTCGTCGAGCTGACGATCGCGGACGCCTCGCTAACGCAAATCAATATATCGGGGCGCGACGCGCTGACGAAACTCGACGTTTCCGGTTGCGCGAATCTGACGCGTCTTAGTTGCCATTCGGACTCCGCGTTGACGGAGTTGAACGTCTCCGGTTGCGACAATTTGCAGTTTGTCGAATGCTTTGACGACGCGAGTCTGACGAGTCTCGATTTTTCCGGGTTGGCGTCGTTCAACAATCTAAATTGCATGAATTGCTCCTCGCTTACCAGCCTCGACGTATCGGGTTGTCGCTACTTCCAGATGGCGATGTGCAACAAAACCGCGCTGTCGAGCGTCGATCTTACGGGCGTTGGGTATCTAGGCGGCTATTTGCAGTTCTATTGCCAAAACGGAACCCAAACCGCAATGTCGTTTACCGGGACGACCGAGAGCTCGACGACTCTCGCTCTTAACGGTTGCGCGAATTTGCAAGAGCTTAATTGCGAAGGCGTTGGATTGACGTCGTTGAATTTGTCGGGTTGCTCGAATCTGACGAACCTCGATTGTTCTAACAACAAACTAACCTCGCTCGACGTTTCGGGAAAAGCGAACCTTACCGTCCTCGCTTGCCAAACCAACGATCTAACGGAACTTAACGTTTCCGGTTGCGAGAATCTTTACCTTTTGAGTTGCTGGCAAAACGATCTAACGGAATTGGATTTGACGGGGCTCTCCGGTTTGCAGACCCTTTACTGCGACGAAAACGGATTAGAGAGCTTGGATCTTTCGGATTGCTCGAACTTGATCCGTCTTACGTGCGACTCCAACAATCTTGTCGAACTCGATCTCTCCGGTCTCGCCAAATTGTATGGCATTAGATGTAATTGGAACGGCCTAACGACGTTGAATCTCTCCGATTGCGCCGCTTTACTCTACATTGACTCCCTCGGCAATAACTTGGCGGAACTCGATCTTTCCGATTGTCTCGACGTTGAGGTTTACACCGACGCCGGCGTTCGGAAAATCGTTTTTCCGAGCGGATCGCTCGATTTGCGAATCCAATATATTAGCGAGCTTGACGAGTGGGATCAAATGCTAGCGACGAGCGCCTCGGGACAACCGGTTTCGTTCGAATTGTACGAATTTGAATCCAATAGGATTATGAGAAAAATATTCGACGCGTCGTCCCATGAGCGCGTCGAGATTTCGTACTATAACGACGACGCGCTCGTCGGAACAACCGCGCTCGTCCCCTCGCTCGCGACCCCAACCGTCTCCGCGTCGTCGACTCGCGACGCCGTCGTTTTGAGAATCGGCGAGGTCGAGGACGCCGAGAACTACGTCGTCGAGTACGGAACCGACCCGGCGTTCGCGACTTACGAGACGCGGTATTTCGCGACCGCGGGCGTGAGAACGATTTCCGGGTTGGAGACGGGGGTTACCTACTACTTCCGCGTTAAGGCGACGGCGGCGGACTTTGGCGACTCCGATTACGAACAAATCGTCGCGACGACGGGGTTCGACGGCGACGAATGCGAACCGAACAACTCCCGCGCCGAAGCGACCGAACTTGGAACTCTCTTGGGCGAAAACTCTTACGATCTCAATATCCACTCGGCGACGGACGTCGACTGGCTCAAGTTCTCGACCGAGTTCGACAGTACGGGGCGCAATTACGTTTCGGCGAATTACGAGCGGATCGAGGGCGTCGCGGAGCTTTCGCTGGCGCTTTACGACGCGGACGGGGCGCTAATCGCGGAGTCGGCGGACGCCGCCGAGCCGATTTCGCTCTATGGGCTCTCGGCCGGGGACTACTACGTTCGCGTTCGAAATACGGCGGGAAAACCGGCGGGGTACCAATTGAACTTGGCGACCCCCGCCTCGGCGACCGACGCGGTGGTCGTCGTAACGACGAATTCCGACGACGCGACCGACGCGGGATCGCTGCGTTACGCCATTGAAAACGCCTACGACGGCGACGTTATCGTCTTCGACGCCTCGCTTCAAGGGCAAACGATTACGCTCGCCGGGTCGGAGCTTGTCGTCGATAAGGCGATTACGATCGACGCCTCGGCGATTTGGGACGACTCGACCGACGCGCCGGGCATTGCGATTAGCGGAAACTCCGCGTCGAGAATCTTTAACGTTGCGGCCGACGCGACGTTCGTCGGGCTGAGCCTAACGGGCGGCGCCGCCGAGAACGGGGGCGCGATCGCGTCCGAGGGCGTCGCGCTGACGGTCTCGAGCTCGGTCTTCGACGGGAACGCCGCGACCAATTGGGGCGGCGCGATCTTCGTGAACGGCGGGACGTTCGCGTTCGACGACGTTTCGTTTATCAACAATGGGGGCGAGGACTGCGGGAACGGGGGCGCCTTGTTCGCCGAGAGAGCGACCGGAACGGTTCAGAACTCCTTGTTCGATAATAACTACGCTAAATGGACCGGGGGCGCCGCCGACTTTGATCGAACGAGCGTCGCGATTTCCGATACGACGGTAATCGGGAACGTCGCGGGGCTTTGGGGGGGCGGATTCGACTTCCAAGCGCAAGACGTCCAAACGAGCTCGACGATGACGAACGTCCGTTTCGAGAACAACTCCGCCCACTACGGGGGAGGGGCGTTTTCGACCGGAAACGCGGCGGGGATCTCGGTCGTCGACTCGCAATTCGTCGGCAATACGACCTCTGGGAGCGGCGGCGCGATCAATATGAACGTCGTCGGCGCGTCGGCCTCGATCGTCGGCTCGACCTTTAGCCGCAACCAAGGGGAAATGGGGGGCGCGATCGACGTCCTGCCCAATACGACGCTCGTTATTGAAAATTCGACGTTTACCGATAACGAGTCGACCGATTGCGGCGGCGCGATCCATACCTCCGGGAACGCGTTTCTGCAATTGAGCGGTTCCGAACTGACCGGGAACCTCGCCGCGAACTATGGGGGCGCGGTCGATTCCGACGGACAGTCGACTCTGACGAACACCGTCTTTACGGGCAATAGTTCCGGCGGGTACTCCGGGGTCGCCCACTTTGGGTTCTCCGGAAGCGGAACGGTCGCGAACTGCTCGATGATCGGGAATTCGGCGAACCACGGGGGCGCGATCACCGTTCGCGGAACGGCGACGATCTCCGATTCGACCTTCGAGGGGAACGTCGCCGAAATAGGGGGCGCGCTGCGCGTCGATAGCGGAACGCTAACGCTTTCCAATTCGACTCTTACTCGCAATATCGCGACGAGCAAAGGCGGCGCGATCAAGTCGGACGCCGGATCGCTAACGATCGCGGAGTGCGTCTTTACCAACAATACCTCCATTACCGGGGGGGCGTTGAACAGTTACAATCCGACGGTCTACGAGATTACCGACTCGACCTTTTCCGGTAACGCCGCCACCGGCGAGTATAGCGAGAGCTACGCCGTCAACGGTTTCGGGGGCGCGATTTATCTCAACCTCGGCTCCCCGACAATTTCCCGAACGACGTTTACTGGGAACGAAAGTCGCGGGGGCGGCGCGATTTTCGCGAGAGATTTGGCGTCCCTCTCGATTGTCGGCGGCTCGTTCTCCGAGAACGTCTCGAAGGACGTCGGCGGCGCGATCTACCTCGCCGGCGCCAATAGCGCGACGATCCAAGGCGCTTCCTTTGCCGACAATGTGGCGATCTCTTGGGGCGGCGCGATTCGGCTCGACTCGACCGACGCGACGATCGGCGACTCGACCTTTGAGAACAATACCGGAACCGAGGGGGGCGCGATCAAAATCGACGCGGGCGCGATCTCCATCGACGGGTGCGATTTCGAAGAAAACTCGGCGACGGGGCTCGGCGGCGCGATCCAGACTTGGGACGTCGCGTCCTTGACTGTCACCGATTCGACCTTTACCAATAACGCGACTCCCGACTCGCTGGGGGGCGGAATCTACGCTCACGGGGGAACGTTCGCGTTCGACAACTTGACCTTCGAGGGAAACCGTTCGAATGGCGGAGGCGGTAGTTTTGTCGAATACGCGACCGGAACCGTTGACAATTCGACCTACGTTAACAACAACTCCTCCGCGCACGGCGGGGCGGCTATGTTCGACGGGGCTAGCGTCCGGATATCCGGCGCGACCGTTACTGGAAACGTCGCCTCCGTTACGAGCGGCGGGTTCGATTTCAGTCCGAGAGCCGCCGAAGGGGACGTCGAGTACTCCGTTTCTGACTCGACCTTCCTCGACAATTCCTCGGGAACCGCCGGAGGCGCGATTTCCGCTTGGGGACGGGCGGTCGTTACCGTCGCGGATTCGCGATTTGAAGGCAATTCCAACAACGACATTGGCGGCGCGATTAACGCGGACTGCAAGAGTTTGACCGTAACCGGTTCCGAGTTCGTCGGAAACCAAGCCGTCAACGGCGGCGCGGTGAGATCGATCGGGGCGGATCTTACGATCGACGATTGCGAGTTCTCGGAGAACGTCGCCTCGAACTACGGCGCGGGGATACAATTCATTGGCGAGGCGGATCAGCCCGTTAGTATTACCAACTCGACCTTCTCGAGCAATACCGCCGGAGCGGAGGGAGGGGCGATCAAGGGGGACGGCGGAATCGTCGTTCTGCGCGGCGACGCCTTTGCCGACAACCAGGCGACCGGAACCGGAGGCGCGGTTCAACTCTGGGAAGCGACCGAGCTTTGCCTCGAAGACTCGAGTTTCGCGAGAAACCAAACGACCGGCGGAGGCGGCAGTTGGGGAGGCGCGCTTTTCTTGCGCGGTCCCCATGCCGTTTTTGCTCGGAACGCGTTCGAGGACAACTACGCGGCGGCGGGTGGCGGCGCGCTCAACTTCGAGCGGGGAGAAACCGAGGGGGACGGCTCTTATTCTATCGCGGACTCGACGTTTACCAACAATAGCGGGCCGACCGGCGGCGCGATCTCCTCTTGGAATATTCCGAGCTTGGCGATCGCCAATTCGACGTTTACGAACAACGAGGCGTCCGACGGGCGAGGGGGAGGCGTCTTCGCTCAGGGCGGGACGTTCGCGTTCGACGACTTGACGTTCGTCGAGAACCAATCGTCGTGGGGAGCGAGCGTCTTCGTCGAGTACTCGAACGGAACAATCTCCGAATCGACTTTTACCGACAATACCTCGATAGCGGGGAGCGCCGGGATTTTCGACGGGACGAACGTCGAAATTACCGGGGTTACCGCGACGGGCAACTCCGCGACGGAGTCGGGGGCCGCGTTCGTCTTCAACTCTAAAGATTCGCAAGAGGACGTCTTTTGTTCCGTCGCCGATTCGACGTTTGCCAATAATAGCGCGACGTATACCGGCGGGGCGATTTCCGGCATGGGACTGGCGGTCATAACGATCGAAGGCTCCCGATTCGAGGGGAATTCGACGACCGATATTGGCGGCGCGATCAACGCGGACTGCAAGAGTTTGACCGTAACCGGCTCCGAGTTCGTCGAGAACCAAGCCGTCAACGGCGGCGCGGTAAGGACGATCGGCGCGAATCTTACGGTCGACGACTGCGAGTTCTCGGAGAACGTCGCGTCCAACTACGGCGCGGCGGTTCAGTTCGTCGGCGCGGACAATCTGAGAGCCATGATTACCAACTCGACCTTCTCGAACAACGAAGCCGGAACTCAGGGCGCGGCGTTTAAGGGCGACGGGGGAACCGTCGTTCTTCGGGGCGACTCCTTTACCGACAACCGCTCGACCGATTTGGGCGGCGCCGTGCAAAGTTGGGGCGCGTCGGGCGTTTACGTCGAAGATTCGTTGTTCGCGCGCAATCAAACCTCCGGTAGCGACGGGGGCGCGATCTTTATCACCGGTAGCCAGACTTACGTTCTAAGAACGACGTTCGAGGACAATTACGCCTTCGGGAAGGGCGGCGCGTTCGCAATGTCGAACGCGAACGCGACGTTCTACCACGTTGTCGCGACCGGAAATCGCGCCGACCAGGTCGGGGGCGCCTTCTATCTCGAAAACACGACGAACCAATTTACGAACGGCGTTTTCGCGAACAATTCCGCGTCTCGCGGGGGCGCTTTCGACATTGCGGACACTGGTTCGACGAACTTCTATAACTCGACTTTTTACGGAAATTCCGCGTCTCAAATCGGCGGCGCCTTCGGCGTCTCGGAGCGGGCGTTATTAGCGCTTCGCAACTCGATTATCGTCGAGTCTTCTTGCGCGGCCGATTCCAGTTCCGCGGTCGTTAACGACGCGCCTTACGTCTACGCGCTCAACGTTTTGGCGCCAAGCCACAATTGGTCCGATTACGGTCAGCCCGTCGTCAACTACGTTTACGACCCGTCGCTACCGCTGTTCGTCGACGCGGAGAACGGCGATTTCCATCTCGACGCCCATTCGCAGGCGCTCGACCGCGGGGATAATTCGTTTGTTTCTAGCGATTCCTTCGACCTCGATAATAATCCGCGAATCGCGGGGGACGCCGTCGATTTGGGCGCCTACGAGCGCTTCGCCGCGCTCCCGACCCCGGTCGTTTCGGGTTCGACCACTCCGACTTCGATCGTCGTTAGGATTAACGAGGTCGAGGGCGCCGAGGGGTACGTCTTGGAATACTCGACCGCGGCCGACTTTGCGGACGCTCAATCGCGAAGTTACGCGACCGCCGGGGTTAAGACAATTACCGACCTAGTTTCCGAGTCGGTCTACTACGTTCGCGTCAAGGCGTTCGCGGCTCAATCGTCCGATTCCGACTGGGCGACGTTGCGGCTCGTGCCGGGCGGAGAGATCCTCGCGACCCCGACGCTCGCGGTTTCCGCGACCAAGACCGCCCTCTCGCTCGAGATTGGAGAGGTCGCGGAGGCGGCGAGTTACCTCGTTGAATACGGGTTCGAGTCGGACTTCTCCGACGCGACTGCGGCAACGCTCGCCTCCGCCGGAACCTTCTCGATCGACGACTATTTGGTCGGCGCGACGTATTACTTCCGCGCGAAAGCCCTCGGAAGCTCCGCGAACGACTCGAAGTGGGGGACGACCTCGGCGACGGTCGAACAACTCGCGGCCCCCGTCCTTAGCGCGGTCGCTTCGACCGACGTTTCGCTCCAATTCGCGCTGAGCGCCGTCGGGAACGCGTCCGGATACGTCGTGGAATATTCGCTAAACGACGACTTCTCCGACGCGACCAGCGTTGCGTACGCGACCCCCGGAACAAAAACGATCGACGGCTTGGAACCGAGCTCGACCTACTACTTCCGCGCGACCGCGCTGGCGAGCGGCGCGTTGCGGGTCGACTCCGATCCGTCCGCAATCTTCGCGCAAGAGACCGCCGATCCTTACGTCGAGCTCGACGCGCCGGTCGTTTCCAGTTGGATTTCGAACAAAACGGCGGTGGTCGTTACGATCGTTGGAGTCGAGGGGGGCGAGAACTACGTCTTCCAGTACGGAACCGATCCGACCTACGCGAGCGTCTCGACCAGGTCGTTCGTTGGGGACGCCGCGAGGACGTTCTCCGGGTTGGAATTTGGCGCCAACTACTATTTCCGCGTCAAAGCTTCCGGAACGGGTTATAACGACTCCGAGTGGACCGAGTTCGCGGTAACGGTCGGGCAGTTGTCCGCGCCGGTAGCGACCCCGGGCGCGACCACCGACGAGACGATCAAGATCGCGCTAAACCCGGTCGCGAACGCCGTCGGATACGCGATCGAATACTCTGCGAGCGAAGACTTTAGCGACTCGACCGTCGTTTCCTACTCGACCTACGGAACGAAGACGATCGACGGGTTGGAGCCGAGTTCGACCTATTACTTCCGCGCCAAGGCGCTCGGGGACGGCGAGAATCGCGTCGACTCCGCGTGGTCGACGGCGATAAGCCAAGAGACGGACGAGGCGTACGTCGAGCTCGACGCGCCGACCGTCTCCGGGTGGACGTCCGCCAAGAACTCCGTCTCGATTACGATCGCGGGCGTCGCGGGGGGCGAGAAGTACGTCTTCCAGTACGGAACCGACGAGAGCTTTTCGACGTTCGCGTCGAAGACGTTCGCAGGCGACGGCGCGAAGTCGTTTTCCGATCTCGACTTTGGATCGAATTACTATTTCCGCGTCAAGGCGACGGGAACCGGTTATAAAGACTCCGCCTGGACCGAGCTGACCGTTTTGGTCGGGCAATTACCGGCGCCGAGCGCGACGCCGGGCGCGGTTACCGACCAGAGCGCGAAGATCGCGATCGCGAGCGTCTCCAACGCGTCGGGCTACGCGGTCGAATACTCGACGAGCGGCGACTTTAGCGACTCGACCCTTGTTTCGTTCGCGACGGCGGGAACGAAGACGATCGACGGTTTGGAGCCGAGCTCGACCTATTACTTCCGCGTCAAGGCGCTAGGGGACGACGAAACTCGCGTCGACTCCGAGTGGTCCGAAGCGTTCTCGCAAGAGACGGACGCGGCTTACGTTGAGCTCGACGCGCCGGTCGTCGCCGGGACGACTTCCACCAAGACGGCGCTCGTCGTTACGATCGACAGGGTCGAAGGTGGCGAGAAATACCTCTTCCAGTACGGAACCGACCCGAACTTCGAGTCGTTCTCGACCAAGACGTTCGCGGGCGCGGGTTCGAAGACGTTTTCCGGTCTCGATTTTGGCGCCGAGCTCTTCTTCCGCGTCAAAGCGACGGGCGCCGGGTATCGCGACTCCGCTTGGACCGAGTTTACCGCGACGGTCGGGCAATTGAGCGCTCCGACGGCGACCCCGGCGGGCGTTACCGACCAAACCGCGAAAGTCGCGATCGCGGGCGTCGCCAACGCGTCCGGGTACGCGATCGAGTACTCGACGAGCGAGGACTTTAGCGATTCGACGGTCGTTGCTTATCCGGCGGTTGGAACGAAGACGATCGCGGATTTGGAACCGAGTTCAACCTACTACTTCCGGGTCAAGGCGCTCGGGGACGGGGAGAGCCGAGTCGATTCCGAATGGTCCGAGCCGATCGCGCAAACGACGGCGGATCCGTACGTTGAGCTCGACGCGCCGACGATCGCGAGTCTCGCGTCGACGAAGAGCGCGATTATCGCGACGATCGCGGGCGTCGAGGGGGGCGAAAAGTACGCTTTCCAATACGGAACCGACCCGAACTTCGAGGAGTTCTCGACCAAGACGTTCGTCGGAGCCGGCGCGAAGACGCTCTCCGGATTGGAGTTCGGCGCGACCTACTACCTCCGCACGAAAGCGATCGGGGCAGGGGCGAACGACTCCGAATGGTCCGAAGTCGTCTCGATCCAAGTCGGAGCGCTGGCGCCGCCGGTCGTTTCCGCGGTCGACGCGACCCCGGAGGCGATTCAGATCTCGCTCGGGAAGGTCTCCTACGCGGTCTCCTATTTGATCGAATACTCGCAAAACGCCGACTTCTCCGACTCCAGCGCCGTTTCCTACGCGACTTACGGCGTTAAGACGATCGCCGGATTGGAGCCGAATTCGACTTACTATTTCCGCGCGATGGTCTTTGGAGACGGCGAGAACCGTCTCGATTCCGGATGGAGCGACGCGTTCGAAGCCCAAACCGCCGAGCTGTTCGGGCAACTCGCGACCCCCGCGATTCAGACCCTCGTTACGACTCAGAACTCGATTTCGATTAAGTTCTCCGCCGTCGAAAACGCCGCCAAGTACGTTCTAGAGTACGGAACCGATCCGACGTTCGAGAACTGCTCGACCAAGACGTTTACCTCGGCCGGTATGAAGGCGATTTCCGATCTGGAGCCCGGGACGACCTACTACCTGCGCTTAAAGGCGACCGGAACCGGGTACGTCGACTCCGATTGGATTGCGCGAACCCCGAAGACCAAAGCGGCGACCTCGAGCGCGATTCTCGATCTCGACGCGGCGCTCGAAGACGGGGTGGACGAGGAGCTCGACGGGTTCTGGGACGTCTTGGCGAAGTCGATCGTTAAGTAGTCGGCGGCTTTGACGCATTGACCCAATAGAGCCCGACCTCGCGGCAAAAGACTCCGCGGGGTCGGGTTTTTGCGTTTGGGGACGCTTTTTTATCGCGCGGGTTGAAAGATGGCGTTTCCTCGTTATAATATGGGAGGAGCGTCGGTTCGCTCGCGACGATCGGAAAATGCGCTTTCCGCGGTCGCGAACTTTGGCGCCGAACCAACAAGCGGCAAGACGATATTGCAGGGTTATTGTCGACCGCGTTTCAACGAGGTGTTGAGGCGAACGGGGCTTTCGCGATATTGTCGAGTCGACAACTCGAGATATATAGCGAGGGCTATCTTGAAACGCAATCTTTCTAAAGGTCGGCTTTTTGACTTTTTCCGATCTTCTTCGTCGCGCGTCGATTCGCGCAAGGCTCCGAAATCGCGCAAACTCCGTCTCGAAGGGCTGGAAGAGCGCCAGCTGTTGAGCGTGTCCGCCGCCGAGTTCGCGGCGATTCGCGAGGCGTATTCCAAGCTCGACTTGCAGGAGTCCGCGAGCGACTTGAACGTCGTCGAGATCCAAGCGGAGGACGTTTCTTACGCGTCGATAACGCGCGCGATTCAAGAGGCGGCGGCGACGCCCGAGAGCGATCTGATCGTTTTGCGAACCGACGCGGCGAATTACCAGCTCGACTTGGGGGACGCGACGATCGCGATCGACGTCGACTCCGCCGCAAGCGGCTCGATAACGCTCGCGAGCTTCGGTCCTCGCGCTTTACAAATCGCGACGACCTCCCACGAGGGGGTTTTCTCGATTTCGAGCGGGGACGTTCGGCTGGGCGGCTTCGCGCTCGTCGGATTCTCCGACTATGGCGCTCGCGAACTCGTTGCCACGAGCGAACTTGTTTCGCTTTCGACCGACTCGCTGACGCTCTTGACGCTCTCCAACGCGAACGTTGGAGAGTACTCGATCGACGCCGCCCCAAACATCGCCGACTCGCAGGAAGAGCTCGGCGCCGCGCCGTTTACGCTAATCGGCTCGAGCGACTACTACGCGGCTCGAGGGCTTTCGAATCAGCAGGAGCTGGGAGGCGACTCCTCGATTCGCGAGTCGTGGTCGGTCGATTTCCAATATAGCGAAACGGAGCGAGGTTTTCTCGCGGGTTTGTCGACCGAAGAGGCCATTCTCATAACGACGGGTACCGGAACGTTCCAAACGAACGTCTATTACGACGCGGACAAGGGGCGCGCGAGCGGGGACGGGGACGACTATCAATGCTGGGCGGCGACTTGCGCGAACATGCTCTATTACACGGGCTGGGCTCCCCAAAGCACGTTTCCGGACGAAGAGGCGGTGTTCGACGTCTTTACCGAGAATTTCGTTGACGACGGGGGCGAGCCGTACTATGGAAACGGGTGGTTTATCGAAGGAGGACACGATCAATACGGAACGCTTAGAGATCCGGACAGCGGCGGGTATTACGCGTCGCAACTCGCGCAGTACAACGAGACATACGCGCAGTACGCGGGCTGGGACAGTCTCCGCGACACGGTTTCCGGGATGAACAATCTCGCGAGCGCGATTCGCGCCGGAGACGCGATCGGGCTCGGCGTCGACTGGACTTGGGGAAGCTCGTACGCTGGCGGGCACGCCATTACCTGTTGGGGATATACCTACAACGATTCCTACTCGACCTCGAGTCCCAACTATTACACTCGGCTCTTCGTAACCGACTCCGACGATTACCAGTCGGAGGATCGCAAATTGCAAGATTACGGGATCACTTGGTCGACGGCGAGCTCGAACGGTTATCTAACGGGCTATATTTTCGATACCTACGGATACGAAAGCGCCACGAGTTTCGGTTTTCTTTACGACTACGAGCGCCTGTCGCCGAAGCCGGACAAATACGTCTATACGGCGGAGGCTCGACTCGGCGCGCCGACGCTGACGGCGGTCGCGGGAGACGACTCGATCACGATAACGGTCGGCTCGGTCGCGAACGCGACGGAGTACGTTCTGCAGTGGGGAACGTCTAGCGATTTCTCGACTTGCGAAACGAGGAATCTAACCGAACCGGGGACGATCGTCTTTTCGGATCTCCAACGCTCGACGACTTACTACTTCCGAGCCCAGGCGACAGCCGACGGGTATCTCGACTCCGCCTGGACGATCGCGACCGCGACGACAACCATTTACGCCGATGATTACGAGCCGAACGATTCTCGCGCGACGGCTTACGATTTGGGACTCGTTTCCGGCGTCGCGACGCTCAACGGCAACTTGCACGTAACCTCGGACGCAGACTGGTACAAGTTCTCGATCGCGGACGAGGGAGAATCGACCCATTACGTCAAAATGACCTATCTCCACGCGTCCGGATTCGATCTCGATATCGAGCTTTACGACGGTTCTGGAACCTATCTCGCGCAATCGCAGAAAACGACCGGCGTCGAGACAATTTCGCTCTCGGGATTAGCGGCGGGCGACTATTACGTTTGCGTCTATAATTATTACGATTCGAAGGTTGGGACATATTCTCTCGAGATTTCGGCGCCGAATATGGACGGCAAACTAACGCGCCCGACGCTTACCGTCGCGGTTGTCGACGATCGTTTCGAGGCGACGGTCGGCGCGGTGGAAAACGCGACCGGGTACGTTTTGCAATACGGGGTCGATTCTAGTTTTGAGCGCTACGAACAGATTGAGCTTGCCGACGCGGGAACGCGGATCGTCGAGAATCCGACCCCGGGCGTTCTCTATTGCTTCCGCGTCAAAGCGATCGCTGACGGTTGGATCGATTCCGGTTGGACGACGACTTCGGCGTTTATTTACGGCGATTACGAACCGAACGAAACTAGGGCGACCGCCTACGACCTTGGCGTTTTGGGCGGGATTACGACCATCGCCACGTCGATTAATACCGGTTCCGACAAGGACTACTTCATATTTACGACCTCGGACGTCGGCAAATCCGACTCTTACGTCAAGCTCAACTACTCCCACGGTTCCGGCGCCGATCTCGACCTCAAAATCTATAACGCGTCCGGAACCCAAGTCGGCTCGTCGACCGGAACTTCGGGAGTCGAAAATATTTCAATGAGCGGTTGGGCGGCGGGGGTCTATTACGCCTACGTTTACAACTACTATTCCTCCTCGACGGTCGACGCGAATTACACCCTGACGATTTCCGCGCCCCAACCTCCTATGGCGACGCCGACCGTCGTCGCCACCGCTAAGAGAAACGCGGTCGTTCTCAATATTTCAAGCGTGGAAAACGCGGATAGATACGTCGTTCAGTACGGCGAGGACGAAACGTTCGAGACCTATGCCGAAAAGAGCTATTCGAGCGCGGGGGTCAAGACGATTACCGGTTTGAAGTCCGGGACGGACTACTATTTCCGCGTTAAGGCGACCTCCGAGGAGCGCGGAAGTTCCGCGTGGGCGACCGTTTCCGCGACGACGTTAATCGTCGAGGACGATTTCGAGCCGAACGACTCGCGCGAGACCGCGAGCGATTTGGGCGAACTCGTCGGGTTGGCGACGTTTACCGTCAGTTTGCACGACGCCGCCGACGTCGACTGGTACGCCTTCTCGACGACGAGCGAGGGGCTCGCGAGCGACTTCGTTCAAATCGCGTATAAAAATCGACCCGAAAACGCGCTTAAATTGGAGCTTTACGACGCGGAGGGTAATCTAATCGCCACGACGACCGAATCGACGGGCGACGAGCTTATTTCGCTCGGAGGGCTCGCCGCGGGGGACTACTACGCTCGCGTCGTAAACGACCTCGAAAACCCGGTCTCTTACGAGCTGAACGTCCTCGCGCCCGGCGGGGACGAGTCGGTTTGGATCGTTACGACGACTTCCGACGACGCGACGAAAATCGGCTCCCTTCGATACGCCTTGACGAACTGCCAAAACGGGGACAGGATCGTTTTCGCCGACTCAATGAAGGGCAAGACGATAACGCTCGGCGGCTCGCAACTGGACGTCGACAAGAGCGTAACGATCGACGCATCGTCGATTTGGAACTCGTCCGCGAACAAGCCCGGGATTACGATTAGCGGCGATAGCGCGTCGCGCGTCTTTAACGTAACCGCCGAGGCGTCGCTCTTCGGGCTGACCGTAACCAAAGGTCGCGCATACGACGGAGCCGGATTATGCGCCGTCGCGGACGTGTCGATTAGTAATTGCGCGTTTTCGGATTGCGTTACCTCGGGGGGGTTCGGGGGCGGCGTCCGCGTTTACAACGCGAACGGGACGTTTCTAAACTGCGATTTTACGGCTTGCTCGGGGTATTACGGTTCCGGCGCCTACGTTTATGGAACCGGTTCGTTTACCAATTGTTCTTTTGCCGACAACGCGGCGTTGTCCGGTTATTCCGGGTATGGCGGCGGAGTTTATCTTAACGGAACCGGTTCGTTCGTCAACTGTTCGATTTCCGGTAATTCCGCCTATTATGGCGGCGGCGCGTACGTTTCCGGAACGGGCAATTTTAGCAAATGTTCCTTCGTCTCCAACGCGACCGCGAGCAACGGTTACGGAGGGGGCGCGTATATTTCCGGAACGGGCAATTTTAGCGACTGTTCGATCAATGGGAATTCCGCCTACTACGGGGGTGGAGTCTATTTTTACGGCAGTTCGACGGCGAAGTTTTTGAATTGCGCAATATCAAACAATAGCGCGAATTATTACGGCGGCGGCGTCTACGCGACTGGGACGTCTACCTTTACTAACTGCGAGATAAGCGGAAATCGCGCAGTTAATAATTACGGCGGCGGCGTCTATGCCACCAATGGATATAGCCGTTCGTTCACAAACTGCACTATTAGCGGCAATTCCGCCTACAACGGGGGCGGGATTTACCGCTCGAGCGGTTCGTTGACGCTTAAAAATTCGATAGTTTCGCTTAATTACTCCACTAACTCGGATTACGGCGTCGACATATACGGATCGATCAATTCGTCGGTCAACAGTCTTATCAAGACCGATCCAGGGTTCGTCGTTGCCCCGACCTTTAATTCCAACGGCGTTTTGACGAACGCTGACTCTCTCGATCTCCGACTAGCGCCGACCAGTTGGGCGATCGACCGGGGCGACAACTCGTTGGCGGTCGGAACGACGGACGTAGCGGGAAACGCGAGAAAGGTCGCGAGTTGGGCTTCGCAAGCGACCGTCGATATCGGCGCTTACGAATACCAAGGAGCGATCGACAAGACCCCGGAAGAGGTCTCGCTCGTCGTTACGACAGAACTAGATATCGTCGACGATACCGACGGTCTGATTTCTTTGCGCGAAGCGATTTTGTACTCGAAAGCGGGCGATACGATTACGTTCGCGCCGGAACTTCGAGGGAAAACGATTACCCTCGGAGGCTCGGCGCTCGTCGTCGACAAAGAGGTCGCTATCGACGCCTCGTCCGTTTGGGATTCGGAAAACGAGAAACCGGGGATTACCGTTAACGGCGCCGACGCCTCGCGCGTCTTTTCTCTTTACGGTCGAGCTAGTCTAATCGGCTTGGAGATAACCGGCGGACGAGCGAGTTCCGGCGGCGGGGTCTTCGTAAACGCGGTCGTTACCATTTCGCTCTGTTCGATTCGAGACAATCGCGCGAGTTACGGGGGCGGAATCTATTTCAATACGAGCGGTTCGGCGATAAACAATTCGGCGGTGTTCGCGAACGAAGCGACGTACGGCGGAGGCGGTGTTTCCGGAGTCGCGACTTTTACGAATTGCGCGTTGACCGGAAACGTCGCGGGAAGTTACGGCGGGGGAATATTCAGTTCCGGGACGCCGACCTTTTACAATACGATTATCGCCTTGAACGCGGCGGGATTCGAATCGGACGTTTCTTCGCGCGGTTATTACGGTTCCAATAATTTGATCGGATTCGATCCGCAATTTGTCGTCGGTCCGCAATTTAGCGCAAGCGGAGCGCTGCTCAACGGCTCTTCGCTCGACTTGCGTCTCTCCGAGACGAGTTGGGCGATCGATCGGGGCGATTCCTCCCTCGCGACCTCGGAACTCGACATTGCCGGAAACCCAAGAATCATCGCGAGTTGGAAGTCCGAACCGACGATCGATATCGGCGCCTTTGAGTATCAAGGGGCTTTTGAGAAATCGGTCGAAGAGGTCTCGGTCGTCGTTACGACCGCCGAGGACATCGTGGACGAGACGGACGGAGAGATCTCCTTGCGGGAGGCTCTGTTGTACGCCGAAGACGGCGACGTTATCTCGTTCTCCGAGGACTTGAAGGGCGCGACGATTATTTTGAACGGATCGGATCTCCGCGTTGGAAAAGAGGTAACGATCGACGGTTCCGGCGCGGGAATCGTTTTGGACGGATCGGGCAAATCGCGCGTTTTGACCGTTTGCGCCGACGCGACGATTCTTGGATTGAATCTTACCAACGGATTCTCCTATTACGGCGGCGGATTGTTCGCTCGCTCCGCCCTAACGATCGACAATTGCTCGATTAACTGCAATAAAGCCTATAATTATGGCGGGGGAGCCGATTTCTATTACGCCAACGTCGTTATGACCAACTGCGAGGTTCGATCCAACAAGACGACCAATAGTTCCGGATACGGCGGGGGAATTTACGCTTATTACGGAACTAGCGACTTTATGAATTGTCTCGTCGCGTCGAATGTTTCGGGCTATAATGGGGGCGGACTCTATTCCTATTATGGAACGAGAACCTTGACGAATTGTTCTATCTCGGACAACTCGTCCAGTTCCTATGGCGGAGGCGCCTTTCTCTCCTACGGGACGGTCGCGATGAACGGTTGCGACGTTAGCGGCAATACCGCGAGCGGTTACTACTACGCCGAGGGAGGCGGGCTCTATCTGAACTACGGGACGCAAACGCTGACAAACTGCTCGATAACCAAAAACGTCGCTAAAACGACTTCCTCTTCCTACAGTTCCTATGGGGGAGGTCTCTACTGCTACTATGGAAGCGGGTCGTTCGTCAACTGCGCGATAAGCGGAAACGCCGCGAGCCGCTCTTATTCCGGTAGTTCCACATATGGCGGAGGCGTCTACACTTACGGGGGAACGCGTAATTTCCACAATACGATTATCGCGTCCAATACGTCGTCCTCGTACGCCGGAATCGACGTTTACGTTATCGCTTCCGCGACCCTGAACGCGAGAAACACGCTCTCCTCGTACTCCTCGTGGTCGAACGCCTCTTCGGCGGGGGTCGTCAACTACGTCTATCAGTCGTCGCAACCCCTTTTCGCCAACGCCGCTTCGGGCGATTACCGTCTCGCGGCGAACTCGCAGGCGCTCGACAAGGGGGACGCCTCGCTGAACGCGACCGAGGTCGACAAAATCGGTTATCAACGCGTTTACAACGGCGCGATCGACCTTGGCCCCTACGAGTACGGACCGCGAAGTCTCGCCGCGCCGACTTTGGACTACGAGGCGACTTCGACCGAAATCGTCCTGACGATCTCGCCCGTCGAGAACGCGTCGCTTTACCTCGTCGAATTTAGCGTCGATCCGGAGTTTAACGCGTTTGAAACTAGATTTTACGCGGAGGCGGGCGATAAGGTCTTTTCCGACTTGGATCCCGAGACGGACTACTACTTCCGCGTCTACGCGAGCGCTTACGAGGACGTTCTTTCCAACCCCGCCTCGCTCGTTGCCTCGACGGTCGGCGCCCCGCTCGCGACCCCGGCGCTCGCGGCGACCGAAACGGCGCGACACTCGATAACGATCGAGATCGGCGAGATCGAGGGGGCGACGGGGTACGTCGTCGAGTATTCTCAAAACGAGGACTTTTCCGAGTCGACGAGCGTCTCTTACGCGACGGCCGGGGTCAAGACGATCGCCAACTTGGCTCTGGACGCAACGTATTATATCCGCGTTATGGCGACCGCGCGGAAGTCGAGCGGTTCCGAATGGGCGACGATTACCGCCGCGACCGAACCGTTTACCGGAGACAAACTCGACGCGCCGGTCATTGGGCTTTCCGGAACGAAAACGGCGATTGTCGTTAAGATCAATCCGTCCGATCGCGCGGAGGGATACGTTGTCGAATACGGAACCGATCCGAAGTTCGCGACCTATTCCGCCAAAACTTATAAGACGAGCGGCGTCAAGACGATTTCCGGGTTGACCTCCGCGACGTGGTATTACGTTCGCGTTCGCGCGACCTCTTCGGATTTAACCGATTCCGATTATTGCGCGACGGCCAAGATCTACACGGGCGGTTCTCTTCCGATGCCGGTCGTTTCCGCTTCGGCGGTAAAGACTTCGGTCGTGCTCAATATCAAAGAGGTTTCGGGGGGCGAGAAATACGTCGTCGAGTATTCGGAAAACGAGGATTTCTCCAACGCGAAGACGAAGACGTTCAACAGCGGGGTCAGAACGATTACCGGATTGACTTTCGGAACGCGATATTACTTCCGAATTAAGGCGACCGGTTCGGAAGCGAACGACTCGATGTGGAACGTTATCAACTTCGCGGCGGGTCAGCTTTCGACCCCTAAAGCTTATATTTCGGAAGTTGGAACCACCGTCGCGACCGCGCTTTGCTACAATTCGTCGAACGCGTCCGGATTCGAGGTCCAATATTCGACGAAGGCCGACTTTTCCGACGCGAAATTCGCGCGTTGTTTGGGAACGCCTCGATGCGAGATTTCCGGACTCAAACCGGGAACGAAGTACTATTTCAAAGCGAGAGCTTTGGGGGACAACGTTTCGCGCGTCGATTCCAACTGGTCCACGATCTTCTCCGCGACGACTTTCGAGTCCTGGGCGTTATTAGAATCTCCCGATCTTCGGATCGTTCCGCTAGGAACCAAAACGCTCGTTCAGCTCGTTGCCGTCAATAGCGCTCCGCATTACGTCCTCGAGTACGGAACCGATCCCGATTTTGGGGAAGAACGGACTACTTCCGTTATCTGCGACTCGGCGGGCACAATTATCCTTCCGACCAATTTTGCCGGACAGACCGATTTCTATTTCCGCGTCAAATCGGTTCAAGGTTATTATACCAACTATCAATGGACTTGGACGCGCGAATCGGAGCCGAGAACCGTCGTCCTTCGACTCGACGCTTCGGAGCGCGCCGCGACCTTCTCGACGAGTTCGTCCGCGACGAGCCGTCGAACCGAGGCCTCGCTCGACGACTACTTCGAGAACTACCTCGAAGAAGACCTCGAAGAGTTCTGGGACGTCCTAGCCGACTCGATCTCGAAGTAGTCGAGGAACCCCGAACTTTTCGTCTCAACGCCGCGTCGCCGAGTAAGCGTCGCGGCGGCGCTCCTTTGCCCGAACGTCGCGCAAAAAT
Source organism: Thermoguttaceae bacterium (assembly GCA_017441605.1). GTDB lineage: Bacteria > Planctomycetota > Planctomycetia > Pirellulales > Thermoguttaceae > RUG369. Next base: position 53,317 of record JAFRXD010000059.1, on the reverse strand, counting down.
GGGAAAAACGCTTGCGTCATGCCCCTCGGGCGCGTACAATTGAGGGAAGCCGCGCCTCGCGAGGAGTGGCGGCGACGATCGGACGTCGGCGAATCCGCGATTGGGCGGGTTCGGGCGCCGGAGTTGGCGCGCGTTGGCTTTTTTGAACTATGTCGGGGGAATAATGGAAGACGACCAAAACAAAGGGATTGTCGGTAAGGCGCTAGCGTTTCTAACGGGAAGATCCCGCGAGTCGGCGCTCGACGAGAGCGAGTCTCAACCCGTCGACTCGTCGGACGAAGTCGAGTCGGAGAGCGACGTTAAAGGGGCACGAGAAAAGTCGGAGGCGTCAGTCAAGATGCGCCCCCGCGTTCTAAGTGAATACGCCGAATATCTTGAGGTGGAAGGAGGAGAATTCGATTTCGATCCCCGGGATACTCTGTTCGAAGACAGACGGAAAAGCAAGTTCATTAGGAACGCCTACGATTCCGATATGTCCGCCGAAGGGGTCGCCCCGAAATCGATCGACGACTTTCCCTACAACGAGCGCGATCTTGCCGCGTTAAAGAAACTTGGCTTATCGTCGGAAGACGAGCGCGTCGTTTGGGGGATAAAAGGAGAATCGTCTTGGGACGATTGTACAATAGAAAGAGTTGTCGAAACCTTAACGCTAGACGAACGGACGTTTAACGCTAATCAGATTCTTGCTATTAAAGAGCTGCGATCATTGCGGAATTTGTCCGCGATCAATTGCGCAACTCTCGCAACTCTCGAATTATCCCTCCACGATAGCATAGGGCGCGTTGAGATTGCTCGTTGTCCCAATCTTTGCTTGGTCCGTTTTCTTCCTTCCAAAGAATCCTTTTTTGGCTCCCGTTCCTCCGTCTCCATCTCGAATTGTCCCAGTCTCAAAAAGCTCGATTGTTCAAAGGATTCCCCAACGGATCTTGAAATAACGAGTTGCAACGGTTTGCAAACAATCGGTTTTTCTAATGTCCCTCTTGTAAAGCTCGTCTTGAACGATTGCGCCAATCTCGAAACGCTCGATTGTTCGCGCAATAGTTTGGAGAAACTCGTTCTTTCCGGTTGCGTCAAACTTCAAACGCTTCTTTGTTCCCACAACCGCCTTTGCGGGAGTCTCGACTTGTCGGACTTGGTCGAGCTAAAAAGGGTCGACTTTGACCACAATTATTTAGAGAGGATCGCGCTCCCCGCCGGTTCGAATCTTGTTTCACTGCGTTGCGGAAGGAACGATTTGTCGAAAATCGACTGTTCCCGTTGCGTCGGTCTTCGGGAGTTTGATTGTTATTCCAACGGATTTCGGAGTATAAACTTATCGAATTGCGCGGAACTCGAAACTCTCGTTTGTTCCCATAACAACTTGTCGGAACTCGATCTTTCCGGCTGTCCCGATCTTCAATCGCTCGATTGTTCCGGCAATCGCGCTCTAAAGACGCTCAATTTTGCCGATTGCCATAACCTCCAACGGTTCGATTGTCGCGAGTGCGATCTGAGGGAACTCGACGTTTCCCATTGTCGAAGACTATCGTCTTTGAAATACGACAAGAGTAAAATACCCGAGGTTGACCTCTCCGCTTGTCCGAATCTCTTTGTTTGTTCGGGGGAAGAATCCAACCTTCCAAAAAGCGCCGAGGTCGCGGAAACGGACTTTGATTCGCCTATTGTTTTGGGTCTTGATATTATCGACTTTGACGATTCCGATATGGACGCCGAAGAGGACGAGCCGGATTTGGACGAATTTTCTTCTTCTTCTTCTTCTTCCGAATTCCTCGAATTGGACGCGTCCTCTTCTTCCATTATTCCCGACGAAGGCGACGAGTAGCGCCGTCTCGAATTGGCGCGCTCTTGATTTAGAACGGCGCCTTGAGGGGTACGAGACGTCTCCCGGGCGAACGACGTCGAGTAACCGCGCCCAAATTTCTCGACCGAACCGCGATAATCGCCGCGTCGCGCCTAAACGCTCGTCGCGTTGCGTCCGCTAACGACCCGAAGGGGCCGCGGGTGGCGCTTTTTTGCGGTTCGTCGCGCAAAAAAAATGGAAAAAACGCTTGCGTCGCGCCCCTCGGGCGCGTACAATGGGAGGAGCCGCGTCTCCCGAGGGGGCGGCGGCGACGATCGGAAGTCGGCGAACCCGCGATTGGGCGGGTTTGGACTCTTCCTCGAGCTTTTACGGAAAGGTTAGTCGGAATGTCCATTAAAATTTATATGAACGGCGAGTTGGTCGATCGCGAAGACGCCAAAGTGAGCGTTTTCGATCACGGCTTTTTATACGGGGACGGAATTTTCGAGGGAATTCGTCTCTACAACGGTAAGGTCTTTCGCGCCGGAAAGCACATGGATCGACTCTGGGACTCCGCGAAAACCCTCGATATCAAGATTCCGATTAGCAAAGAGGAAATGCTCGCCGCGATCTACAAGACCTGCGAGGCGAACGGGTTCACCGACGCGTACATTCGCTTGGTCGTAACGCGCGGGGAAGGGACGCTCGGGCTCGACGCGAATCTCTGCAAGAACCCGCAAGTGATCGTGATCGCGCAGGCTCTCTCGCTCTATTCGGCCGACTTCTACGACAAGGGCATTAAGATCGTTACCGCCAGCACGATTCGGAATCCCTCCGATTCGCTCAGCCCGCGCGTCAAGTCGCTCAATTACCTCAATAATATCATGGCGAAGATCGAGGCGTACTACGCGGGTTGCGAAGAAGCCCTTATGCTCAACCATAAAGGGGACGTCTGCGAGTGCACCGGCGACAACATCTTTATCGTTAAAAACGGCAAACTGACGACGCCGCCGATCGACGCTTGCATTCTCGAAGGAGTTACTCGCAACGTCGTTATCGAGATCTGCGAGGAGCTCGGGCTGCCCGTTAAGGAAGCCGCGTTCACGAGGCACGACGTTTACACCGCCGACGAGTGCTTCCTGACCGGAAGCGCCGCCGAACTGATCCCGGTCGTTCAGGTCGACGGTCGCGATATTGGAGATGGCAAGCCGGGTAAGATCACCAAGACGATCTTGTCCGCGTTCGGCGATTTCGTCAAGAAAGACCGGAACTGATTCGTGGCGACTCGCGAGTTATGAAGGATAACGTTGGCAAAAGGAAGATCGTCCTGATCGGGTACCGCGCGACCGGCAAAACGACGCTCGCGGGAGCGCTCGCCGCGCGCTGGGGATTCGATTGGGTCGATCTCGACGTCTGGATCGAGGACTACGCGCGCGCGACGATCGCCGAGATCTTCGCCCGCGAGGGAGAGCCCTATTTCCGCGACCTCGAAGAGCGCGTCGTCGCCGACGTCTTGGATTTGCCCCAGCCGCTCGTCGTCGCGACCGGAGGGGGCGCTCCGTTGCGCGAGTCTTCCCGAGCGCTCATGAAGGAGCGCGGGGTCGTCGTTTGGCTCCGCGCGTCCGTTGAGACGATCGCGAGCCGAATTCTCGGGGATCCGACGACCGCGTCGCGCCGTCCTTCGCTCACCGACGCGAACTCCCCCGTCGCCGAAATCGAGCGCGTCCTCGCGGCGCGCGAGCCGATTTATCGCGACGCCGCCCAGTTAATCGTCGAAACCGACGGGAAGACGATCGACGAGCTCGTGGTCGAGATCGCCGACGCCGCCCCCGCTTTTTTTGTTTAATCGCTATACGTTCCTCGTTAAATGATTCCCCCGCAAGCCTTTCGAATGCTCTTTAACTGGCTCGGCGCTCGAACGCTCGCGAGCGTCGAGAAGACGGTCGTCGACGAGGCGAAGCGCCGCCTGGAGACGGGGGAGCTCGGCGATTACGACGGGATTCTCTTTAAGGACGCGTTCCGTTCGCGCGCGGCTCGGGATCGCATTGTCGCTGGTGGAGTCGACGTTGGAATCGTCGCGGCGACGGAGCGCTCGCTCGTGGGCGCGCTCGATAAAATGTCGTCGTCGCAAACGACAAAAGGGAACGGATTTAAGTACACAATCGGAGTCTGGAAAAAGCGTCGGGTCGCCGTCGTGGAGACGGGAATCGGACTCGACGCCGCCAGACGCGGAACCGAGGCGCTCTTACAAGCGTTTCGCCCGGCGCGCGTGGCGAAAATCGGGTTCGTTCGACCCTTGGTCGACTCTTTGAAGCCGGGTTCGCTTTTCGTTCCGAACCGGCTCGTTCGCGAGGACGGAACCGTATGGGATCTCGATCGCCCGAGATTGAGCGCGCCCGACGAACCGCCGAAGGAAGCGGCCGAGGCGCCGACCGAGCCTCCCGAGCCGACCGACGAAACCGAGCCGCGAGCCGACGCGGAACCGAATCCCGAAGCCGAATCGAGCTCTTCTTCCGAGCCGAAGCCGAGCGTCGAGCCGACGCGCGCGTCGCTCTTGGCGAGCGAGTTGCTAAAGCGATTCGCGACCGGCGCTTTGCTGACTCTCGATCGCAAAGTGGAAGTCGGCGAGTCGAAAGAGCTCGCGAAGCGCTACGGAGCGACGGCGGTCGATCGCGGAACGTGGGCGATCGCCGAGGTTTGCTCCGCCGCGGGGGTTCCGTTCCTGCCGCTTTTCGTCGCGCGGGACGTTCGGGCGGAAGCGGGTAGCAAAGAGGCGGCGAGGGCGGTCGCGAGCCAGGGTAAGAGCGCCGCGAGAACCCTTGGCGCGTTTCTCGGCGCGGTAACGAAGAAGCCAAGCTCCGCGCTCCACATCTATCAACTTAAAGAGCGCTCCCTCGAAGCCGCCGACAAATTGGCGAAAGCGCTCGACGCGATTTTGGCGTCGGTTCGCGAGTAGCGACGACGCGCCGCTTTTTCACGATAGAGACGCATGAAATCCGAACGCAAATTCAAGTTTCCCAGACTATTGAGGCGGCGCGACTCCTCTTCGAACGAACCGAGGCGCGCTCGCGTCCAAATGGCGCAGGACGGGCTGCTGGCCCTAGTCGTCGCCGGGCTGATGACGTTTAGCGCGATGGCGCGCGGAATCAATTTGCTCATGGCGCTGGGGGCGTTTTTCGTCGGGTTTCTCGCGATCGACTACCTCTGGGGAAAGCGGAACTTGCGCGAGTTAAAGGTTTCGCGCAAATTGCCCGACGCGGTCTACGCGGGGGAGCCGTTTTACGTCGAAATCGAGCTCGACGCGAGCGAGAAAAGATCCTCGGCGCGATCGTTGGTCGTCGAAGACGCCTGGGAGCCCGAGAGTTCCGAGTACGAGCTTCCGAAGGAGTTGAAGAAAGTCGCGCCCTGGGACGGACTTGGCGCGGACGAGTCGAGCGGAAACTCCAAATCGAGTCGCCGAAAGGCGAATCGCGCCAAAAAACGCGCGAATCGCGCTCGGCTGGCCCTGGAGGCGTCGAAGACGGACGCGGCGCTTTCCGAGGGGGTCGAAACGTCGCGACCGGTCGTCTATTTTCCTCAGATTCGCAAACGCTCGGTTTTAAAGGAATATTACGTCGGGGTTTTCGCGCGTCGCGGAGTCCGGCGGCTCAAGTCGCTAACCCTCTCGACGCGATTCCCTTGCGGATTCTTTCGCGCGCTGAGGCGGTTCGACGTCCAAGACGAGATCGTCGTCTTTCCGAAGGTCGGGCGATTAACTCGCGCTTGGGACGAGTTCGTCGAGGGAAAGAGCGCGCGCGAGGAGGTGGCGCCGAGCAGTCTAACGTCCCGGATTCCGGACGAAACGATCGCGATTCGAGACTGGCGCGAGGGGGACTCCAAGCGAACGATCGCGTGGCGCGCGACGGCGAAGCGCGGAAAATTGCAGTCGCGCGATTTCGCGCGGCGACGCGCTCGAGCCGTCCTGCTCGTTTTGGATCTTTGCGCGTCCGACAAGCTCGCGAAAGACCCCGCGCGGCGCTGGCTTTTGACCGAAAAGGCGATTTCGTTCGTCGAGACCCTGATTAAGCGCGGTTCCGAACAAGGCGACTCGCGGCTCTGCTTCGCGCTAAACGCCGACGTGCCCGAGCTTTCGTCGCAAGTCGGCAAACGCGGGGGCGTCGCCTCTTGGAACGACGCGCCCGACGACTGGGACGAGATCGCCGGAGGCGGCTCGACGCGCCGCGCCTCGACCCGGCTCGCCCTGGCGCTCCCCCCGAAAGAGGACCGCCTTCGCGAGACCCTGCGCGCCGCCAACGCGCGCCGCGGGGACGGCGCGACTTTGATCGTCGCGTCGCTGGAGCCGCTCGACTTTCGACGACTTGGCGACGATCCGGTTCATGGGGCTATTTTTGTGAGCGTCTCCGCCCCCGACTTCGACGAGATGTTTCGGATGGAGTAGGGGACTCGACGCGGGCGCGCTCTAGCGAACCGCGCGATTTTTTGATTTTTTCTTTGGCGGCGCGTTTTTTTTGCTTACTATAGTGAGGCGCGCGACAACGTCGGGCGCTCGAAGGCGCGGAATCGACGGGGCGCGACGAGGGGAACGGCTTTTTTGAACGGGCGCGTTGCGGGAGAAGGCGCTTTTGCGACAAGTATTTCCGGAGGGGGCGATGAAACGCGTTTTTTCTAAAAGCCGCGTCGGCGGTTTTTTTGGTTTTTCCCGTTCTCAATCGAATTCTAGCGCGGCGCCCAAAAGAGCGGCGCTCCGATTCGAGGCGCTCGAAGATCGTCGATTTCTTAGCGCGACGCCTTGGGAAAACGAACTCGCGTCTTCCGCGACGTTGAGCGCGCTCGCTTCGACGTCGTTCCCGAGTCTCGAATCCGGGCTCGTCGACGGAGAACGGTCGCTCTCGCCATCGTCGCCCAAGAGAAGCTTTTCCTCCGCGGTCGACGCTTTGCTCGCTCGAGCCGGTCAAAATCCGGAAAGCGTCTCCGAGAGTTTTGTCTTCAATCTAAGTAGCGCTCCCGAGTCGAGTTATACGATCTATCTTGATTTTAACGGACACGTTTACGACGGAACCTACTGGAACGACGGTCAAGGAGTTGTGTCGCCCGCGTACGATCTCGACGGGGACGCGACGACTTTCTCCAATGCGGAATTGCGCGCCGTCTACGAGATCTGGCTTCGGGTTTCCGAGGACTATTTACCGTTCAACGTAAATGTTACCACCAAAGAACCTTCGCTCGACCAATTGATCAATTCGGGGGACGGCGATACGAGTTACGGAATTCGCGCGGTAATCGGCGGTTCGAACGACTGGTATCCCGGGGTCGGCGGAATAACCTACGTCGGTTCGTTTACCTGGAACACGGACGCGCCTTGTTACATTTTTCAATCGGACAACGTCCGTTGGCAAGGGGAAGCGACGTCGCACGAAGTGGGCCATTCGCTCGGCTTGAGCCACGACGGAACCGGTTTTGACGGTTGGTCCCCCATTATGGGCGGAGGCTATAACTGGGGGCTTTCCGTTTTTTCAAAGGAGGAGTACGACGGGGGAACGAATCTCGAAGACGATCTCGCGATTATAACAACTCGGAACGGATTTGACTATAGAGACGACGATTACGGCGATTCCTTTGACGACGCCGCGGAACTGAAATTTCAGGCGGTCGGGGAGTTGGGAACCGGTTTGATCGAGCGCTCTTCCGACGTCGATTTCTTCTCGTTTAACCTTAACGGCGAGGAATCGATTATTACCATTGGAGGAATCGACCAAATAACCAATCTCGACGCGCTCGTTAAGATCTACGACTCGAATCGGAATCTAATTGGAACTTACGACCCTATCGAGACGCTATTTGTTTCGATCGACGTTTCCGATTTCGCTCCTGGCAAGTATTACTTGTCGGTCGAGGGAACCGGGCTAATCGTCTATGGAAAAACGATATATACCGACTATGGTATTTTGGGAGCCTATTCGATAACGACCGAGCGCGCGTCGGTCGTCCCCGATCCGTACGAGCCCAACGAGGGACTCGTTTACGCCTATCGAACCGGGGTTTTGTCCGATTCTAAGACATTCGACTCGGAGATTTCCCTCGTCGGCGACGTCGACGCCTATTCCTTTACGATGGCTTCGACCGGAACGAGCGACGACTATGTTCGACTTAATTCGCTCGACTATCGGTGGAACGTTACCTGTCTTGCCGTTGGTCTTTACGACTCGAACAAGACTCGCGTCGGATTCGCTTGGGCGCAATCGGTCGGGACGATCTCGCTCGAAGGGCTCGCGCCGGATACGTATTACATTGAAATTTACGATTATTTCGAGAATCCGGGCGCGTCTCGCTACCAACTCGAGATCGCCGTCCAAGACTCGATTCTTCCTACCCCGAGTCTCTCGGTTTCGGGTTCCGGAACGAGCGCGGACGTCGCGTTTTCGCGCGTCCAAGGCGCGACGAGTTACTTGTTCGAGTATTCGACCGACAAATACTTTAGAGCGAAATCGTCTCTAACGCGCGCGAGCGCCGACTCTTTCTCTATCGACAATTTGACGCCGGACGTTGATTACTACTTTCGAGTTCGCGCCGTCGCCGAAGGGTCGAACCTTGCCGACTCCGATTTTGCGACGTTCGGCCCTTATCGTTTGGAAGCGAATTCGTTCGACTTGGTCGCGCTCGACGGGGCGGCCCTTTCGGCGACGCGAATAGTTTTGGGCGAGCGTCTTTCGGTTCGGGACGTCGGGGTCGCGAACGTCGGCTCGGCGAGTTCTCCTCCGTTCGTCGTCTCGTTCTACGCCTCGAGCGACGCGATATGCGATCCTTCCGACTCGCTTATGGGAACGGCGCGGCTTCCAAGTCTCCCTCCCAACGCTTCCGTTCGGTTGAACTTTGACGATCTCGACGCGTCGAACTTGTCTTCGGGCGCAATTTACAACGTATTGATTCTCGTCTCGGTCGCGGCGGAGACGGACGTTTCCAATAACGTCGCCGCGACCGTTTCGACCCTCTCGCTCTTCGGCGAGGCCCCGAATATGGCTAGCGTCCCGTTCGAGCGCGACTCTTACTCGGCTTGGGCGGGGAACGACCTTCGCTTAGCGATTTCCGACGAATTCTCAGTTCCTCGAAACGCCGCGTTTTTTTGGGATTACGGAGACGGCTTTTTTGTCGAGGGCGAGCGAGCGGGCTGGACGCGGATTCAATCGCGCGAGTTCGGCGCGCGAACGATACGCGCGCGAGTCGTCGATTTGGACGCTAATCGCGTCGTCGCGAAAGGGGAAGTCGCCCTGACGGTCGAGAGCGCGCCGATCGCCGTCGACGTTCGCTCGGAATCGCTTCTGGACGGCTCCGCGATTCGGCTGGAGCTCTCCGCTCGCTCTTCGGTCGGCGCGCTTCCGATTCGACGCTGGGTAATCGAATGGAGCGACGGCGCGACGGAGACGATCGAAGCCTTGGGAGACGCGTTGACCGTTTCTCGGTTCTTCTCGTCCGGGGTTCCCGTTTCCGGCGCGCTCGCGTCGATTACCCTCGTCGACGCTAACGACCAATCGACAACTTATTCGTTCTCGCGGGGCTTAAGCGCCGCATTTTCCGCGTCTCGGCAGATTCGCGACGAATCCGCCTTCGACGCTTCGCGGACCGAGACGGGAATAGCGACCTCCCTTTCGATTCCAACGTCGGATCTTCGGGAATCGTTAGCTCGCGCGACTCGGCGCGTTTCGCGCGAGCTCGATATGCTTTTTGACGACGACGAATTGGGGAACTTTTGGGACGTCCTCGCCGAGTCGTTCGAGAAGTAACCGTGAAAAATCCAAAAAGGGACGAAAAGGTCTAGTAAATTCGGAACCCGTATTAAAATATAACGACGTTCGAACGGTTCGACGTCGAGAAGGACGACCTCCGAATCCATTAGGGGGACTAGCGCGGGGCGAGCGCTTGAGGGCGAAACGCGTCAAACCGCTTTTTTGACAACTGTCGCGAGCATTTGGGAAAAGAGGCTCGCGACAAATCTGGTAAAGAGAGGTTATTAATGAAACGCAAGTCGTTGCGTAGTCGCATTGTCGATTTCTTTTGTTTCTCCGACTCCGACGCGAGTTCTCGCAAGGCGCCGAAGGCGCGAGCGCTTCGCCTTGAAGGGCTCGAGGAGCGGCAATTGTTGTCGGTTTCCGTCGCCGAGTTCGAGGCGATTCGCGAGGCGTATTCCGGGCTCGATCTACCCGGGAAGTCCTCGGAGATCAACGTTCTCGAGATCGAGGCGGACGATCTTTCCTACGCGTCGGTAACACGCGCGATCCAAGAGGCGGCGGCGACCCCGGAGAGCGACCTGATCGTCTTGCGAACCGACGACGACAACTACCAGCTCGACTTGGGCGCCGCGAACTTCGCGATCGACGTCGACGCGAGCGCGTCGGGGTCGATTTCGCTCGTTAGTTTCGGATCTAGGGCGCTCCAAATCGCGACGACCTCTCCCGAAGGAGTCTTTCGCGTCGCGAACGGTTCGGTCGGATTGGGCGGGTTCGCCCTAATCGGGTTCTCCGACGCCGGGTCGGTCGACTTGCTCTCCGTCGAAAAGGACGCGACCCTCGCGACCGACTCGCTGACGCTACTGACCCTTTCGAACTCGAACGTAGGGGGATACTCCTTTGGCGGCAAAGAGGATCCGTGCGCCGAGATCGCCGACGGACAAGACGAATTGGGCGCGACGCGATTCACGCTTATCGGTTCGAGCGACTACTACGCCGCGCAAGGACTCTCGAACCAGCAGGGACTGGGCGAGGACGCGAGGCGCGAGTCGTGGTCGGTCGATTTCCAGTATAGCGAAACGGAGCGCGGGTTCCTCGCCGGGCTTTCGACCGAAGAGGCGATTATGCTAACGACCGGAACCGGAACGTTCCAGACGAGCGTTTACTACGACGCCGACAAGGAGCGCGGAAGCGGGGACGGAGACGATTATCTCTGCTGGGCGGCGACCTCTTCCAACACCCTCTATTACACCGGCTGGGCGCCGCAATCTATTTATCCGGACGAGCAGACCGTTTTCGACGTCTTTATCGAGAACTACCGAGACGATGGCGGCAGAAGCTACTATGGGAACGGCTGGTTCATCGCCGGCAACGCCTACGACTACTTCGACATTCTCATCGATCCCCAGACTGAAAACGCCGGTTTTTACGCCGCGCAACTGACGTCGTACGGCGAGACGTTCGAGGACTACGGGGAGGAAATCGACCTCGACGCTAGCGTTTCCGGAATGAACTCGCTGGCGACTTCGATTCGCGCGGGGGACGGAATCGGGCTCAGCGTCGACTGGGTTTCCGGAGGACAGCGCGACGGAGGACACGCCATTACCTGTTGGGGTTATACTTACAACGACTCGCTCCAAGACTCGGACCCCAATTACTACGCCCGACTCTTCGTTACCGACTCCGACGATTATCAGTCGGAAGAGCGCAAACTTCAAGATTACGCGATCTCTTGGTCCGACGCTTTCAGCAACGGATGGCGAACCGGGTACTCCTTCGACTCCTACGGTCGCGACTCGTCCTCGTTCGGATTCGTTCGCTATTTTTCTCGTCTGTCGCCGAAGCCGGACAAATACGTTCTCGAGGGGGAACCGAAACTCGCTCGACCGAGTTTGACCGCGACCTCGACGGACAATTCGATTACCGTAACGGTCGGCGCGGTTTCCAACGCGACGGGGTACGTTCTCGAATATGGAACCGACAATACGTTCGCGACTTGCGAAACCCTGACCCTAACGGAGCCGGGATCGCGAACCTTCTCGAATTTGGCGCGCGGAACGACTATGTATTTCCGAGCCAAGGCGATCGGTTCGGGCGACTCCGCCTCGGCTTGGCGCCGGACGTCCGCGTTCACGCCTTTTGAGGCGGACGCGTACGAGCCGAACGACTCGATGAGCGACGCCTACGATTTGGGTTCAATTTCAGGCGTCGCGACCATTTCCGCGAACGTCCACTACGGGAGCGACCGCGATTATTACAAGTTCTCCGTTAGCGACGTCTGCGACGAGGAACACTACGTCAAATTGACTTACGTCCAAGACGCGGGGTTCGATCTCGATTTAGCTATCTACGATTCCGAAGGAAATGAGATTTCGTATTCGGACGCCGAGACGGGAGTCGAACTCTTGTCCTTGAACGGTCTTGACGCGGGCGAGTATTTCGTTTGCGTCTATAACTACTATTCCTCGTCGGCCGGGGCTTACTTCCTAGAGATTTCGGCGCCAAACTCGAATCTATTGCCAAAACCGGCCCTCTCGCTAGAAGTCGACGTTCCGAACGTCAACGTAACGATCGGTTCGGTCGATGGCGCGACGGGGTACGTTCTCCAGTACGGAACCGACTCTTCCTTCGCGAATTATACCGAAATCGTCTATGCCGCGGCGGGGTCTTATACCGTCGAGAATCTGACCCGGAACGCGACTTATTACTTCCGCGTTAAAGCGACCGCCGCCGATTCCGCCAACGATTCCCGCTGGACGACCGCCTCCGTCGCGATCGTCGCGCAAGACGCGTTCGAGCCCAACGACGCCAGGGCGACCGCTTACGATCTTGGAACCTTGACCGACGTTTTTTACAGCGACGCGTTGAGTTTGCACCTCGCGTCCGACGTCGATTGGTTCAAGTTTACCACCGTCTCCAACGGAAGCGCCGACGATCTCGTTCGTCTTGCCTATCAACACGTTGGTTCTCAACTCGATATCGACGTTTATTTATACGACGAAAACGGGAGTTCGGTCGCTTCTTCGACCAAGACGAGCGGTTCCGAGTATTTCTCTTTCAATAATTTGCCCGCCGGAACCTTTTATCTTAAGGTTTACAACTATTGCGCCTCGAGCGACGGCGCAAAGGGGGGCGCTTACTCGTTGGAAATCTCTCCCCCCGCGCCCCTTGCCGCGAACGAATTGGATCGTCCGATCCTTTCGATTCCCGCTCGGACCAACTCAGCCATCTCGGTCAATATCGCCTCCGTCCCCAACGCGACCGGCTACGTTTTGCAATACGGAACAAGCTCGTCCTTCGAGAGTTGCTCGGAAGCGTCGTATTCGGCGAGCGGAACCTATGAAATTACGGGGCTTAATTCGTCGACGACCTATTACTTCCGCGTCAAGGCGACCGCGAGCGGGTATTCCGATTCCGAGTGGACGACTATTTCCACCGCGACGACGTCCGCGCCCGACGCGTACGAGCCGAACGAGACCTTGGCGACCGCCGCCGACCTAGGAACGATTTCCGGAGTCGCGGCTTTCGACGCTTCCTTGCACATAGGAACCGATAAGGACTATTTCAAGTTTGTCATCGGAGCCGAGGGAACCTCCGACTCTTACGTTAAAATGAGCTACAATTCCTACGCCGACGTCGATCTCAAAGTTTACGACGCGTCCGGAGCGCAAGTTGGTTCCTCGGCCGGCACGTCGTCCGTTGAAACCGTCTCGCTTAACGGGTTCGCTCCGGGAACGTATTACGCTTACGTCTACAACTACAATAGTTCAACGTCCTACGAGTCCTCTTATGTCCTGACTATCTCCGCTCCTATTTGCGAACGGCTCGCGTCCCCCGAGATTACCGGCGTTTCAACGACGAAAGCGGCCGTCAGTTTCAAGATCAACGACGTCGAGAACGCGACGGGGTACCTTCTCGAATACGGAACCGACCCGAACTTTGCGGGCGCCGAATCCAAGCCTTATGCGACCAGCGGTTCGAAAACCTTGTCCGGTTTGGATTCGGGAACGACCTACTATTTCCGGGTTAAAGCGACCGCCGACGGTCTTTTGGATTCCGAATGGACGACCTTCTCCGCCGAGACGAAGAAGGAAACCCTTGCCGCGCCGACCCTGACCGTCGCAAACTCGACGACCGGTTCGATAACCGTCTCGATCGGAGCGGTCGACAACGCGGAAAAATACGTTTTAGAGTGGAGTAAAAACGCCAATTTCTCCGGCGCGTCTCCAATGACGAGAACGACCGCGGGCTCCGCGACCGTCGCCGGTCTGGAACCGGAGACGACCTACTATCTTCGCGTTAAGGCGACGGCCTCGCGCTTCAACGATTCTCCTTGGACCGCCATAACGGCGGAGACGCTTCCCGCCTCGGGGGAACAACTCGAAACGCCAACCTTCGCGCTGTCCGGGACGCGAACCGCGATCGTCGTCAAGCTCTATCCTGTGGACGGAGCCGAGAAGTATCTCGTGGACTACTCGACCGATCCCGGTTTCTCGACCTTCGGTACCAAGTCTTATACCTCGACTTCGACCGTTAAAACGATCGCCAGTTTGACTTCCGAGACTTGGTACTACGTTCGCGTTAGAACGACCGCTTCCGGACGACCGGACTCCGATTACTCCCCGATTCAAAAGATCTACACTGGTTCCAATCTCTCGATGCCGGTCGTTACGTATTCCGCCGTGAAGACCGCCGTTGTGCTCAACGTGCGCTCGGTCGAAAAAGGCGAGAAGTACCTCGTCGAGTACGGCGAGAGCGAGGACTTCTCCGACGCGAAGACCAAGACCTACTCCAGCGCCGGCGTTAAAACGATTTCCGGCCTAACCTTCGGAACAAAGTACTATTTCCGCGTCAAAGCGACTTCTTCCGTCGCGAACGATTCCTCGTGGAACGACAACAATAAGACTCCCGTCGCCGCCGGACAACTCGCCACGCCTTCGTTCTTCGTTAGCAAGGTCGGGAGCGATTATGTCAACGTCAGGTGTTACAACTCCGCCAACGCGTCCGGATTCGAGGTAATGTGTTCGACGAATTCCGATTTCTCCGACGCTTTTTACGCCCAAGGATCCGGCGTCGTGACCGTCTCCGGTTTGCGTCCGAACACGAAGTACTACTTCAAAACGCGGGCGTTGGGGGACGACGTCTCTCGGGTCAATTCCAATTGGACCAAGATCGTCGCCAACGCGACGACGTTAGACGGGGTTTCCGCGCTCGACGCCCCGAACGTCTCCGTTTCGGCCACCAGGACCGCGATTGTCGTCAAGATCAATCCGGTTGAGGGAGCGATTAAGTACGTTATCGAATACGATACCGATCCGAGCTTCTCCAATCCGAGTTCGAGATCCTTTACCTCGGCTGGCGCGAAGACTTTCTCCGGGTTGGCGACCGGAACGACCTACTACTTCCGGATCAAGTCGATAGGGGACGGGGTCGTTACGATTCCCGAGTCTCCGTGGAACGCGTTCCAAGCGAGAACCATGGGAATGGCGATTCCGAAAGTTTCGACTCCCTCGACGACGAAAGTGGCGATCACTTTCCGGATCTACGAAGTTCCCGACGCGACGAGCTACGTCGTCGAATACGGAACGAGTCCGAGCTTCGACGGCGCGTTGACGAAGAGCTACCCGACCCCCGGCGCCAAGACGATTAGCGGGTTGAGCTCCGGAACCGCCTACTACCTCAGAATCAAAGCGGTTTCGTCGGAGTACGGAGATTCCGACTGGGTCTCCTTGAGCGCGACGACCAAGACCGGCTCCGCGCAAAACGGGAACTCCGCCTTTGAAGATTACTTCGAAGACGACCTCGAAAAGTTCTGGGACGTCCTCGCCGATTCGATCGCGAAATAGACGACCGAGTTTGACAAGCTAAACGGAAGAAAACGGCTCCGCGTCGCGACGGCGCGGAGTCGTTTTTTCATATGGGGAAGCGATAAATAGGAGCGGAAACCAAACCCGACCGTCGGATTGACGAGAGACCTTTTGGACGAAATCTAGTTTTTTGCGAAATATTTTTCTCGAAAACGCGCGCCTCCTCTTAGTGGGGCGAAACGATCTTACGAACGAGATCGAAAAAGGCATTTAAACGATTCGAGGAATCGAAAAGGAGCGACGAGCGGTTTTTCCAACGCGAAAGAGCGGGAATGAGAAACGCCGTCGAGAGATAGAACAAGAGTCGCGGGGGAAAGCGGGCTCGAAAGACTTGAGCGCTTTTAGCGGCGAAACTGTTACGGGGGCATTTATTATGGCTAGCGGACGTCAATCTTCTTTCGTTAATTTCTTCCGTTCTTCTCAAAAGGGAAACTCTTCTCGAAAAGCGCAAAAGACTCGGGAACTAAGACTCGAGAGTCTAGAAAACAGGGAGCTGCTATCGGTTTCGACCGCCGAGTTCGAGGCGATTCGAGGCGCCTATTCTTCGCTCGATCTTCCGGAATCTTCCGCGGAAATCAACGTTTTGGAGATCCAAGCGGAGGATCTTTCTTACGCGTCGGTTACTCGCGCGATTCAAGAGGCGGCGGCGACCCCGGAAAGCGATTTGATCGTGCTCCGAACCGACGACGCCAACTACCAACTCGACCTCGACGACGCGAGCTTCTCGATCGATCTCAACGCCAAAGCCTCCGGGGCGATTTCGCTCGTTAGTTTCGGACCCAGAGCCCTCCAAATCGCGACGACCTCTCCCGAGGGAGTCTTCGATATCGCGAGCGGGCAAGTTGGTCTGGGCGGACTCGCGCTTATCGGGTTCTCCAACGTCGGCGCCTCCGAATTGGTTTCGGTCGATCATAGCGCGTCCCTCGCGAGCGACTCCCTGACTCTTCTGACCCTCTCCAATTCGAACGTCGGTGGCTATTCTTTCGAGAGCGACGCGAACGTCGCCGACGGGCAGGAAGAGCTCGACGCCGTTCCGTTTACCCTCGTTGGATCTAGCGACTACTACTCCGCCCAAGGGATCTCTTGTCAGCAAGAATTAGGCGAGGACGCGAATCGCGAGTCTTGGATCGTCGACTTCCAGTATAGCGAAAAAGAGCGAGGGTTCCTCTCCGGGCTTTCGACCGAAGAGGCGATTATGCTGACCACCGGGACCGGCTCGTTCCAGACGACCGTCTACTACGACGCCGACAAAGGTCGCGCGAGCGGGGACGGGGACGACTCGTTGTGCTGGGCCGGGACGTCCTCCAATATGCTCTATTACACCGGTTGGGCGCCGCAATCGGCGTTTCCCGACGAGCAGGCGGTGTTCGACGTCTTTATCGAGAATTTCAACGACTACGGCGGGCGATCTTATTACGGGAACGGATGGTTCCTCGTCGGTGGGCACGATAATTGGAACCAACTCCGCGAGTCCGATAGCGGCGGGTTTTACTCCGAGCAATTTTCCGCATATAACGAGTCCTATACGGATTACGCCCAAGAAGTTAGTCTCACTTCTTCCGTTTCCGGGATGAACTCCTTGGCGAACTCTCTGCGCTCTGGCGAGGGAGTCGGACTTGGAGTCGATTGGACCGACGGCGAGAGTCGTTACGGCGGACACGCCATTACTTGCTGGGGCTATACTTACAACAGCTCGCTCCAAAGCTCCGATCCGAATTACTATACGCGCCTCTTCGTTACCGACTCCGACGACTACCAAGCGGAGGATCGCAAACTGCAAGACTACGCGATCACTTGGACCGCCGCGACCTCTTACTACAACGCGGGCTATACGTTTGACTCTTACGGGCGCGGCTCTTACTATTACGGTTATCTTCGCGATTTCGCGCGCTTGGCTCAAAAGCCGGAGAAGTACGTCTACAACGCCGAAGCGCGCCTTGCTTCTCCCTCTCTGACCGCCGTCGCCGGGGACGACTCGGTCTCGCTGACGATCGGCGCGGTCGACGACGCGACGGGGTACGTTTTACAGTATGGAACGTCCAGTTCGTTCGAGAGCTACGAAACGAGGACGCTAACCGCGCCGGGCTCGGTCGAAATCACCGGTCTCCAGCGCGCGACCGCGTACTACTTCCGCGTCAAGGCGACCGCCGAAGGACGCCGAGAATCCGGTTGGAAGACCGCGTCGGCCACGACTTCGATTTACCCCGACGCGTTCGAGCCGAACGACTCGCTTTCCTCCGCTTATAATCTGGGAACTCTTTCCGGGGTTTCGACGATAACCGGGACCGTTCACGCCGCGTCTGACGAGGACGTCTTCAAGTTTGCGATCGAGGGGGACGGCGATTCGGATCATTACGTCAAGCTGACCTATCCGCACGGATCCGGCTACGATCTCGATATGGCGCTGCGCGACGCGAACGGAGATTATATTACCGGGAAAGCCGGAACCTCCGGCGTCGAACAAATCTCCTTGGAAGGGCTCGAACCGGGCGAGTACTACGTCTATATCTACAACTACTATTCGAGCGGCTTGGCGGGAACGTACTCTCTCCAGTTTTCCGCCCCGGACGCGCTCGACGAGTTCGACTTGGCTCGACCTAGCGTTTCCGCCGTCGCCGGTTCCAATTCGATCGCCCTGACCATTGGCGCGGTCGCGAACGCGACGAGCTACATTGTCGAGTGGTCGACCGCTTCGACCTTCGCGAATTGTCGCTCCCTGACTTGCGGCGCCGGAGAAACGACCCTGACCGGTTTGTCCGAATTGACGACCTATTACGTTCGCGTTAAGGCGATCGCCGAGGGGTACAACGATTCCGCTTGGAAGACGATTTCCGTCGCCACCATCATGGGTCGCGACGCGTACGAGCCGAACGATTCCTTCTCCTCCGCTTACGATTTGGGAACCCTTACCGGGGTCTCGACGATAAACGGCACGATTCACGCCGCGTCGAACAAGGACTACTACAAGTTTACGATCGACGCCGCGGGCGAGTCGAATCATTACGTCAAGTTGACCTATCCTCACGGATCCGGGTACGATCTCGATATGAAATTGTACAAAGGGGACGGAACCTACGTCGATGGGCGCTCCGGAACTTCCGGAACCGAACTTATCTCGTTAGAGAATCTCGCGGAGGGCGAGTATTGCGTCTACGTTTACAACTACTATTCGAGCGGATCGGTCGGGAGATATTCCTTGGAGATTTCCGCGCCCGACGCGCTCGGCGAGTTCGACTTGGCCCGACCTCGCGTTTCCGCCGTCGCGAGTTACAACTTGATCGCTCTGACGATCAACGCGGTCGAGAACGCGACGAGCTACGTTGTCGAGTGGGCGACCAATTCCAGCTTTGCGAATTGCTCCTCCCGAACCTGCGGGGCTGGGGAAACGACTCTGACCGGTTTGGCCGAATCGACGACCTACTACGTTCGCGTTAAGGCGGTCGCCGAAGGATACAACGATTCCGAATGGCGTTCGATTTCCGCGAAAACTTTCGCCGCCCCCGATATGTACGAGCCGAACAATTCTCGCGCGACCGCTTACGACCTCGGAACGGTCTCCGGCGTTCGGGTTTACAACGCCAACTTGAACGTCGGTTCCGATTCGGACTACTTCAAGTTTGCCCTCGCCTCCGCGGGGAATTCCGATTCCTACGTTAAGATGACCTACAATTCTTACGCCGACGTCGACCTCGAGATTTACAACGCCTCCGGGACGTTGGTCGGATACTCGATGGGGACGTCGAACGTCGAGAACGTTTCGTTGAACGGTTACGCCGCCGGGACTTACTATGCGCGAGTCTTCAACTATTACAGTTCCACATCCTATACTTCCGCCTATGCCCTGACGATTTCCGCGCCGGGGAGCTCGATCGCCTCCCCGAAGTTGACCGTTGCCTCCGCGACCGACGGCTCCGCGACCTTGACGATCGGATCCGTTTCCGGCGCCGAGAAATACGTCTTGGAGTATTCTCCTAACGCCAATTTCTCCGGCGCGAAGAAGATCGAGCGCGCCGCCGCCGGGTCCGTCGCCGTCGCAGGGCTAACCGCCGAGTCGACCTATTACTTCCGCGTTAAGGCGATCCCCGCTCAAAATTCCAACTCCGCCCAAATTTCCGACTCCGTTTGGACTTCCGTTTCCGCGACGACCCTACCCGCCGCCGGAGATCCGCTCGACGCTCCGACCTTCGCCCTTTCCGGCACGAGCTCCGCGTTAGTCGTTAAGCTCTATCCCGTCGAAGGCGCCGAGAGTTACGTCGTCGACTACTCGACCGACCCGTCCTTCGCGACATATTGCACCAAGACCTATGCCTCGACCTCGACGGTCAAGACGATTTCCGGATTGTCTTCGGGGACTTGGCGGTACGTTCGCGTCGCGGCGATTGCGGCGGATCGATCCGATTCGGGGTATTCCGAGTCCGCGAAGATCTTCACCGGGTCGAGCCTCGATATGCCGGCGGTCTCTTGCTCCGCCGTCAAGAGCGCCGTCGTCCTCAATATCAAGCCGGTGGCGAACGGCGAGAGCTATGTCGTCGAGTATAGCGAGAGCGCGGACTTCTCCAACGCGAGAACCAAGACCTACGCGAGCTCCGGCGTCAAAACGATTTCCGGACTGACCTTTGGAACGAACTACTATTTCCGCGTCAAGTCGACCTCGAGTTCCGCCAACGATTCCCGCTGGAACTCGTTCAATTTCGCCGCCGGACAGCTCGCGACCCCGAAGTTCGACGCGAGCGCCGTCGGAAGCGACTTTATCAAGCTCCGTTGCTACAACGTCGCCAACGCCTCCGGATTCGAGGCGATGTGGTCGACCAGCTCCGATTTCTCCAACGCGCAAACCGTTCGAGGGTCCTCGACCGGTTCCCTGGCCATTACCGGCCTGCAACCGAACTCGAAGTACTACTTCAAGGTCCGCGCCCTTGGGGACAACGTCTCGCGCGTCGATTCCAATTGGACGAAGATTGTCGGAAACGCGACCACCAAGGCGGCTTCCGCTCAAAGCGCGAACTCCGCGTTCGAGAATTACTTCGAAGACGAGCTCGACGGTTTCTGGGACGTTCTCGCCGAGTCGATCGTCAAGTAAGCCCTTCGAGACCGCGAATCCTCGCGCGAACTCGATTCCAAACCGTCGAGGCGCGTTACCGAGCGTCGCGGCGGTTTTTTAATTTAATCGTCGAGTTGCATTGAGAACGAGATTTCGCTACAATAAAGATCGAGCGTTCCTTTCTCGCGAAAAATGCCGGGAAAGGGGACGATAATCCAAATCGACCGCAACTCGAATCCTCGGAGAACTCCATGAACAGAAGAGATTTCATCGGACTGACCTCGCTCCTCCTCGGCGCCGCCGGGCTCGAACCGTCCCTCGCTCGCCCGATTTTCGCCGCCGACAAGCCGGGGCGAAAGATCCTCTACTTCGACCTCTCGACCGAATGGGAGCATCCGCCGACCGTCGACGAGGCGGACGGGACGAGCAAAGCCGCCAAAATCGTCAAGAAACTCGGCGAGACGATCGGCTGCGAAGTCGACTGTACTAAAGACGGGTCGGTTTTCGACGGCGATCTAAGCCAATACGCCGCGTTCGTCTTCTTTACTTGCGGCGATTTGGACGTTAAAGTCGAGGGCAAGACCTCGGTCTCTAAAGCGGGTATGAAGAACCTCTTCGACGCCGTTCGCTCGGGAACCGGTTTCCTCGGAATCCACTGCGCCACCGACACTTGGCAATGCCAAGGGGAGCTCTTCGAGAACCAGCCGGAAGAGGAGCGAACCGAGTACATTAAGATGGTCGGGGGCGATTTCATCACCCACGGCGACATGCAAGAGGCGACCCAGCGCTTCACCGAACCGATCCAAGTCCCGACGTTAAAAGCGTTCGGAAAATCGGAGGTGAAAATCTTCGACGAGTGGTACTGTATGAAGAATTTCAACCCCGATATGCACGTGATCGCGGTTCAAGAGACCAAAGGGATGCGAATCGACGGACGGAACGAGTGTTACGATCGCCCCGCGTTCCCGTCGAGCTGGGTTCGTATGGAGGGGAAGGGGCGCGTCGCCTATATCGCCCCCGGACACGGAAACGAACAGTGGGACACGGAATTCGTGCAAAACTACGTTCGCGATATGATGAAATTCGTCGTCGGACAACTCGACCTCGATATGACCCCCAATCTCGAAAAGGAATGTCCCGACGCTTACGTTCTGAGGAACAAGCGCTAACCATATTTATCGGAGGACGCCGTGAAAACGAAACAGACGAGGCGCCAGTTCCTTCGCGCGGCGAGCGCGGCCTCGGTCGCCGCTTGCGCGGGGCGCGTCTTTACCCCGTACTTGTACTCGAGCGAACAGCCGGAGAAACCGAAGAGCGCGGTCGAGAAATTGCAGATCGGCGCGATCGGCGTGAGCGAGTATCGCGC
Source organism: Thermoguttaceae bacterium (assembly GCA_017441605.1). Lineage (GTDB taxonomy): Bacteria > Planctomycetota > Planctomycetia > Pirellulales > Thermoguttaceae > RUG369. The sequence continues at coordinate 31,542 of JAFRXD010000059.1, read as the reverse complement.
GGGTATTTGGGAAAACGACCAACCGTTCGACGGTCGAGGAACGTTCGTGGGGCGTCGCGCCGCCGAGTTTGGCGCGATGGTCGCCTGCGCCGACGTTTACCTCCCGTTCGCCGAGCGTTTCGCCAACTATTTCCCGAACCGGTGCAAGCCGTATCAGGACTACGAGCGAATCGTCGAGGATCCGACGATCGACGTCGTTACGATCGGAACCCCGGATCACTGGCACGTCAAAATCGCGGTCGAGGCGATGCGCGCGGGGAAGGCGGTTTACGTCGAAAAACCTCTTTCGCTCACGATGGCGGAGACCCAACTCATCGCGAACGTCTCGAAGGAAACCGGCGCGATCGTTCAAGTCGGATCCCAGCAGCGCGACGAGTTCGACACGTTCCGCAAAGCGACCGCGATCGTTAAAAGCGGACGACTCGGAAAGGTAAATAGCGTCGTTTGCTCTTGCCCGACAAACGAAAAGATCGGAAATCGGGGCGTCTTCGACGAGCGCAAGCCGTTTAAGCCCCAGCCCGTTCCCGAAGGGCTCAATTGGGACAAATGGCTCGGTCCGACCCCGAAAGAAGACTACTTCTTGGAGCGGTGCTTCTACAATTTCCGATACTGGTCCGCGTATTCCGGGGGCGCCGTTACCGACTGGGGCGCGCACAACGTCGACTTCGCGACCTGGGTTCTCGACCGCTGGAACGACGCTCCCGTCGAGATTTCCGGCGAGGGCAAGTTCCCCGGGATCGAGGGCTGGTACGACGTCGCGGAGGAGTTCAACGTACTCTTTAAATACAAGGACGGCGCGACTCTCCGCCTGCAGTCCGGCGAGAACTTCGTGCTGCTGACCGGCGAGCGAGGACGGATTCGCGTCAATCGGCAGCGTTTGACCGGCAAGCCGGTCGAGGATCTGACCCCGAAAGACGAGGAGGAGCTCGCCGAAATCGAGCGCGAGATCCTCAAAGGCAAGAGCTCCGGAGACCATATGCGCGACTTCTTCGACTCGATCGAAAAAGGCGTGCAACCGATTTCCGACGTCCTCTCCACCGCGTCCGGGATTAATATGTGCCATATGGCGAATATTTGTCTACGAACCGGTAAGACGCTTCACTGGAATCAAGACGCCTACGCGTTCGACGAGCCGGAGGCGACCGCACAAATCGCACGGCCCTCGCGCCCGGGGTACGAGGTCGCGTAACGGGGCTAGCTCTGGCTCTTTTTTAGGGATTTTAGGGGCGCCTCGAAAAACCTCCGTTTAAGGAGGCGATCCGGAGCGCCTTGTCAAAGCGTTTTTTTGCGCTATAATGCGCGGTTATAAGGGTTGGGGGTTCCAAATGGCGGAGCTCCCGAAACGCGGGTTCGCCGTCGCCGAGACGATCGGGGGAGGAGCGCTTGGGCGCTCGCCTTTCGCGCCGACGAACTTCGGGGATTATTCGCAACGCTCGCGAGGCGCCGTCGATCGGCTCGCCGCGAGGAAACTTCAAAATGGAGGCGCGTTACGATGCGCGATCGTATCGAACGTCGATTGTTCGACTTCTTTGGCAAATCTCTCTCGCGCGCTCGGTCCAAAGGCGCGCCCGAATCGCGAGCGCTCCGGCTCGAATGGCTGGAGTCGCGCGAGCTTTTGTCCGTCTCCGCCGCCGAGTTCGCGGCGCTAAGTCAAGCCTATCCGAAATTGGATCTCCCGGAAAGCGCCGCGAATCTCAACGTCGTCGAGATCCAAGCGGACGAGCTCTCCCTCGAGTCGATTGCCCGCGCCGTCGAGCTCGCCGCATCGACTCCGCAAGACGACCTGATCGTTCTGCGAACGAGCGACGCGAATTATCAACTCGACCTAGGAAACGCGACGATCTCGATCGACGTCGATTCGGTCAATTTCGGCTCGATTACCGTCGCGAGCCTCGGGCCGCGCGCCCTGCAGATCGCGACGACTTCCGTCGAAGGCGCGATCGACGTCGAGCGCGGCGATCTTGCGCTCGCGGGATTGACCCTCGTCGGGTTCTCCGTCCAAGGCTCGACCGAGCTTGTTTCTCTCGACGACGGCGCCTCTCTGACGATCGACTCGGTCGTCTATCTAACGCGTTCCGGCGCGAGCGACGCGGGGTACGCCGTCGACCCCGACGGCGAGATTCCCGTCGCGTTAAACGGTTTGGAAACGCCGTTTACGATTATCGGCTCGAACGTCTATCGCGCGTCTCAAGGAGATTTGTCGCTGGGCGACGGGGCGTTCGAAGACGAGTCGTGGTCGATCGATTTCCAAGTCGCCGATTCCGAGCGCGCTTTCCTCGCCGGGCTTTCGACCGAGGACGCCGTCAAGATCCTCAACGGAACCGCGACCTTCCAAACCCCCGACTACTACGACGCCGATAAAAAGATTACCGAAAACGACGGCGACGACGAAATGTGTTGGGCCGCCACGTCCTCCAATATGCTCTATTACACCGGCTGGGCCCCAAAAACTTCTTTCGCCGACGAGCAGGCCGTTTTCAACGTCTTTATCGAAAACTATTACGATTACGGCGGGCAGATGTACTACGGCAACGGCTGGTTCCTCGAGGGAGGGTACGACTACTGGAACCAGCTCAAAAATCCAAATAGCGGCGGTTATTACCGCGCTCAACTTCGCGCGAACCGCGAGGAGTACGAGGACTACGCCGGCGACGCCGATCTTTACGGAACCGTGAGCGGCATTACCGCGCTCTCGAAGGCGCTTCGCGAGGGGGACGCCGTCGGGCTCGGAATCGACTGGGCGTACTATTACTACGGAACCTACGTTCGCGCGGGCGGGCACGCCATCACCTGCTGGGGCTACACTTACGACGATTCCAAACAGGCGAGCGACCCGAGCTACTACACCCGCCTCTTCGTAACCGATTCGGACGACTACCAAAGCGAGGCGCGTCGCCTGCAGAACTACGCGATCACTTGGTCGTCCTCGTCCTCCAACGGTTACGGAACCGGGTATTCCTTCGATTCTTACGGTCGATCCGGAACGCAAGTCTTCGGTTTCCTCCGCAGTTGCGCTTGGCTTCTTCCGAAACCGAGCAAATACTCCTTCGCAAACGAAACGCGACTCGCGAAGCCGACTCTAACCGCCGAGTCCGACGGCGATTCGATTACCGTAACGATCGGCGCGGTCGAAAACGCGACGCAGTACGAGCTCCATCGCTCCACCGATTCAAACTTCTCCTCGTACCAGAGGTACTATCTCGATTCCGCCGGCTCGAAGACCTTCTCGAACGTCCCTTCCGGAACGACCTACTACTTCCGCGTTAAGGCGACCGCGGTCGGCTGCGTCGATTCCGATTGGGCTTACGCCTACGCGAGATCCCCGTTCGAGCCCGACGCTTACGAACCGAACGATACCCTCCAAACCGCCGCCTCCCTCGGGCGCGTCTCCGGCTCCAGTTCCTATAACGCGAACCTACACGTCGCGACCGACGTCGACTACTACAAATTCTCCATTGGCGATACCGGCGACTCGGGGCACAGCGTCCGGATGACTTACAGTCAAGAGGCGAGCTTCGACCTCGATATGGTTCTGTACGATTCCAAAGGAAACGAGATCGACTATTCCGACAACAACACCGGGGTCGAGGTTATTTCCCTAGCCTATTTGCCGAAAGGCGATTACTACCTCTGCGTCTACAACTACTACGACGACGATTTCGGCAACTACTCCCTGACGATCAACGCCCCCGTCGTTCACGAGCTCGAATCCCCCGTCCTCTCGGTCAAAGTCGAGGCCCCGAACGTCAAAGTAACGTTCGACTCCGTTCCCAACGCGACCGGCTACGTCCTCCAGTACGGAACCGATCCAGAGTTTAGGCAGTTCTTCCAGAAGAGTTATTCCTCCGAAGGAACCTATACCCTAACGAACATAACTCCCAATAAAACGACCTACTTCCGCATCAAAGCTTCCGGGCCCGGCTGGGCGGACTCTCCTTGGCGCGAATTGGAAACCTACGTTATCGGGCGAGATTTGTTCGAACCGAACGACGCGATGGCGAGCGCCCACGATCTCGGAACCCTAACCGAGCTTTTCTCGAACGAAACCCTGAGCCTCCACGTCCCCTCCGACGTCGATTGGTTCAAATTCGAGACGATCACCGCCGGCGGTCCCGACGATTACGTTCGCGCGGTCTACGACCACGTCGACGGCGCCTTCGACCTCGATTTCCAGATCTACGACGCCTCCGGCGTCCAAATCGCCAATTCGACCGGCAAGACCGGCGTCGAAACTCGCGACCTCAACAACGTCGCCGCCGGAACTTATTATTTAAAGGTCTTTAACCGCGTTAATAGCTCCGGGCAAGGGGAAGGGGAAGCCGGCAAGTACTCCATCGAGATTTCTCCCCCCGCGCTTCCCTCCGCCGCCGATTTGGCGCGACCGGTGCTCGCGCTCGTCGATCGCGACCACGCCTCCCTTTCGATCAAGATCGAACCCGTCGCCAACGCGACCGGCTATGTTTTACAATACTCCCCCTACGCCGATTTCGCGCAATCCAAAGAGATCGTCGCGTCCGAGGACGGCGTCGTTCTCGTCGAGGGGCTTCAGTCGACGCTCACCTACTACGTCCGCGTCAAGGCGACCGCCGAGGGGTACAACGACTCCGCGTGGGCGACGATCATCGGCAAGACGACCCCGCCCTACGACCAATACGAGCCAAACGACTCTCTCTCGACCGCGTTCGATCTTGGAACCCCCACCGGCGTATCTGTTTACGAGCCGAACAACCACAAGGGAACCGATAAGGACTACTTCAAGTTCTCGCTGCCGGTCGCGGGGGACGCCGATTCCTACGTTCAAGTCGAGTACATCCACGGCACGAACGACATCGACCTCGCGATCTACGACGCGAACGGGGAAGAAGTCGGGCTCTCTGAGGAACAGACCGGAATCGAGTTCGTCTCCTTGGACGGGTTCGCCCCCGGCGATTACTACGTTTACGTCCACAACTACAACGAGTCGAGCATTCTCGTCGTCAACTATGTCCTGACGATCTCGACCCCCGGACTCACGATCCTCGCTTCTCCAAACCTCTCGGTCGACGCTTCTTACGAGTCGGTCGACCTGACGATTTCTCGCGTCGATCGCGCGACTAACTACGTCGTCCAGTATAGCGAGGATCCCGAATTCGCGACCTATTCCGAGAAAAACTTCGTCGGGCACGGCGTTAAGTCGATCTCCGACTTGCTTTGCGGAACGACCTACTACTTCCGCGTTAAGGCGATCGCCGACGGGTACGGCGACTCCGAGTGGGCGTCCGTCTCCGCGACGACCCTCAAGAGAACCCTCGACTCCCCCGAGGTAACCCCCGTTTCCGCCACTCAAGACTCGATTACCCTTAGAATCGACCCCGTCGACAACGCCGCCGGGTACGAACTCGAGTACTCGCCTTACTACGAGTTCGACTACGCGCTGCAAGTCTACTACGATCGACCTGGCGCCAAGACCCTCAACGACTTGGAATTCGGCACGGTCTACTACGTCCGCGTTCGAGCGGTCGCCGATCGTTACGAAAGTTCCCAATGGACCGTCGTCGCGACCCCGACCGTAAACGGAACCCTCGACGCCCCGACCCTCGCCGTTGTCTCCTCGACCGACGACTCGATCGTCCTCGATATCGGCGCGGTCGACGGCGCGATGGAGTACGTCGTCCAATACGCCGACAACGTCGGCTTCTCCTCCGCGACCGAGGTTTCCTACTTCGACGCCGGCGAGAAGACGATTTCCGGCTTTACCGGCTTAATTCCCGGCGAGACTTACTTCTTCCGCGTCAAAGCGCGCGCCGACCATTGCGACGATTCCGACTGGACCTATCTCTCCGACGACGGAGTTCTGGAAGCCCCCGCGCTCGCCGTCTCCGCGACGAAAACCGCCCTCGTCGCCAAGATCGATCGGGTCAAAGACGCGAGCTCCTACGTCTTGCAGCTCGCGGACAATCCCGACTTCGCCAATCCGGTCGAGAAAACCTACTCGACCCCCGGCGCGAAGACCCTTTCCGGGCTGAGCCAAGGCGTTTCCTATTACCTGCGCGTCAAAGCGACCGCGAACGGGTTTAGCGACTCCGCGTGGACCGTCGTCGGACCTTGCCAACTGAAAGCGGACGTCTTCGACCTCGCCGTTCTCGACGGCGCGACCCTCTCCGCGACCCAAATCGTCGCCGGAGAGCGACTCGCGCTCGCCAACGTCGGCGTCGAAAACTCCGGCTCCGCGAGCTCCCCCGCCTTCGCCGTTCGGGTCTACGCCTCTCAAGACGCGACCTGCGACGACTCCGACGCGCTCCTAGGAACCGCGCGGTTCCCCGAGCTCGGTCCCGGCGCCGCCGTCTGGTTCGACTTCGGCTCCCTCGATGCGTCGAGTCTCGCGCCCGGCGCGACTTACAACGTCCTAATTCGCGTCGTCGCCGACGGGGACGCGAGCGCCGCCAACGACGTCGCCGCGATCGAATCGACCCTCTCGATTTTCGCGGAGAGCGCGACTTTGGGAACCGTCGCGTTCGAGCGGAGCGCCTATTCCGTCCAACGGGGGAACGCGCTCTACTTGGCGGCGTCCCCGGACTTCGCCGCGCCTCAAAACGCCGCGTATCGATGGAGTTACGGCGACGGCGTCTTCGTCGAAGGCGACCGGAGCGGCTGGATCCCGAGCGAGCTTTGCTCTCGAATCTCCGGCGAGCGCTCGATTTCCGTTCAAGTCGTCGATTTGGACGCCAACCGCGTGGTCGCGAAGGGCGAGGTCGCGCTGACCGTTGAGAAAGTCGCCCCGACGCTCGACGTTCGTTCCGAGGTCCTCCTGGACGGGGCCGCGATTCGCCTGACCGCCTCCGCTCGCTCGACCGCGGGCGCGGGCCCGATCCAGCGCTGGGAAATCGCCTGGAGCGACGGCGCGACCGAGACGATCGAGTCGCTCGGCGATTCCGCGACCTTCTCGCGATTCTACGCCTCCGGCGTCCCGACCTCCGGCGCCCTGGCGACGATAACCCTTATCGACGCCGAAGGAGACGCGACGACCTACTCCCTGGCGCGATCGGAAGGCTCCGAGCTAATCGCGAGCGCCGCGACACTAGACTCCGACGCCGCCCCCGAAAACCTCGCGACCGAGCTCTTCGCCGCGTTGCCGCTTCCGACCTTCGCGACCGCGACCCCCGAGTCGCTCGCCCCGGTCGCCGCGCCGATCGCGTCCGAGCCCGCTCGCGAAATCCCGGCGTCCTCCGACGTCCCCGCGCCCGAGTCGTTCGCCGTCAAGGCGCTCAAGCCCGCCGCGAGCTCCGCGCGCAAATCCGACTCCATTTTCGACGTCCAATTCGACGACGAACTGGAAGCGTTCTGGGACGTTCTTGCGAAGTCGATCGCGAGGTAAAGTCGACGGCGAAGCGGATCCCGCTAGAGTCGTTCTATCCAAGTGGAGCCCCCAACGGGGGCTCGGTTAGTTTAGCCAACCGCGCGCCTGCCGAGGGCGGGTTTTGTTTTGCCGCTGCAACCGAGGTAAACTACCCGCCCGCGTTGCGGGCTAGTCTCGCTCGGTCTTAACTCCCTTTATTGGCTCTCAAACTACCATTTTTCACTAAAGTCGTTCTATCCAAGTGGAGCCCCCAACGGGGGCTCGGGTAGTTTAGCCAACCGCGCGGTAGCGTTTTTTCGCGGCGATTTCAGGTTGTTGACGTCGTGAATCTTCGACGCCCCATTTTCTCATTTTGGCGCTTCGGGCTAATTAGAGAATCTAGCGACTTCTAACAAACAAGGCAAAACCGCGCAAAAATTTTCTCGGACTTTTTGCTCAATTTCGATACAATTTCAATAATCTCTTTGCCGCCAGCCGCCTCGCAGACTCGGGAAAAAAGGGACTCAAACGACCGCTCTGTTAATTTGGGATAAATCGCGCAAGATGTCATAGGTTCTTGCGACTTTCATCCCTTTTCCCACTCGACGCGTATTATACCGGAAATCGGCGTTTATCAAAGGTCTGCCGATAACAAAAAGGGGCGTTTTTTCCATTTTTGAGGCAAAAAGTCCTCGCGCAAGAACCTATGACTTCTTGCGAGTTCTTGCCTGTTTTTACGCCGCCGTCGCCCCGCTCTCACCGCGTCGTTCAACGTACTAAGCGCTTTCGCCGCGCGGATTTGCTCGTCGTTCGTCCCGCAAGGCGAGCGAATCGCGCGCCTTGGTTTGGGAACGAAGAAACTCGGCGCCGCCCTTGGTCGAAAACCGTTGAACTAGTTTCGCAACTTATTACGGGAAGCACATTAAGGAGTCATCAATTGAAACGCAAAAACTCCGATCGTCGTTTTTTTGATTTTCTTCGCTCTTCCAACCGCAACGCGGAGGCGCGCAAATCCCCGCGCTCTCGGTCGCTTCGACTTGAGTCCCTCGAGGAGCGACAACTGCTTAGCGCCGTCGGGAACGAGCCGGAGGTTCTGGCTTCGAGCGCGATTACGGTCGTTCAAGGGGATCCGGCGGAGTCCGGGCAAACGATCGAGCTTACCGGCTTGACCGCCGCCGACTCGCAAAGCGTCTTTGACTCGCTCGAGAACGACTCCGTCAATTACCACCGTCGGGTCTGGATGAAAGGGAACTATCCCGAGACCCCGATTTACGGCGATATCTTCTCGATCGACGGGGCGAACTTCACGATTAGAACGAGCGACGGCTCTCTGCAAACCTACGAGCGCGCCGATTTCTGCAACGCCGACCGCGCCTATCTCGACGTCTTGGAGAGCGACCCCGCGAAGCTGGAAAGCGAGCTGGAGCGCGCCGCGTTTCGTCAGGACGTTTGGGATCCCGCCGGAGCCGCCGAGACGAGCCAAGGCGCGCCCGACTTGGACGTCCTGTTCATTTCGCGAACCCCCGGTAGTCCCGCCCTCCACGGACGCGTCGATTACCCCGACGGAGTTCCGCAAATTAGTCCCGCCGGAATTAGCGCCTTTAACGGGGAATACTACCTCGCCGAGGGAGCGCCGACCGAATTCGTCGCGACGGTCGCGAACTACGGGGACGCCGCGTGCGGCTCGTTCGAGGCGCAGTGGAAGATCGACGGGGTAAACTACGGCGCTCGCGTCGTTTGCCCCCCGCTCGCGGTCGGCGAGCGAATCGAGATCTCCGTCGATTGGACTTGGACGAACGGCGCCCATACGGTAACTCTCGAACTCGATCCGGACAACGAGATTACCGAGACGTGCGAGTGGAACAACCAACGAACCGACTCCGTTCAAGGCGCCGGGTTTGTCGTGGCGATTTCCGAACAGGTTTGGGAGCGCTTCCGTCAGAGCGCCAATTTAATCGGTTCCAAATCGCCGGAGGACTTTCTCCAATGGCATATGGACATAATGAACCAAAAGTTCTCCGAGGCGTTTTACGAAGCGAGCCCGGACGGCTGCGATTTCCGCGTTCGCATCGATCGAATTCTCATTTCGACCAGCCGCGAGGACGGAAACGCCAAAGTTGCCGAATACTCTCTCATTTCGCAGGGTAACTGGTCCATTGAATCCGATTACTCGCTCCCGACGACCAGTCCCGACTGGGGGCTGATCCACGAATGGGGGCACCAGCTAGGGCTGATCGACTATTATCGCCTCGACATTCCCGCCGAAAGCGTCCGAGTTACCGACGATTACTCCCGTCCCCTCAATATCGGGCGGTTGTCTTTCCCCGACGTTATGATGCACAGTCACGGCGCCAACCCGTTCTGCGAGCTCACCGCCGCCGCGCTCAATCGGCAAATTACCGTCGACGGACAGCAGACCCCGCGCGGGTTCTACGGCGACTATCTCTTTGAAATGTGCGACAGTTACTCGATCCGAGTTCTCGATCGCGACGGGCGTCCGCTCGCCAACTCTCAAGTCGACTTCTACCAGCGCAACGTTCAAAACGAGCTGATTACCGACTCGGATCTCGCGTTTACCGTCGTTACCGACGCCAACGGAATCGCGGCTCTTCCGAATCGAACCTCCCCCGTCGCGACCACGACCGGCGGGTTTACCTCGAAGGACAACCCGTTCGGTCAAATTAACGTCGTTGGAATCAACGGATTGTTCCTCGTTCGCGCGCGGCAAGCGAACGGCGAAAGCTCGTGGTCGTGGCTCGAAATCCAAGACTTTTGCGTTCCCGCGTATCGCGGCGAAACGAGCCACACATTTGAAATCCAAACGACCCTCTCCTCGCTTCCTTGTTTGGACGCGCCGACGATTCTCTCCGCGACCCCGAGCGGAAACGCCGTCGTTCTGACGGTTAACTCGTCTCCCGACGCGATCGGGTACGCGATTCAATTCAAAACCGCGTCCGACGCGGACTTTACGACTTACCGACGCGTCTATCCCGACGAATATCTCTCTTCCGACCAGACGACGACCTCGTTCCGCCTCCCCCATTTGGATTTAGGGACGGAGTACCAAATCCGCCTCAAAGCCCTCGGGGACGACGTCGCGAACATAAGCTCGACTTGGTCGGGAATCGTCTCGGCGACGACCGGAACCTCCGCGACGACCGAGACCCCGTCGATCGTCGTAACCGCGCGCGACGACGCGATCGATCCCTACGACGGGCTGACCTCCCTGCGCGAGGCGATCGCCTGCGCCGGAACTAGCGGTCTAGGAACGACGATCGTCTTCGATCCTTCTCTAAAAGGCGGAACGATTCGCCTTAACGGCGAGGAGCTTACGATCGACCGTCCTATGACCGTCGACGCGAGCGCGCTTTGGGACGTCGAAAACGACGCCCCCGGTTTGACGATCGACGGGCAAGGTTTCTCGCGCGTCTTCCATACTTTGAACGGAACTCAGAGCGCTCCGATCCAATTATTGGGTTTAACGATCGCGAACGGAAGCGCGTTCGACGGCGGAGGTCTTCTCAGTAATTGCGAGCTTGTCGTTAGGAATTGCGCAATCGAGAATTGCGTCAGTACCGGAAACGGCGGCGGTTTTTTGCACGACTCGTGGGACAAAATCAATCTGTACAACGTCGTCGCGCGAAACAACTTCGCCGCGTTTAACGGAGGCGGGGGCTTTGCGAACAGCCCGATTTACGCGGAAAACAGCGAATTCGTCGACAACGTCGCGACTTACGACGGCGGCGGACTCTACTTAAACTATACTTCGACGCTCGCCAATTGCCTCGTCTTGGGCAACGAGACCGGTTCGGACGGTCGCGGAGGCGGAATTTGCGTTCGCGGAACCGCTCAAATTACCAACGCGACGTTCGTCGACAACGAATCGCCCGTCGGCGCCGACATTTTCGCGAAGGAATCCGGAAGAGCGACGCTGAACAACTCCATCGTCGCCGTCGGCGCGGCGACCGCCGCCGCTCGCGATTCGGCGGCGACGCTCGCGGCCAACAACTCGCTTTCGCTATTTGCCAATTGGACGAGCGGCGCGAACAACTACGCTTACGACCCCAATGCGTCGCTTTTTGCCGACGCGGCGAACGGGGATTACCAACTAGCCGAAGACTCCCAAGCGATCGATCGCGGGAACAACGTCTTCGTCGAAACGGACTACGACCTCGCGGGAAATCGACGAGTCGCCAACGGTCGCGTTGATTTGGGGGTTTTTGAATACCAAACGGAGGACGCGCCCGCCGAAACGCCCTCGACGATCGTCACGACGGCGGAGGACGTCGTTAACGCTTGCGACGGTTTGATTTCCCTGCGCGAGGCGATCGCCTACGCCGGAACCGGCGATCTGGGGACGACGATTACTTTCGACGCGTCTCTAAAAGACGGAACGATCCGTCTTAACGGCGAGGAACTTACGATCGACCGTCCCGTGACCGTCGACGCGAGCGCGCTTTGGGACGCCGAAAACGACTCGCCCGGTCTGACGATCGACGGGCAAGGTTTTTCGCGCGTCTTCCACACCATGAACGGAACTCAGAGCGATCCGATTCAATTATTGAGCTTAACGATCGCGAACGGAAACGCAAGTCAAGGCGCGGGCGTTAATAACGGCGGCGGATCCTCCGGCGAACTCGTTATGCGCGATTGTATCGTTAAGAATTGCGTTAGCTCCGGAGTTGGCGGAGGACTTTACCACGGTTCCGGCGACAAAGGGGGGCTCTACAACGTCGTTTTCGAGAACAACTATTCGGGCGATCGCGGAGGCGGTATTTTCTCGAACGGACAGTTTTACGCCGAGAACTGCCGCGTCGTCGGCAACCAATCGAAGTACGACGGGGGCGGGCTCTACTTGATTTACAATTCGACGGTCGTCAACTGCCTCGTCGCCAATAATTCGACCGGATCGAACGCAAAGGGCGGAGGAATCGGCATTTTGGGCAACGCGGAAATCGTTGGCTCGACGATCGTCGACAACGCGGCGTCGCTCGGAACTAGTCTCTCTACGACCAATTATGGAAGGATCAACGTAAAGAATTCCATCGTCGCGCTAACCGAGGAAAACGAGGTCTCGATCGGCGCGGACACGACCCTCTACGCCTTCAATACTCTTTCGAGCTTTACGGGTTGGACGGGCGGCTCGAACAACTACGTTTACGATCCCAATTCGTCGCTCTTCGTCGACGCGGCGAACGGGGACTACCGACTCGCCGAAGACTCGCAAGCGATCGATCGCGGCAATAACGCTTACGTCGCGACGGACGTCGATCTCTCGGGGTATCGGCGCGTCGCGAACGGTCGCGTCGATTTGGGCGCGTTCGAGTTTCAAACGGAAGACGCGCCCGCCGAAACGCCCTCGACGATCGTTACGACGACGGAGGACGTCGTTGACGCTTGCGACGGTTTGATTTCCCTGCGCGAGGCGATCGATTACGCCGGAACGGACGGGTTGGGGACGACGATCACCTTCGACGCTTCTCTCAAAGGCGGAACGATAACCCTCGGCGGCTCGGGTTTTAACCCCGGAAAGTCGATCGCGATCGACGCTTACGCGCTTTGGGACGCCGAGAACGACGTGCCCGGCGTCGCTATCGACGCGAACCAAGCGAGCGGATTCTTTAATACGAACGACGCGCTCTCCCTCAAAGGGCTAACCTTCCAAAACGGCAAGACGACTGGGCACGGTCCGATCGAGGTTTACGGCGGGTTCGAGGCGTCCTATTGCGTCTTCTCCAATAACGAGGGGAAGTACGGGGGCGTTCTGAAAACGGACGACTGCGACGTCTCCATCGACCATTGCTCGTTCTTCGGGAACCGAGCGACGAGCGAGGGGGGCGCGTTGCGCTTGTACCATTCGCTCAACGTTGCCGTGTCCAATTCGACCTTTGACGAAAACGTCGCGGACGACTACGGCGGCGCCGTTTATCTCGTTTCTCCGTCGCATTTCTCGGTCGTCGACTCCTCGTTCGACAAGAACGCGACTCTTTATCACGACGGCGGCGCGATCTATTTAAACGGAGGTTCCTTCTCGTTCGAGGGACTCGATTTCACGGAAAACGGTTCCGACACGGTTTACGTCGGCGGCGCTTTGGTCGTCCTCAACGCGAACGGGTCGATCCAAGACAGCTCGTTCATTGACAATAACGCCAAATGGCGCGGCGGCGCCGTCAACGCGGACGGCGGAGACGTCTCGATCGACCGTTGCGTTTTCGGGCGCAATTACGCCGATATGTGCGGAGGAGCGATTCGCGCCGTTGACGGGACTCTATCGGTCCTTGATTCGGCCTTTGCGAACAACTCCGCGAGAGACGAGGGCGGAGCGATTAAAGTCGACGATACACCGACGACCGTCGACAACTGCGTTTTCACTGAAAACGCCGCCGGACTAGGGGGCGCCGCCCAGTTCTCTCATTCCTCGAGCGCCGTTATTAGCGATTCGACCTTTGTCGGAAATTACACGACCCAAACGAACGTTTGGAACGAGTCCACCAAAAACTCGGGCGGAGCGCTCTATTTCACCGGAGGAATTTCCACCGTCACCGAGTGCGCTTTCGTGGAAAACGTCGCCGATGATCGCGCTGGCGCCGTCTTCTATAACAATCCGTCCCAAGCGTTTGTAACCGGTTCCGATTTCTCGAAAAACGCGACCAATGGCGGCTCGGGCGGCGCGATCTATATAATGGGAGGGAATTTCTCTTTCGACGGCGACTACTTTATCGACAATAGTTCGAACTCTGGCGGCGCCGTTTGTGTTGCCGACTCGAGCGGAGCGATCCAAAACGCAACCTTTACCAACAATAAAGCTCAAACGAACGGAGGCGCCCTGTTCGGAGAAAACGGAACTCTCTCGGTTGTTCGTTGCGAATTCGTCGGCAACGAGGCGACTGGCGAGGGGGGCGCGATTCGTATCAACGGAAGGGCGACCTTTGAAAACGTCCTCTTCGCGGGCAACTCCGCTTCCGGAAACGGGGGCGGGGTTTACGCCGGTCCCAATTCGACCTTTACCGGCGCGACGATCGTCGGCAACTCCGCGTCCGGAACGGGCGGGGGCGTCTACGGTAACGGCGTGACGTTCCGCAATTCGATTATCGTCCTAAATGAAGGTTCCGACGTCGTTAATTCGGCGGTCGCGCTCAATACCCTCTCCACCTTTACCGCGTGGAGCAACGCCTCGAGCGAGGGAGTCGTCAACTATGTCTACGACGCGACCCTCCCGCTGTTCGCCGACCCCGCCAACGGCGACTATCGACTCGCTATGGGCTCGCAAGCGGTCGACAAAGGCGACAACGCCTTCGTCCAATCGGACCTCGACCTCGCGGGGAACGAGCGGATTCAAAACGACGTCGTCGACTTGGGCGCTTACGAGTCCCTCGCGCCGCTCGACGCGCCGATCGTTTCGACTCCCTCGACGACCAAATCGGCGGTTTCTTTCAAGATTACCGCCGTCGAGAACGCGACGGGCTACGTCGTCGAGTACGGAACCGACCCGACGTTCGAGACCTGTTCGAGCAAACCTTACGCGAGCGCCGGATCCAAAACGATTTCCGGTTTGGGGTCCGGAACGACGTACTACTTCCGCGTCAAGGCGGTCGGCGACGGGCGCGCCGACTCCGATTGGACGACTTTCGACGCGACGACCAAACCGGCTCAGGACCAGTTGCCCGCGCCGATCGTTTCGACTCCCTCGACGACCAAAACCGCGGTTTCTTTCAAGATTACCGCCGTCGAGAACGCGACGGGCTACTTCGTCGAGTACGGAACCGACCCGACGTTCGAGACCTGTTCGACCAAATCTTACTCGAGCGCCGGAGTCAAGACGATTACCGGTCTAACCTACGCGACGACCTACTACGTCCGCGTTAAAGCGACCGGAACCGGCTACGCCGACTCCGCTTGGACCATTTTCGAGGCGACGACCCTCGCGCCCCCCGCCGAGACCAAGTCGACCGTCGTTACGACGCTCGCCGACTCCGTCGATCCTTACGACGGGGCGATCTCGTTGCGCGAGGCGATCGACTACGCCGGAACGGACGGGTTGGGAACGACGATTACCTTCGACGCGTCCCTCAAGGGGGGAACGATTACCCTCGGCGGCTCGGAGCTCGCCGTCGGCAAAGAGCTTGCGATCGACGCCTCCGCGCTGTGGGACGCCGAGAACGACGCGCCGGGCATTGCCGTTAGCGGGAACAACGCGTCGCGCGTTCTTAACGTTACCGCGAGTTTCGCTATGACCGGAGTAACAATTACCGGAGGAAACTCGTCCGCCGGAGCGGGGCTTCTAGCGAACGGTTCCGGTCTTTCCGAAGCGATACCCTATATAACTCTAACCGGCTGCGCATTTATTGACAATGCGTCGAACTCTTCGGGCGGGGGAGCGTACGTTGGAGGCGTTTCCGAGGTCTCGGTCGTAGATTGCGCGTTTAAGAATAATTCCGCGAGGTTTGGCGGCGGAATCTGCGTCTACAGCGCCAACGCTTCGTTTGATCGGTGCAACATATCTTTGAACGAATCGACCGGCGTCGGCGCGGGGCTTGCCGCGCAACGTTGCTCGTTAACTATGTCGGATTCTTCGATAACCGGCAACTCGACCGATGGAAATGGCGGCGGTCTCCATTTCGATACCGTTTCTCTGGGAACGACTATTACAATTATGAATTGCCTTATTAAAGGTAATATCGCCGGTAATATTGGAGGTGGCGCTTATGTTGTTGGAAATATGGATTCTTCTGTCGTATTCTATGATTGCGAGATTTCCGCAAATAGCGCCGAGCGAGGCGGCGGTCTCACTTCTTGGGGCATAGGTGTTGCCACCGAGCTCGTTAACTGTACCATTGCGGGCAATTCGGCCTCGCTCTACGGGGGCGTGATAAGTGGAGTAACCTACAGTGGTATCCCCGGTAGCGTTACGTTGACCAACACGATTATCGCAAATAATTATTCCGGCGACGGTATCGAGTTTGGCAGCGGGGGCAGTGCGTACGTCGGTCCCAAAGGTTCAAACTATCAGGTCGGCGGCGATCCTCTCTTTGCGGTCGCGCCTCAATTTGACGAAAACGGCGTTTTGCTCAACGCGGACCAAATCGACTTGCGCCTTTCCCAAGGCTCCCCCGCGATCGACGCGGGCGACAACGCCTTCGTCCAATCGGACCTCGACCTCGCGGGGAGCGCCCGGATCCAAAACGGCGTCGTCGACTTGGGCGCTTACGAGTCCCTCGCGCCGCTCGACGTCCCGACGATCACTCTCTCCGGCACGAAGAACGCGGTCGTCGTTAAGATCGACCCGGTCGACGGCGCGGAGAAGTACGTCGTCGAGTACTCGACCGACTCCAAGTTCTCGACCTATTCGACGAAGACCTATTCGAGCGCCGGAGTGAAGACGCTCTCGGGTCTGTCGACTGGAACGTGGTATTACGTCCGCGTCAAGGCGACCGCGACGGGTCGACCGCAGTCCGCTTATACCCCGGTCGCGAAGGCGTACACCGGCGGAAAGCTCGCGATGCCCGCGTTTTCCGCGTCCGCCGTTAAGACCTCGATCACCCTCAATATCAAGGCGGTCGAGGGCGGAGAGAAATACGTCGTCGAGTATAGCGAAAACGAGGACTTCTCGAACGCGAAAACCAAGACGTTCAGTAGCGGCGTGAGAACGATTACCGGGCTGACCTTTGGAACGAAGTACTATATCCGCGTAAAAGCGACCTCTTCGACCGCGAACAACTCCGCGTGGAACGTCCTTACTTTCGCCGCCGGGCAGCTCGCGACTCCTTCGCGCTCCGCGACTTCGGTCGGCGTCGACTTCGTTAAAATCAAGTGCTGGAACTCGCCGAACAATTCGGGATTCGAGATCCGTTACTCGACCAGCTCCGATTTCTCCGACACGCAATACGCTCGAACCGAACCCGGCAAAACCGTTTGCGAAGTAACGGGTCTGGCCTCCGACACGAAGTACTACTTCAGCGCGCGCGCCCTCGGGGACAACGTCTCCCGCGTCGACTCCAACTGGTCGCCGCTCTTCAGCGCGACGACCAAAGCCGCGCCCGCGTCGAGCGCGGTTCTCGACTTGGACTCCGCTTTTGAGAACTACTTCGAGGACGAATTTGACGAGATTTGGGACGTCTTGTCGGAGACGCTCTCGAAGTAGTTCGTTTTCGTTGTTTGCTCGAAACGAGCCGCATTGGACGACCGACGCGGCTCGCGAGGGCGAAATGAAGCGCGAATTATCGCGTTCGCGTCGGGCACCGTTCTCAAAGAAG
This sequence comes from Thermoguttaceae bacterium, assembly GCA_017441605.1. Taxonomy (GTDB): domain Bacteria; phylum Planctomycetota; class Planctomycetia; order Pirellulales; family Thermoguttaceae; genus RUG369. The sequence continues at coordinate 13,974 of JAFRXD010000059.1, read as the reverse complement.
AGCTAGATTTTGTGAAGAAAGCCTAGCGACCAACGGGAGCGGGCAGTTTACCCAACCGCGCGGAAGCGCGAATCGCCCGTCCGGCGCGGACGTCGGAGACGCTCTCGAAGTAGTTCCTTTGATTCAAACCGAGCCGGTCGGGCGCCGTTCTCGTCGAGGAGCTAGGGCTTTTCAAAGAAGCCTAGCGACCAACGGGAACCGTCCGACGCGGACTGCGGACGCAAGAGGGGGCCTCCTCGACGCCCTTTCCGTTGACGTTACAATTTATCCCGATTAAATGGACGATTTAGAAGAATGGAGCGAAAAGGGCGCCGACAGATATGTCGTCCGTTTCGCTCGGTTCGAGATAGAGAGACGCCCCTTTTGATCGGCAAAGACTTCGTCCCTTTGCCGAATCCCAAAAGCCGACGGCGCGCGGGGACGTCCGCCATTCGCCCTATTAAGGCGAGCGCCTCGCGCGCCCGAGGCGCCTTGATTTGACCCGGTCGCCCCGCGCGTCCAAATCCGAATCGTCGAGACGTTATCCGCGTCCCGGCGACTTACCGCAAAAACTCCCCGAGCGAGCCGTTTCCCGACTCGCTCGACGCCAATACCAACCCGAATCGCCCCGGTTCCCCCGAGCGATAAGACTCATAGCGAGGTTAGTTGTGGGACGCTATTATTCCGATCGCAACTTTGCGAATTTCCGTCGTTTGTTCCAATCGAAGGCCGCCGATAAGAAAGCGCCGAAATCGTTTAAACTCCGTCTCGAATCCCTCGAAGATCGTCGGCTTCTCAGCGCGACGCCCGTCGAGGACGCGCTCGACCAGCAAGACCCCGTCGTCCTCGCCTCCGCCCCGCTACTCGACGACGGGGGAGGGGAGTTGGTCGAGATCCCGGTCGGGGCGCTTGCGGACACGCCGTCGTTGGGCGAGGGGGAGACGCCGCTGGTTACCACTGCCGGTACTTGGACGGTTACGAATAATAACAACAAAGGAGAGGGGTCTTTGCGATGGGCGGTGAATCAGGCAATCAACGCCGGCGGTGGCACAATTGAGTTTAACCTCGCCAAGGCGAATAGAACGATCACGCTTTCCTCCCCAATAACAGTAACGAAGCAAATTACCTTTGCGGGTATTTCGTATCTAAACGAGGGTTCTCCGATTGTAATCAGCGGAAACAATAGCAGTCAAGTTTTCGTTATTGACACGAACGACGCCAACGCGCGACCTCAGTTCAACGGATTGACGATTAAGAACGGTAGCAATACGAGCGGCAATGGCGGCGGTGTGCAGATTATAACCGGCGCCGCAACATTTACGCGTTGTACTATTACCAACTGCTCGGCTCAGTACGGAGGCGGCGTTTATGTCGACACCAATGGCAACGTATTTTTCAGAAACTGTTATATTCAGAACAATACGGCAACGGCAAACGGGGGTGGAATTGTCATAACCAATAAACCCGCCAACGCAGAAAAACCTGTTCGATTTTTTAACTGCGTTATTACGGGAAACACTGCAAACCAATCAAGCGGATCCGGAGGGGGGGTTTACGCCAATATTACCACCAATAAAACGTTCGAGGCCACGTTTACTAACTGCACGATCGCCGGGAATAAAGCGAAATCGAACGGAGGCATTTATGGCGGTACTCTCAGTAAAGTTAAAGTATGGAATTCGATCATAATCAACAATACCGGCGGTAATTGGGGCGGAGTTGTTGGTCAAAATACGCTTTCAGATAGCGCTACGCTTGGATATAAATACAATGGCGGTCCGCTTTTTGCGAGTACGGGATCTCATCCCTACTCTTTGGCTCTAAACTCCGAGGCGATCGATAGAGGGAGCAACTCGTTGCTGGTAACTGGGAGCGATAACAATTCTTTCGATACAGATATAATTGTTAGAGATTCTTCCGGAAACTCTTCTTCGCGAATTTATCAAGTTTACAGCAATACGGTCGACCTTGGCGCCTATGAAAGTCACACAGGCAAGCTCGCAATCCCCGCTCTTAACAGCGCGACTTCTAATTCCGCAAGTTCGATTGTCGTAAATATTGGCGCCGTTTCCGGCGCGTCGCAGTACATTGTGCTGTACTCGACAAATTCCAACTTCAATTCCTACTCGACAAAAACTTTTACCGCCGCGGGCAATCAGACAATTTCCGGTTTAAACCCGTCGACAACCTACTACTTCCGCGTAATAGCTCGCGGTTCGACACTTCACGATTCAACGTCATTAATCCTTAATACAACCGCATCCGCCACTAAGAGCGCGACGACTTGGCTCGCGACGCCCTCCGCGATTTATGCGGCGGGGAAAGGCGCCAATACCATTGATATCTCTATTGTTGCCGACTCAAGCGCTCCAAACGGTACTAGTTACGTCGTTCAGTACGCCGAAAACAATAGTTTCTCTAACGCGACGACCCTTCCGGCGATGAGCGACGGATATCATTTGCTGAACGTTAGCTTTAACGCGTCGACAACCTACTACTTCCGCGTCAAGGCGACTAAATCGGGCTACACGGACTCGGCGTGGCGAGGAACCGCCACCACGTCGACTTGGCTCGCCACCCCAACGTTCGCCGTTAAAACTGAAAACGACGCGGAAATTAAATCTGCCAATTCGGTAACGCTGACCATAGGAAACGTTGCGAACGTGGCGAATTATACGATCTTTTACAAAAAGTCGACGGCGTCTTCGTGGTCTCCAATCAATAATTTGCAGTCGGGCGATCAAACCGTTTCGGGACTCGACCCCGCGACCTCTTACGATTTCAAGGTTCAAGCGCGCGCCGCGAAAGACTCCAATAACAATCCGTTTTGGCACGATTCCGTCGAGTCGAACGTTGTTACGACAAAGACCAACCTCCCGACGCCAACCTTTTCCATAACGTCTTATACCAAAGATACGATGACGGTCGAGATTGACAACGTCAAGATCGACAATGTGGTCAAAGCGGAAAACTACGACGTCGAGTACTCGGTGAACTCCGATTTCTCGTCCGCGCAAATGGGAACGCTTGTCGTCGACCCCGATTCTCTAAAAACAATTGGAACGATCAAAAACCTTGATCCGGCTGAAACTTACTATGTTCGCATTAAAGTGAAGGCTTCCGCTTACGACGATTCCTCTTATTCGAACGTCGGAACCGTTAATACCAATCTCGACGCGCCAAGGCTCGAGCTCAAATCCAAATCGGACTCGTCGGTAACGTTGCTTATTGGCGAAGTCGGTAAGGCGACAAGCTATCGGCTCGAGTATTCGACCGACTCTACGTTTAATCCAAATATCGCCCCTGTTTGGGGAAGCGTTGAACCTTGGATTGAGCCTTCGGAAAACGATTGGACGTCCGAAGGTTGGGTTATAACGGAACACATTGAGGCGGACAAACATTACTTTTTCCGATTTAAGGGCGTTTCTTCCGAGTATGATTCCACTTGGTCGAACGCGCTTGACTTCTGGACGGCGAAAACTCTCGATACTCCGTTATTAAAGAATATCGAACAGATTTCTTTCGATTCGGCGAAGGTAACGATTGATCCCGTGGACAACGCCGAAAAGTACTCGCTTCAATATTCGACCGATTCGACGTTTGGGGATTATTCCTCGAAAACCTATTCCGCGGCGGACGTCGAGAGCGCCGAGCAATCCGGTTCCGGTTTGGTTATTTCCGGTTTGGAACCCGGGACCAAATATTATTTTCGCGTTATGGCGTCGACAACGTCGACCGAATACGCCGATTCTTCTTGGTCGTCAGTTCAATACAACGTTACCACCAATCTCGAGACTCCGACGCTCGTCCCGAGTTCTAAAACTAGCGAATCGGTAACGCTTAAGATCTCGCGCGTCAAGAACGCGACGAAATATCGCGTTGAATACGCTAGTTCAACTTCTACGTTACTCAAGGACTTTTATCCGGATGAAATTGCAAATGCGACAATAGATTTGCTTCCGGCAACGACTTATTCTTTCCGAGTCATGGCGCTGGGCTTGAACAACGCCCAGTCCAATTGGACGAGCGATTCGGACGTCTCGACGGTAAAAACCAACCTCGCGACCCCCGCCAACCTCGGCGCGACTTCCAAAACGTCCGCCTCGATGACCCTATCGATCGGCGACGTTTCCGCGGCGACCGGCTATGTGGTCGAATACTCGCAAAGCTCCAACTTTAGCGCGTCGTCGACCCAAACGTTCGGCGCCTCGGACGTCCCGACGATTACCGGTCTGACCCCCGCCACCGTCTACTACTTCCGCGTCAAAGCGACCTCCGCGGACTACGACGAGTCCGAGTGGTCGAGCGACCTTGTCGAATCGACGAACTTCGCGACGCCCTCGCTTGAAATTTTAGGCGCGACTTCTTCTTCGGTTACCTTAACGGTCAACGGGGTCGACAACGCGAGCGAATACCGCTTGTACTACTCCGCCGACGAAACGTTCGCCTCGGGAATGTGGACGCCTTGCGGCGTCGGGGAAATGACGATCGAGGGACTGACAAACCAAGATAACGAGGACTACGCGACTTTAACCCCGGCGACGAAATACTACTTCCGCGTCAAGGCGGTAACCCAAACGGTCGGCGACGTTGTGTACGGCGAATCGGAGACCTCCGAGTCCGTCGCCGCGACGACGAACATCGCGACCCCGGCGCTTTCGGTTAAGAGAGACGAATACGATGCAAAAGTTAAATCGGACGAATCGGTAACCCTTGCGGTCGAATCGGTTAACAAGGCGACGAACTATATGGTCCAATATTCGACCGATTCCGAATTTGTCTCCGCGTCCTCGCAAACCTTCCAAAGCGCCGGCGACTTGCGAATCGCCGGTCTAGCCCCCGCGACGACCTACTACTTCCGCGTCAAGGCGACCGCCGACGCGATTCCGGAGTCCGAGTGGTCCGTCGCCGTTTCCGAGACGACAAATCCCTCGACTCCGACTTTTAGCGTCGTCTCGTGGGACTCCTCTTCCGCGACGATCTCAATCGGGGACGTCGGCGAGGGAATCCGCTACGAAGTCCAGTACTCGACCGACGCGACGTTCTCCGACAACTATACGACCCGAATCTATAAATCGTCGGGCGACAAGACGATCGAGGATCTCAAATCGGCGACGACCTACTACTTCCGCGTCCGCGCGACCTTGGGGGAAAACGAGAATAGCGAGAAATCCGAATGGTCCGACTCCGATAGCGCGACGATCAATCTCGCGGTTCCGTCCCTCGTCGTCAAGGCGCGCGGGGCGAACTCGGCGGCGGTCGTCGTCGGGTATTCCGAAAACGCGGAGAGTTACGTCCTCCAATACGGAACCGATAAGAACTTCGATTCCTATCTGACGAAAGAGTTTGGCTCCTCCGGATACCAAATCCTTTCCGATCTTCCCTCGGCGGCGACGACCTATTACTTCCGCGTCAAGGCGAAGGCCGCCGGGTTCCAGGACTCCGACTGGTCGAGCGTCGAAAGCGAGACGACAAATCTCGCGACTCCGTCGCTTCACGTGAAAACCGCCCCGGGCGGCAATACCCCCTATACGACGACCCTGACGATCGGAGACGTCGAAAAGGCGGAGATTTACGAGCTTCAATACGCGACCGATTACTTCGACTCCTACGGGGTTTCGATCGCGACCAAGACGTTTACCAAGTCCGGCGACGTAACGATCGACGACTTGGATCCCATGTCCGTCTATTTCTTCCGCGTTAGGGCGGTCTCGGCTCAAAGCGTCCAAAACGAGGAAAGCGAACAAGATAGCGACGAAAACGTCGATGAGATCAACTACGACGACTCCGATTGGTCGACGACCGTTTACGCCGTTACCGGGCTCGCGACCCCGTCCTTTGGATTCCAGCGCGTTAGCGACTCGGCGGTTGCGCTCGTTATCAACCCGGTCGAGGGCGCCGAGAAGTACGAGATCCTCAAGTCGCAAGACCCCGAGTTCGACGAGTACGAGGTTTCGAAGATTCGAACCCTTTCCAAGACCTACTACGGGTTGGAGCTCAACTCGACCTATTACTTCCGCGTCCGAGCGCTCGCGCCCGCGGGCGGATCGCAAAACGTCCCGCTTCCGAACGACGAGCTCGCGCTCGGAAATTCGGAGCTAATTCTCGGAGACGACGCCGTTTCCGAATCTAAGTACGGAGACTCCGATTACCAAGAGGGCGCCTACCATACGGCGGCTACGATTCTTCAGGCTCCGAGCGGGCTGAGCGTCGACTGGAGCGCGACGACCTCCGATTCGATCACCTTAACGATCGACGATTATTACGCCGATTCCAGCCGACAATTCGTCGTTCAGTACTCCGACGGAGACGGGTTCGTCAACGAGTTCACGACCGAATTACCCGCCACTTCTGACTCGCGAATAACGATTACCGGTCTCAATCCGGGAACGACCTATTATTTCCGCGCAAAAACAGAAATTGGCGGAAAATCGTCCGACTGGTATCCCTCGATCAACGACACAAATTACTATGCGTTTAGAGTGAGCGAGACCACGTTGCGCGCGCTGGCGGCTCCGACCGTCAATGGCGCAACGACGACCCAAAACTCGGCGACGTTCGATATTTCGAGCGTCCTCGGCGCCGAGAAATACGAAGTGGAGTACGGAACCGACCCGACCTTCGAAACCAACGTTGCGAAGAAGACGTTCCGAACAAACGGCGGACGAAAGATTTCCAATCTAATCCCCGGGACGACCTATTACTTCCGCGTCCGCGCGACCGCGAGCGACTCCGAGCCCTCCGCTTGGACGACCCCGAATAGTTTCAAGACCGGTTTGCAAACCCCGACCCTATCGGTCGTTGCGTCGAATTCCAATTCGGCGACCCTCGCGATCCAAGCGGTCAACGGCGCCGATAAGTACGTCCTCGAATACGGTAAAACGAAGAACTTCTCGGGCGCGACCTCGATCGAGTACTCGAGCGCGGGCTCGAAAACGATCTCCGGTCTGGAGGTCGGGAAAACCTATTACTTCCGCGTCCGCGCCGAGTCGACCCAATACGGAGTCTCCGCGAAATCGAAGGTCGCGACCGCGAAAGCGGTCGAGACTCCGAGAATCGCGCGGGTTCTTTCCGAGCCTAACGCCTTGACCGTCGAGCTCGCCGATTTGGCGTCCGCGTCCGAGTTCGTTTTCGAATACGGAACCGACCCGTCCTTCAAGACGCTCGACTCCTCGAGAACTTACGCCAAGTCGGAACTTTCGGACGGGCAAATCTCTGTCGACCGTTTGGCTTCGGGAACGCGCTATTACCTCCGCGTTCGCGCGAAGTTGGACGGCGAGGACGTAATCGCCGACTCCGCCTGGTCGACCTTCGAGGCGGCGACCTCCCTCGAAACCCCGACGCTGACCGTCGAACCCGTCTCGTCGAATTCGGTTCTCGTCGACCTCGGCTACGTTTACTCCGCGACCTCCTACGCGCTCGAGTACGGAACGAGCGCCTCGTTCGCCCCCGGCTCGACCCGAACCGCGACCTTCTCGAGCGCCGGAGAGCGAGCGATTTACGGGCTGTCCCCCGCGACGACCTACTACTTCCGCGTTAAGGCGAGCGCCCCCGGGTTCGGCGAAACGACCTCCGACGTCGTCTCCGCGACCTCGAGCCCCCTCGACGACGCGAGCCGATTGACCGTGTCCTCGACCGCGGACGACGCGAGCGTCCCGGGAACCCTCCGCTACGCCCTCGCCAACGCCAACGACGGCGAGACGATCGTCTTCGCGTCGAATCTCCAAGGCGCGACGATTACCTTGGCCGACGGCGAGCTGGTCGTCGACAAGGCGATAACGATCGACGCCTCCGCCCTTTGGAGCGACGACGCGCCCGGCGTCGCGATTAGCGCGAGCCAAACCCCGGGAGAGGAATCCCGCGTCTTCAATCTGACCGCCGACGCGACCCTGATCGGGCTCCGAATCGCGAACGGGCTCGCGACCAACGCGGGGAACGACGTTGCCGATACCGTCGGCGCGAACTCGAGCGTTTACCTTAGCGTCGCGGCGGGGGGCGGGGTTCTCGTCGGTTCCGGAACCCGAGCGAGTTTGGTCGACTGCGTCGTCGAGAACAACCGAGCCGTCGCCTCGCCCGACCGGGGAATTTCCTTCGCGAAGGGCGCCGGTATTTGCGCTTACGGCGACTTGACCTTGGAAAACTGCGTCGTCGTCGGAAACAAGTCGCTGACCGAGCCCGGCGCGACCAGCGCCTACGCCTTTGGCGGCGGCGTCGGATCGGGTTCCCAAAGCGTCGTTACGATTCGCGCCTCCAAAATTATGGAGAACCAAACGTCCGCCCAGTCGAACGGCGTCGCGTATTCCTTCGGCGCCGGACTTTACGCCAGCGGCGACGCCTCGATCCTCGACGGGTCGCTCGTCCATAAGAACAAAGCCAAGTTTGGACCGGAAGACGAGTCGTCCGTTGCCCCCAATCCGAGCGTCCCTTACGCTTACGGCGGGGGCGCTTACGCGGTTAAATCTCTAAACGTTGGTAATAGCCAATTTACGGAGAACGTCGCCCTTCAGCGCGGCGGCGCGATTTACGTTAATTCCGGCGCGAGCGTCGTTGTCTCGGACGGCTCCGTATTTTCCGAAAACAACTCCGGATCCTTCGGGGGCGGAATCTTCTCCGAAGGGGATCTCTTCGTCAACGGCGGAACTTCTCTAACGAAAAACCGTTCCGAGGCGGGAGGCGCGATTTACTCCGTCGGCAAACTAACCATGACCGACTCCGTCGTGAATGAAAATACCGCCGAGTGCGCCTCGACGGCGACCGGCGGCGGATTGCATCTTTCCGGCGCCGCGAATCTACAAAACGTCGCCATTACCGAAAACCAAGCGAAAGCGATTCAACCGAACGGTTTCGTTACCGCCTACGGAGGAGGAGTTTACGTCGGGGACGCGAGCGTTGGACCCCGCTACGGAACCAGCGCCGTTACGAGCGTTTCCCTCGTCAACTGCTCCGTCGTCGGCAACCGTGTCGAATCGTCCTCCGACTACTACGGCGCGACCTCGCAAGGGGGCGGCGTTTACGCGACGCCAAACGGCGCGAACTTCCAGGCGACGAACTGCGAAATCTCCGGAAACGAGACCGTCTCGGCCTCCCTCTCCGAAGTTTGGGGAGCCAAAGCCCAAGGAGGCGGGTTCTACGGCAAGAGCGCGATTCTCGTCAACGCGACGATCGTCGACAACGCGACGACCGCCGAGGGAGCCTCCGCGGCCGCCCAAGGAAACGGCGCCTACTTCTACGGAACTCAATCGCAAGACGACCGCTCCAACGTCTATAACTCCGTGATCGCGCGCAACGGAACCGCCGACGACAACGACGTCTTTAAGGACCTCGGCGCTTGGGTCGGGGCCTACGAAGTCCTCTCCCCCTTCAAGGGGTGGAGTTACTCCGAGAACCTTTACGAGTACTCCTCGACGACCCCGCTCTTCGAGAACTACGCCGAAAAAGACTACCGCCCCGCCGGAAACGGACAACTTGTCGATCGCGGCGTCGACTCTTATTGCGACGAGAAAATCGATCGCGATTTGAGCGGCAAGACCCGCGTCGTCAATAAAGCGATCGATCTTGGCGCTTACGAGTTTAGCGGAGACGCCCTCGCCGAGCCCTCCTTCGTCCTCGAGCGCGTCGACGGCGCGGTTCGCGTCGCGATCGACAAACCGGTCGACGGCGCCGATTTGTACCGAATCGAGTACGGCGACCGACCGGGCTTCGAGGGCGCCGCGACCAAGGAGATTGTCGGACTAACCGACGACCTCGCGCTCGTTCCGGGCTCGACCGTCTACGTTCGCGTTCGCGCCGAGGGCGGCGACTACTTCGCCTCGAACTGGACCTCGCGCAAGTACTGCGCCGACGACGAGTTCGCCTCCGCGAAGAGCTCTCCGGTCGGCGGGGTCGTCGAGATCAAGGAAGTGGAGAGCGCCGACTCCTACCTGATTCAATACGGTCTCGATCCCGACTTCACCGACGCCGAGACGATTAGCGCCGCCCCGGGCGCCAACTATCTCGCCGGGCTTATCGCCCAGGAGCGTTACCACGTTCGCGTCCAAGCGCTCGACGCCTCGGGCGAATCGGTCGTCCGCTGGACCGTCGCGTCGTTCAAAACCGACTCCGGACGCGACGCTTACGAGCCGAACGACTCCCGAAGCGCCGCGACCGATCTCGGAACCGTTTACGGAGCCAAGTCGCTCGACGCGCTCAACTTGCACTCCGCGAACGACGAGGACTGGTTCTTCTTCGCGATCGGTTCGACCCCGGGCGATTCTTGCTTTGCCAAAATCGAGTTCGCGAACTCCCTGACCGCCGACCTCGACCTGGAGCTCTTCGACCCGTCCGGAAATCTCGTCGGAGCCTCGAGGGGAACGACCGGCGTCGAAAAGGTTTCGCTGCAAGGGTTGTCCGAGGGCGACTACGCATTGCGCGTATATAATCGCGCCGCGAACGGAACCGCCGTCGATTACAAGCTGTCCATTAACGCCCCGAGCGAGGGCGCCGCGGACGTTCCCGTCGCGAAGATCGCGACCGACCCCGAAACCGGGCTCGCCCTGATCGGGTTCGACTCGATCTCGCTAGAAATCGAGTCGACGGCGGGATACGTTCTCGAATACTCGACCGACCCCAATTTCGGCTCCGCGACTCGCGTCGAAGGGGCGTCGTCCGGGGCGTTGACGATTTCCGACCTAACCCCGGAAACGACCTACTACTTCCATATCGCCAACGCGAACGAGACCAACCCCGACTGGTTTGTCTTCGAAGCGACCACCGAGGCGATTCCGGTAACCCAACTCGACGCCCCCGCGATCTCCTCGATTTCGACGACGAAGAGCGCCGTTACTTTCCGACTTGCGGCGGTCGCCAACGCGGCGAATTACCTCGTCGAATACTCGACCGATTCCGGCTTCGCGACGTCCTCGAGCAAGACTTATTCGACCGCCGGTTCCAAGACGATCTCCGGTTTGCTTTCCGGAACGACGTATTACTTCCGAGCCAAAGCGACCGCCGACGGTTGCGACGATTCCGCGTGGACGACCTTCGAGGCGACGACGACGAAAGAAACCCTGGCGGCTCCTTCGTTGACGCCCGGTTCGATTGGAATTAATTCGATTGACGTCGCGATCGGCGAGGTCGCGAACGCGACGAGCTATGTCCTCGAATATTCGAAGAGCGCCAACTTTGCCTCGAAGACGACGAAGACCTATTCGAGCGCGGGATCTAGGACGATTACCGGTCTCGACGCCGATACGACCTACTACTTCCGCGTCAAGGCGACCGCCGAGCGCTTCAACGAGTCCGCTTGGTCGACGACCCTCTCCGCGACGACGCTCAACCCGAGCGCGACTCCGTTGGAAACGCCGAATATCGCGGCGCTTTCCGGAACCAAGACGGCGATCGTCATTAAGCTCGACGCGGTCGAGGGCGCGCAGAAGTACGTCGTGGAATACGCGACCGACGCGTCGTTCTCCGACGCGGTCGCGAAACCCTATTCGAGCGCGGGTTCCAAGACGATCTCCGGGCTAACGACCGGAACGTGGTATTTCGTCCGCGTCAAGGCGACCGCGACCGGGCGCGCCGACTCCCCCTATACCGCGACGAGAAAGATCTTTACCGGCGGGGGTTACGCGATGCCGGCCGCGTCCTTCTCCGCCGTAAAGACCTCGATCACGCTCAATATCAAGGCGGGCAAGATCGACGCGACCCAAGGGGCGCCGGAGAAGTACGTAATCGAATATAGCGAGAATCCCGATTTCTCGAACGCGAAGACGAGAACCGTTACGCAGGGACTCAACGACGACGGAACGTTAAAACCCTGCAAGCCGACCATTTCGAGCCTTACGTTCGGAACCAAGTACTATATTCGAGTCAAGGCGATCGGCGCTGCGGGGAACGATTCGCCTTGGAACTCGACGTCCTACACCGCGGGCCAACTCGCCGTTCCGTCTCGTTTCGCCTCGAGCGTTGGAAGCGATTTCGTCAACGTGAAATGCTACAACGTAACCGGTATGGCGGGGTTCGAGGTTATGTACTCGACGAGCTCCGATTTCTCGAACCCGCAATACGCGCAAGGCCCCGCGTCCGGAACGGTCGCCGTTACCGGGCTGCAATCGTCGACGAAGTACTACTTCAAGGCGCGAGCGCTCGGGGACAACGTCTCTCGCGTGAATTCCGCCTGGTCGCCGAGTTTTAGCGCGACGACCAAAGAGGCGGTCTCGAGCGCGGTTCTCGACGACGACTCGTCCTTTGAAAACTTCTTCGACGAGCAAGACGAGCTCGACGCGTTCTGGGACGTCTTGGCGAAGTCGATCGCGAGGTAAAGTCGACGGCGAAGCGGATCCCGCTAAAGTCGTTCTATCCAAGTGGAGCCCCCAACGGGTCGCGGGTAGTTTACCCATCCGCGCGGCTAGCGCGAATAAAAGCGCCCTCGGCGCCGCCGTCTCACAGATTCTAGTTTCTCAGTGTTGTCCATTTCGACGCCTCCTTTTATTACGTTCGCCAAAAAACGAGCGATTTAAAAAAGAAACCAAAATGGCGACTCTCTCTAAAAGGAGCCAAAATGAACCTAGAGAATAAAGAGCTAACGCTCGAAACGCTCGGTCGGATCGAGGCGTTTCTCGAACAAGAGACGCCGGATCGCGCCGATCGGCTGATAAGCATATTAACGGCTTGCTGGGAGATCCCGGAAGAAGGACTCGCGTATATCGTCGGGCGACTCGCGGGGTCCGTAGCCGGACGGGCGGTTCGCGCTAGCCGCGCGGATGGGTAAACTACCCGCGTCGCGTTGCGACGCTAGCGCGGATTAGAACGACTCTTGCCGTCGCGCGGCGCTTAGGAACCAGAAAAGGAAGTTAAGACTAATCAAGACTAGCCCCCAACGGGGGCGGGTAGTTTACCGAGGTTGCAGTGGCAATATTAAAATTCCCGTTTAAGGCGGTCGCGTGGACTCCCGACGTTTCCTGGCACGAATTGCCCGGGGACGAGTACGGCTCGGTCGTCGCGTCCGACTTCGTTCTCGATCTGTCGACGCTCGTCGTCCCCAAGAATCCCTGCGTCGTCGACTACAACCACAACGACGCGGAGCCGATCGGGTACGCCCGCGTCTCCGTTTCCGGCGGAACCCTGCTCGCCGAGGGCGAGCTCGTCTCGAACGTCGAAGGGGACGTCGCCGACCGAATCGCCAAGACCGGGAAGGACGTGCCCTTCGGGATCTCGCCGACGCTCGATTTGTGGAGCGCCGAGCGCGTCGACGTCGGCGAGGGAGAAGTTTACAACTGCAACGACCGCGAGTACGTCGGTCCGTTGCTCGTTTATAAAGGGGCGGTTTTGCTCGGGATCTCCGTCTGTCCGTATCCGACGGACGAAGGAACTTCGTTCACGCCGCTCGCGCGCAAAGCGATTAAACTTAACAAACAAGGAGTTATATCGATGGCTAAAAAACGCGTGAAACTCGAAGCCGACATTGTCGCCGACGAGGAAAAGCGAGAAGAAGACGTCGCCCAGTTCGAGGGGGACGAAGCCGGGATCGCCGACGCGGTCTCCGTTAAAAACGCCGAACTGCAAGAATTTATCGACGCGTTCGGGCTCGAGCGAGGCGTTCAGTACTACCAAGAAGGGCTGACGGTCGAAGAGGCGACGCAACGCGCCTACGGGGACGTCGTCGCGGAGAACGCCGAGCTTAAAGCGAAGCTCGCCAAGTTCGAGGAAGACGACGAGATCAAAGATCTCGAGCTCGACGAAGACGAGGAAAAGGAGACCGAGCTGGAATCCGACGCGCAAGAGGCTCCGACCAACGACCCGGAGGAGATCAAGTTCCGACGCTCCGAGCGTCGCTCGATCGCCAAGTCGCGCGCGGTCTTAGCCGCCAAAATAGCGTCCCACGAAAAGCACGTCGCGAGTCAACGCGCCGTCTCTCGGCGCGGCGACTCCGTCGGGGTGTCCGCGGCGGTTCGCGAACCGGCGCGCGCGCACAGTTACCGCGAGGCGTTCGCCAACGCGATCCGGGAAATAAAAGCG
>JAFRXD010000058.1 GCA_017441605.1 Thermoguttaceae bacterium | reverse complement strand
CGTAAATGCGCCGCTGAGCTAAGTATTTCTCGCCCGTTTTGGGATCGATCTTGTAAAGATCGACCGTTGCCTCGCACAATTCGCCGACATATTTTTTCGACGTTTTGGTTAAGCTCGCTCCAACCACCGAGACGTGTTTACCGTAAATCGCGTCCGGAAGGATCGTCCTGCCCATTTTTGCGAGGATCGGCGCGAGCTCTTTCTCGTTGAGATCCATATTGGACTCGATTTGCTCGCGCGTCAGGTGTTTCCCCGTGAACCGGCGCGGCTATGCGCCGTCCGCGCCGTTCCCGACGCTTTGCGCGACTCGCTCGGGTTCCATAGGAACGCGAAGGCTCGTAAAGTACGCGCCTCCTCGCCTGTTGCGACCCCAACGACCGTATTCTCCTCGCGTCCCGTTCCAAACGTATTCAACGCCGTCGACTATTATGTTCGGTCGTTTGTTCGACTTCTTTTTGTACTGAACGACAACGTTTCCAATTTCCAACGCGGCGAGCTCGCCGCTCAAATAAATAACGCTCATTTTGCGCCTTTCTAGCCCCCGAGCGTTATTATACAATGGTTTTAAGGTTTTGTTTTACTCCACGAAAAAACTGTTGGCAAAGCCTTGTACATCGTTATGGGGCGCAACGAGAATCTTGGATCGTCTCGCGTTCCGCCGAGATAGCGGAAGTATCCCGCCGCCTCGCCCGATTTCAACGCGACGAGCAGTAATTCCATCGTCTCGTCCGACACGTCGATTTCCTGAAAACCGGGTTTCTTGCGCTCTCCGATTTCGCACCATCGGCGATCTTCTACGTTGACGATCGTCTTTATGATCGGCGGAACGGTTTCGACTAACGCGATCAAGATCCGCCTTATCTCCGGCGCTTGACTTTTCAGAAAACCGAGCGACGCGCTTTCTTCCTTTTTCTCGACGCGACGTTTTCCGCGCAACCAGTCTGTTATTCTACCCACAAAGTTGTTCCCAAATAGCAAATTGCACAATGATACTAACAAAGACCACATTCGTTTCACTCCTGATCGTCGCCAACGTCTCCTGCAAAGACGCTCGCGGCTTCGCGTCGGCGCCGCTAATGATTGTTTTGAGTAACGTTCCCCCTATTCTCTCGAATATTGATCGCGCCGAGCCTTCGCGGCTCGCCCTTGCCGCGCCCCTTTACGTAGTCGCGCAACGCGTCCAACATCAGATCTTGCGCGTCTTCCGGCAACGCCTTAAAGCATTTCAGCACGAACTCGCGTTGAACGCCCCGAGCGTCCACCGGATCCGGCTCGGGCTCGAACATCTCGCCCTCGCCGCTCTCCAACCACTCGCGACGCACTCGGAACTCTTTGCAAATCTGGTAAACGCGAGCGTCTCCGGGAACGTTTGAACCGCTCTCCCAAGAACCAACGAGACCTGTGGATATACCGAGACGCTCGGCAAGCTCGCGCTGTTTGAGGTTAAGAGCCTTGCGAAGTTGCTTCAATCTGTCTTTCATCTTGCGATCTTCTAATTTTTCGACGAGAAATTACCGTTTCGTTCGGCATTTTATGAACTAATTCATAAAAAATCAATCGCTGCTTCGCGGAGAAATTCTTAGCCAATGTTGATAGATTTACAAACTGCCTCGTCTCGCCACTGTCCGGGCAATTCCCGTCGCGAGGGGCGGCATAGTCCGCGCGATCGTCATTGTAGAAAAGTTCGCGATTTCTAACGCTCCATTTGCCTTTCTAGACGCGGAGCCGATCGAACGGCTTGACTTTCCTCTCGCTTTGATTTATTCTCGTAATGGGTTCGAGCGCGCGGCGCGCTCGAATCGCCGGTATTCCCGGCGTTTGTCGCCAAAACATTAGAAAGATTGCGCAATGAGCAAGAAACTTGTCGCCTTTTTCAGCGCGAGCGGCGTAACGAAACGCGCCGCCGAGACGTTGGCTTCCGCGATTGGGGCGGAACTTTATGAAATCAAGCCGGTCGTTCCGTACTCCGACGCCGATTTGAACTGGCAAAATCCGAAAAGTCGCAGTTCCGTCGAAATGAAGACTCCAGGGTTGAAATCGCGTCCGGAAATCGTTCGCGACAATCCGAAAATCGGCGATTACGACGTCGTATTCGTCGGCTTTCCAATTTGGTGGTACACCGCGCCGACGATAATTCACACTTTTCTTGAAACTTACGACTTTTCCGGCAAGACGATCGTTCCGTTCGCGACTTCCGGGGGGAGCCAAATGGGGGGTATTTCCGCGACGCTCCAGAAAGTCGTTCCGAACGCGACGATTAAAGAAGGACGACTGTTGAACGGCTCGAGCTCGACGCAAGAGTTGAAGGCTTGGGCGGACTCGTTTTAGGCCTTGACTCGAGGAGCGTTTGCGTCCGCGAAAGAACGTCGCGCCCAATGACGAGAAAGGACCGGTCGATTGGTTCCCCCTGACGAGCGTCCCCGGGACAAACGACTATCCGCGTAGCGACGCGTTCCCCGATTTTTGCCGGACGCCGACGAGTAAGTTTGCTCTGAGAAGTCCCCGAACGGGGCGCGAGTTGGATCGGCTTCCCGGCGTTTTGTCGTTCCGCCGCTCGCGGGTCGTTGGGTTCCCGCTTCGGTTTCTCGATTATTGCGCTCTATTTGACGCTCGGTTCGGGACGACAATCGATTGACGAAGCGGGGCGTTTGTTTTTGATTTGCTCGAGAGGGCGTCTTTTCCGGCGCCTCCTTTTTTCACGCGAACCGGAGGACGTTTTGAACGAGGAAGTTTCCAATTTCGCAAACGGCGAAGAGAACGAGACGAACGAGGATGGGATCGCGCGCGACGAATACCGCCGCGCGATCGATCTAATGTTTCGAGCGTTCGACGAGAAGAATTTCGCGGACGCCGAACGATACGCGACCGAGGCTCTTCGGATCGTTCCCGACGACCCGACGGCCAGTTGGGCTTTGGGACTGGCGAAGAAAAAGCGCCCGGGGGCGAATTCGACTCAAGAGAATCGCGAGGTAGCTAGCGATTCAAAAGGGTTCGCGTCGCGAGCGCCGGAGAGGTCTTTGGAACCGGACGAGGAGGCTCCGCTCGCGCTCGATTCCGACTCCGGCGGCGAGAATTCCGAGGTTCTCGCTTCGAAGGTTCGCGACGTGTTGTCGGAGGCTCGCGCTTTGGCGGCGCGAGGCGCTTTCGAGGACGCGCGCGATAAGGCGAAGGAGGCGCTTCGCGTCGATCCTTCCAACGCCGACGCGCAAGAGACCGCGCGCGATTTGACGGCGCTCGTCCAATCGCGCTCCGCTCGCGACTTGCTAATCGAAGCTCGACGGTTGCTTATGGAGGACAAACCGAACGAGGCGATCGAGAAGGCGAAAATCGCTCGACGGCTCGACCCCGAGCTAAAGGAGCGCGCTCGCGCGATTCGGCGCGACGCGCTCGCTCGAAGAAAAGAGAGTTTAATCGAGCGCGCCCAAAAGGCCTTGGATCGACTCGACGACAAAGAGGCGACCAAGTTGGCGTCGAAGGCGCTGAAGATCGATCCGAAAAGCAAGCGGGCGCATAGAATTTTGGAGAAGGCGAGCGGAAGCGTCGAAGTTTCGCCCGAGGTCAAGCGGGAGATAGCGTCTCTTCGCGAGAAGATCGAAACATATTTTTCGCGCAAGGCTTACGATTTCGCGAAAGAAACTTGCGAATCGCTTTTAAAACTTTCGCCCAACGACAAAGGGGCGCTTTCGATTCTTTCGAAAATAAGAGACGGCGCGTATAAGATCCCGGTCGGTTCTCGCAAGGTTTGGACGTTTTGCGGAGTCGAGTTTCCGTTCCGTTACGCGCCTCGCGGCTCGTTTAATATGGGGAGCCCCGCCGACGAACCCGAGCGAGGTTTGGACGAAACGCCTCGGCTCGTCAGGATAACAAAGGGGTACTGGATCCTAGAAACGCCGGTAACGCAACGAATGTGGATCGCCGCGTTGGGAGACAATCCAAGCGTTTTTAAAGGGGACTTGGACCTGCCGGTCGAGAACGTTTCTTGGTTCGATTGCGGGCGTTTTCTAAACGCGTTGAACAAGGCTCGTTTCGCGCCGGAAGGTTGGAAGGTCGCCCTGCCGACCGAGGCGCAGTGGGAGCGCGCTTGTCGCGCCGGAACTTCGACGCCGTTTTATTGGGGCGCCAAGTTGAGAGGAGACGAAGCGAACTGCAACGGGCATTTTCCCTACGGCTATAAGTTCAAAGGAAAATATCTCGGTCGAACCGTTCCCGTTGGGCAATACGAACCGAACGGTTGGGGACTGTTCGATATGTGCGGCAACGTGTGCGAGTGGGTTTCCGACTGGTACGGAGTCTACGCCGAGGGACCGGTCAAAGATCCGGTCGGTCCGTCCGAGGGCGAGTTGCGCGTTTTGAGAGGAGGCGGTTGGAATTTCCGACCCGTTTACTGTCGATCCGCTAGACGCGACAAATTCGATCCCCACTCTCGTTTCAACAACGTCGGTTTTCGTTTCGTAATCTTTCCCGTCGAGATTTAAGCGCGAGCGCTCGCGTCGATTCGCGTTTTGAGCCTCCGCGTCTTTTCGATTTTGGCGCCAAAATTGCCAGATTTTTTCGGCGCCGACTTCGCGAGGCGCCGGAGAAGAAAGGAAAACGCGATGAAAGAGACGAATTACGAGGGCGCTCGAACGAATCCGCGGAGCGACGGGGCCGAGTTCTACGCGTTGCGACCGCTCGAAGATCAATATCACCCGACAATTTCGACGACGAACGTTTTCGAGGGAGGATACGAGCGGTATCTCTATCTGCAGGAGCAACTAGCGCTCAACGCGGAGCGCTCGGGTTCAAATCTCGTCAATCCCAAGCGAACGCGTCACATTTTGCGCGGTTATCCAATTTTGAAGACTGAACGGTCGCGCTTCGACGACGGCTGGACGACGGTTGTTGGGGGATGGTCCGGCGGACACGCGAACCCGGACGCCGCGAAATACGGAAAGACCCAGATTCCGTCCTTTTGGACAACCGACCGGTTTATGTACGAGGTTTCGGACATACTCGCGGACGACTCGTCGCGATGGTATCGTCAAGAGGGAGACGATTTTGGACAAAAACAAGCCGAAGCGAGCGACAAGCCCGAGCGCTACGTTTGCGTGGAGGAGCGCTACGGGGTGCCGATTCGCGTTGTCGCGGAGAGAGTGGACGACTCGCTAAAATGCGTAACCGCGTTCCCCGACTATACGTCGTTGGAATTGGACGAGAGCCTGCGCGTCGCGCCGGGCGAGTTTAGCGAGCTAACCAAAGGGGAGCCTCGGCGGCGGACAAAGGGGCAATAAGATTGATCGCGCTCGTCGGCGCGCGGGACGCGAGAGCGGTTTTAACTTCTTTGGCGCTTTAACCGTTTTTTGTCGCTCGAAATCTTGGGCGCCTTTTTTACGGGGAGCGCGACCCTCCCCGTTTTGAATGAAAAACGCGATAATTCCAACCGCCTTTATCGACCGCTGACGGCGCTCGTCGATCGGAATCAACGGGCGTCGCGACCCTTGAACTAAACGGGCTTTGGGAGTTTTGGTCAACTTGGCGAGCGCCCCTCGTCTCGGCGACTAAACGAATTGTCGTTTTCAAAAGGGCTTGAACGAATCGTTCGCTCGCCGCGATCTCATTTCAACGAACGCCGCGCAAATCGTTTCCAATTCGGTTCCTTAGACGCGCTCCTTAGAATTCGTTAACGTCCGTCCGCGCTCTAAGAGCGCGATAACCGCGCGTCTTCGCTTTGCGCGGGGAGAAGAATTCATTTTATCGTCGCTCCCCTCTGGTGAACAATACTCTTGCGGAGCGTTGTTTCGCTCGCTTGACGCGACCTTCTTTTGACGCTACACTAAAGTCTTGGACGGGTCGCGTCAATCCAACCAAGCGCTTGACTCGACCCGGTTTTGACTACTTTAAGGCTCTCGAGCGCCGAATAGCGCGAAAGAATTTTGGTCGATCGATTATTGGGTTTTCAAATTATAAAAGGAGCGACGATGGATCGCGTAAAACTTGGTCTTTCAGGAATCGAGGTTTCTAGGATTTGTCTCGGGTGCATGAGTTTCGGCAAAGCGGGAACGATGCACGATTGGACGCTCGATTCAGCGCAATCCGCCGAAATGGTCGGGCGAGCGCTCGATTTAGGGATCAACTTCTTCGACACGGCGAACGTTTATTCCGCCGGGACGAGCGAAGAGTATCTGGGCGCGGCGCTGAAGAGCGTTCCCCGCGATAAAGTCGTAATCGGCACTAAAGTTTATTTTAACGAGGGCGCTCTTTCTCGCGAGGCCATATCGCGCGAAATTGAAGGTTCGTTAAGAAGGCTAGGAACCGATTATATCGATTTGTACATTATTCATCGGTACGATTACGAGACTCCCATCGCCGAAACAATGGAGGCGCTTCACAAGCTTGTCGAGTCGGGCAAAGTTCGAGCGCTAGGCGCTTCCGCTATGTACGGATATCAATTTTACGAGATGCAAAATGTGGCTCGCGAAAACGGTTGGACTCCGTTTTCCACGATGCAGAACCATTATAATCTTCTTTACCGGGAAGACGAGCGCGAGCTTATTCCGATTTGCGAGCGAACGAACGTTTCGCGGACGCCTTATAGTCCTCTCGCGGCGGGGCGACTTTCTCGCAAAGAGTGGACGACCAACACAAAGCGCAGTCAAACCGACAAAATTGCCGTCGGAAAGTACGATACGACCGAAGAACAGGATAAAACGATCGTTCAACGGGTTTTTGAGCTTTCCGAGAAATACGACGTTACGATGACGCAAATTGCTCTCGCGTGGCATTTTGCCAAAGGGGTTGCCGCTCCGATTATTGGCGCCACTAAGAACGAGTATTTGGCGGACGCAGCGGCGGCGGTCGATTTAAAACTAACGCGAGAGGACGTCGACTATTTGGAAGAGCTTTACGTCCCTCATAAGATAATGGGAGCGGTTACAAAGAACCCCGTTTGGAATTCCGTTTTGAATAAATAACGACGTCGAGGTCGCGACCGTCTCGCGAGGGGCGATTCGTCCCTTTTCCCAACCTCCCCGAAAATTCCAAAGGTTTTGGGCCGTTCGACCGTTCGGGCAAGAGCGAATCTCTTTGAAAGACGATAGAGACGCGAGGAGACGGACGGTTCGCTCCGGCGTTCCATTGGTCTCCTCGCTTGTCTAGGTTTGCGCTTGTCCTTGGTTTAATTTACAGCATAACCAAGACTTGATACGCGAATTTTAAAACCCTCGTCTCGCCGGGTTGGAGCGAGACGTCGGCGCGCAATTCGGTTCGCGGGTTCGCCGCGTTTGGACCTCCGGAGACGGGACCAAGGCGCTTGGTTTCGGGGATTTCGTCGAATCCTTCGAGCGATTCCGGATCGACAACTCCGGAATACTGCCGACTGAGGCGGACTTTCGCAGCCTCCGAGCGCTGGTTTTTCAGAGTGATTTGCGCGTCGACGACGGCGACGCGGTAAGCTCGTCCGTAGACGACCACCTGCTTGCCCCAGTCCTCGCGCGCGATATCGAGATACGTCTTGCGCTCTTGGCGTTGTTGCGACTGGATTAGCGCTTGTTGCGCCGCTCGTGGATCGAGCGGTTCGAAGAAGCGCTCGTTTTCGATCGAGGAAACGCGAACGCTAAGCGCTTTGGTGATCGGGAGAAGCGTCTTTTCGTTCGGATTTGTCCAGAAAAGAGAGTTCTGACCTAGGAAGCGCGAGCCTTTAATGGCGGACGCGGGACCGGTCGTGATCGGGGATTCGAACGGATTCGCGAACGAAACGGCGTCCCAAGGCTCGGGGAATCGGTTGGAGTATTCGAGAGAGTACTCGCCGCTGGTGGTTTGCCCGTAGCGATCGTTCCTAATCTCTTGAGTCGCGTTCTGGATCCCTAGAAAGCGACCGTTGGCGTCGCGCGCGTCCATAATGTTCCAGCAGACGATCGGTTCGTAGTCGGTCGACGCGCGCCCAATGGAGAACATTTGGCGCTCTCCTTTTTTGAGAGTCTTGACCCCGACGCTTTGTCCGAAGACGTCGATTCCGTCCCCTTCGGAGGCGGTCGAGGCGGCGGACAGATCGGCGGCTAGATCGATTCCTCCCATGGCGCCGATCGAATTGCTAAACGCCGCTTGGGTCATGAGCGCCGAATCGCGGCGCTGAAGGTTTCCAAGGGACGCGCCGTTGAGCGAGGTGAAGAAGGACTGCAGCGCGATTGTCGGATCCATGGGAGAGGTCGAGCTCGAGAGCGCTATTTGCGGAAAGCCGCTGTAGAGGGTGACCGGAACGTCTTCGAAGTCGCCCCATTCGTTGATAAGAATCGCGGATCGCTCGATTTCCAACTTTTTGCCGTCGAGGATTTCGACCCGGTATTGCGGGGCCCAGCAGAGACCGCGCGAGAGATAGAACAAGCGTATCGTCGCGCCCTTTTTCTCGGGGGCGACGTTTACGTCAAAAAAGATTCGCGGTTTTTGGCGCGATACTGTCTCGGGCGTTTTTTCCGTTAAGACGACGCTCGTTACGGCCCCCGGGTTCGCGAGCCAAAGGGTTTCGCCCGATTCGCGTTCGAGCAGAACGGAATCGGAATTGGGGGGATTGGAAACGAGCCCCAATTGCGCCGCTCGAATCGTTTCGGCGGACGTCGAGGCGTTGGCGGCGGACAGAACTCGAACTTTTTGCGCTTCCGTTTCGCCGGGAAGGGTTATTTTAAGCCATTGACCTTGAAAGTCTTTTGTCCAATCGAGAGCCCCCGCTTCCGAGATGGGAATCGAGGTTTCCACGTTCGCGGTCGTCGCGGAAACGACCGCGTCGCTTTGGATAAAAAAGGCCCCGTGGAGCGGGGAAGGAGGAAAATCGGCGGAATACCGACCGGAACTCGGAACGTCAAATCGCTGTTCGACGACGCAGACGCCATTTTTAAACGCCCCGAGCGATTCAATTTTGCCGACGAGCGGCGCCGGTTGCGAAGCGCTCGCGCCGGACTCGGTTTGAGCGAAGCCTTTGGCGCTAAAAGAGGACGCGAGCGCGACGAACAGTATCGCGAGGGCGCTCGCGAGGCGACGGGAGGTTGTTTTCATTGCGATCTCCTTGTCTTTAAGAATCGGGTTTTCACCGTAGAGAACGTTGCCGCGCCTCGCGTTTCCTTGCGAAATCGCGCCGTTTTTTGAAAGAAAAAAACGCCCGGCGACGCGGAGCGCGAATCGTCGGGCGTTTCTTTTGAACGGGTCAGAAACCGAAGTCGACTTCTTCGACCTGTTTTGCCTCTTCCTTTGGCGGAGGAGTCGCTTCCTTTTGAACGGGCAACCCTTCGATATAGATCGCTCGGTAAGGTCTCGCGGGGCAAATGTACTCGCACCCGCCGCACCCGACGCACATTTCCGGAGAGGTCTCGGGGATTGTCAGACCGTTGTCGCCGTAGGGAACCATATGAACCGCTTGGGTCGGGCAGTGCTCGGAACAAGCGCCGCAGTGCTCGTCTTTGGCGTAGACGATGCAGTTTTCTTTAATGAAGACGACTTGTCCCATTTGGGTAACGTGTTTTTGCTCGACCGTAAGGGGCAGAATCGCCTTCGCGGGGCAGACGTCGCCGCAGGTCGTGCAGTCGAAATTGCAGAATCCATGGGAGAAGTCGACTTTCGGCTGCATAAACCCCAGAAGCCCGTTCTCAAAGCCGGAGGGCTTCAACACATGCGACGGGCATTTCGCGACGCAAAGGTGGCACCCGACGCAATGATGCATATAATGCCCCTTGCTGGGAGCGCCCGGGGGCATAATAGTGCAATTCTGTTTGTACGGCGTTTGTCCGTAGTCGGCGGGCTTAGCTTCTTCGGTCTCGTCCGCCGTTTCGCCGGCGCCCTCGGGGTTCTCGACGCTAGGATTCGGATCGTCGGCGCCGGCGAATTTCGCGACGGCGGCGGTCGCGGCGAGGGCGGTCAGCGCGATAAACTGGCGCTTGCTCGGATCGTAGCCTTGGATTTCGCGTTCGATTCGCCCTTTTTCTTTGAGGGTCGCCTCGTCGAGTTTGCCGTTCGTTTCCGAATTGGGCGCGGTTTCGTTCGGCGCGAGCTCCGGTTTTCGTCCGAACCCGAAATGGATCGCGTCTTTGCGGCACGCTCCGAAGCAGTCGAAGCAGACGACGCAACGAGACGCGTCGACGGTCTTGCTTTTCGCGTCGATGCAGGAGCTTTTACAGCGCTTTTCGCAAAGCCCGCAACTAACGCACTTGCTCGCGTCGATACGGGTTCGGAGGAGCGAGAAGCGCGAGAGGATCCCGAGCAGGGTTCCGACGGGGCAGATTGTATTGCAGTAGAGCCGACCGCGCAGACCGGCGAAGATCGCGATCCCGACGAACGAGACGAGCCCGACGACGAGGGCCCATCCGCTTTCCGGACGAAGCGCCACGTGGTAAAACGCGGTCTTCCATTGTTCCGATTCCGATTTCGAGAAGTACTCGAACAGCCCGTTGTTCGCCATTACGTTGAGCGGCTTGAAGACGTTGACGGCGATGCGCCCGAATATCCCGTAAGGGTCGAGGAGCCCGAAGTAGAAAAGTCCGACGAATCCGGCGACGATCGCGTAGATCAGGAAAAACGCGCGGACGCCGATATGATTCTTCGAGAACGAATAGTTCTTCCAAGCGAACGGTTTTTTCGGTCGCTTGACCTTTGGCGCGGCTTGTTTTCCCTCGCCGACCGGAGCCGCTTTCGCGCCCTGTTTAGGGGCGAAGAACAAGCGAACTCGCCCGGAGAGCCAAGAGAAGATATCTTGCAAAATCCCAAGCGGACAGACGACGGAGCAGTAGACTCGCCCGAAGAGCGCCGTCGCGATTAGAATCGCGACGGCTATAAGGAGCCCGCCTCCCGTCGCGGCGGAAACGAATTGGATCTTTTCCAGCCAAGCGAGCTGTTGCGGGAGCTTGTCGCGAACGTCGACGAAGAAGGAGACGATCGCGATGAAGACGCAGAGCGCGACGAGAATGCGAATCGCGCGAAGGACGGTGTATTTCATAGCGTTTAGGGGAGAAAATGCGGTGAAAAACGGCGCGAACTCGCGCGATAATAACAAGAAATCGCCGAGACAAAACCGCCTCGACGATTTCGCGAGTTAATTTACAAACGCGCCGGAGCTCAGATCTTAACGCGCTCGACGTTCAACTTGGAGACGTCGACGAACCCAAGCCCGAGATCTTGACCCTTTTCGAGGTATTTGACGTCGGCTAAGGGCATGTCTTGGAATTGGTTGAAGAACTTGATGGCGGCGACGTCGACGGCGACGGGGTCGGTCGACATAAAGAGCCCCTTGGCGAGGGAGACGTCGGACTCGTCGCGCCCGCGCGGTCCGTTGACTCTCATCAGACGATAGGCGTCGACGATATTGAGACAGGCGGGCTTGTCGAGGGTGCCGATGTCGGCGATGCATTGGTCGAGCCCCTTTTGGTGGAACGCTTGGCGATCCCAAACGATTCCCATGAGGTTCTTCATCGAGATGGTCATTTTGGCGCCGCCGTGGTTTTTCAGAATCGGGACGTTGAACCAGCAATCGCATTCGAGAATCGCCTTGTGAACCTTCGCCTTTTTGAGGGCGACGCCCTTGGGTAGAGAGATCTCGGCATAGTAAACTTCGTCGTTGCCCGGTTGAACGATCGCGCCCGCCTTTTTGGCGGCGGCTTCGATCCCGCTGTGCTCGTAGCACTTGCGCCACTCGTCGCACGTGCGGTCGAAAACGACGATCTCCTTCGCGCCGGCGTCTTTGCAGGCGTTGATGAGGGCGACGATCAGGTCGGGATTCGTGTTGGCGGCGAGCTCGGGAGCTTTGTCCCATCCGATGTTCGGCTTAATCGTAACGCGATCGCCCTTCTTGACGAATCGCTCGATACCGCCGAGCGCTTCCATTCCCTTCTGGAACATTTGCGCCGGTTCTCCGCCGAGCAGAGCGACCATATCGACCTTCTCGCCTTCGGCGTTGGCGCCCGCTTGCGCGAGGACGGCGATCGGATCGAGAGCGCTAAACGTGGTGGCGAAGCCGGTCAACGCGACGGTTCGCAGGAATTCTTTGCGCGTCATTTCCATAGTTAGTTCCTTGTTAGTTGGCGTCGTAATATGGCGCCCTTCGACGGGACGCAAGTACATTTAAAACGCGTTTGTTTCGAATTTGTTTCGCTAAAATTACAACAATTTCGCCAATTCCTCGGCTTTATCAGTTTTTTCCCAGGTGAAGTAGGCGTCGTCCGGGGCGGAGACGCCGACGTTCTTTTCCCAAGAATAGACGTCGGAACCGCGACCGAAATGGCCTCCAAAGGAGGTCTTTTCGTAAATCGGGGCGCGCAGTTTCAGCGCGTCGACGAGCCCTCGCGGGGTAAGCGGGAAGAGTTCGCGAACGGCGTCGGAAACTTTTTGCTCGTCAACTTTACCTTTGCCGCCGAGATCGATCAGGACACTAATCGGCTCCGAGACTCCGATCGCGTAGGAGAGCTGGACCTCGCAGGAGTCGGACAGCCCGGCAGCGACGACGTTTTTCGCGATATAGCGCGCCATGTACGCCGCGCTACGGTCGACTTTGGTCGGGTCTTTGCCGGAGAACGCCCCGCCGCCGTGGCGAGCCCAACCTCCGTACGTGTCGACGATGATTTTGCGTCCGGTCAGACCGCAGTCTCCGTTCGGACCTCCGACGACAAACTTGCCCGTGGGATTGACGAAGTACTTGATTTTGTCGTCGACCAGCTCTTGGGGCAAGCACGGGAGAATGCAGTTGGGGATCGCCCAGTCGGCGATTTCTTTTTGGTCGACGCTCGGGTCGTGCTGGGTCGAGAGAACGACCGCGTCGACGCGAACCGGCTTGTCGCCGTCGAATTCGACCGTGACTTGGGATTTCGAGTCGGGTCTGAGCCAATCGACCGCCTTGGAGAAGCGCAGATCGTTGAGGCGATTCATAATGCGATGCGCCAGGGCGATCGGAAGGGGCATTAGCTCGGGCGTCTGATTGCAGGCGTAGCCGAACATAAGCCCTTGATCGCCCGCTCCGACGTCTTTGGAGTCGGTGGAGTCGACGCCTTGGGCGATATCGGGGCTTTGGCGGTCGAGCGCGATCATCACCGCGCAAGTCGCGCCGTTAATGCCGTACTCGTCGTCCGTGTAGCCGACGCGTTGAATTGCGCCGCGAACGATTTGTTGATAGTCCAACCGAGCTTTGGTCGTGATTTCGCCGGCGACGACCGCCAAACCGGTCGTGACCAGCGTCTCGCAGGCGACTCGACTCGAAGAATCTTGCGCTAAGCACGCGTCCAATACGCTATCGGAAATGCGATCCGCCAGTTTATCGGGATGGCCCATCCCAACGGCTTCGCTAGTGAAGTAACGTTTCGACATTATATATAAGGCTCCTTAACGCCATACCGTCCAATTCGCGCGGGGACTTTACAAAAGGAAGTTCGACGCGTTCGCGGTCAACTCCACCCCAGTGAAATCATACCCGTTGACGGTTGGAAATTCAAGGGGGGGAGGGCGTTTTTCCTAAAAACGAACTTCTTTCTAGGCATTTTTAACCGGAGGCGCAAAATAAGCCGATTAGAACGATTCTTACGATTCTCGCGAGAATCGCTCGCCATTTTAGGCGCTCTCGCGGTTCGCGCGCTTGAAAAAAATCGTTAAAACCCCTAGTCCGTCGGAACCGTTGCGATATACTAAAAGCGGGAACGATAGGCGCGGGGGCGCCGTACAAACGCCTTTGAGTCGAGCGCGGAGATTGTCCGCCCCTTGGGCGTTTCGCGTTTAGGACGGAGAAAAGTTTGACTATGCCTTTGTTGATATTGCGTTGCGTTTTTATATTGGCTTCGAGCGGAATTGGCGTCGCGTTTGTGCGCGGCGGCGCCGTCGGCTCGGGAGCCGCTGGATTGACGACGTTCTTTCTCCTCGTCTTTCTCGCGCTAGCCGTCGTCGGTCTCGACGTCGCGTTTCCCAAAAAGAAGATCGTTTGGATTTCGGCGGGGTATTTTGGACTGCTCATCGGATTGGTCACCACGTACCTCATGGGTTTGGCGCTGGAGCCTTTTTTCGCCGATCGCGCCGGAGACGGTTCGGGGGACGTTCTGCGCCAGAGCGTCACCGCGACGTTACTCCTGTTTTTCAGCTATTGCGGAGTAAGCTTCCTCCTGCAAACGCGCAACGATTTCCGATTTATTATTCCGTTCGTCGAATTTCAGCGCAACGTCAAAGGGATTAAACCCCTCATTTTAGACACGAGCGTCGTTATTGACGGACGAATCGCCGACGTAATGGAGACGAAAATTGTCGACAGTCCTCTCCTAATGCCGCGATTCGCGATCGTCGAGTTGCAGCACATCGCCGACAGTTCGGATCGCAGTCGGCGCACGCGAGGGAGACGTGGGTTGGACGTGCTCAGTCGGCTCCAGAATATGCCGGGCGTCGACTTGCAAATCGACGATTCCGAGTTGCCCGAATACGCCAATCAGCCGGTCGACTTGAAACTGGTCGCGCTTGCCAAGCGGCTCGAAGGCAAACTGGTCACCAACGACTACAACCTGAATAAAGTCGCGAAATTGCAGGGCGTCGCGGTTATTAATCTGAACGATTTGGCGAACGCCCTCAAGCCGGTCTTCTTGCCGGGCGAGCGTTTTGAAGTCGACGTCGTGAAGTCCGGAGAGGAAATAGGGCAGGGGATCGCGTACCTGGACGACGGGACGATGGTCGTCGTCGATCAGGGGCGCAACCACATCGCCGAGCGCGTCGTCGTTACGGTAACGAGCGTGCTCCAAACGAGCGCCGGTCGCATGATTTTCGCGCGCTACGAGTACACGACCAAGAAATTGTCCGGAACGACGATCGTCCTCGATCCGTCCAACTCGTCCGCGACCGGTCGACACGCACGGCCGAACCAATGACCCCGGAGCCTCCGAAAGCGAGATTCTTATGGACGAAGAGATCAACGAGGAAGCCGCTATCGCGACGCTCTTGAAAAGAGACAAGCGCTTTTGTCGAGAGACGTACAACTTTATCAACGAGGTTCTCGACTGCGCCTTGCAACTCGGCGCCGGCGAAATAAAGCAAACCGAGACCCCCTTTGGCGACGTCGACGAGGAGTCCGCCGACGCCCACGTGTCCGGGGCGGACGTGTGCGGCGCGGCGGTCGTCTACGCCGTCGCGCTCTACGGAGGAATGGCTCGCGTCGTGTTGGAGAGCTTGGGGTTGCGAACAACCGGCGATATTGGGGACGCGGTCTATAACATGATCGACGTCGGGCTTATGGCGAAAACCCCCGACGATTCCCGAGACGATTTCGACGACCTATTCGATCTCGGAGAGCAACTCGACGCTGCGTTCGAGTTTCACTACGAGAAACGGCGGCGATGAGCGGAGGACGCAAGAAAGGCTCGTTTCGCTAAGCGAGGGGTTCGACCTTTTGCGCCAACCTTTTATCGGTCGTCGACAAAGAAATTGCGCGGAGTCTAGCGAGGACTTTTCGATCCGCCGGTCGACTTTGAATTTGAGCGGCTCGACGTCGCCGCGACGGTTTAAATCTACATACAGCGAATAAATAGCGCGTTGAGGAGCGAAACTATGATTCACGAACGAGCCGGTCAACCGGCGCTACCGTCCGATTTAATCGATCCGATCGCTTTGGAGCGAGAGTATTTCGAGAAACGCCCCGACCCGAGCGTTCCCGAGCAGCGAGTTCGGTTCGGAACGGGAGGGCATCGCGGAAAAGCTTCCGATTCCTCGTTTAACGAGGCGCACATCGAGGCGATTATTCAAGCGATCGTCGACTATCGCCGTCAAACCCCGGAGGGGGCGCCCGAGGTATTGTGGCTCGGCAAGGACACCCACGCGCTCTCCGACGCGGCTCAGAAGACCGCCCTGAGCGTGCTCGCCGCCAACGGCGTTAAGACCAACGTTCAGAAGGACAACGAGCCGACTCCGACCCCCGCCGTGTCCCGCGCCATTCTCTCCGCGAATCGCGCGAACGGCGCGAACTATTCCGACGGCGTGATCATCACCCCTTCGCACAATCCTCCGACCGACGGCGGGATCAAGTACAACGGAACGAACGGCGGCGGCGCGGACGTCGACGCGACTTCTTGGATCGAGGCTCGCGCCAACGCTTATTTGGAGAACGACAACAAAGACGTGAAACGCGTCGATTTCGACGACGCGCTCGCGGCTTCGACGACCAACATTGTCGATTACGTTCCGGGGTACGTCGACGATCTGAGGAACGTCGTCGATATGGAGGCGATACGCTCGGCGGGAATCCGGATCGGGGTCGACCCGCTCGGCGGCGCGGCGGCGGGGTATTGGGCGCCGATCGCCGACAAGTACGGGCTCGATATAACGATCGCGAACGATAAAATCGATCCGACATTTTCATTTATGCGCATCGACCACGACGGCAAGATCCGCATGGATTGCTCCAGCCCCTGGGCGATGGGAAGCCTGATCGCGCTCAAAGACAAGTTCGACATAGCGTTCGCGAACGACCCCGATTCCGATCGGCACGGAATCGTCGCTCCGAGCGTCGGACTAATGAATCCCAATCATTACTTGGCGGTCGCGGTCGACTATCTCGTCTCGCATCGTCCCTCGTGGTCGTCGGAACTTGGAATTGGCAAGACGCTCGTTTCGAGCGCGATCATCGATCGAGTCGTGGCGTCTCGCGGTCGGAAATTGTTCGAGGTTCCGGTCGGGTTCAAGTGGTTCGTGCCGGGCCTGTTCAACGGAGAGATTTGCTTCGGCGGCGAGGAGAGCGCGGGCGCGAGTTTCCTGCGGTTCGACGGAACGGTCTGGACGACCGATAAAGACGGACCGATTCTCAATTTGCTCGCGGCGGAAATTCTCGCGAAAACCGGCAAAGATCCCGGCGCGATTCATATGGAATTGGCGGAAAAATTCGGCTCGTCGTTCTACAAGCGCGTCGAGGCTCCCGCCACGCTGGCAATCAAGGACGCGCTCAAGAAGATGGCTCCCGAGCAGGTCGCCGCCGAGACGCTCGCGGGGGACAAAATCGTCGCGCGCCTAACGAAAGCGCCCGGCAACGGGGCGGAGATCGGCGGCCTAAAGGTCGCGACCGAGTTCGGCTGGTTCGCCGCGAGACCGTCGGGAACCGAAATGGCGTACAAGATTT
The DNA here is from genome assembly GCA_017441605.1 of Thermoguttaceae bacterium. Lineage (GTDB taxonomy): Bacteria > Planctomycetota > Planctomycetia > Pirellulales > Thermoguttaceae > RUG369. The sequence continues at coordinate 54,400 of JAFRXD010000058.1, read as the reverse complement.
ACGGCGAGTCGTTCAAAAGCGAGGAGCATCTCGAGCGGATTCTCGAAGAGGCGCAAAGCATTGTCAACGAGGCGCTGAAAGACGCGCGTTGATTTGGCTCGACAGCGGCGCGAGTTTTGACGCGTTCGAGACTCGCCGCCGCCCTTCGTTCTTCGCTCCTTCTCTTAACCGACCTCGATTCCAATGTCGTCCTTATCTCTTCCGGTTCTTCCCGAGGGTTACCGCCTCGTTCGTTTTCCTCTCGATTCCGCCCGCGCCGACGAGTGCCTCGCGATGCGCGACGCGATTCTCGCCAATATCGCCGCGACCAATCCCAGTTGGTACGTTATCGAAGAGACGGACGACGAGTTTCGGGATTTCTTTCTAAGTCCCGAGTTTGTATCGCTTGGAATCGAGGCTCCAAACGGCGAGCTGGCGGGTTGCGGGGTCGCGTCTTATCGGCGGAGCGAATTGGAACTATTTCGCTCCTATATTTCTCCCCAAGAATTCGCGATTCCCGGACGCGTCGCCTATATTGAATTGATCCAGGTCGCGCTCGGATATCGCGGATTTGGGTTTCAGCGCGTCTTTTTTTCGGAACTCGAATCGATTCTCGCGTCAAACGGCGCTCGCGTTTTAACCTCGGTCGTTTCTCCCGACAACAAATATAGTCTCGCCAATTTCCGACGCATGGGATACGAGTTTGTCGGGGAAATTATCCTCCAAAAATCGGGGTATCGACGGCTCCTCGCAGTTAAGAAGATCGAGAATTCTTAAAAAAGCAAAAAATGACCGTTGACGTTTTTGAAAGCGGCGTATAATAACCTAGTAGTTATATGGGTAATTAAAAATTATCCTTTGAGGTTCGTTGGTTTATAGGTTCGAGAACAAACGGTTTAGACATTGGGAGAAGAAAGATGACTCAACAAATAGGAACGAGATGCGTCCAAGCCGGTTATCGACCGCAAAACGGCGAGCCGCGCCAGATTCCAATTTATCAAAGCACGACTTTTCGCTACGACGCGAGCGAATCGCTCGGGGATCTATTCGACCTGAACGCGTCGGGGTATTTTTACTCGCGGTTGGCGAATCCGACGAACGATTTAGTCGCGGCGAAGATAGCCGCCCTCGAAGGGGGCTCGGCGGCTATGCTGACCTCCTCGGGGCAGGCGGCCATTTTCTACGCGGTCTTCAACTTGGCGAACGCGGGGGATCACGTCGTCGTTTCGTCGGCGATTTACGGGGGAGCGTTCAATCTTTTCAATACGACGATGAGAAAGATGGGCGTCGATTTCACGTTCGTGCCAGTCGACGCGACCGAGGAGGAGTTGCGCGCCGCCGTCAAACCGAACACGAAGGCATTTTACGGAGAAACCGTATCTAATCCGTCCACCGCGGTGCTGGATCTTGAATTATGGGCGAAAGTCGCCCACGAGACCGGCGTCCCGCTCGTAATCGACAACACGTTCCCGACCCCGATTAACTGCCGACCTTTCGAGTGGGGCGCCGATATCGTCGTTCACTCGACCTCGAAGTACATGGACGGACACGCCGCCGCGATCGGAGGGGCGATCGTCGATTCCGGAAAGTTCGATTGGCTCGCGCATAAGGAGAAGTTCCCCGGGCTGACGACTCCCGACGAAAGTTATCACGGAATCGTCTACGCCGAGAAATTCGGGCAAGGGGGCGCTTTTATTTTCAAGTGCACCGCGCAACTTATGCGCGATTTGGGCGCGATTCCCTCTCCGCAAAACTCGTTCCTGCTCAATTTGGGTCTCGAGTCGTTGCACCTCAGAATGAAGCGCCATTCGGAAAACGGGCAAAAGATCGCGGAGTACCTCGCCGCGAACGACAAAGTCTCTTGGGTCGACTACTGCGGCTTAAAGGGCGACAAATACTACCCGCTCGCGCAAAAGTATCTGCCGAACGGTAGTTGCGGGGTCGTTTCGTTCGGGGTTAAAGGGGGAAGAGAAGCGGCGCAAAAGTTTATGGGGAATTTGAACCTGATTTCCATCGTCACGCACGTCGCCGACGCGCGCTCGTGCGTTCTTCACCCGGCGAGCACCACTCACCGTCAGCTGTCCGACGCCGAGTTGGAAGCCGCCGGCGTTCGTCCCGATATGATTCGTTTTTCAGTTGGAATCGAGGACTCCGACGATTTGATCGCCGATTTGGAGCAAGCGTTCGCCAAGATTTAGATTTAGTCCTCGACGTATCTAGGTCGTATTTTAACGGGTCGCCAAAGGACGGCAAGTTCCTTTGGGCGCCCCGTTTTCTTTTTCGTCGTCCCGTTTTCTCATCGGACGTTTTTTCATGTTTACGAATCGGTCGCGCGCTCTATAATACCGGCGCCGTCCGATCCAAGCCGCGACAACGATTCTAGGGCTTTGGAACGACGTTTTTTCGAGAAAACGACCGAAACGCCCCCTTTTTTTGACGCCCTTTGACTGATACAATAATCGAATTGCGCCCGTCGCAATTTAGACGCCTTTTTTGGAGAAAACGCCGTTATGCGCAAGAATAATTCGGGCGACCGAGGTCGAGGCGCCCGCAACAAGAGGAATTCGCGAGCCGATTCGCGCGGTTCCAAATCGGATCCGTCTCGTCGTCCGAAGTTCCGAAAGTCGAAGAAGACTTCGAGCGAGCGTCGCGCCGCCGCCAACTCCGTCTTTTCGATCTCGACTCGAAAGAACGGTTTGAAAAAGGACGGCGCCCCTCGCGAAGACGAGCCTCAGGGGCGACGCCTGCAACAAGTTCTCGCGGCGGCGGGATACGGCAGTCGGCGCAATTGCGAGGAGTTGATCCTCGACGGGCGCGTCGACGTCGACGGCGAGATCGTTACGGAACTGGGCGTTCGTGTTCGGCTCGACGAGCAAAAGATACGGGTCGACGGGGAACCGATTCATAAGTCGCGACCGGTTTACGTCGCGCTGAACAAGCCGCGCAACGCGCTGTGCACCAACTTTGACCCGTCCGGGCGGCGCAGAGTCGTCGACTTTATCCCGGATCGCTTGGGGCGGCTCTTCCCCATCGGCAGGCTGGACCAAAACAGCGAGGGGCTCATTTTGCTCACGAACGACGGCGCGCTGTCGGAGCGTTTGGCGCACCCTCGATTCGAGGTTCCGAAGAAGTATCGGGTTCAAGTCGCGGGGGAGGTCGACGGCAATTTGGCTCGAGCGCTCGAGCGCGGCGTTCATATCGCGGAAGGAATCGTTCAGGCGCGCGACGTCGTTATTAAGTCGAGCCATAAGACGAGCTCCATTTTGGAAATTACCCTGACCGAGGGAAAGAACCGCGAAATTCGCCGCATGCTCGCGCGCGTCGGGCACAAGGTCATGCGATTGCGCCGCGTTCAAATCGGCTCGATTAAATTGGGCGATTTGGCTCCCGGGGAGTTCCGTTTGCTGACCTCGCGCGAGGTCGCCGATTTGTACGGAACCGCCGAGTACTGCGCGAGAGCGCGAGACGACGAGTTTCAAACGTCGCGTCGTCCTTTGGAAGTTTCGGAATTGGAAGAGATCGAAGCGCGAAAACGCGAGGGAAAAATCTCTCGGTCAAACTCGAAGGACGACAAGAAGGGGGGCAAGGAAAAGAAGGCGGATCCCTTTTTCCGCGACGAGACGCGCAAGCAATTCCACCGCGGTTTTGAAGACGCGAGCGAGCCCGACGAGTTCGATTCCGATTCCTTCGACGCGCGCCGAGTTCCGAACTCCGAGTTTCCGTTTGAAAAACGGAAGCGAGGGCGCCGCGATTACCGCGAGGAAGAAAGGACGATCGGTCCGCGAAAGTTTTCCCGCGAGGAGACTTCGGGCCCTCGCGACCGTTTTAACGAAGACGCGTCCGAGCGCCGAGAGCGCCGCGAGCGCGCCGCCGCCGCGTTTCGCGCCTCTAAACGCGGCTCGCGATCCGGCGCGACCGGGCCTCGAGCCGGATTCAAATCGAAAAAGCGCGGTCGGTAGTTTGCGAGGAAACCCTTGATGATCGAACACATCGAACAACGAAAAGATCTTTGGACCGGCGAGGTCGAAATCCTCTCGAACGAACCGATCTGCGATTCTATGCGAAAGATCGCCGTTCGCGCTCCCGAGTTCGCCTCCCTGGTTAAGCCGGGGCAGTTCCTGATGCTTCGCTCTCTCGACGGCGCCGACCCTTTGCTCGGGCGCCCCTTTGCCGCCTACGACGCCGATCCCGAAACCGGGCGCGTCGAGGCGATTTACGCGATCGTCGGCAAAGGCACGAACCGTCTGGCTCGCGCTCGCGTCGGCGACAAGCTCGCGCTCTGGGGACCCCTCGGAAACGGCTGGGAGGTCGCGTTCCGCGACAAGTCGCCGAAGCGACTCGCGCTCGTCGCCGGAGGGGTCGGGCTCGCCCCGTTCTATCTCTTGGTCAAAGAGCTCGCTAAGATTCCCGAGTCCGAGCGCCCCGAGACGACGTATCTTTTCGGGTCTCGCTCGGCGTCGCGGGCGATTTGTCTCGACGACTTCCGCGCGCTCGGGGTCGACGCGCGGGTCGCGACCGAGGACGGAAGTCTCGGAACGAAAGGATTTGTTACGGACGCGCTCGCCGATCTTTTCCCCGCGGGCGCCGAGGCGTTCGACGCGCTCGTTCTCGCGTGCGGTCCGAGCCCTATGCTTCGCGCGGTCGCGAACTTCGCGTTCGAGCGCGGTTTGGAATGTTGGACCTCGCTCGAGTCCCCGATGGCTTGCGGAATGGGCATGTGTTTTTCCTGCGTCGTCGAATGGAAGACCGACGACGGAACTTGGGATTATAAACGGACTTGCGTCGACGGTCCCGTGTTCGACGCGTCGCGGCTCAAGTGGAATTGAACCTTTTGGCATTTGGCAACGAAAGTTAAACGATGAGCGATTCGAGCGCTAGTTCGGACTCCAATTCCGTTCAACTAACCCGAGACGAGATATTCGCGGTTCGCGAGTGGACGCTCGCGAACGGACGGACTTTAACCGCCGAGATCGACCCGAATAGGAATCCCATTAAGTTGCTCAAAGAGCGCGTTCGTCTCATTGGGACGGACGGCAACAATTATCGAATACCGACCGCGCAGTTGTCCAAAGAGGACGCGAGGTTCCTTCGAGACGCCGCTCTCTCGTTAAAACGTTTGGAGCAGTCGGGGGATATCGTAATCGTTTGCAACGATTCGGGGACGGGCGTTACGAACCTTCCCGAGGAACCTTTCGAGGAAAACCCCGAGGTCGCCGCGCCAAAATTGTCCAAGGAGACGCGCGATTTCCAAAAGGCGCTCGATCGCGCCCTTTCCGACGATCCTAGCGCTCAGATAATCGTCGGTCAGTGTTACGAGGAAGGGCGCGGCGTGGAGCGGGACGAAGCGGTCGCGTTTCGCTGGTACCGCAAGGCGATCGCGCGCGGTTCCAAGGACGGATACTTCTATTTGGCGCGGTGTTACGAGCGCGGGATTGGCGTTCCGGTCGACTTGCTCCAGGCGTATCGCGGGTATCGGAAGGCGGCGCAATTTGGCGTGGGCGCCGCGTTCGTCAAATTGGCGGAATGCTACGCGAAGGGCGCGGGAGTGGAGGCGAATCAAAGCAAAGCCGCCAGTTGGTATTACAACGCCGCCCAGACCGGGGATCGCGACGCGCAATACGAACTGAGCCGCCGCTACGCGGTCGGCGAGGGCGTCGAGCAAAGCGCCGAAGAGTCGGTCAAATGGCTCGCGAAAGCGGCGAACAGATCCCACGTTCGAGCGCTCGTCGCGATGGGCGATCACTGCCTAAGGGGCGAGCTTGGGCTCGACGAAGATCCCGAGGAGGCGTTCGCGCTCTATAAGCGAGCCGCCGACCTCGGCGATCCCGAGGCGCAGTGCAAACTTGGAGATTTGCTCTTGCGCGGCGAAGGTTGTTTTGCCGACGAAAACCAGGCGTATCAATGGTTTCGTTTGTCCGCCGCCCAGGGGTACGCCCTCGCCCAAACCAAAGTCGGCGAGTGTTGCGAGAGCGGTCGAGGCGTCGCGAAGGACGCGTACCAAGCGGTTCATTGGTATCGAAAGGCGGCGAAAAACGAAGATCCGAGCGGGATGTTTCATATCGGTCGCTGTTACAAATTGGGGATTTCCCTAGATCAAAACGACGATAGCGCCGAGCGATGGTTTAAACGCGCCGCGTCCAAAGGGAACGCGAAGGCGCAAGTCTTTTTAGGCAAGTCCCTTTTGAGCGAGATCGCGGTGAAAAGAGATCCGGACGCCGCGTTCGACTTCTTTCAAAAAGCCGCCAACCAAGGGGATCCCGAGGGGTTGTATTATCTCGGTCTTTGTTACGAGAAAGGTTTTGGCGCCGCGCCAAACGGGGCCAAAGCGAAGGAACTCTACGAGCTGTCGGCGCGGCGAGGGTTTCCCGACGCGGAACGGAAATTATTGACTTGGAAGTAATTTAGAATAAAGGAAACGACTATGCGCGCCTCTTTTATCGCTTTTGTCGTCGTCGCGGCGCTCGCTTCCTCGGCGGTCGCGCAAGAGACGCCCGAGTGTCCGCTTGGGGACGGGTACGAGTTTGTTCCCGAATTGAGCGACGAGTTTAATTCCGACTCGCTCGATTCCTCGAAATGGTGGGACTTTAACCCGGCGTGGCGAGGTAGAAAGCCCGCGCTTTTCTCTCGACGCAACGTCGAGGTTTCCGACGGGGCGCTCCGCTTGACAGCGAGTCTTATGAAGCCGGAGGAAGTCGACGTCGAGAACGCGGCGCGAGGGTACGACAAGTACTGGAAGGCGATCGTTAAGAGCAAGACGAAGGGATGTTACGGCTATTACGAGGCGCGTTGCAAATCGATGCGCGCCTGCGTTTGCAACGCCTTTTGGCTCTACGATCCCTTTTCGGATCGTCCCGATATAAAATACGTTGAGGGCGAGTTTTCCGAGGAAATCGATATTCTCGAGTACTGCGGCAAGCCGAACGACAAAGGCTTCGAGCGCGTTTACTATGCGACGATCCATCGCTACGCGACTCCCTATCTCGAGTCGATCGTCAATAAAAAGAAGTTCAAGACTCCGAACTACGCTTATAAAGAGAAGATGGATTTCGACTTTGGAGCGGACTACCACACGTTCGGTCTCGCGTGGACGCCCGACGCGCTCCGCTGGTACGTCGACGGTCGCGAGGTCTTCGCGCGCGAGAACGACTTTTTCCGCCGTCCGCTCCATATTATGCTCGATTGCGAGATTATGAGCGACTGGTTCGGCGAGCCGAACCCCGAGGATCTTCCCGCGACGTTTAGTATCGATTACGTCCGCGTTTGGCGACTGAAAGACGCGCCGGAGCCGGAGGCTTTGCCGGAGAAGAAGTAGGCGCGCGCTCTTTTTTCGCTCGACGAGATCGCCGCGCGCTCGTTCAACTTACGGCGCGCGGTCAACGCAAGGATCAATCAATGAGACGAACCGCTTTATTCGCGGCGCTCTTTGCGTGGAGCGCCGCCTCTTTTATTTTCGCCGCGGAACCGTTGCGGTTGGACTTTCAATTTTCCGGCGTTTCCGCCGACAAGGGCGCGCTTCTGGAAAAGATCGTCAAAGAGCGAATCGCCGAGCGCTCGGCCTCGGGGGAACTTAGCGCGTCGCTAACGATCGATTCGAACTTGGATCCGGAGGAATACGTCTTGGAAACGGACGGAACGAGCGCGTCGATTCGCGCCGGTTCGTTCCCCGGTCTGATCTTCGGTTCCGGTAAATTATTGCGCTCTCTCGACTACGGCGTCGACTCCTTCGCGGCTCCGAAACTCTCGATTCGCGAAAAGCCGGACGCGTCGTTTCGATGCTGCTACTTCGCGCGGCATTTTCATAACTGGTACCATATGGCGACCCGCGAGGAACTGGAGCGATGCGTCGAGGATCTGGCGCTGTGGGGGTTCAATACGATCGCGACGATCCCGATTCCGATCATTAATTTGAATCTCGATCCCGACGCCGAGGAGTGGCGCCAAGCGGCCGACGGAGTGAAGACGATTCGCGCCGCCGCCAAGCGGCTCGATCTTTCGTTCGTTGCGATGGGCTGTCCGAATCAGGCGGCGCGCGATATGCCGCCGGAGCTCAAGGCGACTCCGAACGTCGACCCAAAACGCGGCAACAACGGGATTAACGCGTGTCCGTCGACCCCCGAGGGTCTGGAATATATGGATCGGGTTATTCGAACCGTGTTCGGTTCCTTCGTCGGCGCGCAAGCGGACTACACCTGCTGGTGGCCCTTCGACGAGGGCGGTTGCGAGTGCGAGAAGTGCGGTCCCTGGGCGACGAACGGCTTCTTGAAGTTCGTCGATCGATATTCCAAAATGGTCAACGACGAGTTCGCCCCGGATCAGCGGTTCATTGTGTCGACGTGGACTTTCCACGAGGACGAGTTCGAGGCGCTTTGGAATTGGGCGAAGGACCGTCCGGAAGTCCCTTATATCCTCGCCGACGCCCACGCCGATTTCCCGAGATACCCACTCGAACACCCGTTGCCGGAAGGGCATAAACTCATTACCTTCCCGGAGATTTCCATGCAAGGGCGATTCCCGTGGGGCGGATACGGCGCCACCCCGCAACCCCGGCGCTTTACCGAGCTGTGGGAACAGGTTCGCGGACATGTCGACGGTTGCATGCTCTACTCGGAGGGACCGTTCGAGGACGTCAATAAAATTATGGAGGCGGGGTTTTATTTCCGGGACGAGAGCGCCGAGGACTCTTTGCGAGAATACGCGCGATACGAGCTTTCGGGTTGCGACCCCGACGATTTCGTCGCGCTATGTCGCGATCTGGAAGCGATTCTCGTTTTGAAAGATCCGAACCCCGAGTACGCCGCGACCGCGCTCGACGCGATGAAATTGGCGGTCAAAATCGATTCGGAAATCCTGCCGTCCCTTCGCGAATCGTTGCGCTGGCGACAATTCTACTGCCGTTGCCTGCTGGAATACGAGATCAACGTTCGCGGGAACCGAAACACCCAAACTTACGCCGACGCGATTCTTGAATTGCAGCGTTTGTACCACTCGGATCTCTTCCCGGAAGGCGTCGTCGACGAGATGCATCATTGTACGACTCCCGCCATGCCGCAAGGGGAAATCGGAGTGTTTCCGCGTCCGGAAGAGGAGATTCGGGAGCGATAAATAACCTTTGGATCAACCAAAAGACAACGCCGAGTTCGGGAGGAACTCGGCGCTATCTTTTTTAGTCTTTTGCCGCGCGCGAGTTACAACGCGAAACTTACTCGAGATTCCCGACGCGAGGTCGAGGTTCGAATCGCGAGTTTTTACTCCGCAACGGATCTGCGTCTCGCTTCTCTCGTTATTGGATTCCAAACGCATATTGCGCCGTTTGAGCAAGCGCCGTATTTGTTTCGGAAAAGGGAGACGTCGTCGCGAGACTCTATTTCGTCCAAACAGTCCGATAGAATTCTCGTCTCGCGCTCGTACCTTGGAGTATCGACGACGGTAAGCGCGAATTCCGTCCATTCGATTCGATTTCTCTTCTTTTCTATCGGAACGAGTTCGAGCGGGTTTAGCGGATTTTGAAGGAGTCTGTCGATAACGGCTCGCGTTTCCTCGTTTTCGCGCTCGATCAAATTCGCGTTTATTTCGACCTCCGTTTCGATGAAGCTCGCGAGTTCTCCCCAAATGATCTTCGGTCGCGACGATCGCCGAAACGCGCGCCAAATCGTTCCCTTTTAACAACGCGTCCATTAAAAACGTCGGGGCGCTCGCCGCGCAACTAGCGTGTCCCAACAAATTGGAGTCGAAAGGATAATCGTCGTCACAGTCGGGAACTAGTAGTTCAAGTTTTTCGCAATCGTCGCTTCCAACGCGCGTTCTATCGGGCGCTTCCGCGTAGTCCCACAGCAAATCGATATAGCCGCGAAGTTCCTCCGGCGTTTTCCAAGGGGCTTCCATAGAAAACGCCGCGAACGTCGGAAACATTCTCTCGCAACAGACGAGTCCAAAGACTAAGCGCTTCGTCGGAGAGACTTTTGACTATCGCTGTTTTACGTAGTCCAAGTTCCTCGTGGAATAATTGACTACTAACGTTGGGGCTACTTTAAGAGAATTATTGACAGTTGTTCTTTTACCGTTAGTTCTAGGCATTGTTGATTCATTCTGGCGTCCATTCCGATGGGCGCTTATTTCCTCGGATGGCGCTCGTTGAAAATTACTCTGGTAGCGACCAAAAGAAAAATAAAAAGTTCATTAACGCGAGTCCGTTTGAGGAGATCGTTTTCATCGCGTCCTGGACGAGATAATACGATCGCTCAAGTTCGCGAGGGGATTTGGCAATTTCGCTTTGAACTCGCCATTCTTTGCGATTCCAAATCAATTCAAAATAGTCTTTGGAAATCGATTCTTGGAGAAACTCCCAACAATTAGGATCGCTATTGATTCCTTCTAACTCCGAGTAAGGAACTTCCGATAACGCGTTGGAATTGTTCTCAAGACGTCGAGTTTTCCCCGTTTGGTATATTTCTATTCTTCTTACCTCAAATTGATCCTCCCCCCATTCCGATATAAACGCTATGGGGTCGTTGACGTTTTGGTGAAACCAAAAGACTAGATTGTGTTTAATTGGGTTGGAACTTTCGATAGAGCGCGATCGCATTACTTGACAAACTTTTTCGTACTCGCGCTCCAGATCGTTCGTTTCAAAAACCAAGTAGTTCTTATCGAACCAGTCTTCGCGGTTCCACAATAATTCGAAATACTCCTTAGATATTTCTCCCGTTAACTTACTAAGTTCCAAGAAAAGTTCCGATTATTTATGGCGTCCAAATATCTTTCTTCTTGGACGCTATCGCCCGCCTGACGGCGCGTTTGACCGGTCGGGCGCAACTCTATTTGCCTTAGCGTTTTTTTTTCTTCGTTTAACTCGAACAGGAATAACGCGATGCGTTTTTTATTTTTTTGGATCCAACGCGCGGTGTAACTCTTCATTGAGCGTCCCTTCACGGAGTGGGAGTTCGACCATAACCAAGAATTCTATTGGTAAGATCAAGATTGTCGAGATTTTTCAGAAGAAAAACGTTTTCTCGACCCTTTTCTATCGCCAATCCCGATGCGTCGATCTTCGCGGAGAGTATTTGGGGACCTACCAAACGTTTGGGATTAAACGACGAGCGCGCGTCGCTCGCTTTTGGCGAAATAGCGACGCGCGCGTCGACGCGCTCTTACTTGAGGACCTTTCCCGAACTGGAACGACGTCCCGCGTCGACCGGAATCTTAGTCGAACAGCCAAGTCGACAAATACCTCTCGCCACAGTCCGGCAGCAACGCGACGACGTTCTTCCCTTCGAACTCGGGTCGTTTCGCGACTTGCAGCGCCGCCCAGAGCGCGGCTCCGCTGGAGATCCCGACGAGCAGACCCTCGCGAACCGCGGCGTCGCGCGCGGTTTTGCCCGCGTCCTCGGACCCGACGGGGATTATTTCGTCGACGACGCTCGGATCGAAGTTGCCGGGGACGAAATTGGCGCCGATACCTTGGAGTTTGTGGGGTCCGGCGGGCTTGCCCGCGAGGACTTGGCTCGAGTCGGGCTCGACCGCGAACGCCTTGAAATTCGGGTTCTTCTCTTTCAGGTATTTGGCGACCCCGCAAAGGGTTCCGCCGGTTCCGACTCCGGCGACGAACGCGTCGACTTTCCCCGCGAGCGCGTCCCAAATCTCCGGACCGGTGGTCTCGTAGTGCTTTTGGGGATTCGACTTGTTCTCGAATTGCATTGGAATCCACGAGCCGGGAATCGCGCTTTGCAGTTCCCGCGCTTTCTCGACCGCGCCGAGCATACCCTTGGCGCCCGGGGTGAGCTCGATTTGCGCCCCGTAACCCGCGATCAATTTGCGGCGCTCGACGCTCATCGTCTCCGGCATCGTCAGGATTAGTTTGTACCCCTTGACCGCCGCGACGAGCGCCAGCCCGATTCCCGTGTTGCCGCTGGTCGGTTCGATAATCGTGGCGCCCGGTTTCAAGACGCCCGACTTTTCCGCGTCCTCGATCATCGCGAGCGCGACGCGGTCTTTGACGCTGCCCGCTGGATTGAAGTATTCGACTTTGGCGAAGACGCTCGCTTTGCTCTCGTTGAGCTTATTGACGCGCAGTAGCGGGGTTTCGCCGATCAGGTCGAGAATCGAATCGTAAATTTGCGGCATTGCTCGCGTTCCTTTCGTTTGAGTTTGGATTAGGCCCGGAAAAACGAGTCGACCGTCCGAACCGAAGTCGATAAGCGAACTTTCGTTCGGACGGGATATGGAATAAAAACAAACCGCGTCTTTGGGACGCGGTTTTCTTGTTTTAGGGAAGGGGAGCCGCGGTCATTTCAACTCTTTGGTAAGTTTGCTAATCGCCTTAAAATAAGGAGATCCCGCGTCGCGCGTCGTCTCGAAGAGAATCGCTTCGGCGGTCGCGGGAACGACTCCGGCTTGGAAGGCTCTTTCTTGCGCGATTTGCGCGTCGAACGGGGAGCGGGACGTCGAGCAGTCGGCGATCAAATAAACGCGCTTGCCAAGTTCGAGCAGTTCCAACGCGGTTTGCAGAACGCAGATGTGCGTTTCGATCCCCGCGAGCAGAACGTTGGGGCGCGAGTCGGCGACGAAAAAGTCGCGAATTTCTTTCGTTTCGAGGCACCCGAACGTCGTTTTGTCGAAATACTTTGCGCTCGGCGCCGCCTCTTGGATTTCCGCCAGGGTATCGCCTAGCCCTTTGGGATACTGGCGCGTTTGAACGACCGGTATTTGAAGAACCGATAGCCCTTCGAGCAGGTACTTCGAGCGCGCGACGAGACGCGGCGCGTCGTCCATTGCCGGAACGAGTTTCTCTTGCAAGTCGACGATTAGCGCGATCGCGTTGTCTGGCGTTAACTTCATAGGGCGCTATTCCCGCGAAAAGTTTATTTGAAAAGCCCGGTCTCGTTGTCGATTTTGGGCGCGCGAGTTAGCAACGACGGCTCCTCGGGCGCTTTCGATTCCTCCCCTCGCGCGAACGCGATGTAATGGAGCCAAGCGTCCCCGTTAACGCCGTATTTCTTGCCAGTGATTTGCGCGAGGGTCTCGCAAGCGGTCGCTTCCAGCGCGCCGTCGTCGAGCTTTTCGCCGGTCAGCGCCAATTCGAGCGTCTCGAACAGCTCGGGGGAATCCTCCGGCTGGAATTTGCCGAGCGCGCGAAGAACGGCGAGACGAACGTCTTTGCGTCGCGCGTTTTCGTCCTCGGAGCCCGCCGCGATCGAATAGGGCAGGGCGCGGTAGCGCGCCGAGAGAAGCTCGATCGCGAGTTTGCGCTGCTCGCGGTTTTCTTTGTTCTTTGCGATCGGACCTTCCGACGCGTAATTCCCGAGCGCTCGGCACGCCGACAAATTCAGCTTAATATCCTCGTCGTCTTGAAGGGCTTCGCGAAAGATCTTTTCGGCGGCGGGATTCGCGTAGTTGGCGGAAATTCGCCCGATCGCCTCGAGCGAAGCGCGGCGGACGTGGGGGCTCGAGGTCTTCTCGTATTCCTGAACGAGTTGAACGAGTAGAACGTCTTTTTCTTCGGAGGTCGCTTTCGCGCCTTTTTTCCCTTTTTCCTCGATTAGTTTGATTCGCTCCGAGGGCGTGATGAACCCGGGGATCGGATCGCTGCGGCGCCCCGCGCCGGGCAAGTACAATAGAACCGGATTGTCCGTCCAGAAAATAGGCGTGGAACAACCGGGAACAAAGCAGGTCAAGACGAGCCAGAAGGCGACGAGACGCGCCGTCGCGCGGCTAACTTTCGCGATGAATTGGACGCTGTTTCGACTCATAGTTGCGCTCGGAAAAGGAGGTCGAACCGATCGCGGACTCTCGCCCAAGCGAGGACGCGACGGTCTCGCGCAACGATACCCTTTTTCCGCTCGCGAGACAAGAGCGTTTTCACGAACCTATCGAAGAGCCCGCGAAGCCGCGCGGAGACAAAAAAAGACGCGACGAAAAATCGTCGCGTCCGCGTATAGTCTTAAGATTCGCTTTGGAATCAGCGCTGCGCCATCTTGGAGGCGCGGAAGGCTCGACGCTCTGCGCGAAGACGAGCGCGACGTTTGGTTTCGCTCGGCTTTTCATAGGTTTCTCGGCGGCGCATTTCCTTTTTGATGCCGCTGCGTTCGACCAGCTTGCGGAAGCGGCGAACGGCGTCTTGAATCGTTTCTTTGTCGCGCAGTGTGAGTTTGACCACGAGTGAATCCTCCAAAGTTTAGGTCGGGGAACATCGAAAACGAACGAACCGCATTTCGCGAAGAGATCGACTCGCGACGCGCCGACGGAATCCCGCCCTGCGCTTAACTCGCTCTAGCGTCGAACGCTTTTTTGTTCCCAATATATCGGGGCGACGTCGCGCCCTCTAAAAAAGTGAACGCCCCATTATACGCCCCTCGTCGCGCAAGTCAAGGGGCTTTTTGGCGCTCCTTTCGCTCGCTCTTGGGTTACAGCCTAATTGTCAAGTCGTCTTTGCCGACGTTTTCCACCTCTAGACGAAGTAAGAGCCAAAAAGAATAGGCGTCGACGAACTCGACCCGCGCCCCGCGGTCCGCGTCGCGCTTTACCGCTTCGAACATCGATTTGACTTGACTCGGCGACCAAAGAATCGTTCGGTACATATTGAACTGCGGTCCCATATTGGAACGGACGTCTCCCAGAATAATCTCCGCGCCGCGCTCTGGGTTCGCGAGATCGAAGTTCATCGGGCGAAACGCCGTCTTACCCCCGCGCGTATTGTCGACGACTCCCATTGTCTGACCGCGATGCGTCGTAATACCGTCCGGGGCGCAGGCGGAGAGTCGTTCTAGGGTTCGACGATCGCTCGTTCGGGCGTCGCCGTCGATAACGAATCCGATCCCGGAAATATCCCAGCGTTTAAAATATTTTTTGCAATGCTCGACCCAAACGTCGAGATTGTCGGGCAAACCGGAGAATCGACGGGGTTCGACGAATCCCGTCGGATTAACGTACCCGGCGCCCGAATCCCCGGCGATGAAGAAGTCGTTCGGGGTTTTCGTTTCGCGGAAGTAATCGAACCCCGGCGCGAAACGATCCGCGAGATTTGGATTGAACGCCCAACTGATCGGGATTTCTCCTCGCGCCGAGTCGTTCCAGAAGACCGGCATGGCTTGGTAGACCCACGCGGCGGAATCGTAATCCCCCCCGTAGATCGCGACGAACGTTTTGTCCGCGACTTTCCCGGCCTCGTCGACGAACCCTCGCGCTTTGAGATCGTCGACCGTCGGTTTTTGTTGCGGATAGGAGTCCTTTAGTGGAAAATGCCGGAAGAACGACGCGTTCGCCATCGCGCCGCAGCCGAGCGCGTCCGCGTCGAGGTAAGCGTTGTAGTTCGAGAGGATTTCCGCGTGGCGCCATTCGGTCGCCACCCCGGGGTGTTTGCAACCGGCGTTGCCGTGGTCGGTGTATTTCGAGTCCCAAGGGGTGAATCCGCGAACGCAAATCGCCTTTTTCCCGCGCGTCGCGTCGTAAGCGGCGCGCATAATCGCGTTGAAGGCGTTGAAATCGGCTCCCAACGGTTGTTCGCGGTCGTCGTTCGGCGTTTCGTCTTCCCACGGGGAGAGGTCGAAGAAGAAGCCCTTGTTCGCGACGCCGAAGTCGCGATTCGTCAAACAATGGTTTTGCGTCGCGCCAATGGGGCGCTTAATCCAATCGGCGTCGATATAGTAGTTTCCGTCGGTCGGATCGACTTTGCCCGTCTTCATGTACTTTTCGATCAGCCAGTAGTACGGGTCGACTTTTGCGGACCCGGTCGACTGAAGCTTTGTGCCTGGGATTTTGCCGGAACCGACGAACATCGGGGAACCGTCTTTGTTGATAAGTCGCGATTTTACGGGAAGTTTTCGACCGTTGGCGACGATTCGGTCGTAGAGCGATCCCTCGGTCGGGTCGTAACGAACCGGAAGGAGGCGCTCGACTCCCGCGATCGTCAGCGCGACGTTTACCGTCGACGGGACGTTTTCGTCGTACAACACGACGCCATTATAGGAGTCGGAGAACAAATCGAGCGCCGCGTCCAACGACTCGACGTCTCGGCGCTCGCGGGATTTGAGCCAGTTTTGGGAGAAAAGCTCGAGCCAGAATTTGTCCGTCTCTTTTCCAAATCCGCGAACGAAAAGGACGTAGAGTCGCGCCGAATCGCGATTCGCCAGTCCTTGAAGTGCGGAGACGAGCAGGGTCTCGTCCCAAACGCGCCGGACGTCCGTCGGATTCGCGCGGTCGACGTTTTGCAACGGGGAGAGATCGTAAACGAAATAAGGCTCGTCGCCGCGCGCCGAACTCGCGCTTGAAAAGACGACGATGAGCCCCAAAAACGCGGATAATATGATTGTTTTCATCGTTGGATCCGTATGATAAAACGCGGCGCGCGCGGGACCGAGACGCCCCGCGCGCGCCGACGACTTAGTAACGGTTGATAACGGTTAACGACGCGCTACTTTTCCTTCGGCAAATCGTACGGACCTAGACCGACCTCGCTCGGAGCGTAGTTGGGGGGGAATCCGCCTTCCGGTTTTTTGCAAAGCTCCTCGCGTATCGCCTCGTACATGCCGAACCCGAACTCGTTGTTCGGCTCGATGTACGATCCCTCGCCCCATTCGTTAAGGGGCGCGAGAACGACTCGCTTGACGCCCGTCTCTTTCGCGAACTCCTTGAAATCGCGCAAAACGCGTCGGAAACCTTCGACCGAGCGGTTGTAGACGACCGTACTGCGGAATCCGTGCCACGGTCGAGAGTCCCAACCGGTGGAAATATTAGGAATCGAAGGAAGAATGCCGGTCTTTTCGCGTTCTTCCCAATTCGGTCGCGACGCTTTGACCACTTGCTCGAAGGAGTACAGTTGCGGATCTTTAACGTCTTTTCCGGGGTACATAAAGTGATAGATCGTCGTGGCGTCGAATCCGGCGTCGGCGTACTTTTGAACCGTTTGCGGATCGACCGCGTGCTCGGGCCACTTGATCGCGATGAAATAAACCCCTGGCAACCCCGCGTCGACGCACATTTTGCGAACAATCTCGAACGCGCGTTTGCAACCCTCGCCCGGCTTGAGGTCGAGACCCTCGGCTTTCGCTTCCTCGATCATATCGTGGTCGACGATCGAGTGATCCCACATAACGACGACCGGCTTGTCGTCGATTCGGTAGTATTCCGGCGTCTTGAAGTAGTTGTCGATCCAGAACTTGGTCACTTCTTTCCAGTCCTCGGTCGAATGCGTGCCGTACCCCGTGTGATTCGCCCACATAACCGCCCATTTCAAATTCGAGCGATATTTCGCTCGTTGGAACGCGCGAATCCAGTGGTCGAGGCTAATTTGTCCCTTTTTCCAGTACCAGTCGACGAAGAAGAATTGAATTCCGTTTTCCGCCGCCCATTTGATTTGCCAATCGACGACCTCGGGGTTCCCCTCGTCGTAATAGCCAAGCAAAGGTTTCCGAATCGGGGCAGCCTCGTCGATTTTGTCCCAGCCGGAGCGCTTCGACCAGCCGGGGAAATAGAACGCGCCAATTTCATAGTCGCTTTCGACTTTTTTCGGGGGAGCTACGCAATCGAGCTTCGGCAAATCGATGTCCGGCAAGACGCTCAGTTCGGGGCTGAACGGGATCGTTTGATCGCTCGCCGTTAAACGAAGCTCCGGTATGAATTTACCCCATTCGCTCGCTTCGTAGTTCGCTACCAGTCGATACGCCTCGCCGGGTTCGAGCCTCGCCTCTTTCGGGAAACGCGCGACGCCGTTCGCATCGACGGCGATTTCGAAGGGCTCCGCGTCCTCTCCTCCGGAAATTCCCTTCGACGCCAGACGGTCTCCCGTCGGATTAAAGCCGAGCAAGGGATCGACCGCGATTTTTTGCGCCGTCGCGGACGCGAACTTCTCGGAACCGCTTGAAACGAGCGAGAACGCTTCGAGGGCGCCGCCCCCCGCGTTGCGGACGATCGTTTCACAAGTCAATGCCGCTTTGCCGTCCTTCAATCGGGAGAGCCCCACTTGCGCGAAATTTCCCTGGGTCTCGAGTATCCCCGGTCCCAACGGTTCCTTGGAGAACGCGAGCTTGCGAATTTCGTATTCCTTCGGCGTCGTTAGCTCCCAACGAAAGATTTTGCCTCCCCACCCCGGGAAAGCGGAAAGATCCACGTTCTTTACAAATTGGTTCGCTGCGCTCGAGCCCAAATTAAAAAGCGGAATTTGCAGCGAAAGAACCCCGGAACCCTCGCCGGTCAGAAAACGCAAACTCGCTCGAGGAAAGGGAGTCGCCTCGATCGCGGACGCCGTTCGAGCGAATTCGAGATAGAGATTCGAACCGGTCGCGCTAGGGTCGATAACCCCGATTTCGCCAATCCAACCGTTTGTTTCGTCGCTCGAATTGGTCGCGTATTTCGCGAGCTCCTCGACTCCCCATTCGGTTTTCTCGGAGGGGGTCGCGTCGTCGATTCCAATGTCGAGGACGCGGACGTAATCGATCTCGACGCTCGCGCCGTTTTTAATTTCGTCCTCCGTCGGACGACCCAAATCGACGCGAATCTTTATAATTTGCGGTTCCGCGAGCCACGCGGGCATAATTTGGTACGTTCGCCACTTTCCGTCGTGAACGATTTCCCAAGCCGCGGTTTTATCTTGCGAAAACCCGTTGTATTTACCCTCGTTCGACGACGCGAAGAAGATTTCCCCGGTGTGGAATCCCGTCGATTTCATTCGGATTTCGACGTACTGCCCCGGTCGAGGCTTTAGTTCGAATTGAGGACTAACGATAAACGGATCCCAGTCCGTATAGTTGGCGGAAAACGCTCCGTCCTTGAGAACCGGTTTGTCGAGACAGTTTTTTCCCCAAGCGTCGATTTCCGCTTGGCTATTAAAATCCCAAGAGATCAGCGTTTTGGGCTCGCGAGCCGCGACGGACGCGACGAGCGAAAAACACAGCGCGCAACCGACGCAAAGTTTCAAGACATTCTTCATAGCGTTTCCCGAAGTTGAAGGAAAAAATAACGACGAAACGAGCATCGCGCTCGTCTCGCCGTCATTTTACGCAAAGAGAAATCGGGCGTCAACCGCGTTGCCGAATTAGAGCCCTCGCTCTTTGAGGCGCTCCCGCAGATACGCTCGGCATTCGGTGAAAAAATCTTGGTTCTTTGGGTTTTGGTAGTCCGCGTAAGACCAAGGGAGCGCGCGCCAGCGCTTTTGGGCGTACATCAAGGTTGTTTCCGCGAAAATACCGTCTCGTAGGTAGATCCGATGCGCGTGGTCTTTGGTCGACGCGAGAATCAGTTTACCCAGCTCGATATAGCCGGGATCCAAATTCAACGGGCGAGGAGTAGTCGCCTTGCCTTCGCCGTAGAGCCGAGCTCCAATTTCTTCTTCCCAGGAATTGGTCTCGATTTTGATCGACGCGAGCTCGCTCGGATCGACTAGATTTTCAAAGACCCAAAAGCGCTTGGGGAGCGACGCGCCCATTTCGTTTTCGTAGTATCGAGTAAAATCCTCGAAACGATAGGTCGCGCTTTCCTTGGCGATCGGTCCAAACCGCTTTTCCGCGCGCTCTTTTCCTAGGGCGAGCGCCTCTTCGGAAGAACCGAACGCGGCGACAAGAAGAAGAACGGGTTTGCAAGGTCTTATCGAACCCATCGTTTCAACTCTCGCTCGTCGCGCCTCGATTTTACCTCTTCTGCCCGTGAACGCGCGCGTACATCTCCGCCTTGCGACGCTCTTTAATCCGGTCGTTGCGCAATTGCCCGACTCGCTTCAAGTCTTCCACTCCGAGCGCCGTTTCGCGGCGGCGCGAAAAGAACACGCAAAGGAAGACCGTGATCGCCGCGAAGAGAAGGAAACTCGCGTAACTTAAAACCCACACCGGATCGGACTCGGCCTCCTCTTCCTCGGCCGCTTGAACCAAGGGGGTATTGGCGAGCAAAACCGCCAAAGCGAAAAGTCGAGAAAGCGCTCGGTATTTTTTCATTTGTTCGTCTCTTAATAAACGGTTGGCAGGGAAACGAGGCCGCGCCGCGGCGCGAGCGGAGTTATTATAACGCGAAGTCGCTCGTCAAGGAAGCGCCCTCGCGTTTTTTTGTCGCCCGATCCCAAGCTCGCCCGCTCCCCTAATCAGTTTTTCTCGCCTTTGTAATACGAATCGATGATTTCCCAACCTTCTCGCGCCGTTTTGGCGAACGCGAACAAATTGAGATCTTGGGGACTAATGACCCCGACGTCGACGAGGTATTGGAAGTTAATCGTCTTTTTCCAAAAATCCTCTCCAAATAGCACGACCGGCAAATCTTGCATTCGCCCCGTTTGACGAAGAGTGAGCGCCTCGAACAATTCGTCGAACGTTCCGAATCCCCCCGGGAACGCCACGAGCGCCTTCGCCCTCAGAAGGAAATGCATCTTGCGCATCGCGAAGTAGTGAAAATTGAAACAGAGCGTCGAGGAAATAAAAGGATTTGGCTCTTGCTCGAACGGGAGCGATATGTTGAGGCCGATCGACGTTTCCCCCGCGTCGTACGCCCCGCGATTCGCCGCCTCCATAATCCCGGGACCCCCGCCGGTGCAAACGACGTACTCGCGCGTCTTGTTCACCGAAATCTCGCCGCGCGGTCCTCGCTCCTCGTTAAATTTGTCGTTTTCTCGCGCGACGAGTTCGCCAAATTCTCGCGCGATTCCGTAGTATTCGCTCAATTCGAGGGCGGTTTTCGCGCGCGCCAACGCCAGCGCTTTCTCGCCGTTTTGAGGAGCCGCGCTCGCCTCGAGCTCCGCCGCCTCGAATCGCTCGCGAGCGACCTCGGGAGGCAAAATGCGCGCGCTTCCGAAAACGATGATCGTCGAGGCGATATTGGCGCGCTCCAGGGCACGCTCGGCTTTCAGAAACTCGGAGAGAAGTCGGGCCTCTCTGCCGTCGTCTCCTTCGAGAAACTCGGGGTCGCGCGTCGAAATCCGATAACTCGCAGCGTTTTTCAGACGCGCTAGGTTTTGTTCGACGTTCGCGAGATCGGAGCGTTTGGTCGTCATGGTTTGTCCCTCTCTTTTTATAGCCGAAAAAATGGAAAAGCGCTCGACGCGAGTTGTTTTCTCGCGCCGGTCGCATTATAATAGAGTCCGATACCGTTTTCAAGACGCCGACGGAGACGTCCCAAAATGACACTGTCCGAATTGCTGACCAAGCGCGAAACCGATTGGCGCGCGTTAGAAGAACAGATCGCGAAGCGCTCTCGACCTCTCGCCAAAAGAGAGCCCGAGGACGTCGCCAAATTCGCGAGTTTGTACCGCGCCGTCTGCGGCGACCTTGCCTTGGCGGAATCCTATCAATTCCCTCCGGCCACGATCCAGTATCTCAACAACCTCGTCGGACGAGCCAATAAGTGTTTGTATCGGCGAAGGAATTTTTCTTGGCGCGGCTTATGGGAAACCTTCTTTTACGACGCCCCTCGGTGGATCGTTTCCGATCCGACCTTCTGGGTCGCGATGATTCTCTTTTGGGTTCCGTTTCTCGTCTGCGACTACAAATGCCGGTACGACGTCGACTTTGCGGAGAAGGTGGTCGGGAGCGGAACGTTGGCGACGATGGAGGCGATGTACGATCGCGCCCTCGACGCCGATCCGTTGGATCGCGTCCCCGCCGTCGGCTGGTACGCCTCTCATAACGGGGGGATAGGGTTTAAGTGTTTCGCGCTCGGCGCGGCCGGATGTTTGCCCGGGATTTTTTTGCTATTGAGCAACTCCGTTATGCTGGGCTGCGTCTTCGGATATATGCAAAGCGGCGCGATCAAACCGGAAACGGCGCAACATTTTCTGGAGTTTACCGCCGCGCACGGTCCTTTCGAACTGACCGCGATCGCGCTCTCCGCCGCCGCGGGTTTGCGCGTTGGGTTCGGGGTAATTTGGACCCAAGGTTACCGTCGCGTCGACTCGATTCGTCGCGCCGCGATTCAAGCGACGCCGACGATCGTCGCGGCTTTCGCCCTCTTTTGCGCCGCGGCCTCGATCGAAGCCCTCGTGTCTCCGAATCGATTGGAATACTTGACGATCCTCTTCAATGTCGACTCGGCGACGATTAAAAGCGCGATCCAGCTTGTCGCCTCCGCCCTATTAGTTTTTTATTTTGGCGTTCTCGGGGGAGGCGCTCTCGTTAGAAATCGTTTTTTCGTAAGGTAGCGCTCGCAAATGGATAGGAAGACGCCCCAACGAGATTGGCTGCGACGCTCGATCGCGATTCGCAAGCGAACGTTAAACGAAACGCGAGATCTCGCGCTTCGCGTCGCCGTGAAGAAATTGCCGACGCTCCTGTTTTACTACGCGTTGCTCGCCGTTCCGGTTTATTTTGTCAACTTGGCGCTTTGGGCGCTGTGGTTTCCCTGGGAGGACGTCATTGAGCCGCAATTTGGTCGCGTTTCCGTCTATCATTGGTCTTTCCTTTTCCCCTCGGTCGTTTGGTTGACCGTTTCGTTGGAAACCGCCTTCATCGGGTCTTTGGTTTCGCAGTATCTCGGGATTTGGCTTTTCTCTCCCGACGAGCGCGAAATTCATTGGAAATTTGTCGTTCGCTCTTGGCGCGAGCGCTGGTTCCAGTTGATTTATTATTTGATTCTGACGCGACCGATACGTTTGCGACGCTTTTACGTCGAAACGATTCTCTTAGAGCGAGCGCCCTTTCGAGGGGACGGCAAGCGGATTTCCACGCGCAAACGCGTCGCCAATATGAATTCCGGATACGGCGGTTCCGGCTTTTTCGAACTTCTAGGCACGGAGTCCTACTTGATTTGCGGAGTTATTAGCGGGCTTCTATTGATCGGTTCCATTGTTAATTCGTTTGTTCCCGACGAGGTTCCCAAGATCGTTTTGCTCGATTTTCTCTTTTTTCCCGTTTTTATTTTCGGTTGCAAATTATACAACGTTGTTTACAACTTTTTTTCCTATATAAACTACCGAATAGCGAGCGAAGGTTGGGACATAGATCTCGCGTTCAAAACCCAGGCTCGCGAACTTGTCGCGCTCGATCGTTCCGAAGACGAAACGATCCCCAAACGTTTCCGACGAGGACGAACCCTCGGTTCTCTTTCCTTGGATCCGGAAAGCGAGAATCAAACGATTCGCGGCGAAGCGGCGGAGGTGGGCGCGTGAGCGGACATTGTTTTTTGAGCGCGCTCTGCGTCGCGCTCCTCGCTACCGTCCTTGGCGTCGACTCGGTTCGCGGCGACGATTCGACCGAATCGTCCGCCCAAACGCCGCGATACGAAAAGGATTTTGATAGGGCGCTCCCCCAAAACTTCGCGCCGTGGTACTCCAAAAGGGAGCGCGCCCCCGTCTACCTGCCCCAAGAGCCTCCCAAGGCTCCCAAACCGGTAAAGCCAAAAAAGGACCGCGCTTGGCATAGGTCGACCGGAACCGCCAGGGGGACGGGCGGGATTATTATGGGCTTCTTCTGGGCGATTTTCGCGCTCTTCTGCCTCGCCGTAATTGTCGCGATCGCGATCGCCGCGCGAAAATACTGGCTTGGCGCAAAGTTGCGAAAGGATCGCGATCGCGAGGACGAGAAGGCTCGCGCCAGGCGCATCGAAACGCTGGCGCCGGAGGCCGTCGAGCGATACGACGACCTGTTCGCCGCCGCCTCGGAAGCTCGCGCCAGAGGCGATTTGCGACTGGCGCTCGTCTATTTTTTCAGTTGGCTACTCGTCGAAATGGACAAGCGCGAGTTTATTTTACTCGACAAGGGCAAGACCAACTTGGAATTTTGGCGCGAACTCGAGGGATTCGACGAGTTGCGGTCGATTTATCGGTCGGCGATGAGCGAGTTCGAACGGGTCTATTTCGGTGGAGTCGCGATTTCGCGGGACGAATTTGAGCGCGTTTGGGAGCTTCGGAAACCGTTCGACGCGATTATGGAGAAAAAGGACGTCGAGCTCGTCCTCGCCGCCGAGGAAGCCAAAAAAGCCGCCGCCCAAGCCCCGACCTTGCCCCCCGCGTACCTCGTTTTACTGACGGCGACCCTCGCCTTCGCCTGCCTTGGATGCTCCGGCAAGCGATATTGGCGAGAGGACTACGACTCGCCGGTTTCTACTCCGAGATCGCAAAGTCTTAACGCGGAAACGGCTTACGCGAACTATTGCCGAGCCGTCGCAAAGTGGGAGATCGAAGAGAGTTGGAACGGCCATCTCGATCCGTCCGATAAGAGAAAATCCGCGCCGAGCGCCATTTTCTGGTTTGAGTCGCGCTCCGGCTATCGACCTTATCGGCCGGATCAATTCTCTTATCGAGACTCCCTGTTCGACGACTTGCGCTGGTCGCAAGTCGATCCCAATCCTAAAATAATCGAGGGCGATTCCGATAAGAGAGCGCGAGAAATCGAGGCGCGAAAGCGGGCTTTTGAGCGCAACCTGCGTCGGTACGCCAACTCGGACGCCGCCGACTTCGCCGATTTTACCGTCACCAGATCCACCCCCGCCTTTGACAACCAGGAGGAGTCGGTCGTCGAGTGGCTGAAAGCCAAGCCCGGTCGAACCTTCGTTTTCGTGGCGGGGGACTGGGACGCCTATCCTTACTATCTCCTCGATTCGCGTCGACGTTTGCTGGAAGAGCGCGACCGCGCGGAGGGGGACAAAACCGCCGAAATCGCCGCGAATCTGAACGAGTGCGAAGGATTGATTCGCGGATTCGCCTCCAGTTTGAAATTAGCGACGGTCTCGTTCGGCCGACGCCGCGAGGACGCGAAAAGGCTGCTGGCGAGTTCCGACGGTTTGCAAAAACTTTATTTCCAATCCTCAAAAGCGTCGGAATTCGAAGATCTTACTTTTTCCGGCAACGATAGAAAAACCTCGGGAACGGCGTTTTTCGACTCCGTTCACTTTAGCGAATATGGATTCGACGAAGGTACGGATTGGGACTCCGCCGGTTTCTCGAGCGAACCGGACTCCGAATCCGACGCGAGCCCCGTCGCTCCGCCCGCGCCGGAAACTCCGTCGTTCGGGATTTCCCACCAGAACGTCGAAACGTCGCTCGAAGGGTTGCGACGCTCCAGAACCCCTATGTTCGCGACGAAACTCAATTCGAGAGCTTTTGGGGGAGGGGAGAACGATTCTTCTTCGACCTCGGGAGCTAGCGTTCCGATCGAACTTCTCGAAAAACGTTTTATTCGCTCCGGTAAGTTTAGCGGCGATCCGTCGTGGACAAAAGATCTTCCTGAAACCGCCGAGTTGCGCGAGTTGTGCGCGGTGGAACCGCGAGGTGAGACCAACGTCCTCGTCGCGCTTGACGGCGCTCCTTTGATTTGCGAGCGAAAAATTGGCGAGAGCAAGTTGTTGATCGTCAACTCCAATTCGTTCTTGTCAAACTACGGGCTGATTTCTTCGGCGAATCGCGCGCTCGCCGCGAGGTTGACCCGCGAAATTCCGAATAAGAGCAAAGTCGCCTTTGTGTGCGGGAATTTGGATTTCAGCGAGCGAGTTCGGATTCCGCGCAAAAAGACCGAGGGCGCCTTTAGCCTAATGCGACTCGAACCTTTTACCATTTTTGTTTGGCACGCGTTCGCGTTGGGCGTCGTTTTTGTGTTTTGTTGCTATCCGATTTTCGGTCGTCCCAAACGCTCCGTTCGGGAACTAACGAACGATTTCGGAAAGCACGTCCGAGCCTACGCTAGCGAATTGGAGCGCCTTGGCGCTAGGGATTGGGCGCGCGAGCAGATCGACGCCTACGAAAACTTGGACAAACGCGAGACCCTTTAACAAGTTGGAGCGAAAATTGGACGAGCCCGCGCGCCCGTTGTTGGCGTTCGATAAAAGCGAATTGGTCGACTTTTTTAAATCGTTGGGACTCCCCGCCTACCGCGCGGGGCAGGTTCGTCGCTGGATTTTTTCGCGCAAGACCGATCGTTTTTCCGCGATGAGCGATTTGTCCAAAGACGTTCGGGCGCGTCTGACCGAGATTTTTTCGACGCCGAAAATCTCCGATTTGCGTTTTAGACCAAGGATCGTCCGCGACGGACGAGAGGATTTCGTCGAACCGGACTTTTTCGATTCCGACGATTCCCTTTACGAAGGGCGCGTCGTGGCCAAGTCGCTCTCCGACGACGGATCGGAAAAACTCCTGATCGAGTGGCGGGACGGGCGACGCGTCGAGTGCGTCTTGTTGCGCGACGATCGCGCGCACCGGACCGCGTGCGTAAGTACCCAAGTCGGATGCGCGATGGGATGCGCTTTCTGCGCGAGCGGTCTCGGCGGTTTTGTTCGCAATCTGACCAAAAGCGAGATTCTCGAGCAGCTCCTGCGACTCAACGCGCTCTTGCCGAAAGAAGAGCGTTTGACTCATATCGTCGTTATGGGCACGGGAGAGCCGACGCTCAATTTGGACGCGCTCCTGCCCGCGCTCGCCGAGGCGACCGACTCCGACGGTCTCGATATTGGCAATCGAAAGGTTACGATCTCGACCGTCGGGATTCCCATGGGAATCGAGAGACTCGCTCGAGCGAAAGTTCCCTATAAGTTGGCGATATCTCTACACGCGCCGAACGACCGCGTTCGCGACTCCATTATGCCGCAAAACAAGATCCACCCGATCGCCGAGGTTTTGCGCGCGGCCGACCTCTTCTTCCGTTCGACCGGGCGTCGCGTTACCTACGAGTACGTCCTGCTCGACGGAATCAACGCCTCCGTTTCAGACGCGCTCGAATTGGCTCGACTTTTGCGCGATAAAACCGCGATCGTCAACGCGATTCCTTACAATCCGGCGCCCGAGTTGCCCTTTAAGACTCCCTCCAACGCGGTTGTCGAGCGCTTTGTCGGCGCCTTGGAAAGCGCCGGGATCCAGGTCAAAGTCAGGTTCCGCAAAGGCGATAAAATCAACGCCGCCTGCGGACAGTTGCGCTGGAGTTTGCGCGACGCGTAGAAAAGAAGGTCTGATAATACCGGTTTTTCTTTTTAAATTTCTCTAATTTCTCCAATTTGCCCATTTTTCTAGCGCGACGCTTGTCGAACGCCAGTTTGCGTGTTAGAATAGATAAAAACGGTTGTTTGCGCGGACTTCTTTGCCGCGAGCGCCGAGACTTTTATTTTTACCACGCACATTTAACGAAAGGTGTTTTCGATGAAACGGCGCTTTTTACTGTCCGCGCTTGTGGCGACGGTCGGCGTTTGCGGAATCGCTTTTGCCGACGAACCGACCTCTATGCCGGTTCCCGAGTCGGGCGAAACCGCGGTCGAAGAGACGCAAGCGACTTCCCAAGTCCAAGTCGAAGCCGCTCCAACATTGCCGTCTTTCGAGCAGGCGGTTCCCGACGCGACCCGCGTTGGCGGTCCCATTACGACGTACCGTAAAAAAGACTCCCTCTATTGGGAGATTGGCTCCTCTCAGTTGGACGTCGACTATATTGTCGCAATGTCCGTCGCTCGCGGGGTAGGTTCGTCCGACGTCTACGGCGGTCAGACGCTCGACCGCGACGGGGAGGATATGCTGTGGCGCTTTAAGAAAGTCGACGATCGAATTCAAATCGTTCGAAGGAATTATCGCTATCGCGCCGACAGCGGTCCCGATTCGGAGGCTCTCAAAGTCGCCTTCACCGACAGCATTCTCTACAGCCTCCCAATTGTCGCCAAAGGTCCCGACGGTGGCGACGTTGTCGACGTTACCTCGATTTTTATGAGCGATCAGCTTTGCGACTTGGGGCTTGGCTCTTTCGCTCGCGATCGTTCCACCTGGGCTAAAGTCAAGGCGATGAAGGATAATTTGGAGCTGGAAGTCGCCGCCACGTACACTGCGGGTTCCGGTTCGACCGATATTATTCTCGACCTTCGCGGCGTTTGCGTCAACGTCCATTATTCGATCAGCAAATTGCCGAACTCCGGATATCAGCCTCGTTTGGCCGACGAGCGCGTCGGGTTCTTTATGACCGCCCTTCGCGACGTCAGCAAAATGTCCGCCGACGACAACTTTATCCGCTACATCAACCGCTGGAACCTCCAAAAGCTCGAACCGACCGCCGAGAAATCGCTTCCGAAAAAGCCGATCGTGTTTTGGCTCGACAAAGCGACCCCCTATCAATATCGCAAAACGATACGCGACGCCGTGCTCGAATGGAACAAGGCGTTTGAAAAAGCCGGATTCTATAACGCCGTCGAAGTGCGTCAGCAAGAGGACAACGACGAATGGGATCCCGAGGACATTAACTACAATACGATTCGTTGGTCCGTTACGGACACCGGTTTCGCGATCGGTCCGAGCCGCGTCAATCCGATGACCGGGGAAATCCTCGACGCCGATATTGTCATGACCTCCGGTTTCCTGCGCAGCTGGACTCGCAGTTTTGATCTCTACACGTCCGACCAACTCGTCGACAAATTCGGCGGGGCGCGTCGCGAGGCCGCGATCGCCGCGATGGAAGGCAAGGATTGCTCCAATTTCCGCCACTGCTCTTGCGGCGCCGATATGGAGCTCTTTATGTCGCAACAGTTCGGCTTGGCGAACACGTTCTTCGACATTATGAACGTCGATAGCGCCGCCGCCGACGCGTTCCTCGGTTTGCAAGAGGAATCGACCCAAGAGGAACCGAGCGAAGCGGAAAAAGCCGAAGCCGAGAAGAAAGCCGCCGAAGCGGAAGCCGCCAAGAAGGCCGAAGAAGAAGCCGCCAAAGCTCGCGAGGAGGCGCGCCAAGCCGAAGAAAACGCCTTGCGCGAAACGGCTCAAAAGGCGAGCGAAGCCGCCGCCGCCGCGCAAAAAGTCGCCGACGAGGCAAAAGCCGCCGCCGACGAGGCGAAAGCCGCCGGAACGGCGTCCGCCGAAGAGTTGGGCAAAAAGGCCCAAGAGGCGAAAGAAGCCGCCGACGTGGCTCTTCGCGTCGCGACCGAAACCTCGAAGAAGCTCGACGAGCTTCGCGCCGCTTTCGACGAACTGAGAGCCGCCGAAGCCGCGAAGGCTGAAGCCGCCAAGAAAGCGGAAGAGGAAGCCAAACAAAAGGCCGAGGAAGAGGCTAAGAAAGCCGCCGAGGAAAAGGAAAAGAAAGACGCCGAGACCAAGCGCGAAGAAGCCAAAAAACGACTCGAAGAAGAGAAGAAAAAGGTTTACGAGCAAGGCATGCGTCAAACGATCACGCACGAAGTCGGGCACACCCTTGGCTTGCGCCACTCCTTCAAGCAAAGCGCTCTTCACAATCTCGACGAAATCAACGACGCTTCCAAATGGACCGAGCACGGGTTCGTCGGTTCCGTGATGGACTACACTCCGATCAACATTATGCCGAAAGGTCGTCAACAGGGCGATTACTACTCCTACCATCTTGGCGAATACGACGAATGGTGCATCGAGTACGGCTACAAAGTTTTCCAAGGGAAGTCGACCGAAACGGAACTTCCCGAATTGAAGAAGATCGCCGCGCGCCAGTCGAAGCCCGAGTGCAACTTCGCCACCGACGAGGACTGCTACGGCTCCACGATCGATCCCTACGTTAATATTTGGGACTTGGGCGACAATCCGCTCGAATACGCGAAGGTTCGCGTCGCGCTCGTCGACCAACTTATGCCCGGATTGAACGATCAAATCGTGAAGGACGGCGAGTCTTACCAACGACTTCGCACTCGTTTCACGATGCTTTGCTCTTGGAAAGCCGGCGCGATGGAATTTGCCGCCAACTATATCGGCGGTATTAAAGTCAATCGCGACTTCAAGGGCGACGAGGGCGATCGCAAACCGTTCGAGGTCGTTCCCGCGCAAGATCAGCGCGCCGCGATGGCGTTCTTGGTCGAGAACGCTTTGGGCAAAGATAGCTACAAAGTCCCGCAACAACTCTTTAACTATCTCGCTCCGAATCGCTGGCGCCATTGGGGCAGTTCCGTCCCGATGCGTTACGACAACGACGTTCACTCCACGATTTTGGCTTGGCAAAGCGCGGTTATTTCGCAACTCTTTAGTTCGTTGACGTTGAGCCATCTCGCCGACGCCGAGATTCGAACGCCCGAGGGCGAGGACGTCTTCACGAGCGCCGAAATGACCGAGTCCGTTTCCAACGCCGTCTTCCAGGAGATTTACGAAGCCGCGAAAGCGCTCGAGGAGAACAAGGACGCCAAGATCGCCGTTACGATTAGCACGCAGCGTCGCAATTTGCAGCGCTACTACTTCGATCGTCTCGCTTCCTTCGCCGACAGTTCCTCCTCGGCGGCGGGCGTTGCCGACGTTGTCGGTTTGTCCCGGGTCGAGTTGCGCCGATTGCAAAAAGCGATCCAAACGGTTCTCGCCAGTTCGTCCGCCGATTACGCCAACTCCAACGCTCGCGGAGCCGATCGGTACGGTAGAGCCCACTTGGAAGTTCTCAACGAGAAGATCACCAAGACGCTCGATCCCGCGAAAGTCATTGAATGATTTTCGTCTTGGAGACCGGTTCGCCGCGTTCGACGAACCGGTTTCCGGGCGTCGATTCGCGCGTTTTTCGGCGAATTGACGCGTCAATTTTCCCTTGCGAGGAGCTCGCGTTGGTCGAGTTCCTCGCTTTTGTTTTTCTCTCGCGCCTTATTTAAATCTCCGCTAAGCCTTTGTCTTGAGGTCGCGAGGATCGATTCTTACGGATATTTGCTTTTTTAGGAACAAACCGACTTCGCGAGCGGATTTCGATTAAATCGTTATAACTCTCTTTTTCGTTCTATTGTTTGCGCTCGCTCGAAAAAAATCGGCTTTCCGCCGCAAAAATGAGCGCCCCGTCTTGCGATTTGTATTAAAATATACAACGTACCAGTATAGTCGCGATCCCTTTATTTTAGGGGCGCGATCGAACGACAGGGCGATTTTCCAACGAAAAGAACAGAGTACGATGACCTCGCAAGGATTTCGATTTTTACACGCTTCCGATTTCCGCTTGGAGCTTCCGGTCGACGGTCTTTTGGAACTGCCGGATCGTTGCGGAAGCGCGGTCTTAGACGCGCCTCGAGCGGCCGTCGAGCGGCTTTTTGACGCCGCGATCAAAGAGAAAGTCGATTTTGTCGTTCTGAGCGGCGATCTGCTTTCGCCTCGCGACGCGGGGCCTTGGGGGGTTCTCTTCCTCATCGAGCAATTTGAGCGATTGCGCGCCGAGCGGATTCCGGTCTATTGGGCGGCGGGCAAGAGCGACGCGTCCGAGGCGATTCCCGCCGCGTTTCGCTTTCCCGACAACGTTCGCGTCTTTTCGACCGACCATATCGAGGAAACCTTCTTCGAGCGCGAGGGCGTTCCCGTCGCGCGGCTTCTCGGGGCGAGTCGCGGTTCCGCTGCGCTTTCTCCGAGAAGCGTCGAACCGATCGAGGACGTCGACGATCTCTATACGATCGGGGTTTTCAACGGAAGGCTTCCTTCCGAGGCCGTTAAGAGCGATTCGGTGAGATACTGGGCGATGGGCGGAACCAAAACGCGCGAAGTCGTCTCGCGCAGTCCCAGCCTCGCGGTTTACGCGGGCTCGACGCTCGCGCGCAATTTCTCGGAGACGGGAGACTACGGCGCGACCCTGGTCGAGGTCGGAGAGTCCGGCAGAACGACCACCTCGCTAATTCGCACTTCTCCTTTGCGCTGGTCGGTCGAGACGTTGGTCGTACGCGAGGACGAAACCGAGGACGAAATTCTCAACGAGGCGAGGGCCCGCCTGAAGGCGATTCGCGAGCGCGCCCTTGAGTCCGCCGCTTATCTCGGGCGAACTTTCGACGACGACGTTTGGTTCGTTAAGTGGCGAGTCGAGGCGGATCCGAGCGTTTTGCCCGCCCTCCGGTACGGAACCGCCGCTCAGACCATTCTCCGCGATTTGCGCGCCGATTTCGCGAAGAGCGCCCCGATTATTTACGCCGTCGATATCGAGCCGGTTTTGCCCGAAAAAATGCCCGAGGAAATGTACGAGAGACAGACGATTCTCGGCGATTATTTGCGGATGATCCGTTACTATTGGGAAAATCCCAGCGAGGAAATCGACCTCGAATCCTTTATGCCGAACGAGGTTCGCGATTGGGCCGCTTTGGCGCGCGTCAAACGCGAAATCGCCAATCGGCGTCGGCTCGACGGCGAGACCGCCGATTTGGGCGACTTACCCGCGCGATTGGCCGCTCTCGAAGCGAAGGAGTTTAGGCCGGAAGTCGCCGAATTGTTCGATTTAACCTCGTTCGACCCCGATCTGGACGACGCGGGAGTCGACGAAGCCGCGAGGGCCGCCGCCATCGCCGAGCGCCGACGCGCCGCGCTCTTAGAAGCCGCCGCGCTTGGAGTCGACTTGCTCTCCGAGACCGATTCGCCGGTCGCTCTCCTGAACTCGGGCGCGACGACCAAGGCGCTGCCGAAGAAAAATAGAGCCGTCGCCGCCGAGTTGCGGGAATTGTCGAGAAATTTGGACGGAAAGGAGCTTGACTCGTGAAGATTTCGTCTCTAAAGATCGAGCGTTTCGGCGTTTGGGAAGACCTTAATCTGCCCAAAATCTCCGGCGGGATCAACGTCTTTTTCGGACCGAACGAGGCCGGTAAGACGACCCTTATGCAGTTCATTCGGACCTGCCTCTACGGAGGCGGCGACGAAGACCGCGCTCGCTACATTCAAATGGCTCTCGACGGAAGAAAGCGGCGAGAGCGCGTCGGCGCCGATCTCGACGCCTTTCGAAACGATCCCCGAAGAACCGATCCCAACGCCGCCTCGTTGGACGAGCGCTCCGACGTTCCTCCGGAATTGCGTCGCTTCTTGAATCGCGCTCCGAAGTCGGGGCCTGAAGTCGTCTCCTCCGATCCCAAAGACGCCGCGAAAACCGCGGCTCGCGTTTGGATCGGCGGTTCCGCGACGTTGACCTCCGATTTCGGCGAGCACAAGCTCGAGCGACGATACGTGCGGCGCGACGCGAGCTATCAATCCGCCGTCGAGCGAAAAGCCGGGTTCGTCGTGTCCGACGGTCTCCTCAATTGGAGCGGGCGGTTCTACTCGCTGCCCGGGCAAAAAATCGCCGAATCGCTTATCGTGATCGGTCCCGACGGGACGCGCGTCGGCGATTATCTCGCCAAGTCTTTGACGTGCAATCTCGACGAGTCGACCTACAACGGCGTCTTCGCCATTGGGCTCGACGAACTGCAAAAGCTCGGCATGTTGAACGAGACCGAGGCGGCGCAGATGCTCTATCGATTGAGCGTTGGAGTCGATCGCGGGGCTTTCGTTCAGGTGTTCCAACAAATCGTTTCCGAAAGGAACGATCTGCTCGATCAAAAGGGACGTCCCTCCATTTTGGAGAATCTCCTTTCCGAACGCGACCGATCGCGCCGAAACGCGTCGGAGACCGCGTCCGATCTGCGGGAGTGCGCTCGGCTCCTCGAGGAGCGCCGCGCGGTTCTCGAAGCCGCCAACGCCCTGCAAGAGCGGCTCGACAAGGCGAAGTTACAGAAGAAGTTGCGCGAGCTCGCCCTGCAAATCGCCCCGACTTGGGACGAGCGCGCCGCCGCTCGGCTCGCGCTCGACGAGATGGGAACCGTTCCCAAGATCGAGCGCCCCGCGTACGATCGCGCCAAGGAGCTCGCCGACGTCGCGAACCAAACCCGTCTTAAAATCAGAGAGCTTAAAAAGGCTTTTCTCGCGAAACGCGACGAGCGCGCCGCCGTCGAGATCGACCCCGTTTTGGACGAGTTGGTCGCTCGCGTCGCCATTTTAGAGGACGATCTTCCGCGATTGAACGAGATCGACGCCCAAGTCGCCAAATTGCGCGAGAGATTGGCGGAACTGACCGTCAAGCTCAACGAGGAAGACGTTCGTCTTCGAGGCGCTCGGGACGGCAAGATTATGCTCACTCCTTCCGCCATGGAGGCGATTAACGCCTCTATTGTCGCGGAGAATATGGCCCCCGAGGCGGTTCTCGCCAATCGCGACAAGAATCGCAAAAACGGCGAGACTTCCGAAATCGTCTTGCCGAACAAGTTGCTGGAAGACGGCGTTCCGTTCAAAGAAGTCGAGGATTTCAAAATTCCGGCCAAGGCGATGCGCAAACGTCGGTTGCGGCTGATGAAGTATCGCGACGAGTTGAATTCCGTTTCCGCGAAACTGAGCGAGCTCGTCGAGAAACTCGAGCGCGGATTGACCTCGCGACAGCAAAAGAACTTGACCGAAGCGATCGAGAAAACCGGCGCGCTCGTCGCCGGGCTTCGTCGCCGCATCGAGATCGATCGGCGCGTCGTCGAAATGACCTCGTATCGCAAGGAACTCGAGCGCCAGAACAAAGTCTTTGCCGAGAATCAAGCGATCGTTGGCCCTCCGTTCTATTGGCTCGCCGCCGGAATGTTCTTCGGCGCGCTCTTTTTCGCGCTGAGCTTGTTCCATAAGTTTGGAATCGATCACGTTTTCGGGCTGTTCGGACTGATCGCCGCCGTCGTCTGTTTTTGGGTCAAAACGTCCATCGAGCGGCGCAATCGCGCAAGGCTTGAAGACAATCAGCGTCGGTTGGGGTTGCTAACGAAGCAGCTAGAGCAAGCGCAAGAGGAGGCGAAAAAGCTCGACGACAAGTTCCCGCCCGCTCCGAATCAAGCTTCCGCCACCCTCGACTCCCGACTTCAAAAAGCGAAGTTGGATTTGAGTTTCTTTGAAGGTCTCGTTCCGGTCGAGGAACAGTGGCGCGAGGCGACGCGTCGATCCAGGGCGCTCGAGGGGCTTCGCAAAAAAGCGGAGACGAGTTACAAAGCCTCGAAAAAACGATGGCGAGAATGGCTTCGCGGCGCCTACTTGCCGACGACGCTCAAACCGAGCCAAGTTCGCGACTTGCTCGCTCGCGCCGGGATCGCCGACGATTTGCGCCGCGAGGCGGAGGCCGTTCGCTCCGAGATCGAGTATCTCGGAAGAGAGCGCCAGGGGATTTCCGACAGATTCGACGTTGCGCTCCAGCTGGTCGGCAAATTTGGAATCGTCGAGAAAGCGCCAACGCTCCTAGTCGCCAAATTGCGCGGTCTCCTCGAGGAGCGCTCAAATTCCCTGACCAATCGCGCCAAATTGCTCGAGGAAATGATCGAGTTCAAGAAGGAGTGTCGCAAAGCTCTAGCCTTGCGCCGTCGCCAAGTTCGCGAACTTCGACGGTTCCTGTCCAGTTTGGGCGTCAAGAGTCGCGAGGAGTTGCTCGCCGCCGTGGAGCGACGCGAACTTTACGTTAAGCGCCGAGCCGAACTCGACGCGATACAGCATCGCCTCGCCGCCGGCATTGAAGCAGCTCTTCTTGGCGAAGAAGTCGATCCGGAAGAGGAGTTGAGAGCGCTGCTCGACGACGCGGAAGTTCGCGCCGATCTTCCGATCGCGGTCGAGAATCTCGTTAAACGAATCGAGTCGTTCGACGCGGAATTGAAAGGGAAGCTCGAACTTTCCGGTCGGCTCGGACAGCGCGCCGACGCGCTCGCCGCGAAAAAGGATTCGATTCGCCAACGATTTAACGCCGTCGCCGCCGATCTTCGCTTGGCGAAAATGGCGGAGTTGTGGCAAAGTCGCTCCGTTTCCGAGCATGTGATGGAGGATATCCGTCGCGCCTACGAAAAAGAGCGCCAACCGGAAACGCTGCGCGAAGCCTCGCGTTTCCTCAAGACGCTCACCGACGGGATGTACGTCAACATCTGGACTCCGCTCGGCGAGGACGCCCTCTTCGTCGACGCGTCGAACGGCGAGACGCTCGACGTCGCGGCGCTTTCTCGCGGCACTCGAGAGCTGCTCTTTATCGCGATTAGGCTGGCTCTTGTCGTTTCCTTTGAGAAACACGGCGTTCAAATGCCGCTCATCTGGGACGACGTTTTGGTCAATTTCGACTACAAACGCGCCGCGATCGCCGCGAAGTTGCTCGTCGATTTCGCGAAGGCGGGGCGACAGATCTTCCTCTTCACGTGCCACGAGCACATTTGCCGACTCTTCCTCAGATTGGGCGTTCCGGTTCGCGTTTTGCCGTCCCAGACGGATCCCGCCAGAAGACGGTTCCGCGTTTTGACCCCGATTAAGAAATCGACGACCGAAGTTACCGTCGACGTCGAGCGGCTCGACGAAAACGAACCGAATTTCGTCGAACAGGCGGACGAGACTTCCGCGTACGCCTACGCGATCGACGCCCCTCCGGCGGAACCGGGCGTCGAGGCGGTCGAGAACGTCGAGTACAACGAGAGCTTCGAGTACAAACTGAGCGACGACGGTTCTCGCGCGACCGATTCCCTCGCGGAAACGAGCGCCTCCGTTTTCGAGCGCGTTTCCGCGAGCGCGGAGGTTCGACCGACCGAATCGCTCGACGTCGATCTCGTAGAGCCGAACGAGCTTGAATTCCGCGTCGAGCCGAAAGCGAGCGAAGAAGAGCCGAGCGTTGTGGGAGTCGCCCCGGAAGAGTTTGTTTACGAATCGGGCGCGAGCGAAATTTCCACCGATTTCTCTTCGCGCGAGGCGGCGACCGTCGACGGATCCGTTTCTTCGTCCTCGATTAAGGTGGTCTCGAATTCTTCGTCGTCCGTTTCCGGCGATTCCGGCGAGGACGTCGCGGAAATAAGCGTCGTCGACTCTCCCGATTCCCAAATCGAGTCCGACTTCGACGAAGAGGAGGACGCGGATTACGTTTCGGTCGATCCCGACGCCGACTTTGACGAGGACGGAGGGTGGTCGAGCGTCGTCGACGGACTAAAGGACGATTCGCGATTTGAAATCGCCAAACCGTTCAACGAGTTTATGACGTCCGACTCCGACGACGAAGAAGAAGAGGAGGAGGAAGATCTAGAAGATTCCGAGGAAGACGAGGAAGAAGAACTTGAAGAAGAGGAACTTGAAGAGGAGGGCGACGAGGAGAGCGAAGAATAGTTCTCGCTCGACTATTCGTTCGTCGAACTTTTGACCGACGCCGGGAGCGCGACGCGTTTCCGGCGTTTTTTGTTCCGGGGAAACTTTTAACCGCCGAAATCGTCTAAACGCGGAGGGCGGTTTGGGCGAGAGTCGTTCCGCGTTAAAATCGGTTTGGTTTGCCGATTATGCGACCGCGTTTAGGAGCCTTTTTTTCTTTTTGAGGATTTGTCGTTAAAATCGTTATTGTTTTTAGAAAACGAGAGCTATATAATAGACGCCGGGTCGGCGAAGCGACTTTGCGCTTTTTTTTCAGCGTGGAAAAGCGCGACATTTAGTAGGGAGACGAGTTTCGCTCGCGCGCGGCTCGTCGACTTCGGAAGCGTATCGAGGGAAGCGCGGAGTACAGAGCGCGACGGTTCCCAATCCTTGTTTTATCCATTTAAGCAGGTTGCAAAGATGAGTAATAATTTTTTTCAACGCGTTTTCGACCGAAAGAATCGCGAACCCATGCGGAGAGCGCGGCGGCTCTCGCTCGAATCGTTGGAAAATCGAGAAATGCTGAACGTCGACTGGGGCGGTTTTGGCGCCGAAACGACGACCGAGTTTCAAACCGGCGGCGCCGACTATTCCGTCGAACTGCCAAGTAACGTCGATTTCTGCGGTCTAGTCAACCTGCAAGGGGATTCAAAGGCGGAGCTTGTTTCGATCTACGGCAAGGGCAAGACGGTTTCCGTCTACGTTTCCGACGGTAGCGGAAATTTCTCGCTCGCGAAAGAGCAAACGATTAGCGAACTTGGAAATTGGGGGCTCTATTCCGACGTCAAATTCGCCGACTTCAACAACGACGGTTTCGACGACATGCTCGTTCTTTCCTCGAGCGGAACCGCGATGACTTCGACCGTCTATACGTGGAACTCGTCGTCCTCGTCCTTCGTTAAAGGTTCCTCCGCCTCCTTGGACGTCTCGCCTTTCGCCGCGTCGTCGCGATACGTTTTTACCGAGTTTTCTTCCGCGTTGCTCGAAAACGCTTCGGGCGGATACGATCTCGCTCTCCAAGTCTCCACGCTCACCACTTCCGCTCAAACGACCGCGCTCGCGCTCTATTCCGGGGTCGCGACGAGTTCGTTCGGTTCCTCTCCCTCCGTCAAGTCCGGCGTTACCGGAACCCTTCTCGGATCCACCGTTGTTAACGGCGACAGCTATCTCCTTTTGAAAGAGGCGACCGCGAGCGCCAATTACCTCGCGCTTTCGAAGTTCTCCGGCAATACCGTCCAGCAAACTCGCTACGATTTCACCGGTTACGGGTCTAAGTTTGTCTTCAATTGGGTCGCGGAAAACGACGGGTTCCTCGTCGTGGGATCCGTGCTCGGCGGTTCCGCGCAGAGCGGGCTCGCCACCCTCAATTTGAAGGAGGCTCCCGAGGACGGGGCGACCGTCGACGCGACGACCCTAGGGCAGTGGATCGCCTGCGACTCCATCTCCTTGAACTCCTCGTCCGTCGGAACTTTGGGCGACGCGGCGGGGGACGCTGACTTGGAGCTCTTTATCGCGAACGGCGAGGAAAACGCCTCCGTCTTCTACCTCGGCGACGCCTCCATCGCCTACGGCTACGTCTTTACCGAGGCTTCCCTCGTCGTCTCCTCTCCGAAGTATCATTCCGTTTACGTCGGCGATTACGACAACGACGGCAAGACCGAAGCCCTTTTGGTTGGCGACAACTACATTTACGTCGCCGACGTCGCCGCCAACGGCTCCCTGACTAATCAGACCGAGCTCTACAAATTCTCTCAACCCGCCGCCAAGGCGGTCTTTGGCGATTTCGACGGCGACGGAGCTATCGACGTCGCCGTTCAGTACAAAGCGAACGTCGGCTCCAGCCTCCAAATCTTCCACCAAATCGCCGGCGGCGATCTTGTCGCGTTAACGACCCAAACGATTCCCGGCACGTTCGTCGATTTGACGGTTGGGAAATTTAGCCAAACGAGCGTCGACGAAATCGCCGTCGTCTACACCGCTTACAAGAATTCCACGACCGCGACGTCCGCCAACGTCTATAAGTTGGACACGACGAAAAATTCGCTTACCGCCTCTTATTCCTGCACTTATATTGGCGTCGGTTCCGCCGTCGCCGCCGGCGATCTCTATGGAACGGGGCGCGACGATCTCGTCGTCGTTAGCGAGAGTTCCGACTCGGTCCAGATCCTGCGCAACTCCGGTTCCGCCCTGGTCGCCTCTAATCTGACGACTCGTTATTCGGGAACCGACCCCTGCCGACCGACCTCCGCCGTCGTCGCCGACTTAAACGGCGACGGGCTGAACGATTTGGCCGTGATGAATTCCTCCGCCGGTTCCAATACAGCCGAGGTCGTTTACTATCTCCGTTCCGCCGCGAACGGGCTTGGAACCAAGCCGACCGGGCGCGTCGCCGTTAACGGCACGATCACTGCCGTCGACAACACCTCCATCGTCGGCGAACTCCAATCCGCCGACTTGAACGCCGACGGATACGCCGACCTCGTCTTCGTCCGCAAAGCGACGGCCGGGACCGCTTATCTCGGCGTCTTGATGGGCAACGGAACCTCGAGCGTCTTCGACGCGCTCATTAACACGACCGTTTCCTGCGATCCCGCGAACTCGATGGGCGTCGCTCTCGCTCGCGTCGATTCCGGGAACGTCTCGCAAGATTTTGTTTGGGTTCAAGACAAAACCTTCGCCGTTCTCCTGAATTCCGACTCCACCTCCGCGTCCGGTGGCGTTCGTTACGTCTTGCGCTCCGCGTCCTCCGCGGCCGGAACCTCTTTGTCCGCTTCGGTCGCCGCGGAGAGAACTTGGCTCGACGAATGGTCGAATTTCTACGTCGAAGTTTGGGCGACGACCGAGGGAGCCGTGTCCAGCGTTGGCGGTTCCTTCTCCTTCAACCCCGACTACTTCTCGTTCTCCGCCGCCGAGAACGCGCCCGGTTTTACCGTCGACGCCTCCGATTCCAACGGTTCGGTCGCCTTTACCGCGACCGGTTCCGGAACCGCCGATTCCGACGGTTGGGTCTTGGTTTCCCGACTTCGTTTCGAACCGGTCGCCAACGGCGGTCTCGCGTTGAACGATTCCGGAACTCTCTACGCCGTCGACCCCGGGTTCTCCGCTTCCGCGAGCGCGCAGGCGATCAACGGAACGATGGTCGAGACCGCGACGGTTCCGACCGGCGTCGAGGTCTACCCGTTCGCCTTTGATTTGAACGACAACGGGCAAGTCGACCTCGAAGACTTCACCCTCTACACCAAGTACTACGAGGGTAAATCGGTCAACAATATCTCGACCGTCAAGCACCGAGTCTTGGACGTCAACGGCAACTCCCTGTACGACTTGGAGGACTTCACCCTCGCGCTGCAGTCCTTTAATAAGAAGGCCGCGGGGGGCTACGATTCCGCGTACCAGACGAAACCGGTCGTTTCGAGCGCGTCGTCCGCCGTTCTCGACGCCGCGCTGACCGCCGTTCTTCTCGATTCGGACGAGACCGATTCTCTGTTCGTCGAAGAGGACGTCGACGCGATCGCCGAGGATTTGGTCGTCGACGTTCCCGCCAGAACCGTCGAGCAACGACTTTCCGTTCGCGAGACTTCCTCCGCCGTCTTTTGCGGACCCATGCCGAAGCCCGCCGCTCGGAAGTTCGATTTGAAACTCGATTTGACGACCGAACTCTAAGCGCGCGAATTCGAGAGATTCGATAAAAAACGCCGTCGAGCGACTTTCCGTTCGACGGCGTTCTTCTTAAGCGTTTAACGTCGGGCGCGATTCTAGCTCGCGACCTCCTCTTTGGCCTCTTCTTGATTAGAGCCGGGCTTCTTCTCCAAATAGATGACGTTTCCGACCTCGTTGTGCCAGACGTTCGTCATAAAACTACGAATGAGAAAAAGCCCGCGCCCCGTCATTTTGCCGATGTTTTCTTCAAGCGTTGGATCGGGCGTCTCCGCGAACGCGAAACCGGGCCCTTCGTCGCGCACCGAAGCCAGCGCGCGAGCGTCGTCGATTTCGACCGAAAGGTGAATTTGCTTGGAGCTGTCGCGACGATTGCCGTGCTCCACCGCGTTTTCCAACGCCTCGCTTAACGCGAGGCGCATCGCGTATTGGTCGCCGTCGTCCCAGCCGCGGGCCGCGAGCTCGGCCACTACCGCGTCGATGCAACCCTCGCCCGAACCGGAAACGCTGGGGAGGTTTTCCTTTAATTTCCAAACGCTTGAGGCGTTGTTTTCGATTGACATTGCGTCGCCCTCGAAAGCGTCAATTGCACAAAAGTCCCTCGGAACGCGCGAGTGTCGCGCCCTCGAGCCGTCCGCGAGCGCTCAAACGACGGCGCGTTGCGCCTCGACTTCCGTCGGCGTAATGCGGAAAAACGCGTTGAGTTTTGTGATCTTAAACACTTCCATATTGTTGGGGCAAATGTTGCAAAGGAAGAGCGTGGCGTTCTTCTTGTCGACCTTCGCCTTGAGCGAAATGAGCGCTCGCAGCGCGGAACTCGACATAAATTTAACGTTGGCAAAGTTAATGATGATACGGTCTTGGACGACCATATTCGCCAACGCCTCGGAAATTTCGTCGTTCCACGCCTGGATCGTCATCTCGTCGTTCAACTTGACGTCCAAACAATCGATAATGGCGGCTTTGCCTTCGTAACGGATAAGAGTGTGGGCGGAAGATTCGCTCATTGGAGCCTTTCCTTAAAGGGTCGCTTGGCGACCGACGACAGGATTATTGAAACGACGAAGCGTCGACCCGCGCGCGAGCCGACTTTCCTCGTCTAAGGAATTAACTTGTTCCGAACCGCCCAGACCGCCGCTTGGACGCGCCCTCCGACGTCTAGCTTTCGGAAAATATTCTGCGCGCGCTCTTTTATCGTGTCGAGACTTAATTGGAGCGCCGCCGCGATCTCTTTGTTGCTAAGCCCGAGCGCCACGCACCGCAAAATCTGCGCCTCGCGCTCCGTTAGGGGATCGAGGGGATCCGCGCGCCGACGCCGCCTCATATGGGGCGTCGCGCGTCGCAATTCGCCCGCTAGGGATCCGAGCGCCTCGATTCGCTCCGGGGCTTCGATCGAGGAGCGAGCGCGAGAATCGACGCTCGTCGCGATTCGCCTCGCGATCCTAACGATCTCGGCGCGAGAAGACTTCTTCAACAGGTACGAATCCGCGCCGACCGCGATCGCTTTGGCGAGTTTCGTTTGATCCGCTTCCGAGGCGAAAAAAACGAGACCTCCGTCAAATCCGCGCGCCCGCAATTTTTCGGCGACGTCGAACCCGGAACCGTCCGGAAACTTGACGTCGATTAGGACGACGTCGGGACGCGTCTCTAGCGACTTGGCGAGGGCGTCTTTAACCGCGCTCGCCTCGCCGACGACTTCCTCGCCCGCTTCCGAAAAGAACCGGCGCAGTCCCGCGCGAACGACGGGAAAGGGATCGGCGATTAGCACTCGAATCGACATTGGCGCGCCCAGCGACACACGTCGTCGAGCGCGACCGCGCGACCGCGACTCGACGACCTACCGTTACTATTCTAATCGCGTCGCGAGGGAACGTCAACAATTTTGTTCCCGTTTTCGAGAGACTCCGCGAAAAAAAAGAACTTTAACCCGGCTCGATCGCCTTGGAGAGCGAAATCAAGAGAGCGCGCGACTCTCGTCGCGCGCGTCGGCGCGTTACAAGCCGTAGTCGTCCCTGACGACCGAAACGGCGAACCAACCCCTTGAAACCCGGCAAAGTCCGAGTTTTAACCCGACGAACCGGTCGTCCGTTTGGAAGAATTCCGGATTCAAGTCGAACGTTCTTTGCGCCGGGAACGCTTTCGCTAAAATCGCTCGAAGCGGGAGTAGCGAGCGCAAATTGGTCGGTCCGTAGATTTCGACGACCCCGTCGCGCGCGAAGGACGGCGTTTGATCGGTTCCAAGCGACGGACGGTAGGCGACTTCCACTTCCAAATCGCTCCATTCCGTCTTTCCGAGCGCCATCCGCTCGAATCGCAACTTTAGCCGAACCTGATCCTCGAAGAATCGAACGACGATCGGATCGACTTTGGCGAAAGTAAATCGCAAATCGTTCTCTTCCAACTTGATCCGTCGCAGGGCGGGACGGTCGAGTTTGGTCGCGAGATAGTCGAGCGTCTCTCGCGGGGTCAACTCTCGACCCGCCAGATCGAGTTGCGTCAAATACGCGTTGATCGCCGACTCGTGAATTTTAAAGTCCGCGAACGCCCCGTCGAGCGTCGGGGGCTCGGTCGATTGGCAACCGAGGGAGTAATCGGAGCCGAGCCGCAGCGAGGCCAAGAGCCAGTCGTCGGTCGTTTTGGAGCGCTGCGTTTTGAGGGACAGGCCCAATTTTGACAGACGCGCGAAGAAATTGTCGCGCAAGCGCTCGTTCAGGGCGTCGAAGCGCTCGTTCGCCTCCGCGTCGATTCGCTCGCGGGCCTCTTTGGTCACGCGCGCGCGCATCTCCGCGCGTATCTCTTCTTGGCGGGATTCGTATTGCGCTCTGGCGACCTCGCGGGCGATTCCGCCGGCGAGCGGAACGAAGTCGACGTCGGTCTCCACCGCGTCGAGCCGATTGACCGCGTTCGCCGCGACGTTGGCGGGGGAGTAGGCGATTCCGTAATCTCGCCATTCGAGCGTCTTCTTCCCGACGTAGTTCGCGTAACTCTGGTTGCGAAGCTTGGCGGCGAGAACCTCGCTGCTCGTCTTGGTCGAGACGCGCCCGTTGACCGTTAAATTCATCAGGAGCCGATTGGGGTCGGGGATCAATTCAATCGAAACCGTCGTGTCGACGCGCCTGCTTCCCGCGACCGGATTGTTCAAAATGCGCTCCTGAACGACCCCGAATTCGGGATCTTTGATCGGCAACATGCGATTAATGAGCGCTTCCGAAACGTACGCCTTCACGTTCGGATTGTCGTAAAGGACGTCGATCGCGCGCCCGACTCGACGGCAAACCTCCGATTTCGAAGTCGACATTCTCAGCGCCAATTGTTGCAGGGCGCGACCCGATTGCCCTCCTCCGACGTTTTCGTAGCGCTCGAACTCGTAGAGAAGCGTTTTCGCGCTCGCCTGGTCGCACGCTCGCGAGCGCGCGATTTCCGCCCACGAGGCGACCGCGGGTCGATTAAAGACTTGGCGCTGCTCCGGGGTCATCGGCGTTTTTTCAATTTTGCGCGCGATCGAATTGAGACGATCTCGCAGAAATCTCGCG
Organism: Thermoguttaceae bacterium; assembly: GCA_017441605.1. Taxonomy (GTDB): domain Bacteria; phylum Planctomycetota; class Planctomycetia; order Pirellulales; family Thermoguttaceae; genus RUG369. Next base: position 10,507 of record JAFRXD010000058.1, on the reverse strand, counting down.
CGGCGCGCGCGCTCTTTGGCGACGAGCTCGCGTTTGGACGGCGTTTTGGTTCCGGCGCTCGAATCCGCGAATTCGGCGGCGTCCCCGAAGCCGAGCCCCGCGTTCGACGGCTCGAACGTTCCGGTTTGCAATTCGAGAACGCTCGCGACGTCCTCCGCCAGCAAGTCCACGTCGAAACTCGCGCGCCAACTAAGCCCGTTGGGGGACGACCCGAAGAAATCGCGCGCGCTTTCGGTCGCCCTCAGGAGACGAACGAGCTCCGCGGTCGAGAAATCTCGCGGCGCGACGAGCGACCCCTCGCGCTCCGCCGCGAAGAAGCCTAGCGACGCGCGCCAAAGGTACGCCCGACGCCGAAGCGCGTTTTTAAACGATTCCAGAAGTTGAACGCGCCCCGCCGCGGAATAGCGAGAGACGAGCTTGGGCGCGTCGTCGTCGTTTCCGCGCGTCGCCGATCTGTCCGACGCGATCAGAACCTCGCGAAGCGCGTCCGCCTCGGCGATTTTCGAGTCGAGCGAGTCGAGCGCTTCCTCCGCGCGCGCCGACGATTCGCCGAGAGAGAGCAGCGCGTTTTGAACGCTTTCGAGAACCGACTCCGTCCACGCGCCGGTCGGAGGGTATTCTATAAAGAGGGAGGAGTAGGGATCGAGCGCGTAGAAACACTCGTCCGCGATTTCCTCGAACGTTATCGCCTCGAGCTTTTCCTCCGTTTCAATATCCTCGTTAAGTTCTTCTAAATAGGAGAGTTCGTCGAGATCGTTGTCCTCGTTTTCGCGCGGTCGGTTTTGCGCGGTGAACTCGCGAACGTCGTCGATCGCCAGCAGCTCGCGAACCGCCTCTTCCGCCGCTTCCGATCGCGAACCGTACGCCATCGAGCGAAAATCTTGGCGAGCGCTCGAATCGGCGCTTCGGGACGGATTCGCGACGGGGCGCGGTTTGCTCGCGACGCTTCTCGCTCTGGCCGCGATCGCGCCCCCCGGGGCTAGGGCCGCGTAAACCGGCTCGCTCGATTCCCGCTCCCCTTCGGCCGCGACGACCGCTCCGGCGTCCGAAGATTGTCCCCGGAACGCGACGTCCTCGCCTCGCGCGAGGGCCAGTCCCGCTCCGAGCGCGACGCACAACGAGAGCGCTCGAAAAGCCCCCGATCGAATCGTTCCGCCTCGGCGGCTCGCTTCTCTTTTTTCGCTCGTTGTTCGCATTTTGGTCGATCGTTTCATAAAAATCGCGCTCCAAGCGCAAATACTCCTTTTCCGAGTTATCGTCAAATCCCTCGTTGCGGATTAAAAGAATTTTGAGGATCGCGCGGATAGAGAGCGCGTCTCGACGCCGCGAAGTCCGCGCTCGACGCCTCGTCTCTTGCGCGACGCTTTTTACTCGCGTATAATGGAGAAAGTCGAGGGGGCGCGTCGAGGCGCTCCCGCCGTTTGGTAAGAAGAACGATCGGAGGCGGAAAGAGCGATTATGAAGGTTAATAAATTCGGCATTATCGGTTGCGGAATGATCTCGAGATTCCACGCGCGCGCGATACGCGAAATCGGCGCGGAACTGGTCGCGTGCTACGACCAAATCCCGGCGGCGGCTAGCAAAGTGGCGTCGGAGTTCGGTTGCAAGGCTTACGAGGACTTCGAGGCTTTTCTCGCGGATCCCGAGATCCAGATCGTTACGATCGGAACCCCGAGCGGGGCGCACTTGGAGCCCGCCGTCGCCGCCGCGCGCGCCGGGAAGCACGTAATCGTCGAGAAACCGCTGGAAGTCGACGTCGAGCGCTGCGATCGAATTATCGACGCTTGCGACAAGGCGGGGGTTACCCTTTCGACCGTTTTTCCCAGTCGTTTTCACCAGTCCAGCCAACAGATGAAAAAAGCGATCGAGGCGGGGCGTTTCGGCAAGAAAACGCTCGGGGACGCGATCGTGAAGTGGTATCGAACGCAAGAGTACTACGACGGGGGCGCGTGGCGCGGGACGTGGAAATTGGACGGCGGCGGGGCCTTGATGAACCAAGCGATCCACAGCGTCGATCTGTTGCTGTGGCTTATGGGGGACGTCGAAGAGGTCGTCGCGCTCACCGGGCTCGTCGCGCACAAAAACATCGAGGTCGAGGACGTTTGCGTCGCCTCCTTGCGATTTAAGAGCGGCGCGCTGGGACTCCTGGAGGCGACCACCGCCGCGTATCCCGGCTACCTCAAGCGAATCGAGATCCACGGGGACAAAGGGTCCGCCGTCATCGAGGAAGAGGACATTATCAAATGGGACTTCGCCGAATCGCTCGACGAGGACGCCGCGATTCGCGAGTCGATGGCGAATCGCCTCTCCGGAGGAGGGGGCGCCGCCGATCCCGCCGCGATCGGACACCAAGCCCACGCCAAACAGTTCAAGAACGTGCTCGAAGCGATCGAAACGGGAACCAAGCCCTTGATCGACGGGCGCGAGGGGCGCAAGAGCGTCGAGACGATTTGCGCCGTTTACGAGTCCGCCAAAACCGGAGCGGTCGTTAAGTTGGGGAAATAATAATGCTTGGCGCGCGCGGAGCGGCGGTTTTTCTCGTTCGCGCGCGCTTTTTTGGGGATGAGGGAGAATGGATTTGGGATAAATTTTACTATCGATTAAGACCCGTTAAAAGTTCGCGATCGAATCTTGGATTGCCCTAAATAGAATTCTTCTTTTAGACTCTGTAAACGCACCCCCGTTTTCAGTAGAACTTGGGCGCGAAGTCTGGTTCCACGCTCGCAGCTCCGCCACTGGCTTATTGAAAGGAGTCAATTATGGATTTTCCAAATGTCGACACTCTGAATCGTATGTCGTTGGAAGAGTTTGCGGAATATGTGATAAGTCTTGTTGACGTTGAATTTCGAGAGTTTAAAGTTTATTGGCAACAAAAGAATCTAGGATCGGAAGAAAAAGGTCATATTCTCGTTTTAAGAGAATGTGAATCTGATTTTTGGGAAAAGGTTCCAGATCCAGAATACATCCAAAATATTCATGATATAGTTGATATATACGGTGAAGCCAGAAAGAAATTTTTGAGTAATCTATCTTCGGAGGTCGACACACTGAAGAGAATGGCGTTAGAAGAGTTTGTAAGAACAATATTATTCTTGTTAAATAAAGATTTAGAAAAAGTAAAAGGGATTAGTAAAGAAAAAGATTTCTTAGTGGAGTTGAGATGGATAGAAACTTCGGACTGTATGTTTTTTCTCGACCCCATTGGTATGATGTTGATCGACGAACCAGAACTGTCATACCTTGTGGAGTTGTACTTCAGAACAAAAAAAAGAATCTTTGGTATTTAGATTCTAACCTCCAAATTCGTAGCTGGTGCTCAAGTTGCAAGGTTCTATTCCCGCATAGGGTTCTATTCGCTTCGCGTGCGCCCAAGAATATGTGTCTCTAAACACGTATTCCATATCGTCTTGATCCGGATACGGGCGGATTTGATTTCTCGCGCCCTCGAAGACCTAGGCGTTGAAGAGCTTCGTTACGTCGTCCGTCGCGGCAACAACGCGGATTTAGAGAACAAATGGGGCAAACCGTTCCCGAGGCCCGATCGACGTTATTCGTTGGCTATTTAGGTCGCTCGGTCCACCAAAGATCGTCCTCGTCGAGTTCCGCTAAAAGCGCGGACGCGTCGCCGCGCGCCTCTTCAAAAGCGGCGTCGATCGCGTTGGGGTCGAGGACGGCGGCGCTTGGCAAAACGGACGATTTTGGCTCGACGACAATGCACTCTTCCAGCCAGCACTTGCCGGAGCGATAATCGACGAGCTGATAACGGTTATAAGTCGAACTCCACTCAATGCGGACCGTCGCCGTCGTATTGGGCGCGTTTCTGCCCTTGTAGGCGTCGTTGTCGGAATCGCTAACGATAATGGCGGCATAGGATCTGGGATCGCTCGGATCGTAAGTTAGATCGCGCTCGTAACCCCATAGCGTTACCGTGTGCGCGAGCGTTACGGTCGAGCCGGGAACGTTCCCCGAATAGAACGCCAACGAGACGCAAACGCCAGAGCCGTCTCGCAAATAGGTCGCGACCGTCGGCAGAACCGCCTCGGGGGTCTTGTTCGTTCGATACGAATAGTAATGGACGAACGAAAGATAGTTGTCAATGTCGGCGCTCGCGTAAAAACCGCCGGACCCGCTCGTCGGTTCCGCCCAGCCGGAGACTCCCATTGGATCGTAGTCCCCCGTAATGAACCATTCAAAAGCGTACAGAGCCGAACTGCCCGTGTTGTCGAAGTTTGCGACAAAATACTCGTAAACGTCGTCCTCGTCGTCGAAAGAAACGGAAGTTCCTCCCTGGTCGACGGTTATCGTCGAGTCCGCCCAGCCGGAATAGACTAGGGCGTTCGCCGCGCCCGCCGCCCAGCAGAGCTTCGATTGGGCGTAGTTCCCCTTTTCCGCGTCGTAAAAAACGTCGGTTTGGAAGTTGAGATTTTGAAGAGTCGCCGGGACGTCGATCGTCGCGAGCTCGTAGGGTTCCTCGCTCGCTTCGCCTTCGGAATCGACGGTCGTTAGGGTCACCAAGTACGTCGCGTCGGAGGACGAGTCGGGGAAGCAGTGATAGAACGACGCGGAGTCGCCGAGCGCGTTCGTTTCGGTCGTCGATCCGTCCCCCCAGTCGACGCGCCAAGTCGCGACGGGGTTTCTCGAATACGCTTGGACGTCGAGCGCGATCGCGGACCCGTCGAGCAGCGACTCCTTTTCGATCAGAAAGGACGGCTCGACCGCGAGATCGGTCGCGCCGGTCGATCCGTCGAGGGCCAAGCGCGGTTCGAGCGCCTCGAATCTCAACGGTCGCTCGGGGCGCGCGCTCGTCCGTTCTCGCTTCGCGAGGTCGCCCGTCTTTCTTTGCGTTTTCATTTTTCTTCGTCCCGTTTTAATTTGCCCCGCCGCTAATTAATCGCTTTCGCCGTTTGGGTTTGAAACGCGGCGAACGAGTCTCGCTTTACCGATAAGTCCCGAAGGGAGCAACTGCTCGTCGCCGGGTCCCCACATGGGATTCGAGGTTCTCGTAAAGCGCTCTTCGCTCGGGCGACTCGCGTCCCCGATCAATCGATTGCACCACAGATTCGCGACCGAGATTTCGAGTCGATTCCCTTTTTCGGCCAAGACTTCGCTCGGAATCTCGATTCGCCAAGGCCTTTGCCACATCGTTCCCAAGACTCGACCGTTCAGCTCGACTCGCGCCATTACTTGGACGTCGTCGAATTCAAGAGCGAGTCGCTCGTTCGGATCTAGCGGGGAGGGGAGATCGAACGTTTTTTGGTAGACTCCAATTCCGGAATAATAGCGAAGATAGGGGTCGGCGCTTTTCGACCAGTCGGTCAAAAGATCGAACGAAACGGTTTTGGGCGCTCCTTCCGCGAAGTCTCTATTGGTCGGCGCGTTTTGGTCGAACGAAACGGTCCAGTCCTCGGAGAGATCGACGACCGTTTCCGAGCGCTTGGGCGCTAAAAACTCCGACGACGGCGGGAGTTGGAGTTGAGCGGACGCGACTTCTTCCTTCGGACGAAAGACGACGAAGAAACTTTGCGACGGTTCGAAGCGAATCGGAACGATCGTTCGCCCCGATTCCTCGCGCGCGTCGTCGACTCGATACCGACGCCCCGTCATGGGATCCCAGAGCTCGACCGCTTTGTTCGCGACGCGGAAAACGCACTCGGTCGTTTGCGGTTCGTCGCGTCGCTCCCCGACGTAGAACAGATCGAGATCCCCGTCGATTCGACGGATCCAACGAACGTCTCCCGTCGACTCGAACTCCGGCGCGATCTTCAATTCTCGCAACTTCTTCTGAACGACGCTCCAGTCGGGGTAGGTCGCGTCCGAGTCGACCTCGGTTCGATCGACGTCCGTCTTCCAAGGCGCCATATCGCAAGCGCCGAGTTCGGCGACGCTCGAACCGTCCTCGTTTTTCCACGAGGCGTCGGAAACGATTTGAAGCGAGTCGTTCAAACGGAGACAGACGATCGCGCCCGCCGGGTTCGGGGCGGAACCCTCGTTGAGAACTTCGAGTGAAACGATATTTTTCCCGGGCTTTAACGCGCCTTCGGGAACGATCGCGACGTCGGGAACGTGGAAATTATTGCCGACCGCCGTTTTGACCCCGTTGATTTTCAACGCGTAAACGTTGTCGGCGGTCGCGACGACGAACGCGTCTTTAACGTCCTCGTCGGACGGTAGCTCGAACGTTTTCGTAAAGACGCGGCGCTCATTGGGTTGAGCGTTGTAATCGGAGGACGCCCAGATCCACTTGGCGCTTTTAATCGCGCGTCGATCGAGCCGACTCGCGCGCTCGACGTCGCCCGGGGCGCTCGGCGCGTTTTCGCCCGACCAAATCTCCGCGACGATTTTGCGAACTTCCTCGTCGGCGTTGGGGAAGTCGACGAGCGTCGGGGTTCGTTTTGGCGGCTCGCCGATTATGGGAACGCCCGCCTCTTTCAGCTCGCGCAATTTTTTCGCGAGTTCGACCGTTATTTCCGACGAGCGCGGGAGAACCAGCAGCGAGTAAGTCGCGCCGCCGGGGAAGACGATTTTGCCGTTCTCGCCCTTTGCCGAATCGATAAGGACTTGCGGACAGCAGGCGTCGAAGCAATATTCTCGCCGGTCTTTAAATTCGCCGGGTAAAAACGCCGACGAAGGCGCGACGAACACTTGCGGGGCTCCCTCGCGATCAAGGTAAAGAACGTCCCCGGAAGAAATTCCGCGTTGCAAGACCGCCTGGGCTCGCGCGACGAACTCGCAGAAATCCCCGACCAATGGAAACCACGTTTGCGTTCGATCAAAGTGGGTTCCGTGCGGTCCGAGCGAAAAGCCGGGCGCGTCGTCCCCGGGCTGAGCGCACATCCGGTGGAACATTAGGCGGTTAACCCCCGCGCAAAGGGCCCAGTCGAGCTGCCGCTTCATGAGACCGGGATGTTGCCGCCAGCGGTCGTCCGCGGTGGTGAACGATTCCGCGCCCACGATCGAGCGCCCCGTCGTTCGCGCGCTCGAAACCGCCTCGATCACGCTGAACGTCGTCTCGAAACCGTATCCCTTCGCCCAAAATTCGCACATCGGAACGTCCGCCGCGCGGAACAGATAGAGATCCCCCGCCGGATTGAGGTCGTACGCTTCGGTCGAGAAGTTGAGGCCGTATTCCGCTCCGAGCTTCTTCATGCGCTCGACGTTGTTCTCGTAAACCAACTCTTGCGCCGTTCGACGCAAATCCCAAAGAAATCGCTCGGTCTTTTCGACGCTCCCGACGGGGACGCCGAACATCGCCGGGGTCCAGGGGAGGGGGTCGTAACCGCGTTTGGCGCGAAACAGGTCGCGAAAATGTTCCGACCAGTTTTGCGAGCTCATTTCCCAACTGTCGTGGTGAAGGGTCGTAAAATTGGTCGAAGAATAGAGTTTGGAATTGAAATTCGCGAAATGCTCGTCGATTCCCGTCGACTCGAATTTGTCGCTTTCGAGTCCCAGCGCGGCTTCGGGGGCGGGGCGCGTCGTCTGCCCGGTGATTCTACGACCTAGGCGAACCACGATCCAGTCTCCCTCGGGCGCGTTCCAGCGAAAGCGCCCCGACGCGTCCATGCGGTCCGTTACGTCGACGATCGAGTCGAACGGAACGATCGAATTGGAGAGCGCTTCAACGACGCTTGGATCGTCCGCGCAAGTTGGCAAATACGGTTTGACCCCGGGAACGGAAGAATAGGGCGGGCGAAAGAAGAGCGCTTTCTCCTCCCAGTCGGGCAACTTTCGATCCTCTTTTGGCGCCGGATAGGCGAGAACGGCGACGTCGCGATAAAAGGTTCGCCACGCCTCTTCGCAGGGACCGAGCGAGCCGCGACCGAAGTAGGGATCGCGCGGTTCGGGGACCGAGAGCGTCGCGTCTATTTCTTTGCCCCCCTCGAACTTCGCGAACGAGGCGCGAAGGTGCTGCATCGATTTTTCCGGGGAAATCCACGGACCTCCGGCTCCGCACCAACCCGGTCCGACGCTCGACGTTAGCTCGATTCCGAGCGCCTTCGCCTCGTTCGAAGCGAAGCGCCAATGGTCGAGCCATTCGGGCGTCATATAGCGGACGTCTCCCTTAGGTCCTCCGAGATCCGCCTCCATAACGATGGCGCGTCCCAACCCCGCCTTTTTCATCGCTTCTAAGTCGGCCTTCATTCCCGATTTCGTCAAATTGCCGTCCATAAAGAACCAATAGACCCCGGGCTTTGCGGAGTCGGGAGGCGCGAGGAAATCGTTCGACGCGTCCGGGTAACCCGCGCGCAAAAGGGAGGACGACGCTAGGAAAGCGATCGAAAGCGTCGCGACGATCGTTTGGTTTATCGGGGACATTGGCGTTCTTTTCTGGCGGAGCGCGGAGGGGAATTGGGAGTTGGTTTACGGGTCTAACGACGCTTATTTATTGACGTTTTTGAACAAACTCTTTAACGCTTTCGAGAAACGTCCGAAGAAACCGAGTTCGGCGTCGTTCGGCTCGTCCGGGATATAGTCTTCGATCTCGTCGACGACCTTGGATTTAGGTTCCTGTTTCGGTTTGATCTCGGGAGCGCTAGGTTTTGGAGGAACCGACTCGTCGGGCATGGGAAGGAGCGTTTTTCTAACGCTTTTCGCCTTCGCGTCCGGCGCGACTGCGGAAAGGGAGAAATCGTCCGTCTTACCGGCGACCCGCTCGAAATTCGCCGGTTCCGGAGACGGCGCCAAGGACGCGGACGGCTCGTCGGCGAGATTTGGCGGAACCACTAGATCGGGCGCGTTATAGGGCGCTTCTTCCGGTTTGGCGTCGGGCGCGTCGAGCCTCGAGCCGCGCGCCGACTTCGAGTCGACCGTCCCGTTGTTTCGAACCGGCGCGGAGGACTTCGCGTCGCCGCGGTTGAGCGCGGACTCGGGGCGCGTTTGCGACGAGGGGCGCTCCGAAGCGCCCGGCGATTCTTGCCGGCGCGCCGAAGGCGTCGAGAGACGAGGACGCGCTTGCGGAGCCGGACTTGCCGGAGGCGTCGAAGTCGTCGGCGGGTTTTGTCGCAATTGAGCTTGCGAAGCGCTCGTCGCCGGACGCTCCGCGGGGCGCGGAGGCGCTTGCGGGGCGCGAGGTTGGGGTTTGGGACGCGCGATCGGAGAAAATTCGTAGCTCGGCGCGCCAAAACTAAAGGTCGGTCGCGACTCTTTTTCCGTTCGATCGAGCGTGGGACAAATCTTTGCCGCGTCGGGATTCGTCGCGTCGCCCTTGACCGCGACTTCTTTCGGAGGCTCCTCGCGCGTCCGCGTCGACGGAACCGTCAGTTTGGACGGCGTTATCGAGTACGCGTTATAAGAGGGCATAATGACGATCGGTTCTTCCGGTTCTTCCTCGGGTTCGGAACTCGGGGTTTGTTCGGCGAGATCGGCCGCCTTGGTCGCGAGCGCCTCCCCGACTTCCAGACTTGCCGAAACGCTTTGCGCGCCGTCGGTTTCGATTCCGTCGTTGCGCGCCGATTCCAGCGCGTCCGCGTCGGAATTGGCGCTCATTTCCGTCGACTCGCTCGCCTCGACGGTGTGTGTTTCCGCGTCGGCTTCCGGTTCCGGCGCCTCGACCGTTTTTACGACTTCTTCTTCGGGATTGTCGTCCGGTCGCGGGGAAGAGGACTCGACAATAACCCCCGCGTCGCTCTCCGGTTCGTCGACCTTCGCGGTCGTTTCCTCGGCCGCGCTCGCGAGACTGTACGAGAAACCGCCGAAACTGTAAACCGGACGCGCCGGTTCCGAGGCTTTCTCGTCCTTGTCGACCGCGTCGGAGGTTTCTTCAACGCTCGGTTTTTCCGTTTCTTGAGTCTCGTTGGCGCTATCCTCTTCGACGCTCTCGTCTTTCGCGTCCTCGGAGGCGTCTTCAACGACTTCCTCTTCGACGGTTTCCTCGCCGGTCGTCTCTTCGACGCTCTCGTCGTCCGAATTCTCCGAGGCTTTTTCAACAACCTCTTGTTCCGCGGCTTGCGCGTTCTCCTCGACGACTTCCTCGTCGGTCGTCTCTTCGACGCTCTCGTCGTCCGCGTCCACGGAGGGTTCTTCAACGACTCCCTCTTCTGCCTCTTCCGCCTCTTGCGCGTTTTCGTCGGCGACTTTTTCGTCGGTCGTCTTTTCGGCGTTCTCGTCTTCAGATCCCTCGAAGGCTTCTTCAACAACCTCTTCTTCGGCGGCTTGCGCGTTTTCCTCGGCGACTACTTCGTCGATCGTCCCTTCGGCGCTCTCGTCTTCCGATTCCTCGGAGGCTTCTTCAATATCCTTTTCTTCGGCGGCTTGCGCGTCCTCTTCGGCGACTTCTTCGTCGATCGTCCCTTCTGCGCTCTCGTCTTCCGATTCCTCGGAGGCTTCTTCAATATCCTCCTCTTCCGCCTCTTGCGCGTCCTCTTCGGCGACTTTTTCGTCGATCGTCCCTTCGGCGCTCTCGTCTTCCGATTCCTCGGAGGCTTCTTCAACAACATCTTCTTCGGCGGCTTGCGCGTCCTCTTCGGCGACTTCCTCGTCTGTCGTCTTTTCGGCGTTCTCGTCGTCCGAT
>JAFRXD010000057.1 GCA_017441605.1 Thermoguttaceae bacterium | reverse complement strand
GGGGGGCCCGCGTCTTTATTTTTCTTTGCGTTTCCGCGACGCGCGCCAGTAGGAAAGGGCGGTTCTCTGTTCTCTTTAAAGACGGAAAAAGACATTTGGAAGATGCGGAAAGCCGGGTTGCTCACTTGGTCCGCTCACGAGCTCGTTCGGAAAATTATCCGAGTCGGAATTACGACCCGCGAGCTCGACGCCGAGGTTCAGAAGCTGTTCGATCGCAACTGCGCCATCGGCATGTTCAAAGGCGTTCCCGGTAGGGTTCCTTTTCCGGCGGTAACCTGCATTTCGATCAACGAGCAAGTCGTTCACGGAATCCCGAGCGATCGGGTCGTCAAGGACGGAGATATCGTGAGCGTCGACTTGGGTTGCAAAATCGACGGGTGGTGCGGGGACTCCGCGTATTCTAGTCTTGTCGGAACCCCTTCTCCCGAGGCTAAGAAACTTGTCGAGACGACGCGCGAGGTTCTTTGGCTGGCGATCGAGCGAATGAAGACGGCCCGATATTGGAGCGAAATCGCGCGCGAGATGTACAAATACGCTCGAGAGCGCGGTTTTTCCGTCGTGGAAGCGTTCGTCGGGCACGGAATCGGTCGGACGATGCACGAGCCCCCTCAGGTCCCAAATTTCATTTGGGAAGAGTTTATTCGGAAGGAAGATTTCCAAATCCGACCGGGACTGGTCATCGCCATCGAGCCGATGATCAACGCCGGCGGCAAACGCGTCAAACAGCTCAACGACTATTGGACGATCGTTACTGCGGACGGCTCGCTCAGCGCCCACGAGGAGCACACGGTCGGGGTCTTGAAATCGGGACCGATCGTGCTCACCGGCCCCCCCGAAACCGAGGAAGAAAAGGAGCTCGTCGCGACCTTTTTCGATCGTTACGAGCACAACAAATAAAAGTTTTTTGGGGAAATTTAACCCATTTTCCCCCAATATCCGACTTTTTTGAGGGCTACCCCTTGCGTCGGAATTGGGGGACGGTATAATTTTCGCTACGTCGACTAGCGTCGAGGCGCGGACGTCTCCGCGCGCGCCGCCGGTCCAAGATATTGAGAGTGTCGTTATGAAAGTTCGAGCTAGTGTTAAGCGAATTTGCGAAAACTGCAAAATCGTGAAACGTAAAGGCAAGGTCTTCGTTATTTGCGTCAACCCCAGGCACAAGCAGCGCCAAGGTTGAACTCAGTGAAAATCGGCGAATCGCGGCGGAAGACGACGATCGGGTAATGTTTTAAACGCCACGCCGCCGATTTTGAAACGCCGACGGCGCGAGAGCGCTCGTCGCGCGAGGTTATTTTGTATAGGAGAAATTAGATGCCTCGTCTATTGGGCGTTGATATTCCGAATAATCGTCCCACCGCGGTCGCGTTGACCTACCTTTACGGGGTCGGTCCGCAAATCGCCGCGGAGCTGTGCCGAAAGACCGGAGTCGATCCGACCGTTCGCGCCAAGGACCTTAAAGAGGAAGAAATCGCGCGTCTGGCCGCGTTGCTCGACAACGACTACGTCGTTGAAGGTCAACTGCGCCGCCAAGTTAATCAGAATATTGCCCGTCTTCGCGAAATTGGTTGTTACCGCGGGATTCGCCACCGCAAAGGTCTCCCCGTGCGCGGTCAGCGCACGAAAACGAACGCTCGCACCCGCAAAGGTCCCAAGAAGACCGTCGCCGGTAAGAAGGGCGTTAAGGATCGTTAATAGGGCTCGTCGCTCGACGGTCGGTTTGGTTCCGTCGTCGAACGTTTTGGCGTTTTAACATCGAATATTCGAAACATAGGTCGTTCGCGAACGACGCGCTCGGAATCGAGCGGTTCGCGTCGATTTGGGAGATTCAAAAGTGGCAAAAGTTTCTAAGAAACGCAAGATCAAGAGAAACGTGGCCAGCGGCGTGGCGCACATCAAGGTCAGCTTTAACAACACGAACGTTACGATCACCGACGTTAAGGGCGACGTCCTTTGCTGGGCGACGGCCGGAACGAGCGGGTTCAAGGGAAGTCGTAAAAGCACGCCTTTCGCGGGTCAAATGGCCGCGCAACAAGCCGCCGACAAAGCGAAGAAGTTCGGTATGAAAGAGGTCGACGTGCGCGTCAAGGGTCCCGGTAGCGGTCGCGATATGGCCATCACGGCTCTCGCGCAAGCCGGTTTGACCGTGAAGACGATCGAAGACGTTACCCCGTTGCCCCACAACGGTTGTCGTCCTCCGAAGCGTCGCCGCGTCTGATCGTCGCGAGTGACTGTCGGTTCGACTCGCCGAGGTCGAGCGCTTGGCTCCCGCTTCGGATTTTCGAGCCCCAACCGACTCATTATAGCGCTAAGAACACATATCGAACATAGAATATATTGGAGCAAAATATGGCTCGAACATTGGGACCCGTCTGCAAACGATGCCGTCGCGAAGGCAAGAAGCTCTTTCTGAAGGGCGTCCGTTGCGACTCGAAAGCCTGCCCCTTCGAGAAGGCCGGCGATAAGAAAACGCCGCTGCCTCCCGGCATGCACGGAATGAAGCGCGGCAAGATGACCGAGTACGGCGAGCAGCTTCGCGAAAAGCAGAAGGTCAAGACTTATTACGGCGTTTTGGAAGCCCAATTCCGCAAGTACTATCAAATGGCCGAGCGCTCTAAGGGCAACACGGGCGAGATCCTGTTGTCCCTCCTCGAGCGCCGCCTCGACAACGTCGTTTATCGTTTCGGGTTCGCGGTTTCTCGCGCGCAAGCCCGTCAAATGATCGCCCACGGTCACGTTTGCGTCAACGGCAAGCGCCTCGACGTCCCCAGCTACCTCGTTCGACCCGGCGACGCCGTCTCCATGAAGGTCTTCAAGCGCCAAGGCAAAAAGGCCGGAAACGACGCTTCCAAGGGCGTTTACTTGGTCATTACCTCCTTGGTCGGAAACGGCGACAAGAAAGAAGCCGCCGGCACGATGACCGTTCTCGACGCGACCAAAAATCGCGACGTCCCGGATTATCTCTCTCGCAACGAGGGCGAAGTTCCGAGCGGCGTCGTTATGCGATACCCGCTCTTTGACGACGTTGACAAATCGCTTGACGTCCGACCGCAACTCATCGTCGAGCTTTGCTCGAAGTAGTAGCGTTATTAAGACCGTCGACCCCTTTGGGGGAAGACGGTTCCGTTGGACGCGTTTTCCCGACGCTCGCGCGGCGCGCGGTCTCGCGGAAGCTTCGTTCAAGTTTTGTTAAAAAACGTCAATACAACACGGAGCGAACCATAGTATGAAGATCAGATGGAGAGGATTGGAACTTCCGACGAAAGTCGAGCGCGTCGTTTGCGAGCCGACTTACGGGAAGTTTGTCGCCGAGCCTTTCGAGCGAGGTTTTGGCGTAACGATCGGCAATAGTCTTCGCCGAGTCCTTTTATCGAGTTTGGAGGGTAGCGCCGTTACGAAGATGAAACTTCGGGGCGCCAACCTAGAATTTACGTCGCTTCCGGGCGTGATGGAGGACGTGACGGACATCGTCCTGAACGTGAAGTCCCTCATCGTGCGTTCTCGCGAGGACAAACCTTGCGTTATTCGTATTGAAAAGAACAAGAAAGGGTTGGTAACGGGGGCGGACGTGATCGCGGATCACCAAGTCGACATTATCAACCCGGAATTGGTGATAGCGACGCTGACCGACGACGTGCCTTTCTCCTTGGAGATGGTGGTCGAGAACGGTCGCGGTTACGTGCCGGCCTCGGAGCAGTCGTCCTATCGCGATCGCAACGAAGACGTTGGGCACATTCCGCTCGACGCTTCCTTTAGTCCGGTTATCAAAGTTCAGTACAGCGTGGAAGAGACCCGCGTCGGGCAAAAGACGAATTACGATCGTTTGGTTCTCCAAATTTGGACCGACGGTTCGAAGGATCCGGAGTACGCTCTGACCGAGGCCTCGAAGATTCTGCGCAAACACTTGAACCCTTTTGTTCAATACAATAGCGCGGGCGGTTTGATCGTCGACCCGGTCGGCGGCGGTTCCGATCCTCACTTCGACCCGATTCTGGAAGAGAAGCTCAATAAGTTGATCTCCGATCTCAAACTGTCGGTTCGAGCGTCCAACTGCTTGGAGGGCGCCGGAATCAAGACCGTTCGGGAACTCGTGGCCCACAACGAAGATCAGCTTTTGCAGATCAAGAATTTTGGCGACACCTCGCTGAACGAAGTTCGCGAGAAGTTGACCGAGCTCGATCCTCGCGTTCGCCTTGGCATGACCCTGGGCGAATGAGCCCTCGCGTCGGTCCTCCGAATTGGAAATCGAACAAATCAGATAGAATAAAGATAGTACAATGCGACATAGAAGAATTGGAAAAAAGTTCGGGCGTAATCCGAAGCACCAGCGCGCGCTCCTGAAGGCTCTCGCGATCTCTCTCATTTTGACCGAGCGCGATCCCGAAGATTACGACTCCAAGGAGCAAGCCCCGAAGAAAGCCGGGCGCATTATCACGACTCTTCCGAAAGCGAAAGAGTTGCGCCCCTATATTGAGAAACTGGTCACGAAAGCCGTCAAAGCGCAAAAGTCGATCGCCGCCGCGAAAGAGCTCGAGTGCAAAGCCGATCGCGGAACCGAGGAATGGAAAGCTTGGCGCAACGGCGAGGGTTGGAAAGCCTGGGTCGCCGCTAGCGCTCCCGCTTTGGCCGCGCGTCGCGCCGTCTACGCGAAGTTGACCTCCCGCGAAGCGGTTACGCTCCTCTTCGACCGCATCGCGCCTCGTTACGTCGAGCGCCCGGGCGGATACACCCGCGTTCTGAAACTCGCCAAGCCGCGTCTCGGCGACGCCGGCGATCGCGCCATCATCGAATTCGTCGGCGAGAACGAGTTCCGCAACTCCAAAGCCACTTCCGCGATTCCGACCGTGGAATGATTTTTCGCTAAGGTTTCGAGCGAATCCGAAGAACGAATTAACGAAACGACGTCGTATCGGCGTCGTTTTTTTTATGCGCCAGCGACTTTGTCCGCGTTTCGAATCGTTGACGTCGAGGCTCGGGGGCGCTACAATAGGAGAGTCGATTTGTTTTTAAAAGAGAGCGCTCGACGAAGCGCCGGCGCGGCGCGGTCGCGAAAGCGGATTCGAGGAGCTCTCTAGGAAGACGTCGCGCGGCTTTTAATATGAGCGAACAATTCAGTTACACCGACGCGCTGCGCGCGGTTTGTCGAGACGTTTGCGCGAAGATCCGAGAATTTCGGCGAATCGACGTCGATCGGGTCGGCTTTTCGTTTTCGGTCGCGCGAAACAACGGTCGCTACGGAGGATGGGCGTCGGTCACTCCTCTTCGGTTCGAGGGCGGGGCGCTCGCGACTTCGACGGTTCGCGCGATTCGAGAAACGAACGAACTCGGGCGGTTAGTCGTCGTTCGGAAACGATTATATTACAAGACTTGTTCGGTAAAAGACAAGGACGGTCGCGAGGTTCTTTACATATTCAACGTGATGGCGCCTCGCTTTACGAATTTGACTCCGATCGAGAAAATCGACACGATTATGCACGAGTTGTACCATATCAACCCGGAGTTCAACGGGGACGTTCGGCGATTTCCGGGTCGAAATTGGCAACACGGCGACAAAAAAGCGTACGACGCGAAGGCCGCTTCTCTTAGCCGCGAATGGTTGGCGACCGATCCCGATCCGCGCTTGTACGAGTTTTTACAATACGACGCCAAAGGACTAACGGAGCGGTACGGACGCGTGGTGGGAACGAAGTTTGCCAGACCGCGAACGATTCCGATTTCCGAAGAGGAAGCTTTTAAACTGGAGCCGAACCTGAGAACGGTTTCGCAACGCCCGATAGGGAGGTAGAACATGTTGACCCGACGCGAATTTCTTTGGGCGGCGATCGCCGCGCCTTCTTGCTTTGGTCTAACCGGAGGGCTTTCGTTAGCGGAGGATTTGCGCGAGGGCGCGGTCGAACCGACGGTAGAAGAGGCGCTCGCGGCGATTCGGACGCTGACCTCGACCGCCGCGACGAGCGTAACGGCGGAGCGCCGAGCGGCTTGCGACGTTATTCAAGATTCGGTCGATCGACTCCGCGCGGCCGAGTTCGAAGAGTACTTTAAATCGAGCCCGGAAGAGGCGAAGCGCTGGGAGGACGAGCGCGCGGTCTTGAGGTTTCTCAACGCGTCGTTCGACAAGGTTCTCGCCGAGTTCCGCGAGACGACCGTCGCCGACGGGGGCGTCGTTTTGTGGCAGATTTACAATATGGGGTATTTGGTCAAGACCCCGACGCAAAGTTTCGCGATCGACGTCAAACACCGACGCGCTCCTGAGCTTACCCCGTTGATCGATTTCCTCTTGGTAACGCACAAGCACGGGGATCACTACACCGACGCGTTTTGCGATTCGGTCGCCTCTGCCGGCAAGCCGGTCGTAACGAATTTCATCGACAACGAATGGAAGACGCCCGAGGAGGGGCGGGAATATCGGTTCGGCGATTGCTCGATTAAAACGCGGCTCGTCGATCACAACGATCGACTGAGGAAGTTCGTAACGACCTACGAAATCGACTGCGGGGAGCGCTCTAGCGGAACGACCATTTTGCACGTTGGGGACGCTTGCAACGTCGGGCAGTTGGTCGCGACGAAGCCGATCGACGTCTTTATCCCGCACCTAGCGGTCGGGCTGGACGTTCCGAAAGCGGTCAACGAGACGATCCGCCCGAAGACGACCCTTCTTTCGCATATTCTCGAACTCGGGCACCTGATCGACAAATGGCGCTGGTCGTACCAATACGGGTTCAATATCTGCGAGAAATGCGCGAACGACTCGGTGATTCTTCCGGTTTGGGGCGAGAAATACGAGGCGCGTCAATGAGCGAGCGATTCGCGCCGGACGCCTCGATCGATTTGCACGGGCGACGTCCCGACGCCGCGCTCGAGCTTTTGCGGCGCGCCGTCGAGTCGGGCAAGTATCGCGGCAAGACGCTCGAGGCGATTCACGGTCAAGGAAGCGGCGTTTTGCGCGAGACGGTTAGGGATTGGGCGCGGCGCTCGAACCTCGTGAAACAGGTTTGGGCGGGAGAGGATTTCTTTTTGCCCGGCGGAGGCGGTGTAACCGTGCTCTTTTTGTGACGAACCGCTCGGAAAGAGGGGCTCGATCCGACTCCGGTTGTTTGGTTTCTAACGATAGATTTTTGGAAAAAAGCAAAAAAAGGACGGGAATCGCCGAATTTTATTGGCGGATCGCGGACGACGCGATTATAATGTACGGGGGCGGTTCGCGCCAAAAGAATCGGGTTTTGGCGCGTCCCCTTCGCGTAATATCGTTTGACGGCGCCGTAATCGGAGCGTAAAGATGACAGTTAAGTTTATGAATAGAACGGCGACGACCGAACGCGGCGTCCTTCTGCCGGTTTGTTTCGCTTGCGCGACGCTCGCGTTTTTCGCGAGCGCGGTTCCCGTTTTCGCGCAAGGGAACGGCTCTTCCGGTATGCGAACCGTGTCCGATTTCATCGGATACGACGAGACGTTCCAATGGGGCGCGGTTCCCGAGATCGCGACGAAAGGATCGGACAGCTCCCTCGACGAGTACTCTTGGGCGAGCGATCTTATGTTTCGACGCGAAATTTGGCAGTTGAAGTTTAGCTATAAGAATATGCGCGCGATCGACGTCGACTTCCCGACGAAGGACGGCGGCGTCGAAACGAAGCGGGTGTGGTACCTCGTCTACAACGTAACGAACACCGGCGAGCGCCTGAGAGCGGTAAAAAACGAAAAGACCAAGACCGACATTTCCTTCGTTCTCAACGAAGCGAAAGAGGGCTCCAAGTCGAACACGCCGAAGCTCGACGATAAAGTGGCGCTCGAGATTCCTTCGAACAACCTGGAAGGGACGTACAAAGAGGAGCGCGTCAAATATAAGCCGGGCGACGCCGCGAGCGAAAAAGAGTTCTCGATAACGTTCGTTCCTCGATTCGTTTTGGCTTCGAAAAACATCACCGATCCGCTCGTTTACGAGCAAACGAAAAACGGAGTCTATCGCAGTCGCAATATCGTTCCGGAAGAGCGAGCCTACAACGATCAATTTCTCCCGCTGGCGCTCCTGCAAATCGCGAAAAAAGAGGGCCGCGACGGTCAAGAGTTGCTCGACGGCGTTCGTATTTCGAATCGCTCCATCAAGCCGGGCGAGACCGTCTGGGGCGTCGCCACTTGGACCGACGTCGATCCTCGCATCGACAAATTCTCGGTCTATATTAGCGGATTGACCAATTCTTTGCGCTGGGAAGTTCCGGAGGACTGGAACGGCGACGACGATTCGCAAGTCGGCGCGGGGCGCGAAATTAGCCGCAAGACCCTCAAGTTGAATTTCTTCGCGCCGGGCGACGAGTCGACCCGCGGCGGAAAAGAAATTTATAATAATTTGCCGGGGGAACTTGACTACCAGTGGATTTACCTGTAAAATAGCGCCGATAGTTTTCGCTCCGAACGCGCTCGACGCGTCGCTTCGCGCTTGAAACCCCTTGTTTCTCGCGCGGGCTCGAAGGAGCGCGAGCGCGAAGAGTTCCTCAAGGGAAAATAAGGTCGACCGTCGTTGCCAGATGAACGACGACGGCGTCTTTAACCGGACGACGGAGTCAACGACGCGACGGTTCCTTTTGAGACAGATATTTGCAGCGGTTTTTATAAGAAGTTAGGGCAGTGCAATGGCTCACAAGAAAGGTCAAGGTTCAAGCCGCAACGGTCGCGACTCGAACGGTCAGCGCAGAGGCGTGAAGCGCTATGGCGGCGAGACGGTTCAACCCGGTTCGATTATCGTTCGTCAATGCGGCACCCGTTTCCACCCCGGAAAAGGCGTCGGGCTTGGCAACGACTACACGATTTACTCCCTGATCGACGGCGTCGTTTCGTTCGATCGCGGAGGTCGTCGAGTCAACGTGGTCGCGCAAGAGAACGCTTGAGTTTGCGCGTTTTCCGAAAGACTCGGATTAGATTAACGAGGGGACGGCTTTTCGCCGCCCCCTTTTTTCGTAAAGGGCGCTTCGCGTCGGGGCGCCGCGCTCGCGGTTCGCGGAGAACGGCGCTCGTCGGAGAGGGATTTCGATTATGTTCGTAGACGAAGTGGAAATTGAAGTTGCGGCGGGCAAAGGGGGCGACGGTTGCTCCAGTTTTCGTCGGGAGAAATACGTTCCTCGCGGCGGGCCCGACGGCGGGGACGGAGGGCGCGGCGGCGACGTCGTCTTGCGCGCGAATCGCAATGTCGTCAGCCTTCTCCACCTGGCGAACAAACGGGTCTGGAAGGCGCAAAACGGGGAGCAGGGCGGTTCTTCGCAGCGGTTTGGCGCGAGCGGGGACGATTTGGTCATCGAAGTTCCGGTCGGGACGATGGTTTTCGACAAGAACTACGACGTCCTTCTCAAAGATCTGAAGGAGGACGGCGAGAAGTTTATCGTCGCGAGGGGCGGATTCGGGGGCAAGGGCAACGTTCGTTTCAAATCGGCGGAGCTGCGCGCGCCAACGACGGCGACCCCCGGAGAGAAGGGCGCTCGGCGCGAGATCCGACTCGAGTTGCGCATGATCGCCGACGTCAGGCTCCTGGGCAAGCCGAACGCGGGGAAGAGCACGATGCTCTCTCGTCTGACGAAGGCGAAGCCGAAGATCGCGTCGTATCCGTTCACGACGATGACCCCCCATTTGGGGTTGGCGCAAGTCGGGCGCGACCGCGGGTTCGTGATCGCCGACATTCCCGGCTTGATCGAAGGGGCGAGCCAAGGCGCGGGACTCGGTCGAGACTTTTTGCGCCATATCCAGCGCGCGGGAGTCCTTTTGCATTTGGTGGAACCCGCTCCGATGGACGGAACCGACCCGATCCAAAATTACCTGGCGATTCGCAAGGAACTGGAACAGTTCGACGAAGAGTTGGCGCGTCGTCCCGAGATCGTGGCGGTAACGAAGAACGATTTGCCCGAGGCGGCGACCGTTCGGCAGCGTTTCGCCGACGAGCTGAAGATCGACGCGCATCTCGTTTCGGCGGTGACGGGGGTCGGTCTGAAAGAGCTGGTCGAGGCGATCGACGCGCTAATCAAGCCGAAAGCGCGCTGGTAGCGAGTCCGGCGCGTTGGGGACGCGAGCCGAATCGCGTTTTCTCGAGCGCAAAAAGAGGAATTTTGGAAAAATATTTGTTGCGAACGGCGGATATTTCGTTATAATCAAAAGGCTTTTCCGTCTCTTTTTACGAGCGTCGCGTTATCGGCGCCCCGGGGGATGGGAAAAGCGCCTTTTCCCGAAGGGAGCGCATTATGCCTTTATTGACGATCGGTTCCGCCGCTTACGACACGCTAGAAACGCCGTTCGGATTTCGCGACAGATCGCTTGGGGGCTCGGGCGTTTACGCCTCGTTCGCGGCTAGTTTTTTCACCGAATCTCGTCTAATCGGGGTCGTCGGCGGCGATTGGAATCCGGCTTACACGGAGCTGCTTCGCTCGCGCGGCGTCGATCTGGAGGGGTTGGAAATTCGCTCGAACGAGAAGACGACCTATTGGTCCGGGCGTTATTTCGTCGATATGAACCGCCGCGAAACCCTTTGTTTCGAGGGCAACGCGATGAGCGGAACCTACATTCCGATCGTCCCGGATTCTTACAAAAACGCGCCCTACGTCTTTTTGGGAAACGGGTCGCCCGTTACCGATATGGCGCTGCTCGATTCGATCGCGAAGCCGAAATTGGTCGTCGCCGACACGATGGACTTCTATATCAACGGCATGAAGAAGGAATTGTTGGAACTTCTTCGACGCATTGACGGCTTGATTTTGAACGACGAGGAATCGATTCAGCTCACCGGCGCGCGAGGAGCGCTCGACGCCGCCGAAAAAATTTTGGAAATGGGGCCCAAGTTTGTCGTTATTAAACGCGGCGAATACGGAGCGATGTTTATTTCTTCGGACGAGATTTATCTAACGCCCGCCTACCCGACGCGCCGTGTCGTCGATCCGACCGGCGCGGGGGACTCTTTCGCGGGAGCGCTTATGGGTAGTCTCGCCGAGTCCGGGGAACTTACCCCGGAGAGCGCGAAAAAGGCGCTGCTATACGCGACGGTCGTCGCCAGTTTTACCGTCGAAGGATTTTCGCTCGAACGACTTCAAACCGCGACCCGCGCCGACATAGACGCGCGCGTCGCCGAGTTTAAGCGCGCGCTCGTCTGAGCGCCGACGCTTTCGTTCGACTCGATCTCCGAGCGACGCGAACGAGTCCCCGTTTTGAGCGAACGGGGATCGCGCGGCCCGCGGCTCGCGAACGCGAGCGGCCGCGGCGTTAAGAAATATCGATAGGAAAAAGATTTGGACGCAGGAAAAAACGAAAAGAAACGGGGCTCCAATCGCCGCCCCGGGAACGGAAAAGGGCGGTACGCCCGATTTGAATGGGATTCGGTCGACGACGCGGTTCAAGAGGATCTAATCGAACCGGTCGCGAAAGTTAAGACGACCAAGCGATCTCGCCGACGCGATAAGGACGTCGGCACGATGTACGTCGAGCCGAACGACGATCTTTACGCCCCGATCAAAAAGAAGCCGGTCGAAACGCTTCGGGCGGAGGATTTCGCGCAGTTCCGCGCGGAAGTCGAGGAAGGGGAAGAAGATCCCTACGCCGTGCCGAGTTACGGCGGGACGAAGGTTTCTCGCGAAATCGAGGAGTTGGCCGAAGAGTTGGTCTCTCGTCCTCGGGAAAAGAAGGCGAATCGCAAGTCGAGTTCCGCCAAGGCGAAGGAGAGCGCCGAGACCTCGAGCGAAAGCGCCGAGCCCGCCCCGAAACGAGGAGCGAAGAAAAAGTCGGCGAGCTCCGACAAGAACGCTAGCGAAAAGGGCGCGGCGAAGTCGTCGAAAAAAGACGGTTCGAGCGACTCCAAGAGCGAGGAAAAGCCCGAGAAGAAAACGAGCAAGCGCGAGCCGAAGTCCGAGAGCGCGCCGAAAACGCCCGATAAAAAGGAGAGCGCCGAGAGCGCCCCGGAGGCCCCGAAGAGTCGCTCTTTCCTCGCGAAGATCAAGGAGGCGATTTCGACCGGTCGCGTAACGTCGTCCGATAAGCCGGAGTCCTCGGAGCGCGCGGGATCGACCCCCGAGCCAACCTTGCCTCGTCGCAAGATGCGCTGGCTGACCGAGAACGCGAAGAAGGTTTTGGACGCGGCGGGAGTCGAGTCGAGCGAGCTTTGCGCGACGGAGGGACGAGCCCAAATCGACGCCCTCGCCGGCATGCTCGAAGCGCTGATCAAAGTCGGTTTGGACGCCGGAAAGAAAGCCGAAGCCGCGACCGAGGAAAAGCCCGGAAAAGAGAGCGCTCCGAAATCCCAAAAGAAGCGACCGAGCAAAGCGGAAGAGGTCTTCGATCTCGTCGAGTTCAAGGTCGACTCGAAAGAGAGCGCTCCGGAGGCCGAATCGGACGACGCCGAGCGCGCCGAGCCTTCGCGCAAACGAGGGCGCAAGTCGCGAAATCGCGCCGATAAAGACCTTAACGACGGCTCGGAAAAACCGGAGACGAGCGAGAGCGAGTCCGCGGATTCCGCGTTCGATTTCGAAGACGAGGGAATCGATCCGATCGCGTTCTGGGAGAACCTCCCGGACGACGACGAGATTCCACCGACGACTCCGCCGCAACGGCGCGAGACGCGCCCCGCGAGCGAGACGGACGACTTCGAGGAATGGGACGAAGTCGGGGCAAAAAAAAAATCGGCGCGATTACGGAAAGACGCGCAAGACGAATCGCTGGTCGAAGCGCCGTCGCCGCGGGTAAAGCGCGGCGGCAAAAAGCGCGCGGTCGAGTCGGAGCCGAGTTCGGAGCCGAGCGCCGCGCCCGATTCGGAGCCCGGCGAGACCGAGAAATCGGAAGGCGAGGAGACCAAGCCGGTCGAGGCTCCGGAGCCGCGCGCGCGCTCGAAGCGCGTTAAGAAGTCGGCGCCGAAGTCCGAGGAGAGCGAGGAGCCCAAAATCGAGACGACGGGGGAATCGAAGCAACTCGAGCGCTTCGGCGACCTGAAGTTGCAGAAAGCGACCCTTCGCGCGCTCGGTCAGATGGGCTACGTCGAGCCGACCCCGATCCAGGCGGGGACGATTCCGAGCGTCCAGAGCGGCGTCGACGTCATGGGGCAGGCGCGAACCGGAACCGGAAAAACGGCGGCGTTTATGATCCCGATTATCGAGTGGGTCGACGGTTGCGAGCCGAGCGACGGGCCCCTGGCCCTGGTCGTCGCCCCGACGCGCGAGTTGGCGGTGCAGATTCGCGACGAGGCGCAAAAAATCGCGAAATATCGGGATTTGAGCATTGTCGCGGCGTACGGGGGCAAGCCGATCTCGTCGCAGGTCGAGAAGTTGCGCAAGGGCGTCGATATTTTGGTCGGAACGCCCGGGCGAATTATCGACTTGAACAATCGCGGCGTCTTGAAGCTCTCGAGCGCTCGCAAGGTCGTGCTCGACGAGGCGGATCGCATGCTCGACATCGGTTTTCGACCCGACGTCGAGAAGATTTTGCGCAAGACCCCGAGCGATCGCCAAACGCTGCTCTTCAGCGCGACGTTGCCTCCGCCCGTCGTTCGACTGGCGAAGACCTATATGAAAGACCCCGAGAAGTTCGACTATAGTCAGAAGGAAGTCGGCGCCGACACGATCGAGCAGTTCTATATCACGGTCGATCACGACCGGAAATTCGACGCGCTCGTTCGATTGCTGGAGACCCAGAACCCTCGCCAAGCGATCGTGTTCTGCCGCACGAAGCGCTGCGTCGACTCGCTCGGGCGTCGCCTCGCGCCGAAGTTCCCGGGGGTCGAGGCGATTCACGGAGACTTGCAGCAGTCGAAGCGCGACCGGATCATGCGCGACTTCCGCTCCGAGAAGATCAAAATCCTCGTGGCGACCGATATCGTCGGGCGCGGGATCGACGTGTCGAGCGTTTCGCACATCGTGAACTACGACGTGCCGCAGTACTGCGACGACTACGTGCACCGAGTCGGTCGCGCGGGGCGCATGGGGCGCGAGGGCGTGGCGTTCACGCTCGTCACGGCGGAGGAAGGCTCCGAGCTGACGCGAATCGAAATCCGAATCGATCGGCTTTTGGAGCGCTTGGAGCTGCCCGGTTTCGAGGCGTACTCCAAGCCGGTCGAAGAACCCCCCGCGATCGAGCGCAAGCCGGTCTTCGGAAAGGCGACGCGTCGCATTCGACGCGCTTTGTAACGACGAGAGAGGCGTAAAGTAGCGTTATGTCGGAACAAACGAAAACGAAAGAGGAATGGTACGACGAGTGCGTCGCGCTCCAACAAGGGGGCGACTTGGGCGCCGCCGTCGGCGAATTAAAGCGATTGCTCGAGGTCTATCCCGACTACGGTCTGGCGCATATGGCGCTGGCGGTCTTCTATCAAGAGAAGGGCGACGACGAGGGGACGCTCGGCGAGATGCAGCGAGCGTGCGAGTTGGAACAGGACGATCCGTTCTACTTCACCGCGTTTAGCTCGCTCGCGATTAAGTGCGGAAACCACGAGCTCGCCGAAGCCGCGCTCATGAAGGCGCAAGAGGCGCGTTTCGAGGCGCAACTCCGGAAAATGGACGAGTTGCGCAAAAAAGACTTGAAAGAGCGCGTCGCCGAGAGCGAGGCCTCCGACGCCGAGAGCGCCGACGCCGCGTCCGAAAACGATTGAATCCCGTCCCATAAGGAGCGCTAAAATGGAAGCGAAACGAAAAGATCGCGTGTTAATCGCCGACGACGAGCCGATCAATCGGGAATTGCTCGAAGCGTTCCTGATCGGGGAGGACTACGAACTGGAGTTCGCGGTCGACGGGGTCGATACCCTCGAAAAGACCAAGACGTTCCGCCCGGATCTGATTCTGCTCGACGTGATGATGCCGAAGTTGAGCGGATTCGAGGTTTGCGAAAAGCTCAAGTCGAATCCGGAGACCGCCGACATTATGATTCTTATGGCGACGGCGCTGAGCGAGCTCGGCGATATCGAGCGCGCGGTTAAAGTCGGGTGCGACGACTATTTGAGCAAGCCGATTCACAAGCTCGAATTGCTCAAGCGCGTTGAGAACATGCTAAAGCTCCGCGCGGTCACCAACGAGCTCGAACGGCTTCGCCGGTACATCGACGCGATGGAGGACGGGCTGTCCCCGAAGCGCTAATCGTCTCCTTTGGACAATGAAAAAACGCCGCGCGGCTTTCGGGTCGCGCGGCGTTTTGCTTTTCTAAGAGCTTTTCCCGTCGGATATTACAAGACGCCTTTGGTACTGGGAATTCCAGTCTCTCTCGGGTCGAGCTCGACGGCGGCGCGGATCGAGCGCGCGACCGACTTGAAAATCGCCTCGGAAATATGATGCCCGTTGCCGCCGTAAGGGACGTTGACGTGCAAGTTGCACCCGGCGGCGTTGGCGAATCCTTGCCAGAACTCGTTGACCAGCTCGAGATCGAACGAGCCGACGCGCTCGACCGGGAATTTCGCGTTGAAGACGAGGAAGGGGCGACCGGAGAAATCGATCGCGCTTTCCGCCAGGGTCTCGTCCATTGGCAGAACGAAGAACCCGTAGCGCCGAATCCCTTTCTTGTCCCCGAGGGCTTGGGCGAAGGCGCGTCCGAGCGCGATCCCGACGTCCTCGACGGTGTGGTGCCCGTCCACTTCCAAGTCCCCGTTGACGTTGAGTTTGAGGTCGACCTTCGAATGCCGCGCGAAAAGGGTCAGCATGTGGTCGAAGAACCCGAGCCCGGTCGAGAGATCGGAGGCGCCGGTTCCGTCCAAGTCGATCTCCAGACGGATTTGGGTCTCTTTGGTGTCGCGCTCGATTTTGGCGGTTCTCATTGGGGCGCTCCCTTGGTTTAATTATCTTTGGTCAAATACTTTTCGACGAGATCGAGGCATTGGTCGATTTGCTCGTCGGTTCCGACGCTGATTCGCAGTCCGTCGGACCAGGCGGGGTACTTCATGTATCGAACGAGGAACCCGTTTTTCTTGAGATAGAGGTACAAGTCCTCGCAGCTCAACTCGGGGTCGGGCCACTGGTTCCACGTGAAGTTGGCGCGCGAGTCGGGAACGACGAACCCAAGTTCGCGCATGCGTTTTTGGAGTCGCTCCCGGGTCGCGACGATCTTTTGGACGGTCGCTTGAAGCCATTCTTGGTCGCGGATCGCGGCGGTCGCGGCGGCGATCGAGATCGCGTCGCAGTTGTACGAGTCCTTGACCTTCATCGTCTCTTCGATAATCTCGGGGTTCGCGATGAGGAACCCGAATCGCAGCCCGGCGAGCGCGTACGACTTGCTCAGAGTGCGCGAGATCATAACGCGCGGGTTGCGCTTGACCAGCTCGACGCAATCGAACCCGGCGAAGTCGGCGTACGCCTCGTCGATAAGGACCGGGCAGGGGAGATTGTTCGCGACTTTCTCGATCGTTTCGAGCGGCAAGAGCGTGCCGGAGGGGGAATTCGGATTTGGCAGGTAGACGAGCCGCAGGGAATCGGGCGCGACGCCTCCTTCGAGCGCGTTGACGCGGAACGGGGCGGTCGGAGCCGCGGCGGGGGGTTGGAAGAAATAATCGGAAAGGGTCCAGTCGTCTTGGAAATAGACCTCCTCGGCGCGAGCCCCTTGGATTTCCGCGAGCGATTTGTAGAGGATGTAGCTCGGGTAGGGGAGGCGAAGGAGTTGGTTTTCCCCGACGAACGTTCGGGTCAGGATCGTGAGGATATCGTCGCTTCCGTTTCCGCACATAATCCAGTTGGGCTCGACCCCGTACAGCTCGGCGGCGGCTTCGCGGAATTCCTGCCCGACCGAGTTCGGGTATCGCGAGAGCCCTCGATCCGCGACCGCGCGTATGGCGTCGTAAACCTTTTCGGACGCGCGATACGGGTTCTCGTTCGTGTTCAGTTTAACGGCCTCGCCCTCTTTGGGCTGCTCCCCGGGGACGTACCCCGCCATCGCCTCGACGTTCGGTCTAACAAAACTCATTGCCAACCCTTTAATACTCGCCTTATCTACGCGCTCGAAGCCCCGAGGCTCCGGCGCGGCGCGACCCAACGGGGGTCGCTATTTTGCGGATATTATACCCGGGCGAGGAAAGGGCGCAAGCCCGGTCGAGTTTCCTTAGTCGCGCGGCGACGCTAGGCTTGTAATAAGCGAATATTTGTGGTACACTATGCGCTTGGGAGGATTCGCTTCCCCATTGCAAGGAAAGAGTCGTAAGAACGCGCAAACCTAGCGACGATTCCATTGAACCAAAGCGCGACGTCCGCGCCAACGGTTTTGCATAGCAAAGAAAGATTAAGCAAGAATGCGCAAACCTAGCGACAGTTCCATTAAACCGAAACACAACGTGCGAGATAGCGTTTTCACCGACATGACCTCGCGTCGAAAGTACGCTTTCCGTTTGTACCGAGCGCTTCACCCGGAAGACGCGACGGTAACCGAAGACGACGTTAAAATCGTTACGTTGCGGCGCGTTTTCACCAATGGACCGTACAACGACTTCGCCATTAATGTGAGAGACAAGGTCGTTATCATGGTCGAGGCGCAAGCGACCAAGAGCGACAACGTCGTCGTTCGGCTTTTTATCTATCTCGGACTGTATTGGACGCGCGTTTTCGCCGGCAAAATCGGGAGAAAACTTTTCGGTTCGAAGCGAGTCAAGCTCGCGAAACCGGAAATGTACGTTTTGTACTCGAATAATCTTACCAATCTTCCAAAAAAGCTTTCGCTCCGAAAACTCTTTTTCGACAACGATCCGGACGCCCCCGATTTGGTCGCCAAAGTCGTTTCCGGGGATCCGGACGCCGAGACCAAGACGATTATAGACGAGTTCGCGTATTTCGAGCGCGTTTACGCGGAACAACTGGCCAATAAGGATCTCCCTCTCGAAGAGGCGATTTTCAATACGGTCGAAATTTGCGTTAAAGAGGGCGTATTGGCCGATTATCTCAACGAAACCCGAGGAGAAGTGGAGAATATTATGAAACAGTCCCGCGAACACGATCTGAGAACGCTAGCGCAAATCGACGAAGCGGTCGAGGAGGCGGTCGAGGAAACGAAAAAGAAGATGAGGAAAGCGAACGCTAAGCGCGTTACCGAGATGAGAAAGAGTGTCGCGAAGAATCTCCTTTCGCTCGGCTCGCTTCCCGTCGCGGATATCGCCCGAGCGACGGGGCTTTCTCTCGCGTCGGTGAACCAACTCTCCAAAGCGCTCTAACCCTGCGTCCTTCCCTCCGTTAACCGCGTTTTGTTTTTTGAATCTCTCCCGCTTGCCGCGCGCTTGAGGCGCTTCTCGCGGCAAGCTCCTGGATCTTCAAAAAACAAAACGTCCTCACTAACCCAAACAAGGAGGAGACTAGGAGGGAAGGGAGGCGACGAAACGGGTTAGTTGGACGTCGAAACTAGGGCGAGCCGAGCGCCCAAGTTGAGGTAGCGCCCGTCCGCGATGGATCCCTGCCGCTTGGCGGAACGGCAGAAGACGGCGTAGAAGTACCAACTACCGCCGCGAAAAACGCGGTCCGAGCCCGCGTTAGGTCCCTCCGGATCCGTCGCCTCTCCGCTAGGATAATCTCCGTACCAGTCCTTGCACCACTCCCAAACGTTACCGCACATATCGTAAAAACCCCACTTGTTCGAGTCATAACTCTTTACGGGCGCGGTCTTTTCCAAGTACTTCCCCTTGATCGACGTTCCATATGGGTAATTCCCGTTACAGTTCGCCTTATCGCCGTTTAGCGAACTACCCCAAAAGAAAGGCGTCTCCGTACCCGCTCGGCAAGCGTACTCCCACTGCGCCTCCGTCGGCAACTCGAACTTCCAACCCGAAAGCTTCGACGAATTGGCGTTCAGCTTCTCTATCAGCTTCTGACAGTCGTTCCAACTGATCTGTTCAACGGGGAGTTCGTCCCCCTTGAAGTTGCTCGGGTTGTCGTTCATTAACGCTTCCCACTGCTTTTGCGTCAGCTCCGTCTCCATTAGCCAAAAGCCCTTCGTTAGCGTTACTTTGTGTTGCGTCTCGTCAGAATCTCTGCCGCCTTCGCCACTCGAACTCCCCATCTGGAAACTACCCGCCGGGCAGTAGCGGAACGCGAACTCCGCCCCGTTGACCGTCAGCGTCGCCCGATCCCCCGCGCTATGCGAGCCGCCAAATTCGCTCGCGACGCTTTTGCCAAAGTCGTCCGGATCGGCGTCCAACGGCATATAATAGGAGACTTTTGTGTCCTTGTTCTCGGTTCCGCGCCCGATCGGGTAGACGAGCGCGAAATCCTCTTCGGTTAGCGAGTCCGCGAACGCCTTGAACCCTTCCTCGATATTGCTATTATCGGGATGGCGACTCGCCTTGTCGGCGCGAGAGCCTCGCTCCTCGATTCTTCCCTCGGGAACCCCGAGCGCTTTGAGGCGTTCGCAAACCGCCCCGATGTCGTTTCTCGCGCCGGGTTGCGGCGAGACGACCTCGCTCTTGTGGGCGTCCGTCTCGACCAGGAAAACGAACGGAATCGTCGCCAGATTGGCGCGTTGCGCGAGCGCGAGCGAGGGGAGAACCCACGCGACGAGGACAAACGTCGCGAGAAGCGCGAGCAACCTCGCTTTAAGGTTCAATAGATTAACGAAAAGCGACATTTTGGTCTATTCCTTTGAAAAACGGTTGAAAAATGAATCGGCGGGTTATTCTTTGGGAACCAAAACGAACCTAACCCCAAGCCGCTCGGAACGTTCCTCGGGATCGATGGCTCCGCGATTGGCGGCGCGCAGGACGCTCGCGTCGCCGTTCCAGGCGCCCCCTCGCAGGACGCGCAGGGTCGCGGTTCGCGAGCCGACGGGGTTGATCGTCTCGTCGGTCGGGTAGTCCCCGCTACGGTCGGCGCACCATTCCCAGACGTTGCCGAGCGCGTCGTAAAGTCCCCACGGATTCGGCGCTTTCGTCCCGACGTCGGTCGCGGAGTCGAACCGCTCCCCGCCGCGAATTCGCCCTCGCGCGATTTCGGACAGCTCGCCGTACCGAGCTCCGGTCGTTCCGGCGCGGCAGGCGTACTCCCACTGCGACTCGGTCGGCAGCGCGAACTCCCAACCCTCGGGGGGGACTCCGGCGGCGTTCAATTTGGCGGTCAGGGCGTCGCAGTCGTTCCAGGAGACCCCGTCGACCGGGCGGTTCGCGCCTTGGACCTTGCTCGGATTCGAGCCGGTCGCCGCCTCCCAAAAGGCTTGCGTCGCCTCGGTTTCCATCGTCCAGTACCCGCGCGTCAAGTTGACTTTGTGCAAAACTTCGTCGTCGTCGCGACCCTCCTCGTCCTCGGGACTGCCCATAATAAAGGCGCCCGAGGGGCAATAGCGGAACGCGACCTCGACGCCCCCTAGGGTTAGAACGGCGCGATCCCCCGGGGTTTTCTCCCCGTTGAACGCTTGGGAGTCGCGGGCGAACTCGAGCGGAGCCTCTTCCGTGGTCGATTCCTCGATTGGAGCGGGCGTCGGGGCGACGTTGCGAACGAGCGCCAAGCGAAGCCCCAAAAGACTAAATCGCGCGTTTCGGACGGAGTAATTCCGGTTCGCGGCTCGAAGTAGGTTGGAACCCTCGTAGAGCGACCCCCCTCGCTCGGGTCGGCGATCGTCCTTCGCTTCCGAGCTTCCCTTGTCGAACTCGCACCACTCCCGAACGTTCCCCAGCGTATCGTAAACGCCCCACGCGTTCGGCTTTTTGGACGCGACGGCGTGGATCTGAAACTTGGAGTTCTTTTGATGCCATGCGATCGCGTCCAATTCGCCGTAGGTCGCTCCGGATGAACCGGCGCGACAGGCGTATTCCCATTGCGACTCCCTCGGGAGCGCGAATTCCCAGCCCGTCGGGAGAACGCCCAGCGAGTTGAGTTGGGCGACGAACTTTTGGCAGTCGTCCCACGAGACGCTTTCGACCGGAAGCCGCGCCCCTTTGGACCGACTCGGATTCTCTCCGAAGACCCCGACCCACATCGCTTGCGTTACTTCGGTTTCGAGGATCCAGAAGGCGTCGAGCTCGACTTCGCGCCGCGCTTCGTCCGGGGCGCGCCCTTGCTCGGTTTCGGGGGAGCCCATAACGAACGTTCCCGCCGGACAATAGCGAAACGCCCATTTCGCGCCGCCGATGTTCAAGACGATTCTCGCGCCCGGTTCGGCGGGGGCGTCGAGAGACGGGGCGGCGTCCGCCGCGAGCGCGGACGTCGCGGCGAGGAATAAGGTTAGGAAAACGGCGGCGCCGAGCGCGAACGCGCGGCGCGCGCGGGACGGGTTGGCGATCATCGATTTATGCTCCGAACGGCGACTAAGCGCCGGGTTTGGTTAAACGTAATAGAATAGGCGCGTTGAGCTCTACGAATTAGTCGGGAGATCGAACCAACGCGAATCGCGCTCCGAGATCCATGCGTCTCGTTTCAAGACCTTGCTTTAGCGGTACGGACGACATAGGCGGATTTACGGTAACCCCTTGGGTTCCCGATTTAATTTTGTCGTTGATATAGACTTGAGAGCCGTAATCGGCGCGCCATTCCAGGAAGCAAAGATTCCCATCTTCGTATTTGGTTCCCAACGAGTTTCGTTTTTGATAGGCGAAATCCCATTGCGCCTCGGACGGCAGCGCGAACGTCCAGCCGCTATCCCCGCCCAGCGCCAAGTTTAACGAGTTCGCGACGTTGACGCAATCGCCCCACGAAATCATATTGACGGGGCGCGTCGCGTTTTTGATTTGGCTCGGGTTGTCGCCCGCGATCGCTTCCCACTGTCTTTGAGTCAACGGGGACTCCATAATCCAAAATTCGTCCGCGCCTTGTCGACAGTAGCGGAAGGCGAACTTAACCCCGTTAAGTTCTATGGTTCCTCGCTCTCCGAAGTCGCGCTTCCCGTCGAACGACGCCAGCGGACCGGTTCCAACCGGGTTCGTTGGCTCGTTCTGATCGTAATTGTCCTCCGAATCGTCGTCCGTGTCCAACTTATGGACGTCGGCGATAACGGGTTTCTTCGCGGTATTGGAGACCAAGGCGATTCTAACGCCGACGAAGTTGTGGCGCTCGCGCGGATCGTTCCATTGGCGATACGCGGATCTGCAGAACGAGGCGGGGTCGCGCCAACTGCCCCCGCGAACTACGCGCCCCATACCCGATTTAGGTCCAATGGGATTAGTGATCGGCTTTTCGGAGTACGCCCCGTACAAGATTCGGCACCATTCCCATACGTTCCCGTGCATATCGTAGAAGCCCCAGCGATTGGCGGAATAGCTTTTAACGCGACTGGTTTTGCCAAGGGATTTACCCTCGGGCGTTAACCCGTCGGGACTATATGGTAACTCTCCGTTACAATTTGCTTTATCGCCGTTTAGGGCGTAACCAAAATGATAGGGCGTCGAGGTTCCCGCGCGACAGGCGTACTCCCATTGCGCCTCGGTCGGCAACGCGAAGCGCCACCCGTCGGGCGCGACGCCCAAGTCGTTCAATTTCTTGACGAACTCGTCGCAATCGTTCCAGCTGACCATCTCGACCGGGCGGAGGGCGTCGTCCGAAAAATGGCTCGGATTGTCCCCCATAATTGCCTTCCATTGCTTTTGGGTCGTCTCCGTCTCCAATAGCCAAAACCCTTTGGTTAGGGTTACTTTGTGCGGCGTTTCGGCTTCGCTTCGCCATTTTTCGTCGATCTGGCTTCCCATCGTAAACGTTCCGGGGGGCAATAGTGGAAGATGAAATCGGTATTTTTGATCGTCAGTTTCTCGCGGTCGCCCGGGTTGAGCTCGTCGTTCGATAGGGCGAACTTGCCTTGATTAACCGTTTCGTCCTCGTCTTCTTCTTCTTCTTTGGATTTGGCTTTGGCTTTGGTTTTGGCTTTGGCTTCTTTGATTCTCTTTTTAAACGCCAAGACTTGGGCTTCTTGTTCGGAATCGAGTTCCAGCGCCAGCGCCTCGTCGCATTTCCTCAAAGCCTCGTCGTAATCCTCTCCGGTAAAAGCGTCCAGCGTCTCTTGCTGAATTTTCTTAAGTCTTTGCTTTGTTGTGGGGTCAATTCCGGTTGTAACCGAGTTCGCGGCGTTTTCGATTATCTTTCTTTGCGCCAAGATTTCTTCTTGCTTTTCGGGGGCGAGTTTCAGCATCTCGTCGCATTTGCTCAAGGCTTCGTCGTAATCCTGGCGTTGAAACGCCTTCATCGCTTCGGTTTTAAGATCCTCGTACCTTTGCTCATTCTCTTTGTCGCCGCTTTTGAGGTTCGTTAAAATACCAAATTGCGTTATGCTGCCCTGCACGTACGGAGTTTGCGTTTTCCCGAACTCTCGCTTTACCGCCCTTTTCGTTTCCTGAATCGCGTATTGAACGAGTTCGAAAACGGTGAGCGTCCCGTCTTTATTTCCCTGACCTTTGAGATCCGCCGGATTGTCGTCGAGGACGAGCGCATCGAGGAATTTGCTCGTAAAGAACCCGTGATTTAACTCTTTGGATTCGAGCGACTTTTCTTTCGGACCGCAACTTTGCAATAGAACCACCGATTTCGGGGTCTTTGCGATTTTCGTTCGCATAACCGGATCGGAGCCGCGCGTTCCGCCGTCGCGACAAGCGTCGACGACGACCAGATTAAGCCGGGCGCTACTCGCCCCCAGTTGTTCGAGCATCCCGTTGATCGAGACGCTTTTGCCGAAATCGAGCAGTTCGCCGTCGAAGGGAACGAAATAGGAGACGTTCGTGTCCGGGTTTTCCATTCCGTGCCCGATAAGATAGACAAACGCGAAATCGTCCTCGGTCAAATCCTCGACGTATTGTTGGAATCCCTTTTCGATATTCTGTTTGCTCGGAAGACTACTCGCTTTGGCGCCTTGTCGCTGGCTATATTCCACGATATTGTCGGGGGAGACGCCCAGCGCTTCGAGCCGGTCCCGAATCGCGACAAGATCGTTCTCCGCCTCGGGCAACGGAGACCACCCGTTGTCGATATAGTCGTGCGCCTCGATGAGAAAGACCCGCCATTGGGACAATTCGACGGACGGAATATCGTCGTCGGATTGGGCGAACAGAGGCGAAGCCAATAGAACGAAGGTTGTCAGAAGGCATTTTGATAACGCCGAGAGGGAAAAACTGGCTGGCATTGCGATTGTTCCTTGGAGAATGGCTCGGGATTGTCTCTAACGGTCGTTGGATTGTTAAAAGTTTGCAAAGGATTATGGCGTTTTGCGTTATCGCGTCTTTTCAGGTTTTAACAGCCCGAAAGACGGCGCGGCGCCCGAGGCGACGGGCGTTTGCGATTTTCCATAGACGCGCCGCGCCTCGACGCTCGTTTCTCGAATCGCGTATTGAAAAAACTCGTTGAGCGAAAGAATTCCGTCGCGATCCGCGTCGGCGGGATTGTTGTCGAGAACGAGCGCCTCTAATAGTTTGGCAGTAAATATCCCGTTTTCGCCCCTTAACGCGAGGGAATTTTGGTTTGGTTCGCAACATTGCAGAAGCGCGACGGATCTTGGGAACCCGGGGATATTCCCGCGCGCAACCCTCCCCTCGCTTCTCCGAGAGAGGCGACCGGCGTCGACGACCACTAGTCCGAACCGCGCTTCGCTTTTGCCGAGCTTTGTCGTCAAGCCGTTTTCTCCGTTGATAGGAACGCAATAGTCGAAGTTCTCGGGATCCGCGTCCATTGGCATATAGTAAGAAACGCGCGCGTCCGCGTCCTCCGCGCCGCTACCGACGAGGTAGACGAACGCGAAATCGTCTTTGGTCAAATCGTCGAGATACCTTTGGAACCCCTCTTCTATTGCTCTCTTGCTCGGCTGAAGCGCCGCCCTCTGTCGCGAACTATATTCCTCGATTCTTTCCGGCGGGACGCCGAGCTCTTCAAGTCGTTCTCGGATCGCGGCTAGGTCGTTCTTGGCGTCGGGGAGCGGGGAGAGCGCGTCGTCTATGTATTCGTCGGTTTCGACGAGGAAAACGCGCCTCTTGGAGGGAGCGACGGTCGGGAGGTCGTCGTCCGACTGGGCGAACAGGAGCGTCGTCGTTAGCGCGAGGAACGCTGGCGCGACGAGCGCGAGCGCAAGACAAAGAGCGTCGCGCGAGGGAATTGCGGGACGGGACATATTGAGACGCGTTTCCTTCGGGAACTTTTTGGACTCAAAAAAACGCGCCGGAATCCGTTGGGTCGAACGGTCTCCGACGCGTCTCCTCAATTTGGGCGTCGAGCGACTCGATCACATGCCGATGCCGGTAACGTTCGCGTCGTTCGGATCTTGCGCGGGTTCGGCGGCTTGCGCCGGGGCGGGCTCTTGCGCGGCGGGCGCGGGCTCGACCGCGGGGACGGGCTCTTGGACCGGCGCGGGCGCGGGCTCGACGACCGGGACGGGCGCGGCGAACTCGGGCGCGCAAGCGGGGGCGCATGGGACGCAAACCGGCTCGCAAAGCGCTCTATGGCGAAGCCCTAGGAACAAGCGAGGACGAACCGCGCAAGGCTCGCAACAAGCGACCGGCGCTCGGAAGCAACGCGCGGCGAAACAACGCGGCGCGAAGAAGCGCGGCGCGAAACATTGGTCGGCGACCGGCTCGTCGCAAGAGGGGAAGCAGTCTTGCGCTTGGACGGAAGTCGCCAGCGCGAGCGCGAATAGGATCGCGAGGAGGGAAATCGATTTGTTCATTGGAGTTCCTTATCAAGAGGGGGAAATAATAAAGGCGCGCTCGACGAAGCGGAAAGCGCTCGTCGAGCGAGTCGAAGTTAAAACGAGTCGGAGTTCGAGCCGCCCGATCGTTGGGATCCTCGTCGCGAGGAGTAGTTCAAATCGTCGGGGTTTGGCAAACTATCGGCGACGAACCGGGTTAGGGTTTGGGTTCGTTGTTTTTTGAATTTGGAAATCGCGCCGAGCATGCTGTTCTCGCGCAAGTGGGAGAGCGTCTCGCCGTACTGTTCGTCGAGCTTTTCGCGCAAGTCGACGAAGAACTGCTCCGGGGACCAACCGTTCTCCGGGTCGTAATCGGAATCGTCGATCGCGAGTTTGAGAAAGGCGTTGGTAAAGACCGTGCCGGCAAATCGTTCGTACTCGAAGCGCTCGACGTCGCCGGAGGGCGGGGTTCGCCAGTTGGGCGAATCGAGCCCCATCGCTTCCTCGGAGTTTTTCGTCGGGGTTTCGGGACGCGAGGAGTTAACGTTTACCGTCCCCTCCGCGTTGATTAGGAATTTCGCCAGATACGGAAGCGCCGAGGCTCTAACGCCCGGGTTTTGTTTGGGAACCACGTTTTGCAGTTGCGAGGGCAACGGAACGGAGCAGGCGTCGGTGATTAGGACGTCGAGCCGGTGCGGCTTGGAGCTAATCGCCTTCATAATCGTGTCGCGCGCGATTCCCTTGTGGAGCATGTCCAAGTCCTTGACGCTGTCCGCGATAGGGGACAGCCCGTGGCGCTTTTTACCGTCCCGACCCGCCACCACCCCGCCGTGGCAAAGAATATAAACGAACACGGCGTCGTTCGATCCCGCTTTCGCGGCGAGTTCCTCGCACTTATTTTTGATATTGATCGGCGACGCGTTCGCGCCGGAGAGAGTCGCGATTTCCGCGACGAACTTCTCGCGGAAATAGGAGAGCCTCCCTTGCGCGCAATAGTTGCGCGGATCTTTCGCGTACTCGTCGGCGGGCTTCTCGAACGCGGACTCGACTCGGCGTTGGCTCAGCTCGACCATCGAGCGCGTTTCGGTCGTTTGAGTTCCCCAGACGAAGAGCATATAGACTTTCGTTCTGGGAGCCTGCGCCGAGGCGGACGAGGAAAACGCGAGCGCGAATAGTGAAACCAGCGCCGTCAAAAGCAGTTTTGTTCGGATGTTCATCGTTTTCTCCAACGCGTTATTGAGCGGGCGCTTGGGGTTGTTCGGATCGGTCCTTCTTCAAGACGATTTCGGCGGCGCGGCGATCGAATCGCGTCAACGTTTGGAACCGCTCGCCGAAGAAGACTTCTCGGAACCGTTTTTCGCGCTCTTTCATCGAGGACTCGAGGGCGACGGCGAACCCGTCCGGGGTTAGGTCGGCGTCGGTAAAGCGCGCGTCGCTCGCGGCGTCGAGGAACGCGTTAAGGAAAAGCGTTCCGGAGAGGCGGTCGCTCGCGAGTTTCGCGAACAGCTCTGGCGTCGCGGTCTCTTTCGCTTGCGCCTCCAGCGGAATCCAAGCGACCGGCTCGTCGAGCGCTTCGGCGCGATTCGGACGCGACGACGAGAGATCGAGGAATCCCTCCCCTTCGAGGAGAAACCGCGCAAAATAGGAGAAGTCGGTCGAGACCTCCTCCGCGGGCCCCTCGTCCAATAGGGCGCGTCGCGTCGAGAGCGCGAAGCTCGGGCAAACGTCGACCAACAGAACCTCCAATCGATGCGCGCGCGTCGACATATGCTTCCGGATCGTTCGCCGAAGAACCCCGTGTTTCTCCGGCTCCGGATTGAGCGACGAGGGCGCGCGAGGCGCGATTCCGTTATAGACTCGACCGTTGTTCGCAAGCGAGACGCTCGGCGCGAAAACGTAAACGAACAGCGCGTCGTTCGGACCGAGCTCGTCGGAATACGCCTTGCACGCGGCGCATATGTCTTTGGCGGTCGTTTGGTCGCCGAAGAGCGCCGAAACCTTAATTTGGCCCGGCGCCGATTTTTTCAGCGCGGTCGCGAACGACTCGATCTTCCGCCGCGCGATTTCGGCGCATTGCGCGCGGTGCGGCTCGCCCTCGGCGGGCGTTTCCAAGACGAAGAGAACGCTCGCCTTGGCGGGGTCTTTCGGTTCCCAGTCCGATTTCTCGGTTTGGGTCGCGGAGGAGGTTTGAGGCGTCGGATCCGCCCCGCGCGCGAAAGCGACCGACGTCGCGATCGACGCGATAAGAATGAAGAATAAACGCGTTAGTTTCATTTGAGTTGCGATCGACGCGAGCGTCGTTTCGATAGATGGCGATGGGGGAGCGACGGCGATTCGTCGCGCCGCGAGCCGTTTGGGCGCAGCGCGGAATCGGACGGCGCGTCGATTATTTTTTCGGCGATTGGGTTTTAGGCGCTTTCGCGGCGGCCTTCGGCGCCGGAGCTTTGGAGCTCGAGGGTTTGGGCGCCTCGGTCTTAGTCGCGGCCGGTTTCGCCTCGTTCGCGGGAACCGGTTCTTCGCCGAGTTCGACCGGTTTCGCCTCCGATTCGGAGCTCCCCGTCGCCGCCCCGGGTTTCCCCGCGTCGGCTTCAGGATCTCCGACGAACGTAAGATCGCTCTCGAGAGCGTCCCCGAGCATATTGCGAACGACGAGGGTCGTCAGCCCGTTTTCCTCGCAGAACTTCGCGACTTCGGGGGCTTGCTTTTTCAGCTCCTCGAGCGAGAGCGCCATTGGCGGATCGACTTTGAGGTTCGGGAAGACGTCGAAGGATGTTGGCGGCTCGGCGCCCTCGGGAATTTTGACTCTGCCCGGGGTTAGGACGAGCATATCGACGACGACCGGGTCGCTTCCGGCGACCGCGCCGATCTTTTCGATCCCGAAAGGAACGAACAGTTTTGGGGACTCGAAAACGACCGACAGCGGCGTCTTAATATAAGAGTAGTCGTCTTTCTTTTCGTAGTCGAAGACGTCGAGCAGGAAATGGCGAATTCCCGCGTCGAAATAGGATTGGAGAATCGCCTCGTCGGTTTTACCAAACGCGAGTTTCGCGCCGGGGAATAGCTCCGAAATCGATTGGCTCGCCGAGGCGACGAGCGCGCTCGCGTTCTCGGACTCGACGACGAAGGCGCAATAGGGGGCGCGCTCGGGGTAGTCGTAGACCTCGCCCGGCGCGATCAAGTCTTGCTTATGTTTGTTCGCGTATTTGCGCGAAAAGGCGTTTTTCAAATTGACGAAATCGTCTCCGGCGCGCGCGACGCGAATCGGCTTCCCGCTCAGCGGCAGGATTCCGAGCGAGGCGTCGCTCGCTCCCTCGGCGGGGGACGCCAACGGTTTTTCTTTCGTTTGGAAGAGGATAAGCTCTCGGCCTCCCTCGTCTTCGCGACCGTTCCAAACGACGATCGCGTCGACTTCGAGGAGCAGGGAGCCGCGCCTTTGAGACGCGGCGTCCGGAGTTAAGGCGGGACGAGCGAAGCTCGCTTGGTCCGCGGACGGAATCGACTCGTGCTCGCTCCAGTTTTCCCAGAAGAGGGCGGGGTCGAGTTCCGTCGCGCGCTCGCGAGATTCAAACGGATCGACGGCGAATTGGAGATTTTCGCTCGCTGTCGCGCCGGGTTCGGTTTTCGCGCCCCCGACGATCGGAACGCGACCGTCGAATCCCAAAAGGGAGGCGCAACACAAGGTAAAGGCGAGCGCCAAAGCGCCGCGACTCGTTGATTTGTTCATCGTTGTCTCGCTAGGCTATCGATTTGGGTTATTTTTTGGCGACGACTTCGAAGTCGTTCTGGTAGGCGTCCATACTGTCCGAGGAGAAGGACATGCTTCTCGCTTGAACCGAAGGCGCGCCCCGGAAGAAGTTGGCGACCGAGTCGTCGATCGTCTTAAGCTCGGCGGCGCTGAAATCGACCGGTCCGAAAACGTCGAACGTATCGTCGTTCCCTTGGATCGCGGAGCGCTGAGTGAACGTCAGCTCCATCTTCGGGGTCAGGACGACCAGGTCGACGAGCGTGTTCTTGACGCCCCCGATTTGGCTAATGCGGAGCGGGAAGTACGCGTACTTCGACTTGAACCGATACGCGATCGCCTCTTTCGTCGAGTTTTGCCCTTCGACGATCGTCAGGTCGAACGCGAAGTAGCGGAAACCTTCCTTCAGGTACTGCTCGATGACCTTAACGGTGTTTTGCGTAATGACCGCGGCGGCTTTCCCGCCGTATTTGTCCGCGACGTAGCTCTGAACTTTCCCTTGGAAATCGCTGGAGCTCTCGACTTCCCACACGAAAATGTTGTGCGAGCCGATTTTCGTCTCGAGGACGACGCCCATGCCCTCCGCGTCCATGCTGCTCGGCAACTTCGATTGCAGCAAGGCTTTGGCGGTAACGAAGCTCTGGAGACTGGCTCGCTCGACGGAGATCGGGGCGCCCGGTAGGGGCAGGACGCTGAGCATCGCGGTCGCTTGACCGGTCGTCGTTCCCTCGTTGGTCGAGAGAATCAGGAGTTCCTCTCCCGCGTCGTCGGAGCGACCGTTCCACGCCAGAACGCCTTGTTGTTCCGGTTCGGTGAAGGCGTTGTCGGGCCCCATCGAGAAACCGGTAACGCTATTGACCGGGTCGACCGCGGCGATTTGATTGTCGGCGGCGACTTGGTTGTCGTTCCCAACGTTGACGTTGGAATCGTTGTTGTCCCCGTTTTGGAACCACTGGCTGTAGTTGATACTGGAACTATTGGACGAGTCGTTGGCGTCGTAGTCGCGTCCGTCGATCGGGGTCATCGGGTTGAACCCGTCGAACTTTTCGCGCCCCTTGGGCGGCTTGAGAGGCGCCGGGGAGTTGAACGAGAGATTGCCGTTGTTGACGATCGTAACGTTGTTCGCGTCTCGTCCGGCGTTTTGCCACGTGGAATTGGCGACGTCGTTCTGGAAATGAACGGTTTGCCGACGCTGGGGTCTCGGCTGAGTCGGCGGGACGTAGCAGCGCGGAAGGGGTCGCGGCGGCGGAGGGGGCGGGGAGGGCCAGACGTAGTACACGACCATCATCTTGCCGCAGTCCGCGGCGGCCGGTTGGGCGTCGAGCAGCCCGAGCCCAAAGAGCGCGGACGCCAACAACAAAGCGCCAAGTTTCTTCATTAGTCAATCCTTATCGTTGGTTATTGTCCCCGACGCGCCCGAGAGATTACTCGCTCTCGCGAACGGTCGACGCGTTCGAGGACGGCTTGCGTTTAGGCGAAATCGAGAAGCGAAGAGAAAATTTCCCCGAATCCCCGCTCGATCTCCCCGTTTTGACGAACGTTTCTACCAACTTTTCGCGCTTTGGAAACGCTAAAAGAGGCCGTCGACGTCGCCGTTGACAATGGTTTGATAATCGTTGAAACGAAAGGTTCGCGACAAAACCCGCGTTTTTCGTCGATGCGAACCCTTCCTTTTCCTAGTCTCTAGTATGCCGTTTAGCGAGGTTTTATCAATACCGCTCGGTCTAAAATTGACATTTTTTACCGAAACAACCGTTATAGTCGTTTTTTTTGACCGCGCGAGAACCCGCGTCTTTGGGTTCGGTTTTGCTTGTTTTAATAATAACGTTCTAATAAGTTGTTGAGAAAAGAATTGCGAGTAAAAAAGAGGGCGACATTGGAGATCGCCTTTTCGCAAAGATTGAGATTCTTAGAGAAATTGGGACTTTTTGTCTTTCGGTCGGCCCCGCGCGCGGGCGCTAGGAGGATTCTCCCGCCCCGCGGCGCTAACGATCGCCTTGACGCTCGTTTTCTTCAAGCCCCAGAGTTGTCGAAGGGACGATCCCTTGAGTTCGCTACCCCTTCTTAACGAGCGCGAGTCGGAAGCCGATCGCGTTGCTTCTGGTCGCGGCGGGAGCGCCGTTTCGGGACGCGGCTCGGCAACTTGCGGCGGGTTCGTACCAACTCCCTCCGCGCTCGACGCGAACCGCGCTCTCGGCGTCGTTTTCCGGGTCGATATCGTCGGCGGAGCGCTTTTGATAGAACTTCGCGTCGAACGCGTCTTTGCACCATTCCCAGACGTTGCCGTTCATGTCGCTAAGTCCCCATGCGTTCG
Organism: Thermoguttaceae bacterium; assembly: GCA_017441605.1. GTDB lineage: Bacteria > Planctomycetota > Planctomycetia > Pirellulales > Thermoguttaceae > RUG369. The sequence goes on along the minus strand of JAFRXD010000057.1, from coordinate 57,582 downwards.
GCTCGTAGGAACCGACCGGTTGGGTTTTCCCGAGCGAGGGACCGCGAGTCGTCGAACGGTAGGGCGCTTCACCGTTGCAGTTGGCGCGGTCCCCGTTTAGAGAGTCGCCCCAAAAATAGGCGGTCGTCGTCCCCGCGCGGCAGGCGTATTCCCACTGCGCCTCGGTCGGAAGCGAGAATTCCCAGCCCTCGGGGGCGACGCCGGAGTCGTTCAATAATCCCGCGAGCGCCTGGCAGTCGTTCCAAGAGACGCTCTCGACGGGGAGATTCTCCCCTTGGAAACCGCTTGGAATCGACCCGGCGACCGCGGTCCACTGCGCTTGGGTCGTTTCGGTCTCCTGGAGCCAAAACCCTTTGGATATCGTAACTTTCCGCGCGGGGCGCTCGCGATCGAGCTTGAGTCCCTCGCCCTCCGACGCTCCTTGAATAAAGGTTCCCTCGGGGCAGTATCGGAACGCGAACTCGACCCCTTCGATCGTTAGCGTTTCTCGACCTCCGGGGAACCGCGTCGCGTCGAACGGAGAGGCGGGGGGAGATTCCGGCTCGGCGGCGGGCTCTTGCGGAACGGTCGATTCGGAGCAGCCGAGCGAGACGGCGAGGATTAGGGTCAAAAAGGCTGTTCCAAGGAACGAGTAACGCGTCGACATTCTTTTTCTCCTTAGGACGGTCGAGCGAGGGAACGAGGAAGGCGAGGAACGCCGCGCTTATTCGACGAGCGCGAACGCGAGGAGTACTCCCAAAACGACGAGATTTCTGGAACTTAACGCGAGGACGCGAACGAGCCCCGGGCCGGAGCGGATTTTGGCGAGGGTTCGCCAAGCGCTCAGGTGAAGGGCCAAGTAAACGACGAGCGCGCCCAGGGTTGGCGTATTGAGCAAGTCGCCCCGCCGATTTGCGACGAAAGACAGGAGAGCGACGACGATCAATCCGTTCGCGAGGTAGAAATATCGCCCGAATCGCTCGCCGAAGATCGCGATTAACGTGAATTTCCGATTGGCGCGGTCCTCGTCCCGATCCCGATAATTGTTGGCGACGAGGATATTGTCGACGGCGAATCCGATCGCGATTCCGACGAGCGCGGCGTCGAGGGTTATTCGTTGCGCTTGAAGGAAATAGGTAAAGGCGACGGCGACGAAACCGAAAAACGAGACGACCAGAACGTCCCCGAGCCCAATATAGGCCAGGGGTAGGGGACCCGCGCTGTACAGGAGACAGAAGACGCAGGCTAGCGCTCCGACGAAAACCAACTTCCACCCCCCGTAGAGGATCGTCGCGAGCCCGAAGCCGCACGCGACGACAAGGGTTAGGAACGTCGCGAGGAGCATCGTTTTAGGCGCGATCCATCCGGAGGCGACGGCGCGCGCCGGTCCGATTCGCTCGGCGCCGTCGGATCCCTTTTTGAAGTCGGCGTAGTCGTTGACGAAATTCGCCGCGATTTGCGCGAGCAACGCGAAGAGGAAGCAGCAGATCGCGGGGATCCACAAGAACTTGCCGCTCGTCGTTTCGACGCGTCCGGTCGCGAGGTCGCCCCAAGCGAGCGCCAGGGCGACGACGACGGGAATCGAGGCGGCGGGCAACGTTTTAGGGCGCGCGGCGAGGAACCACGCGCCAAGGGCGCTCGGTCGCTTCGCGGCGACCGGGGAGTCGGACTTATCGGGCATGGCGTTATCGCGCTTTCCGTTAGCTTAACGTTGGCAGTTCGTAGCCTTTTCGCTGTTCCCGCGAGAAGAACGACGCGGCTTGTTCGTCGCCGAGGATCTTTTCCTCGGTCGGATCCCACTTGATCTCGCGCTTGAGGCGGCAGGCGATGTTCGCCAAGTGGCAGACGTTCATGCCTAGGACGTTCTCCTCGGCGTTGGAGACCGGGACGCCCCCTTCGCGAACGCAGCGGAGGAAGTTTTGCTTGTGGCCTTCGATCGGCTTGCCGTTGTAGAGCGCGTCGAAGTCTTCTTGGGTCAGCTCGGAGGCGATTCCGTCCTCGATCGGCTTGCCCGCGATTCGCTCGCGATTGACGTGGATTCGACCGTTGGTTCCCTCGAAGAGGATTCCGTTGCCGTCCTTGGCGTCGCTAACGACGTCGAACTCGGTTCCGTCGGAGAACTTGCACCGGACGTTAAAGGTGATCGGGGTACTGTAGATATTGTCTTGGGTCGGATACCCGTCTTTGTAGGGGACGATAAAGGTCGCGTCGGAGCCGTCGAAAGAGACCGGACCGGATCCGATCGACTGCCGTCCGAGCGCCCAGAGCGCCGAGTCGACGTGGTGCGCGCCCCAGTCGGTGATTTTACCTCCGGAGTAGTCGAACCACCATCGGAAAAGGAGGTGCCCGCGACCCTGGCCGAAATTGTCGGCTGAGAAAAACTCGGTTCGATTTTCCCAGATATAGTCGCGCAAAGGCGCCTGACCTTGCCAGCGCTCCCAGTCGAGCGTCGCGGGCGGGTCGCATTTGGGAATCTCGCCGGAGAGTCGGCCTTGGTCGACGATGCAGGTCGTTCGCTCGATTTTGCCGAGCAAGCCTTTGCGAATAATCGCCGCCGCGGTCATAAACTGCCCCTTCATCGAGCGCTGTTGCGTTCCGACTTGGAAGACTTTGCCGTATTTCTTTTGCGCGGCGCGAATTAGTTGGTTTTCCTCGAGCGTCAGGGTTAGCGGCTTTTCGCAGAAAACGTGTTTTCCCGACTGCATCGCCTCGATCGCGATCTTAGTGTGCCAATGGTCCGGGGCGCCGATCGAAACGACGTCGATATCGTCCCGGTCGAGAACGCGTCGATAGTCGTCGTAGGCGTCGGGAGGAACGACCTCGTCCCCGTTCTTCTTGCCGACGCGAGGGTTCGACAAGACCCGCTCCAGACCGTATTTCGAGTCGAGGTCGCAAATCGCGACCACGTCGGTCATGCCGTTGAACTCGGAGAGGTTTGCCGCGCCTCGAGAGCCCACCCCGATCGCCGCGAGCCGCAGCCGATCGCTCGGCGCCTGGGCGCTTACGGAGCGCTCCGTCGGGAGAGAGAAATAGGGGGTCGCGATCGCGCCCGCGGCGAGAGCCGCGCCGCGCAGGAATTCGCGCCGGGGAAGGCCGGACGCGACCGGAGACGACATTGCGTTCTTTTTCATGCGAGTCCTTTAGGCTAACGAGGTGAATTGGTTTGGGATTGGGCGCGCGAGGGAAGAAGCGCGCCGCGTTCGCGCGTCTCGACCGTCTCGCAAATTGCGATCGAGCGCCGAAACGCGTCGATCGTTCCTTTGATAAATAAAACCGCGCCGCGCGAAGGAAGCCCTCCGCGCGACGACTCTCGCGCAAAACGACGCGCCGCGCGAGGATCGCTCTTCGCGCGGCGTCTTTCTTTTAAGGATCAACGAACGATCGCGACCGCGACGCCGGAACCGGGAGTCGCGCCTCTTCGCAGACCCCCGCGACGCGCCCCGCTAGCGGAGCGGTTCGAGGCGAGGGAAGGAACCTTGAGGTCGGATCCGAGTTGGGGAACCAGCGCGCTCGCTTGGGCGACGGACGAGCCGGAGTCGCTCGCGGCGCCCGTCTCCGCGATGAATCGAGTCGACTCGCCGGTCGCCTCGAACGACAGGGCGTCGTCGACCATCATTTCGAACTTGCGGTCGACGTCGGCGACGTCGGAGTTGGCGTAGGACAGAGGCGCTCGCTCGCGGAGCTTGGTCTCCTCGCGCCACTGCTCGTCGCTGGCGTGAGAGCCGACGACCGCGAGTTGGACGGGCTCGTCGGCGAATTCTGCGATCGGCAGGGGCTCGTCGCAGGCGAAGATGGCGTCCTTGTCGGCGTCGGAAGATTCGTCGACGATTTCGGCCCCGGTCGTCGCAATCTCGGCGACCTTTTCGACGGCGAGAAGCTCGCCCTCGGCGTCGAACCGACGACCGTCGCCGGAGAGACGAGCCCCGTCGAACTCGACGACGGCGCTCGAAAAGTTGGCGAGGAATCCGACTTGCGAGGGACGGTCGAACGAGGAGACCCAAAGAGCCGCTTGCCAGAAGATCGCGAAGCAGAAAGTCGCGGCGACCGTTCGCAGGGCGACGGCGCGGAAAGTGGAGCGACTGGCTTGACGACGCGCGGTTTTCATGGGACTGTCCTTTGTTCGACCTTAGCTTTTTCCGGGCTCGCGCGACTTCCTCTGCCGCGCTTTCGCCCCACTAAGGGGTCGCGATTATTGTTGCGCGAAAAAAAATCGGAATTTTCCGATTTTCCGTTCGAAGCGCGCTTCGCGACGCTATTCGTTATTATAGCGCCGCGTCTGATTTATCGCCGCGCGAGAACCGTTTGTTTCAGTGAAAAGTCTCATTTTTTTCCCGCGTTTTCGCGTTTGTTCGTTAAAAACCGCAAAGTCTTTTCAATGAGTCGTCGCAAAGCGCGAGTCTCGTTTTTTAGATAGTTCGAGGGGGATTTTGCAATCGTCAAAAGGCGCTACAATCTGGTCGCGCTCGGCATTTGACGCGCCGTCGCGAGTTTATTCGGCCCTTCGGCGCCTCGCGAGTTTTGTCGAGCGGCCAACGGTCGGTTTTTACCGTCGCGACAACGATCCCGACTTGTTCGAGTCTTTCGCTCGCGAGTTTGAGCGTTGTTCGCCTAACGAGACCTCTTCCTTAACTAAACAGGAGCGCGTTATGGACTATTTCCCGATGAATAACGGAACGCGGATTCCAATGGTCGGCGTCGGCGTTTACACTTTTACTCCGGCGGAAGCGCAAGCGGCGGTCGAGACCGCCCTTCGAGACGGCGTTCGTTTGATCGATACCGCGAACGCCTACCTAAACGAAAAAGGAGTGGGGCGCGCGATCAAGGCTTCCGGCGTCCCGCGCGAAGAGATCTTCTTGGTCACTAAGTTATGGCCTTCCGTCTACGAAAGCGAAACGGCGACCGACGACGCTCTTCGCCGACTTGGCGTCGACTACGTCGACTTGCTTTTCCTTCATCAGCCGACCGACAATTGGCGCGAGGGCTATCGCAACGTCGAGAAAGCCGCGAGGGAAGGTAAGGTTCGCGCTATTGGCGTCTCCAATTTTGACATTTTTCCGGGAATGACGGAAGAGCTCGTCGACTTTGCGGAAATCAAACCGCAAGCGGTTCAGGTGGAAGCCCATCCTTACTACCCGCAAACAGAATTAAAGAAGACGTTGTCGAAATATGGAATCGCGACGATGGCTTGGTATCCATTGGGACACGGCGATAAGAAACTGCTGGAAGAGCCCGTCTTCGCGGTACTTGCGGAGAAATACGGCAAAACGAGCGCGCAGATCGCTCTTCGCTGGCACGTCCAGAGCGGAAACGTTGTCATTCCCGGTTCCCGCAACCCCGACCATATTCGCCAAAACTTCGATCTCTTTGATTTCGCCTTGACTGAAGGCGAAATGGCGAAGATCGCCGCCTTGGACAAGAACGAGCGCTACTACAATGGGACTCCGGAACAGATCGCGAGTTTCAAAGCGTGGGCTCCCGACTTTGACGCGCAAGAATAATCCGCAATGTAAATCCCTAGATTGAGATCCGCCCCAAGACGAGCGGAGCGCGAACAACGACGTCGAGTAAGGCGTCCCGAGCTTCTCGACATAATATAGGATTGACTCAATGAAACGAACCGAGCGAGAGATCGTCCTCGTTTTGGATTTTGGCTCGCAATACGTCCAGCTGCTGGCGCAGCGCGTTCGCGAGAATCAAACGTACTGCGAAATCGTTCCCTGCGATATTTCGGTCGAAGAGCTCGCCTCGCGCGCCCCGATCGGGATTATTTTGTCGGGGGGACCTTCCAGCGTCAACGATTCCGACGCGCCCAAGGTCGATCCGCGAATCTTTAAGTTAGGCGTCCCGGTTCTCGGGGTGTGCTACGGGATGCAGGCGACCTGCGCCGCCTTGGGCGCGACGGTCGAGCGCGCGGAGCGGCGCGAGTACGGACCGGCCGAGTCGACCCTAACGAGCGAGGGGAAGGAATGCGCGCTTTTCGCGGGGATCGGTTCGCCCACCCGGGTCTGGGCGAGCCACGGGGACCAGGTCGCGGCGCTCCCGCCGGGGTTTGTCGTTCTGGCTTCGACCCCGACCTGCCCGAACGCCGCGGTTCAATGCTCCGAGGCGAATTTTTACGGGGTTCAGTTCCACCCGGAGGTCGTCCATTCGGTCGAAGGGGGCAAGATTATCGCGAACTTTGTCGGATCGATTTGCGGGTCGTCGCGGAGTTGGACGCCGAAGAATTTCGTCGAGACGGCGATCGCCTCGATTCGGGCGCGAGTCGGGGAAGATCGGGTCGTTTGCGGGCTTTCCGGCGGAGTCGACTCAACGGTCGTCGCGGCGCTCGTCTCTCGCGCGATCGGATCGCGCTTGACCTGCATTTTTGTCGACAACGGAATGATGCGCAAAAACGAGATCGAGGACGTGGAAAACGCGTTTCGCGACAATTTCGACTTTAATTTGGTCGTCGCGCGCGCGGAGAACCGATTCCTCGACGCCCTCGCGGGGATCTCCGACCCTCAAGAAAAGCGCAAAATCATCGGCAAAACGTTTATCGACGTTTTCTCCGAAGAGGCGAAGAAGATCGACGGCGCGAAGTTCCTCGCGCAAGGCACGATCTATCCCGACGTCATCGAAAGCGGCGGGAAAAAAGGAGGACAAGCCGCCGTCATCAAATTGCACCACAACGTCGGAGGGCTCCCCGACGATCTGGAATTCGAGTTGATCGAGCCGCTGCGCGAGCTCTTTAAGAGCGACGTTCGACGCGTCGGGGTCGAACTGGGGTTGCCCGAGGAGTTCGTCTGGCGCCACCCGTTCCCGGGTCCCGGGCTCGCGGTGCGCTGTCTCGGGGAGGTAACGCGAGAACGCCTCGCTTCGCTGCGCGCCGCCGACGCGATCGTCGTCGAGGAAATCAAGCGCGCCGGGCTGTATCGCGAGACCTCGCAAGCGTTCGCCGTGCTGACTCCGGCGCGAAGCGTCGGCGTGATGGGAGACGGGCGGACCTATGATTCCGCCGTCGCCGTGCGCTGCGTCTCCACCACCGACTTTATGACCGCCGACTGGAGCCGTCTCCCTTACGACGTCCTCGCCGTTATTTCCTCGCGGATTATCAACGAAGTCCCGGGCGTCAATCGCGTTGTTTACGATATTAGCTCCAAACCCCCCGCAACGATCGAGTGGGAATAATCCTCTTTTTAAAACGCGTCAAATTGTCCCTAATGGCTTGAAGGGGCGGGCAGTCGGAAAAGCGCCCGCCCTCTTTTTTTCTTTCCCCTTGACATATTCGCGCAAAGAAAGTATGATTAGTTGTACAAATCATACTTATAGGAGATTGAACAATGAAAACGCCGAAAGGACAATACGCGTGGACCGCCACCGTTGGTGAAAAAGGGCAAATCGTTATACCGAAACAGGCTCGCGAGATCTTTGGAATCAAGCCCGGCGACGTCCTGCTTCTTCTTGGCGACGAGAAGCGCGGGATCGCCATTCCCCCGAAAGGAGCGTTCGCGGAATTGTTCGGGATCGCTTTTGACGACCGAGACGGAGACAACGCGTGAAAAGAATAGCTTGTTTCTGCATTCCCGCGCGCGGGCACACAAATCCAATGCTCCCGGTCGTCGCCGAACTGGCGAAGCGCGGGAATAGGGTTAGGTTCTATTCGTTCGACCGGTTTAAAGCCGAAATCGTCGCAACGGGCGCGGAATTTGTCTCCTGCGACGAGTTTCTGTGGGAACTCTCGGATCGGGAAGCGCGCGGGCTGAAGAGCGCGTCCACTACGGAAATGACGATGATAGACTTCCGGATTACGCTCCGTATGACCGACTTTCTCGACGAAGAGTTTGAGCGCTTCAAGCCCGACGTCGTATATACGGATTCCGTTTGCTTCTGGGGAAAACTGAGCGCGCTGAAGCGCCGCGTCCCGATGGTTGTTTCCACCAGCGCGTTCGCCTTTAATCAGTTGTCGTCCCGGTATATGAGACATTCGCTCAAAGAGCTGGCGGACATAATCCTCGGGACGCCGAGAATGTCGAGGGAGCTGAAAAAGCTCGAGCCGCGCGGCTATCGCGTCAAAGGGCTTTTATCTCTGGTGCAAAGCGATAATCGGACCGATAGCGTCGTCTATGCGTCGCGGCGTTTTCAGCCCTACGCGGATAGCTTTTCGGACCGCTACGCGTTCGTGGGACCCTCCGTGTTTTCAACCGCCGTTCCCGATAAAACGAGGGAGCGCCCGTTAGTTTATATTTCTCTGGGGACCGTTATTAACGACAGACCCGATTTCTACGCCAAATGCGTCGAGGCGTTGCGGGATCTGGACGTCGACGTCGTTATTTCTTGCGGGAACGCTATAGACCGCGAGTCGTTGGGGGCGCTCCCCGACAACGTTCGAGTTTTTCCCTACGTCGATCAGCTCGACGTTCTCTCTAGAACTAGCGCGTTTATTACGCACTGCGGCATGAACGGCGTTTCCGAGAGTTTGTATATGGCGACGCCGATGGTCCTCTACCCCCAGACGAGCGAGCAGAGAGCGGTGGCGAGAAGAGTTATGGAGTTTGGCGCGGGCGCGCTTTTAACCGACGATTCGGCCCGCGGCGTCCGGGCCGCCGTCCTGAAGATCCTGAGCGACCCCGCCTATGGCAAGGCCGCCGAAGCGGTTAGCGCCGATTTTCGCTCCTGCCCGGGCCCCGCCGGAGCGGCGGAGTTTATCGAGAGCGCCCCCCATGCCTCGAACGGAATCGACGTCGTCGCCGAGTTGAATAAAGCGAGCGCGCGATTTCTGTTCGCGTATTGGGCTATTGTCGTCGCCGCCGTTGCTCTGATTGGATTTCTTATTGATTGGAAATACGCGCGGATCGTCGGTTTGGCGTCCGGCGTCCTGTCTTATCCGATCGGCAAGGCGGCGCAAAAATTGAAATACGCCTCCGTTCTTCGAAAAATCCGCAAATAAGCGCGTCGCCTTCCGGAACGGCGCGCAAGCGAGTATAATGAACTTCGCGATTGTCCAAGCGCTCCTCCCGTCGTTATTAACGCCGATAACGAAACGACGCCGGAGAGGGCGTTTCGACAGTATGGACATATCGAATAATCAAGGGACCGCGAACGGGACGAGCAATATTTCCTAAACGGAATCGGTTAAGCCCCGTCGAGCGGGAGCGACTCGCCGGGGCGCCCCTCGATAAAACGGAGAAAAAACAATGGCTTCCGATCTTGAAATTAGTAGATTTATCGCGTTGATTCTTCGGCATAAACCGGAGACGATCGGGATCTCCCTGGACGAGCGTGGTTGGGCGGACGTCCAAGAACTGATCGCCGGAGTCAATAAGACTTATCCCTTGACAATGGAGCGGTTGGAGGAGATCGTCCGCGCGGACGGCAAACAACGCTATTCCTTTAACGACGATCGAACTCTAATTCGCGCCAATCAGGGACATTCCGTTCCCGTCGACGTCGAGTTGCAAAAAGTCGCGCCCCCCGACGTCCTATTTCACGGAACCGGCGAGAAATACGCCCAAGCGATCCTCGGCGAGGGACTGATTCCCAAGTCGAGGCTCTACGTTCATTTGTCCCCCGACGTCGCGACCGCGACCCTCGTCGGCAAAAGACATGGAAAGCCCGTCGTCTTTCAAGTCGACGCCAAAAGGATGACGGAGGACGGGGTCGAGTTCTTTCTCTCCGCCAACGGCGTTTGGCTAACGAAACGCGTTCCCGCGCGGTATTTGTCGAGGATCGAGACGGAGTGAGCGCGACGGAAACGTCAGTTTAAAAGCCGTTTTAGCTCGCGCTTTACCGTTTCTAAGTCGCTATTCGTCAACAGGGGAATAAGACGGTCGATTTCGTCGATCTCTTTGTTCCACCATTGAAATCGAAGCAACAGGTCGATCAGCTCGACGTCGAAGCGTTTTCGCAGAACGCGCGCCGGATTCCCGACGACGATCGCGTAGGGTTCGACGACGCCCCCGACGACCGCGTTCGCGCCGATAATCGCCCCGTCCCCGACCCGCGTCCCGGGAAGGACGACCGCGTTCTGCCCGATCCAGACGTCGTTGCCGATTACCGTGTCCCCTTTGAACGGAAGATCCGATAGCGCCGGGGGATCCGCGCTCCAGCCCTCTAGCGAGAAGAACGGAAACGTCGTCGCCGCGCTCGTTTGATGGTTCGCCCCGTTCATAACGAACTCGACCCCAGACCCGATTTGGCAGAACTTGCCGATAATCAGCTTGTCCCCGAGCCATTCGTAAAAGTGCGTTACATGGCTCTCGAAATCGTCGTCGGCGATATAGGTGAATTCCCCGACGACGACGTTCGGATTCGAGATCGTCGGCTTGACGTAGATCTCCTTGTCGTAACCCGGGATCGGGTGAATCGCGTTCGGATCCGGGCGTTTTCCGTTCTTCATGGCGTTTGGCTTTGATTCAAAGGGAGGGCGGCGCGAAGTTTAGGTTTGGTTCGACTCGGAGCCTGATTGGTCGATCTTTTTTCGCGTTTCTCTAGCGAGAGGTTTAATAAGTTCGTACATTTTTTTAGCGTCCGGATCGTCGATTTTTTGCGAAGCCGCCCAAATTTTTTGTAAATAGTTTGGCTCGGCGATTTGAGCGAGCGCAATACTAGCTATTTTACCGATTCTTGGAACCGAGAAACCTTCCGAACCGAGCTTACTATATATCGCTTTATTAAGATCGTCTCTAATTTTTCCCATACTCTTTTTGTTGAGAACGGGCGGGTTGGGAACGGCGGCTTTCGATTCTGTCGAAGAGCCTGACTTCTTTTGTTTTGTCTTAGTTTGGGAAGACGCTTTTTTCAGTTTCTCAATAGCCGGGTTGACGAGTTGAAAGAGCTTTTCGTACTGCGCGGGATATTTCTTCTTCAGTTTGCTTTTAGCGTCCTGAAGATTCGATAGTCCGGTCTGGTGAAGAAGGCTACAAAAGAAGGAAACGAACTGAGTTACTTGGGCGTCCGAGTATTTGGCTTTCGCCAACGCCTTTTTAATATCCTTCTTAAATTGGTTTTTCGGGTTGGGAGTTGGGGGCGGCGTTTTGACTTTTTTCGCCGCCGCTTTTTTGACGGCTTTCGTCGCTTTCTTTTTAACCGTCTTTTTTGCCGTCGCGGTTTTGGTCGAAGCGACAACTTTCTTCTTCGCCGCTTTTGGAGCGCTCGCCGGAACTTCTTTACCGGAGATTGACGCTCTTAATTCGATCGATACGTTCTTTAGCTTTTTTAGCTCTTTGACGACTGGCGCGTACCCTTTGTCCTTGCTTACAATGACAAATTTTGTCGTCGGTTCTTCCGAAGCGATGAGAAAGCCGAGGTACGCCAAAAGCGTTTTGTCAACGCATTGATCGGCGGAGGGCGTCTCGATTGGTTTATGAACGTCGCCCTTGAAAGAACTTAGCGCTTTGTAATCAATCTTGGCGTTGGCTAGATCCGAACTGAACAAGCGAAGACTGTCGTTAGATTCTACTCCCTCGCTAGATAATCCGGCGTTGCCAACGTTCTCGAAGTCGACGAGATAGATTGTCTTGGAACTCATTATTGTTGCATAGGCTTATAAAAAGGCTCCCCTTGTTTTCAAGGCTCGCCGCGTTAAAGGCTTTTGAAATGACTAAATGAAACGAGTTAACGAAACGGTTTTAAAAACGGAGCGTCTCTAAAACGGAGACGCTCGTTAACGTTGGTTTCCAAACGGCGCGAAAACCTTTTGAAAACCGTTTTGAGACGGCGCGTCTTTGGGACGGGACGCGCGATTGTTTCTTCCGAGGAACCGGCGATTAGAGGTAACTCGGATCCGATTCCTTCAATTGTTCGACGCGTCTTTGCGCCCCGATCAAAACCGGATTGACGATGAGCGAAAACATATTGATCCCGTCTTCGTCGATCGCCCTCAAATCGTTCAACACTACGGTTAAAAAGTTGTCTTGACCGCAGCGCGCGCATATCGCCTTGGCGATTTTGCCGACTCTTGGCGTCTCGTAGTTGTTCGACGACGCCAAGACCTTGTGGATCGCGGCGCTTAGATCTTGCTTGATCGCGCTCAGCGAGTCGCCGACTTTCGGGACTTCCGCAATCTTGGCTTCCGGGACTTGCCGCTCGAGCGCGGGTTTGGGATCCGGCGCGGGTTGGGGAACCGCTCGCGGAGGCTCGACTTTCGCGACCGGCTCTTCTAGCTTAGGCGCCGATTCGGGTTTGGGCGGCGGTTTGATTTCCGAGACCTCGGCTTTTGCGACCGGCGCCTCTTGCTTTTCCGTTGGAGGCGGGGTCGACTGCCCCGACGCTTCGACGGATTGTTTGTACTCCCTTATGGCGGGGTAAATCGCCTGGAAAATTTTATTGTAATTGGGAAAGCGCTCTTTCAACTCGCTTTTGACGTTGTTCGGAAACTCCGGCGTTTTGTACAACTTATTGAGCGTCGAGGCGATCGGTCCGGCTTCGTTGGGAGGAAACTTCTTTTCGCCGAGCGCTCTTTGAACCGCGACGTGGAACTCCGATTGGGTCATGGGAGCGACGCGAGATTCGGGCGCTTTCGCTTCCGGCTTTTCCTTCGTTTTAGCCGGAGACTCCGCCGTCGCTTTTTTGGGTTGCGCGTCCGGTTTGTTCGCCGCCGTTTTTGAAGACGGTTCCGGATCTTGTTTTTTAGCGGTCGTTTTTTCGGGGGCGATTTGTTCTCTTCGTTCTATCGAAACGTTTCTTAACCCCTTCAATATCTCAATAGCGGGATCGAACCCCTTGTCTTTGCTTATGATAACGTATTTGGTCAAAGGGTCTTCCGTCCCCATAAAGTAACCTAAATACGCCAAGATCAATTTATCGACGCATTGATCGAGCGAGGGGGACAGAACCTGATTTATATGTTTTAGTCCGTACGAATAAAGTTTCTGCGAGTTGAAGTTTACGCCGGAACCGGCGGACGCGAACAAGTAGACTTGGTCGTTAGATTTGACTCCTCCTCCCGATATTCCAGCGTCTCTAACGTTTTCGTAATCGACGAGGTAAAAAGTTCTTGATTCCATTGAGTTGCATAAATCAACAGAAAAGACTCCCCTTGTTTTCAAGGTTTGTCGCGTTAAAGGTTTTTGAAAAGCGTATAAACAAAACGAGTTAACGAAACGGGTAAAAAAAGCGGAGCGCCTCCCAAACGGAGACGCTCGTTGGCGCTAGACTCCAAACGGCGCGAGGGTCATTCGGAGACCATATTGATATCGAACGTCATTTTGGACTGGTTGCCGACTTCGACGTAGAGCTCGGACTCTTTCCCGAATTTAGGCGGGACGAGATCGACGAAATCGACCGCTTCGGGAGCGACCTTGCCGTCTTTGACGTCGTAGGGGTCGATGACTTCGCCGGTGCTCTTGAGAATCGTCGAGGACGCGTTGACAACAACCTTATATTTACCGGGAAGCAGTTGGGCGTCTTTGGGACCCATCGCGTAGGTTCCGTTCGTAATCGCGCACGAACCGGCGACGACGCCTTTCGAAGGATCCGGATTTTCCGGAATGAAGTTGACGACGCCTTCCGGAACCGGTTGACCGTTGGAGGTAACGGCGCCGGATAGGGCGCAGCGCTTCTCTTTGCCGCAGCCGGTCGCGAAGGCGACGAGCGTTAGCAGAAGGCAAAGGCACAGTAGCGTTTTTTTCATTGTGTTCCTCGATACAAAATAAGGCGGCGAACTCGCGCGTCGCGACTCGCCGCCTCGGGTGTTAAGCGGACTCCAAAATTAAGCCGATCACGGAAGCGAGACGTTCTCGCCGCCTTGAGTCGATCCGACCGCGCGCCAAATTGTCGCGTCGACGTTGGAGCTAACGAACTTGACGGAACCGTCGCCGTAGCAGCAGTTGACGCCGCCGGAGTGGCGAGAGCGAGCCGCGACCCACGCGACGTCCTGTTCGGTGCCGTTGGAGGCGGCGATTCGCAGACGGTAGTCTTGGCAAGGCAAATTGAGCTCCGGCTTATTGACGCAACGGCAGTAGTCGTAAAGCATCTTGTCGGGATAAGTGGAGTTCGGAGTGTTGTAGTGGGTGTAGAACGGGGTCAAGCAGGCGCGCCAGAAAACGCCGCGGGTGTCTTGGCGAGCGTTGCCCGTCGGGGAGGATTGACCAAATTGACCGATCAGAATTTCGCTCATAATGGCGGTGTTGGAGAGACCGTCGATCGCGCAAGAAAAGTTTTGATAGGTTCCGTGCGAGCCCGATTGATAGTGACCGCCGAAGAACGCGCCGTGGTGCTCGGCGTAGCCGTTGACGTCCAATTTCTCGACCCACCAGTTTTGACCGATTTCAACCCCGATCGTGTCGTACCACGCGGTGCTACCGACGCTCACGAGGTAGTTTCCGAGGTAGCGACCGCGATAAGCCGCGGTCGTGTCGCTGTCGGGAACGACCGCCTTCGGGTTGTCGCTCGGGCAGGAGAAGGTCGAAACGCGGTTCTGTTGGTTAAAGACCATCGAGTTGTTGGTCGTCCCGGCGTAGGTCGGCGGATTCCAGTCGATCGTTTGATAAAGCGGAGCCTGTTCGATGAAAGGCAGGATTTTGTACGCCCAGGTGAAACCGTTCGCGCCATTGGTTCCGGCCATCAGCGCGTTATTAACGTCGTGGTAGTTGTGCAAGCCCAAGCCGAACTGCTTGAGGTTGTTCGTGCACTGCATGCGGCGAGCCGCCTCGCGCGCCGCTTGAACGGCGGGGAGAAGGAGCCCGATCAAAATTCCGATAATCGCGATGACGACTAGGAGCTCGACAAGGGTAAAGCCCTTGCGTTCCTTACCCGTCTCCCAGTTGGCCAAGTTTCTCATTTGCGTCTCCAATAACGAATTTAAAAACGTCAAAAATATACGAACAAAAACTGAGCGAATCGCGACCGTTACGACTCGCAAATTCCATTATAATTTGGCGGCGACGCGTTCGCAAGAGGCGCGAGCCCTTTTTTGCTTTTTTTTGAGAAATTAGATAATCTTTCGCGGACTGTCGTCCCGTTTACCCTTCTATGCGGTTCGCTCGTTACGACCGTTAGCGTTGGGGGTTGTCCCTCGTTGCCCGCCTTGTCCGGTTCCAATTCTCGTCTACTTGCGAAGACGACAATAGACTTTGAGAAGCGCGTCGACCAAAAAACGTTTTTTCTCAAAATTTGTGAAGAATCTTTTCGCAAAACAATTGACAATATCTTTCGAGGGCGCTACAGTAAGTTTTGTAAGCGCGTCGTTAAGATTCGATCCCTTCCCGAGCCGTTTTGAGCCCGCCGTAGAGTTGCTTATTGACGGTTAACAACGGGAGGCGATTTTTTGCGCGATCGGCTTGGTTCCTCGCTCCGTTGTCGCCAATTGTTCTTCCTTCCGAAAACGAGACGTCCGCGGAGAGAATCTCTCAAAATAACCCATTTGCGGAGTTATAAAATGAACCTAACCTCAAATCGAAGACGTCGGGGAAAGAGAATCGGTTTTACCCTCGTCGAGCTTTTGGTCGTCATCGCGATCATCGGGATTCTGATCGGGCTCCTTCTCCCCGCCGTTCAAGCGGCGCGCGAGGCGGCTAGGCGCATGCAGTGTTCCAACAAAATGAAACAACTCGGGCTTGCCGCGCTGAACTACGCCGACGTTCAAAAGACGTTGCCGGCCGGCGCGGTGATGCGCAACACCGGCGACTCGACCGCGAGTCTTTGGCGCTGGTATTCGATGTGGGGCGTGTCCCTCCTGCCTTATCTCGAACAGCAGCAGGCGTACGCGATGTACTTTGGAGCGGCGGGATTGGCGAACGAAACGAAGGGATCCGTCAACGCGATGAATCAAGGGCTCAATAAAACCCTCGCTAGGCTAAGAATGCCGATTTACGAGTGTCCGAGCGATCCCGGGGCGGGGCAGCAAATGCTTCCGTCCACCGACGACGGGCATAGCAACTACACAAAGTTTGAGGTTTATACGTCCTCTTATCGCGCGGTGGGAGGGGCGAACACTGGAGGCACTTGGTGGTGGGACGACAACGGCGCGTCCAATCGCCGGAACTTGCGAGGCGCGATACACACCGTTCACCTAGGAACCGTAACTGGCGCGGACGGCGTTAAGTACGGCTTGAGTTTCGATACCCTCGCCGCCGTTACCGACGGAACGTCGAACACCGCGATTTTTACGGAACATCACCTTCCTAAAGAAATGCCGCGGCGGACTACTTTTTGGTCGGGCGTCGCGGCGAATCATATCTACACGTGTAGCCCTAAAGCCGCTACCCTCAAGTCCCATCAGTGGCAACTGTGCGTCGACACGTGCGGTCTCGCCGCTCCCCAGAGCACCTATTTTTGCGGTAGGTCGTCGGGCGCTTATCACGCCGGGGGAATGAATTCGACGTTCTGCGACGGTTCCGTTCATTTCATTTCCGAAAATATAAATGTCGGGACGGGCTGGAAAGGATCCGGCAATCCACCGTTCGATATCGGCGTTTGGGGGAATCTGTGCGCCATCGCCGACGGACAGACAACGCAAATGCCGTAATTTGAGATTCGCGTTTCTCGAAGCGCAGGAGATTGACGTCATGACCTCCCATAACGAAAACAAAAGCTTTCGCTTGTTATTTCTCGCCTCGATTCTGATCTCGGCGGCGATGTGCGCGGGGTGCGGTCCTCGCGTGGTCGACGTTTCCGGAAAGATTGTCGTCGACGGCGTTCCCGCCGAGAATATTCGCGTCGTTTTTCAGTCGGCCTCGGAGGCCCTGGAAGTGCCTCCCGTCGCGATCGGGCTTACCGATCAAAACGGCGAGTATTCTCTTTCCCTAGCGGAAAAGAAAAAGAAAGGCGCCGTGCCCGGACCGTACGTCGTCTATCTTACTTGGCGCGATCCCGACGCCGAGGAGAATCCTATCGAAGGGCAAACCGTCGCAAAGGAGCCCCCTTACAAATTACCCCCCAGGGCAAATAGCGGCGAGTTGCGCTTCGACGTCCCCAAAGGCGGTACGAAAGAAGCCGACTTCGAATTCGATTCCTCCAAAGAAACGGCTCCCGCCTCGATTGGCGTTTGAGTCGGCGCTGTTCCCCGAACCTTTTTGGTCTCGACGCTCGCGCGTCGAGATTTTTTTTGCGATCTCTCAAATTTGGGCGCGATTCTCTTTTCGTTTCCGCTTTATTCGATCGGCGGATCCGATGAGTTCGCGTTTGAACGGAAGCGCGCTTGATCTATGGCGGGGCGTTTATCCAACCGGACGCTCCCCAACCCTATCTCTTGGAGGTTTGACCGGGCAGTTCCATCGCCTCGGCGATATTGAGCAAATGCTCGTGGGTTCTTCGCCAGGCGTTGAGCTGATAGTCGACGGCGACGATCACGAGCGGGTCGCACTTTTGCTCGAACATTTCCTGGACAAACGTGTCTCGAGCGGCTTTGATTTGCTTAACGCAGACGGCGCGACGCTCGACCATGCGCCCAACGAGGGAACCGTGGCGGCGTCGCTCGAAGCTCGTTTCGAGCCATTGCAGGGACTCCAAGGCGTCGCCGAGGAATTTAACCGATTTCTCGCGAATCGCCTCGGGAAGGGAAAGTCCCGCGTTCTTTAGTTTCAGATTCGATTTGAGAACCCCGACGAGGTAGTCGCCGATCGTTTCGAGCTCCTCGGCGAGCCTAATCTGTTCTCGGGCGGAGCTCGCGAGGTCGGCGGAGAACGTTTTCGTCGTCAATTTGGAGACGAAATCGATCGTTTCGTCTTGGACGTCGTCGAGAACTTGCTCCAGTTGGAACGACTTTTCGACGAGCGTCTCGTCCTCGAACTGGTTCTTTTGCAGTTCCGACAGATTGAAGAACAAGTTGCGGCAGTCGACGAACATGCGCTGGACTTCGAGTCGAGAGCGCTCGACCCCAATGACCGGCTCGTCGTTGACGAACGCCTCGAGCCCGGTCGCGGACTGCTTCTTCTTCGGGGAGGAATCGTCTTTCACCCAGCGATTGAGAACGCGGGAGATCGGTCCGATCAGGGGCAGGAGCACGATCGTGTTGCCGACGTTGAAGATCGTGTGAGTGAGGGCGATTTTGGAGACGTCGGTCGTCATGCCGCACATGGCGCCGATTTTGTGGACGAGAGGCATGAGGACGACGAAAAAGAGGGGCCAGAACCACAGGACGCCAAAGACGTTGGAGAAGATGTGGAAGTAGGCGGCGCGACGACCGTTGGAGTCGGAGCCGAGGGACGCGAGCCAGGCGGTGATCGTGGTTCCCGCGTTGCTTCCCAAAACGATCGCGGCGCTGGAATTGAGGTCGATCGTGCCGAGCGTGGCGAGCGTAATGACCAGCGCGAGGGTTACTGCGGACGACTGGACGAGCATCGTGACGACCGCGCCTACGAAAATGCACTTTCCGACGTTGACGAGCGAGCCGCTCGCGGCGAACGATTGGAGAAACGCGCCGAACTGCGGAAGATCCGAAAGGGGCGACATACCCTGCTTTAGAACTTCTAGCCCGAAGAAAATCATTCCCAAGCCGAGCGCGAAAGTCGCGAAGTTCCGGACTTTCTCGCGCTTAACGAAGATCAGGGTCATCGCGGCGAGCCCGAGCAGCGGCAGGCCCAGCGCCCCGACTTTGAACGCGATGAGCCAGCCCGTGGTCGTCGTTCCAATGTGCGCGCCGATAATCACGCCCATCGCCTGTTTGAGGGTCATTAGCCCGCTATTGACGAATCCCATCGTCATTACGGAAGTCGCGGAGCTCGACTGGAGAAGGGTCGTGGTTACGATCCCAACGCCGACCGCGAGGAAGCGATTGTTCGTGAAGAGGGAGATGAGCCGTCGCAAGCGGGAGCCTGCGATCGCGGTCAGACCGTCGGACATATTCTTCATGCCGAGGAGGAAAAGCCCCAGCCCTCCGAGAACCGCCATCGCGATCTGCAGATAGTTCGGGGCCCAAGTTTCCGCGTTGAACGCGGCGGAGGCTCTTCGGGTTTCGTCTCCGACTTGCGTCGCTTGCGCGACGATTTTCGTCGAGCCGATCGCGCCCTCTTTCCAATGGACGTAGAGTTTGTCTCCGACGATTTTAACGTCGGCGACGTCGGGCTTCGAATTTTGGACGAGGCTCCACTCGATTTGGGCCTTCGCGTCGAAGTTGTTTTGCGCTCGGAACTTTCGCTCGCACTCGCTCAGATCGACCGTCGCGGTCGGCGCTCCGGCGAGAACGCGCAGGTCGGGAATCCAGCCGACCGGCACGTCGGAGTTCTTGACCGCGGGCTCCTCGGGAAACTCGGCGTCGGGAACGACCGGGACCGATTCGGTCGACTCGACGATTCGCGGCTCGTCCTCGGCGAGCGCTCGCGGATCGCCTCCTCCGGCGCGAACGAAAACGACGGAGCCGAGCGTGAGCGCCAGTAGGGCGAGCGCGGAGGTCGCGACGGCGCCGAGGGAGCGCGCCGCGTTACTTCCTTTTCGGAACGGAGCGTCGAGGGCAAATCGTTTCATTGCGAGGGATCTCCAATGGAATGGGCGTCGTTTGGGGGCAAATCGAACGTTGGAACCGAGGATCGCGAATTATTGTCGGCGCGCGTCGAAAAGAAGAAGCCGAACAACGAAAGAGGGCGAAAAGAGAGAACTGTGGAAGAGAGAAGGTTGCGGAAAGAGAGCCGAGGAGCGAATTCGAGGCGACCGGGGTCGCGCCCTCGGACAAAAACGCCCGCCAACCGAGGCGCCCTCGGAGAGGGAGCGCGCGGCGTTTGCAAGGAAAACGCAACGATTTTCGACGCGATCATATTGCGAATAAAACGCGAGGAACGGGAACGCGGGCGACGCTCTTCGCGCGCGAAAACGCGAACCCTTTGGGAGCCGGGAAACCCGACTCGACGCTCGCTATTCTACGCAAATCGTCGTTTTTGTCAATCCCCGACAAGGGGCGCCGCTAGTCTCGATTCGCCAAATTGGGGATCGCGTCTCCGCATAATCGGAACGTCGTCCATTCTTTTAGCTCGATCGCGCCCAGAGAACGATAGAAATCGATGCTCGGACGGTTCCATTTGAGGCAGCGCCATTCGACCCGTCCGTAGTTTCGCTCGACGGCGATTTGCGCGAGGCGTTTCAGAAGGGCTTTGCCGCATCCCTTGCCGCGAAAATCCGGGAGGACGAAGAGATCTTCGAGATAGAGTCCGCCGCGCCCTAGGAACGTGGAGTAGTTCGGGAAAAAGAGCGCGAATCCGACCTCTTTGCCGTTCATAAGAACGAAAATTACCTCGGCGATTCCCTTGACGAAGAGCCAGTCGCGGAGCATGTCCTCGGTAACGACGACCTCGTCGGTCATCTTTTCGTATTCGGCAATCCCTTTGATGAAACCGGGGATTTTGTCGACGTCCTCTTCGGTCGCGGGGCGAATTTGGGGCAAGATTAAAGGCGCGACCGCTTTTTCGAAGTCGGCGAACGATTCGTTCGCGTCCAACGCGTCGGAAATTTTGGACAAGAGGGTTTTGTCGTCGGTCGAAAGAATCGCCTTGACTAAGGACTTGGAGATTTGCTTATACCTTATGGACGCGGCGTCGCTTAGCGCTTTGGCGACTCCCTTCCAAAAGCCGATAACGTAACTTTTCGCGAAACTTTTGACGTAAGCCTCGACGTATTCTTTGGATTTTCCCTCGGCTTTTATTTCGGCGCGCGCTAGTTTGAGTCCTTCGGCGTATAACTCCTCTTTTGTACGGTCAAACGGGCTCATTGTTCGGTCTTCTTTAATTGGGTTTCAAGCGCTTGTCGCGCAATAGGTTAGACGATAGATAAGGGACGCGTTTGAGCGGGCGTCCGGTTTCGCTCTCCGCTCTAAGTCTATCAAAAAAACGCCTTCTCAGTTCCTTTCGGAGCCCTTTGTTTTCGCTCGCGCCCTCGAGTAATTCCTCGACTTCTTGTTCCATCGGCCTTTCTTTGGAGTTTTCCGAGGGCGTCGAGACGTAGAGCGCGATCGCTTTTAGGCGCGCCCATACTTTCGCGTCGAGCGTTGCGAAGGGGGAAATCAACGAAGGAAAGGAGTTCGCGAGGGAGATTAGCGCGCGGCCGCGGGGAGTAGTTGGGCGACGCCTTGCTCGAACTTTGCGCGGGATTTTGTTTTGAAAAGCAATTCGGTAATCTTGTCCAAAACGCTTTCGTCGTCGATCGAACGAATCGCTTTGTCGATCGGTTCGGCGATTTGCCCGTATTGAATCGCGACGCATTTGAGCAGACGCTTGGCTTCGCCCTTGGCTTCGCCCCTAGCTTCGCCCCTAGCTTCGGCCCTAGCTTCGGCCTCGGCTCGAATTCTATCAAAAAAACTCATTCTTAGTTCCTTTCTAACGCCGTCGTTTTCGCTGGCGCTTTCAAGCAATTCCTCGACTTCTTGTTCTGTCAGCCTTTCTTTGGAGTTTTCCGAGACCATCGAGGCGTAGAGCGCGATCGCCTTTAGTCGTCCCCAAACTTTTGCGTCGAACCTTTTGACGGTTCGAAACGCCGCCAGTATCTTGTCGCGATACTCTCGAATTTTTCGTTTGCCCGCGCAAGCCATCGAGGTCGCGAAGGCGACAATGTGAGGAGGACCGATTAGTTTGCCCTCGAGGAATAGTTTGGTAAGATTGAAACAAGGAAACTCGGGTGAGATCGCGGAATTCTTGCAAAACTCGATCGGTTTGTAAAAATCGCTCCAAGGTCGAGGTCGGAAAAATTCGTCGCGACCCGTATAGACGACAATAACAATCGCTTGGGGCGTTTCCAATTGGTCGGGGGTTTCCTTGGCGACGCGCTCCGATTCGTCGATCGCGTAGCGCGTTAGTTGAGTCGCCAGCCGCTTATCGTGGAACCCGCCGCTCTGGGCTTTATGCTCCAAGACGAGCGCCACCGTTTTTACCCCCCGTCGCGTATCGCGAAACGGGATTTGACACACTATGTCGCATATGTTTTGGGCGAAACCTTGGTCGATGTGAACGCTCGGAGCCATTCCCAGACGACGAACGTCGAGCTCTTCGTCCAATCCCGGAGCGAGCGTTAGGAGAAAGTCGATCAAAAAATCCCGATCCATTAGCATATATCGGAAAAAGAGATCGTGAATTCCCCACCAAACTCGCCTTTTTCCGAGAGCCCGATCCATCGCTTTCGACAGCGATTCGAGCTCGTCGTTGGTAAAATCGCGATTCGGGGGCGGCAAGGCGGCCGCGGGGTCGAAAAGAGCATTTTCGCGCGCTCGGGCCGACTTGCGGCGCCAACTCGGGACTTGGACCCTTTAGCATCGCTTTTAACTTTCGCCTTGGCTCCGGTTTTCGCCTCGCTCTCGGTCGATCGTTTCTCGGGTCTTTTCGCCATTTTCGCTCCCTCCAGTAAAAAAGCGAACCGGAGCATTATACTCCGATTCGCCTTCGACGTCAACTAATCGCGGCGCGGGGGTTAGCGGATATTGCTCTTGTACCCTTGCGCGCGCTCTTTTTGCCCTTGGTCGCCCTTTTCGATGACGACGTCGAGCGCTTTCAGGAAGAGCTCCTTGTTCTGCTTGCGCATATAGTCGTGGTGCGCCACGTCGAGAATCGCGTTGAGCGCTTTGCCGGCCAGCGCGGGCGTATCGACGTATCGCAGCGCGAACTCCACCGATTCCGGCTCGCGAACCGAGCCGACGCGCTCGAGAACGTACGCGCGCTCGTCGTCGCGGGTCGCGAGTTCGAACGCCTTCTTCAGATTTGCGACCTTGTCTTTGCCGGACATGTCGATTCCGTCTTGATCGTCGGGGAGCGAAACGACGCGAACGAACGCGCGAAGCGCTTGAACCTTCAGACCTTGGGGAAGGGCGTCGCTTTGCGCCGCTTTAAGTAGGCGCTCCCAAACGACCGCGTTCGGCCAGTTGCAGAACGAACGAACCGCGAGCGCGACCGCGTTGGAATCGTTCGAGTTCGCGGCGCGGTCGATTTGCTCGAGCGCCGCGTCCCCGCCGACGCGACCCAGGATCGGGAAGATTTGCGCGCCGTTGGCGTTGGTCATTTTGGCGATCACGGGGGAGGCGTCCCCTTCGCAGAGGCGCGAGAGGATTTGCTCGGCGCGGTCGCGATCCCCGCGGTCGGAGATGGCGAGCGCGGCGTCGAGGAAGTCGTCGATATTGTCTTTGGTCGCGATTTGCTCGGCGGCGGTTATGAGCGCGAGGCGCGCGGGGCAGTCGTCCTTCTTCGCGAGCGCGAGGAGAGTTCCGACTTCGCTCTTGGCGTAGCGTCCCCCGACGACTTCCGCTAGCGACGCCATGTTCGCGCCGTCTTTTTCTTTCTTAAGCGCGTCGACGACCGCCTTGTCGAAGTCGTCTCCGACAATGTTCTTCATAACGCGGACGCAGAACCCGCGATCAAAGTCCGCCATCGCTTTGTAGAGAACGTCGAATTGAGCCGCGCTTCCGATCTTTTCGATCGCGAGGATCGCCGCGCGCTTGACGTCGGGATTGTCGGACGCGGCGCTTTTAACCGCCAAGTCGACGTATTTCTTCGCCTTGCGGACGCGAACCGCGCCGAGCGCGCGAGCTTTGTCATCGTCGCTCAGCGCGTCGAAACCCTTCATATAGGAGTCGAAATCGCCCTCGGAGACGTAGGGTAACGCGAGCGGAAGCTCGGTCTCGACGCCGACGGTCTTGTCGCGCTCGCGGCTATCTATATAGGGAGCGAACTTTTCGGGGTCTTTTTGGAGCGCTTTGAGGGCCTTTTCGGTCGGGATTTGAGAAAGGGCTCGCGCGGAAGCGTCGACGAGGGTCGGCTCGTCGGAATCGAGGAATTTCGCGACGCAATCGACGCAGGAGTCGTCTCCGGCCCATTGCAAGAGATTCAGTAGCCACGCTTTGGCGACGGTCGGCGCGTCGGCTTCGAGGGCGTCGCAAGTCGCCTTGATCGACTCGGCGCGGAGCTCTTTCGATTGCGAGCAGTCGCGCAGAAAGTAATTCATCCAGCCTTGTTGCGCCGCTTCCATCTCGCGGACTTGACCTTCGTCCGCCATATTCTCCGGCGCCATTTTCGGGAGGTATTCCGCCAATTTGTCGGCGGCGCTTTGACCGAACGACGCGGTCGCCGCGCAGACGATCGCCGTCGCGACGACGACGATCGCGCATTGTTTCCAAGAGAACGTCATAAACATATCCTAATATTTAGAACGCGTTTGCGTTGATTTGTGAACGGTGGAATCCGCGGCTCAAACCTCGGAGATAACGTAGGGGGCGCGCTGCGGGCGACGGACGTGGCGATTCGCCTCGTCGTCGTTGACGAAACGGCAGTTCGCGGAGTCCCACTGCAAGCGGCGCCCGAGTTTGTGGACGATCGCGAGCAGCTGGCAAACCGCCGCCGCGTTCGCGCCGTACGCGAAATCTTGGAACGGGCGCAGCCGATTGCGAACGCAGAACGCGAAATCGTCGGCGATGTTCGTCGCCCCGCCGGAGTAGCGACGGACGTCGACCGGCTTGATCGGATTGAGCTTGGTTTGCTGATGGACGTAGTCCCCTTCGGTTCCCTTGAAGGTGACGTCGTAGTTGTCGGGACCGTTCCAGACGTGGTACATCTTGACCCCGTTCTTGAAGACCGCGCGCGCGTAGGGGCAGTCGTCGTAGCCGGGTGGCAGCAGCTCGACCGGCTCTTCGAGATCCATCCCGAGATCGTAAAGCGCGCCCGCGAATTTGTGGGCGCCCCAGTCGGCGAGGAAACCGGTGCAGTACTCGCCGTAGCGACGCCACCCGCCCCCGTAGTTCCCGGAGCAGCGCTCGTAGTTGAACGGAGCGTAGGGCGCTTGACCGAGCCAGCGATCCCAATCGAGCCCCTCCGGAATCGGTTGCTCCGGCAAGTAGCAGTGAATCGGAGGCGCGCCGACCCCGACGAACACCTCTTTGACCTCGCCGATGGCGCCGCTTTGAAGGATCGGCGCCATATAGCCGTAATCCTCCATAACGCGCTGGCTTCCGCTCGTGCAGACGCGATTGTATTTTCGAGCCGCCTTGACGATCAGGCGAGTCTCTTCGAGCGTGAGGGTGAGCGGCTTTTCGCAGTAAACGTCTTTGCCCGCTTGGCACGCTTCGATCGAGATTTTCGCGTGCCAGTGGTCGGGGCACGCGCAGCAGATCGCGTCGACGTCGGAGCGCTGGAGAACGTCCTCGTAATGGGCGTACTTCGCGGCGGCGTCGTTGCGATAGCGGTTGTTGACGCGGTCGGCGGCGCGGTCGACTCGCTCTTTCCAGCAGTCGCAAACTCCGAGCACTTGGTAGTTCGGGTTGCTCAAGAAGCCTCCGAGAAGCTCGTTGCCGCGATTTCCCAGACCAATGTGGAACAGATTGATCTTATTGCTGGGAGAGACGCCTCCGTTAAAGCCGAAAACTGCGCTCGGCATAACGAGCGGCGCGGAAATCGCGCAAGCCGACGCTCTAAAAAACGCGCGGCGATTGAGTCTGGTTCGCTCGATGTTCATCGTTGTCCTTTTTGACGTTCGCGGTTAATAAAGTTGGGGAAGCGGGTTCGCGCGTCGTTTCGCGAGCGCGCCGACGTCCGAACCCGCGATTCTCGAATTATACAATAAACAAATCTTAGGGGCAACTTTTCGCTCGAAAAATTTTTCTTTTGTTTTTCGGACAAACGCGCCCTCGAGGTTTTTCGTCGACGCCTCGTTAGCGCATATTGGTCAAGTACCCCTCGGCGCGGTAGTATTGGCCGGGGTCGCCCTTCTTGATCGCGACGTCGAGCGCCTTGAGGAAGAGCTCCCTGTTTTGTTTGCGCAGGTAGGTGTGATGACCCAGGGCGAGAATCGTCTCGATCGCTCGGGACGACAGCTTTTCGTCGTCGACGAAGCGGAGCGCGAACTCGACCGATTCCGGTTCGCGAACCGATCCGACTCGCTCGAGAACCCACGCGCGATCTTCGTCCCGCGTCGCGAGATCGAACGCTTTTTTAAGCCAATCCAGTTTCTCCAAACCCGTCATATCGATTTCGTCTCGGTCGTCGGGAAGGGAGATTACCCGGACGAACGCGCGAAGCGATTGAATTCTAAGAGATTCGGGAAGCGTCTCCGATTTCGCGGCGGAGAGCAGTCGCTCCCAAACGACCGCGCTCGGCCAGTTGCAGAGCGCGCGAGCACCGATCGCGACCGCGTTCGGGTCGCCCGATTTTAGGGCGCGATCGACCTGCGCGAGCGCCGCGTCGCCCCCGATGCGACCGATGAGCAAAAAGAGCCGAGCGCCGTTTTCTTGATTGATTTTGGCGATTACCGGAGACGCGTCCCCTTCGCAGAGTCGCGCGACGATTTGTTCCGCGCGATCTCGCTCCGCTCGATCCTCGACCGCGAGCGCGACGTCGACGAAGTCGTCGAAATCGTCCGGAGTCGCGATTTTTTCCGCGATCGTCAGCAGCGCCAATCGGACGGGGCAGTCGGGCTTTTTCGCGAGCGCGAGCAGGAGGCTCGCGGCTTCGGTTTCGTATCGTCCGGCGGCGATTTCCGCCAAGGAGACGAGGTTCTCGGGATCCGTCTCTTTCGCGATCGCCTCGAGAACGGCTTTGTCGAAGTCGTCCCCGACGACGTTTTGCATAACCCGAGCGCAGAACGCGCGATCGAATTCCTTTACCCCTTTATAGAGAAGCTCGAACTGAGCCGCGCTCCCGATTCTTTCGATCGCCAACAGCGCGGCGCGTTTGACATCGGGGTTCTCCGACTGCGCGCTAGCGATCGCCAGGTCGAGATATTTCGCCGCGTTGCGGACGCGAACCGCCCAGAGCGCTCTCGCTTTGTCGTCGTCGGACATTTGGTCGAACGCCGCCATATAGGCGTCGAACTCCGCGTCCGAGACGCAAGGCGCCGACTCGGGAAGCTCCGATTCGCCGCCGATTGAAACGTCGACGTCGCGCGCGTCGATATAGGGCGCGAATTTGACGGGGTCTTTTCGCAGGGCGGCGAGCGCCTTTTCGGTCGGGATTTGCGAGAGAACTCGCGCGGCGGCGTCGACCAGCGCCGGTTCGTCGGAGTCCAAAAACTTCGCGACAACGTCGACGCAAGTGTCGTCTCCCGCCCATTGCAAGAGCCGAAGCAATCGCTCTTTAACGAGGACGGGCGCGTCGGACTCGAGCGCGTCGCAAGTCGCCTTAAGGGACTCGGCTCGGAGCTCTTTCGATTTGGCGCAGTCCCGCAGGAAGTAGGTCTCCCAAGCGTTGTTCGCCGCTTCCATCGCGAGAACTTGCTCTTCGTTCGCCAAGTCCTCGGCGGCCATTTTGGGGAGACATTCCGCCAATTTTTCGGCGGGGCTTTGTCCGAACGAGGCGCTCGCCGCCGCGACGAATAGCGCCGCGACCGCCCCGAGCGCGATCTGTTTCCAAGAAATCGTCATAAAACTATCCTAATATGTCAATCGCTTTTCGCGTCGAGCGTCGAGCGATGAAAAGTTGGTTCAAACGGAGGGAATCGCGTAGGGCGCGCGCTGGGGTCGCGCGACGTGGCGGTTCGCCTCCTCGTCGCCGACGAATCGACAATTCTCGGCGTCCCATTGGAGTTTTCGACCCAGTTTGTGGCAGATCGCGAACAGCTGACAGAGCGCGGCGGCTTTGGCGGCGTAGGCGAAATCTTGGAACGGGCGCGCCCGATGGCGAACGCAGAACGCGAAGTCGTCCGCGATCGTCGTCGCGCCTCCGGCGTAGCGTCTGACGTCGACTTGCTTTAACGGTTTCAATTTGGAATATCGGACGTCGAATTCGCCCTCGGTTCCTTTGAACGTCATATCGTGATCGTCGGGTCCGTTCCAAATGTGATAGATTTTGAACCCGTTTTTGTAGGTCGCGATCGCGTAAGGACTTCCGTCGTAACCCGGCGGGGTGATTTCGACCGGCTCTTCGAGGTCCAATCCGACGCAATAGAGCGCCGCGGCGAACTTGTGCGCGCCCCAGTCGGCGAGGAACCCGGTTCCGTACTCGCTGTAGCGCCGCCAGCCGCTGTCGTAGAACCCCGTGTAGCGACCCTCGTTGTAGGGCGCGTAGGGCGCCTGACCGAGCCAGCGATCCCAATCGAGACCTTCTGGAATCGGCTGCTCCGGCAAATAGCAGGGGATCGGAGGTCCGCCGACCTCCACGAGCGCCTCCTTGACCTCGCCGATCGCGCCGCTTTGGAGAATCGGCGCGATAGAGCCGTAATCTTCCATAACGCGCTGACTTCCGCCGGTGCAGACCCGATTGTATTTTCGAGCCGCCTTGACGATTAGTCGCGATTCTTGTAGGGTGAGGGTCAACGGTTTTTCGCAGTAGACGTCTTTCCCCGCCCGGCAGGCCTCGACCGAGATCTTAGTGTGCCAATGGTCCGGGCACGCGCAGCAGATTACGTCGACGTCGGGGCGCTCCAGAGCCTCTTCGTAGTAATAGCTAATCGCGGTTCCTTTGTCTCCGTAATGGGCGTCGGCTTTCGCCGCCCCGCTCTCGGCGCGATTTCTCATGCAATCGCAAGTTCCGACGACCCGGTAATTCGGATTGTCTAAAAAGATTTCCATTACCTGGTTGCCGCGAACTCCCATGCCGACGTGAAAAACGTTGATTTTGTTGCTGGGAGAGACGCCTCCGTTAAAGCCGAAAATTGCGCTCGGCATAGCGAGCGGCGCGGATATCGCGCAAGCCGACGCTCTCAAAAACGCGCGTCGGTTAAGTCTGGTTCGCTCGACGTTCATCGTTGTCCTTTTTGACGTTCGCGGTCAATAATGTTGGGAGCGCGGATCCGCGAGTCGGTTCGCGAGCTTGTCGACCCCAAATCCGCGTTTCTCGAATTATACGAAAAATAAATCGCGGGGGCAACGTTCGCGTTCGCGTTTTCTTATTTTTGTTCGCTTTTTTTAGTTAAAACTTGATTTTGTAGGTTTTGACGCGCTTTTTGTTCGCGCGAAAAGAAAAAGACCTCGCCGCGAGCGCGACGAGGTCTCTCGATTCGATTAAGTTCGCGAAAAAGCGTCAGTTATTGGAGAACGAGATTTTCGGATTGACTTTCTTCATCTCGGCTTGCGCGTCGAGGGCGGCTTGGTTGGAGTCGCCGAGCGCCGTGCCTTTAATATAGAGCTTGCGAAGCGAATTGATATTCGCGAGTTTCTTGAAACCGTCGAGCGTAAAACCGGCGTTTTCGCGCAAATCGAGCGATTCGAGGTTTTGCAGTTTGGTCAGTTCCTCGAGGGTCGAGTCGCTCAGCTCGCCGACGGAAGCGCGAAGCGTCAGGTTCTTAAGGTTTGGCTCGCTCGCGACGATCGTCTTGACCACGTCGTCGTTGGTCGCCATCGAGAAGAGCCAAAGCGATTCGAGATTTTTCCACGAACCGAGAACCGTCTTGAGCGCTTCGGAGTCGACGCTGCCGAGCTCCGAAAGCTCGACGTTTCTAAGGGTCGACATATCTTTGAGCGCCAGAACGCCGTCGTTCGAGACGTTTAGGTCGCGCAGTTCGAGGCGTTCGAGCTTGATTCCCGCGAGCCCTTGAACGCCGCCGTCGTCGAACGACTTGCTGCGGAAGACGCGCAAACCGGTCAGGGCGGGGAACTTGACGAGCGACTCGGCGCAAGCGTTAGTTACGGCGCAGTCTTGAAGCTCGATAAACTTTAGCTTGGGCGCCGCGGAGAGCTTCTCTATTCCGTCGTCGCTAATGAGGAAGCGGAAGTAAACCTCCTCCAGCGCCGGCATTTCGATCAGATATCGGCAACAACCGTCGTCGACGTTTTGACATCCCCGCAAGTCGAGCGATTTGATCGTTTGCGACGTTTGGACGTTTTTAACGGCGAAGTTGGAGAAACCGTTGTAGTAAAGGGCTAGGTTCTCTAATTTGGGAGCGCTCGCGAGAACCTTGAGGTCTTTGTTCTCAAGTTGTAGGTCGCGGCGAATATCGAGCGATTTCAATTCCGGATATGCGGCGAACGTTTCCAAAGAAGCGCCGGTTATGCCAGAGTTTTGAACCGTTATGGACGTCAACTTCTTGAGATCCTTAAATTGCGCGAGATATTCGTCGTTGAAATTCGCGCCAAGGAAGGAGATCGACTCCAAATCGAGGAGCTTGCCGAAAAGCGCCATATCTTCGACGGTCGCGTCGGCGGACTCGATCGTCAGACCCGTGATAGCGCCGTTCTTCGCGGTCTTGACCGAACCGCGAAGCTCGGCGACGCGCGCCTTCGCCTTGTCGATGTCTTCTTTGGCGGCGAGCGGCGGTTCAACGGCGGGAGCGGCGGGCTTGGTCGGCGCGGCGAGCCGAACCGCGGGACGAGAAGGCTTCGCGTGGCGTTCGTCGTAAGCGCGAGCCAGCGTCTCGATATTCGGATCCGGCTTCTCTTTCGCTTGCTCCATCGTTTGTTGCGACGTGTCGATCGCCGACGCGGGAATCGAGTCCATCTTATAGGTAAGTTTCGTTCCGCTCGGCGCGGCGCTCTTACCGCAACCCGCGAGAACCGAGACGCAACAAGCCAAGACGAGCGCGCTCGTCGATTTGGTCAAATAGTTCATATCGCTCAATGCTCCTAATATGCCGACGCGCGATTCGTCCACCGCGAAGACGCTCGGTTCGCGGCTCGCGCCGTTGTGATCGGTTGGGCGCTCGAGCCTTTTGCGCCGCGCCATTTCGCGCGCTCCGACAAAAAACTCGAACGGCTCTCTAGATTATAACAAGGAATTCCTCGATGAAAAGTCGCGAACAAAAACAATCTTTGTATTTTCTCTATTTTACTTATTTTTAAATCGTTCTCGACGGTTTGTAGCGAAAAGAGGAATTGTCGCGACTCACAGCGCGTCGGCTATCTTGGCGCGCAATTCGTCCACGTCGATTTCCGAAACGAGAAAAACCTTTTGGCTCGCCGCGTCGCCCGAGACGAGCGAGATTTGGGATTTTCGGAGTTTCAGGGTCTTGGCGAGAAGCTCGAGAATCGCCTTGTTCGCTTTCCCTTTTTCGGGAACTTGCGTTACCGCGGCTTTGAGCGCGCCGTCCTGAACGCCGCGTATTTCGTTGCGCCCGGCGCCCGGTTTCGCTTTGATTGGGAGAAGAACCCCTTCGGGGCGTTTTTCAAGTTGGAGGGAACCGAGCTCCTCCGCGATTTCGGAGGCGCTTATGTCGGAGGGCGAGTTTTGTTTTGGCGGCGTCATTTTATCGAAAAAAATAAAAACGTCGGGAAAAATCTAAAAAGCGCTTGCAAACGAGAATCGAGCGCAATATACTTAACTCCGGGGGCGTTTCCCCCTCGTTCGCGCCGCGCGACGCAAGTATAGCGCCTTGGCGTCCCGGCGTCAACGCGGTCGGCGAACCGTTCGCGGCGCCGTTAAGAATACGCGAGCGAAACGAGAGCTATGCCGCGTCGTCCTCCCTCCTTTGGAGTCGAGTCGACGCGGCGAGGAGTTGTGTCAATGCGCAGAAGAGACGCGTTAAAAGCGATGGTCGGCGGCGTCGCCGGTCTTGGTTTTGCGAGTTTTGCCGACGAGTCCGTCGCGAAACCCGTCGCTTTGGAAACCGAATCGAAAGTTGAGAGCCCTATGAAGTACACCAATAAAGATTATTACAAGGACGGAGTTTTCCAGCAGGACAAGGCGTTCGAAGCCTACTACGATATGTTCGCCAAGATGGGTTACTCCCTCGCGGACTCCCTTCGCGCCAACCCGAATTTCTGGGTCGCCGACTTTGGCCTCGGCGATTTCGAACACGTCGGCATGGGCGGTATCTTCTTCTTTAACGATAAAGAATTCCGTTATTTCGGGCACGACATCTACCTCCTTCCCGGGCAAATGATCCCCGAACACCGTCACGAAGCCGCCGAAGGGCTCCCGGCGAAACACGAGTCTTGGCAAGTTCGCTACGGCAGCATCTTCAATTTCTCGAAAGGCGGAAATCCCAACGATCCGCAAGCCCTCGCGCTCATTCCCAAGAGCCAGCTTGAAGCGAAAGCGATCAACTGCTACCAATTCAAGTTCATGCAAGTCGGCGATCAAGACCGACTTGGCGAAGTCGCCGCGCCTCACTTCATGATCGCCGGAAACGACGGCGCCATCGTTACCGAGTACGCGTGCTACCACAGTATGGACGGGCTCAAGTTCACCAACCCCGTCGCCCATCCGTAATTGAGCGCGTCTAGCGCGACCGCGAGCCGAGGGGCGACCCCTCCCGATTGAGGAGTCGCCCGATTTCGACGCTCCGTTTGGAAACGTCCCGCCGCGAGCGCCCTATTTGGCGTCGGCGGCGGGTCGCCTTTTTATTACTTGCGAGAAAGAGAATTGCGATGCTAAAACCCGGTCTGCGTTTCAGCCATATTGGAATCCCCTGCGACGATCGCGAACTGCCGATTTACTTGGAAGCGTGCAAAGTCCGCATCAACGACTTCAACGACGAGCCCTACGCCGTCGAGTGGTTGAACTTTGAAGAGGGAAGCCCGTTCCCCGAGATCCTTCAGAAACGAGCCCACGTCGCTTACGAGTGCGACGATCTAGAAGAGGCGATGAAGGGGCTCAAAGTCCTCGTCGAACCGTTCGACGCCGCCCCCGGGCTCAAATGCGCCTTCGTCGAATACGACGGGCTTGGAATCGAACTGATGCAACGATTCTAATTGACCCTCGCGTCTAATTGACCCTCGCGCCGCGCTTTGAATCGCGGCGAGACGAATTGGAGCCGACGCGACGATTCTGGTTCTCGCGTTGGCTCGCCCTTTTGAGAAACGCGCTAGCTCTTGCGCTCGATTAGTTTGTTGTCGATTAAGCGCGTCGCTCCGATTCGAACCGCTTCTAGAATAACGACGTTTCCCGCGATTCGATCCATTTCCAGTAGCGAATCGGGATCCGCGATTCGAATATAGTCGATCTTCGCGTCGGGAGCGGTCGCGATAATCTCGCGCATCTTGTCGTAAACGACGCTCGATTCCCGCTCTCCGGCTTTAATCAATTCCTCCGCCGCGTCGAGCGCGCGACTGAGAACGAGCGCTTGTTTTCGCTCGTCGTCCGTCATATAACTGTTGCGGCTGCTCATCGCGAGCCCGTCGCGCTCTCGAATGATCGGGCGCATCGCGATTTTCGTCGGGACGTTCAGATCCGCGACCATCTTCTTAACGACCGCGACTTGTTGGTAGTCTTTTTGACCGAAGTACGCTATGTCGGCGCGCGTTATGTTGAAGAGTTTTAGCACGACCAAGCAAACGCCGTCGAAATGCGTCGGACGGAACGCGCCCTCGAGAATTTTCGAGACTCCTCCGACATGGACGCTCGCGTCGAACCCGCTCGGGTACATTTTCGAAGCGGGGGGCGCGAAGACGAAGTCGGTCTCGATTTTAGCGAGCAGCGACAGATCCGCGTCGAGCGCTCTGGGATACTTGTCGAAATCCTCGTTCGGCGCAAATTGCGTCGGGTTCACGAAGTCGGAAACGACGACGACGTCGCACTCGTTTTTCGCCGCGAGCGCGAGGCTGAGATGCCCCAAGTGCAGCGCCCCCATCGTCGGCACCAACCCGATCTTCTTGCCCTGGGCTCGAAGCGCGTCAAGCCGCTCGCTCATCTCTTGGGGATCGGTTACAAGATACGGTTTAAGAACTTCTTCCGCCATTGTTAAGGCTCCGCAATGCTTGTTTTTTGTCGCGCGAAAAAGGCTCGAAACGAGTCGCCCGCGTTAAAAGTCGAAGAAAGAGTTTGAGTCCGGCTCGACCCCGATGTGTCGGAACCCCTTTTTAGTCAAGCGCCTGCCCCTCGGGGTTCTCGCGAGTAACTCGCTCCGCAGCAGGAACGGCTCGACTTCGTCTTCGAGCGAGTCGGGGGAGACGTTTAGGGTGCGCGCCACCGCGTCCAATCCGACCGGACCCCCTTGAAAGACTCTGTATATAATTTCGAGGACTTTGCGATCTTGCGCGTCGAGCCCTATTTCGTCGATTCCCTGCATTTCGAGCGCGTCGCGAACCACCGAGGTCGACGCGACCCCGTCCGCCTTCGCGTCCGCGTAGTCGCGAACCCAGCGCAGTCTGTTGTTGACGAGTCTCGGGGTTCCTCGGCTTCGTCTCGCGATTTCGTAGGCGCCCTCCTCGTCAAGCTCCAACTTTAGTTTGACCGCGTTGCGCTTGGCGATCTCGGTCAACTCCTCGTCGGAGTAAAAGTCGAGATGCTCATGCATTTGAAACCGGTCGCGGAGCGGCGCGGAGATCAAGCCGGTTCGCGTCGTCGCGCCGATGAGCGTGAACGGTTTGAGCGGGATGTTGAGGGTGCGCGCGTTGACTCCCTCGCCCATTACGACGTCGATCCTAAAGTCCTCCATCGCCGGATAGAGGAACTCCTCGACCGTCTTCTGCATTCGATGGATTTCGTCGATAAAGAGCACGGAGCCCTCTTGCGCGTTCGTCAGATACGGAACGATATCTTTGGGCGCGCGCATCGTCGCCCCGTTCGCGATTTGGAACTCGACCCCGAGCTCGCGAGGAATGCACGTCGCGAAGGTCGTCTTTCCCAGGCCCGGGGGACCGTCGAACAGAATGTGCCCGAGCGTTTCGCCTCGCTTGCGCGCCGCCTCGACCGCGATTTCGATTCGGTCGTAAACCGCGCGCTGACCGACCA
Source organism: Thermoguttaceae bacterium (assembly GCA_017441605.1). GTDB lineage: Bacteria > Planctomycetota > Planctomycetia > Pirellulales > Thermoguttaceae > RUG369. Next base: position 23,188 of record JAFRXD010000057.1, on the reverse strand, counting down.
TATCGAACATGCGCTTCGGGCGGAGCAGGAGATCCTCCTCGCGCGACTCGCGTCCGGGATCGCGGAACGAGTCGAAGTAGGCGGTCGCTTCCGCTTGCTCGACGCGAGAATCTCCGTCGTCGCCGTCGGTTTCGCGACTCGAATAATAGATCGCTTGTTTGGCCATCGGACCTCCTTGACCCTCGTTCGACTCAACGATTGTTCATATAGATGGCTTGAATCAACTCCGAGGAGTCTTTGAACTTCTTTTTGCTCGTTTCGAGAACCGAATCGATCAACCGTCGCGCCTCCGCCTCGGAGTGCCCCAAACTGATCAGCGCCTCGAACGTCTCGGCGACCGCGTCTTGCGCTTGTTCCGGAGCGCCGTCGGGATCGCCCGGTCGGGCGACCATTAGCGCGAACTTCGGAACCTTGCGGCGCAGCTTGGCGACGATCCGCTCGGCGGTCGCCGGACCGATTCCGGGAAGTTGGGAGAGAAACTTGACGTCTTGCTCCTCGATCGACGCCGCGATTTCGCGAACCGGACGAACCATCGCGCGAAGCGCTTTTTTCGAGCCGACTCCGTCGACGCTGCAGAACAGCTCGAAAAATTCGCGCTCCGTTTCCGTCAAAAAACCGATCAATCTCGGGGTCAAGCGTCCTTGGGTCGGATTCCCGTCGATGTACTCGATCGTGTGGAGCGAGACGGTTTTGCCGAGTTCGCTTTGCAATTGCCGACGCGTAAATTCCGGGACGAGCGTCTCGTACTGAAACGCCCCCGCCTCGATAATCGCGCGCTCGTTTTGAAGCTCGACTAGTTTTCCGGTAATTTTGACGATCATAACCGATTCCTCGCGATAGCGTTAGGCGACGGGATTCAGACCGTAGTCGATGAGCATTTGCCTCAGCTTCGCGGTTGGTTCCGGAGCGAGCTCGGTCATTGGCAAGCGCATTTCGCCGGAGTCGCGACCCAGCAGTTGCATTGCCTTCTTGACGGGAATCGGGTTGGTCGAGAGGGAGAGAATTCCCTGGCTCAGGGGCAGGAGCTTTTGGTGAAGCGCTCGCGCCTCGTCGAGTTTTCCCGCGTTCATCGCGGCGCAAAGGGCGACCAGATCGCGCGGCGCGAAGTTCCCGACGACCGAGACAACCCCGCGAGCTCCGAGCGCCATAAAGGGAAGGGTGAGCCCGTCGTCTCCCGAGAGAACCGTGAGATCGGTTCGCGCGACGATTCCCGACGTCGACTCCATCGAGCCGGTCGCGTCTTTGACCATCGCGATATTTTTAAACTCGGCGAGCCGGACGATCGTGTCGACGTCGATCGCGCGCCCGGTTCGACCCGGCACGTTGTAGACGCAGATTGGAACCCCGACCGCTTCGGCGACCGCTTTAAAATGTTGGTACATACCCTCTTGGGTCGGTTTGTTGTAGTACGGCCCGACGACGAGCAGCGCGTCAGCCCCCGCTTTTTCCGCGAAACGCGCCAGCGACAGCGCCTCGGCGGTGCTATTGGACCCCGCCCCCGCGAGCACCTTGGCGCGACCCGCGACGAAACGAACCGTCTTCTCGATGACCGCTCGGTGCTCCTCGTGCGTTAGCGTGGGGGATTCCCCGGTCGTGCCGACCGGCGAGAGCGCCGTCGTTCCCGCCGCGATTTGGAACTCGATTTGTTCCTCGAGCGCGTCGAAGTCGATTTTGTCTCCCTTAAAAGGGGTTATCATCGCAACGGTCAAGCCGGAAAAATCGTCCGCCCTAGTTTTCATCGCCGTCCTTTCGCAAAAATGAACCGCTTTGATCGCGCTTTCGTTCGCGCGCGACTCGCCGACATTATAGCGCCGTTTCAAAAAAAATCGAGTCTCGAAAAGAGCGAATCGCGTTTTTCCCAAGAAATCCCAAGAAAAGAAAAAACCCGACGCGAAACCGCGCCGGGTTAAAGTACCGAACCCCGGAGTCGAACCGGGACGCCCTTGCGGGCAATGGATTTTGAATCCATCGCGTCTGCCTATTCCGCCAGTCCGGCGAGCGTCGTCGCAATTTCCCGCGACTGCTGTTTATGATACTCGACGCTCGGTTTTTCGCAAGGGGGTATTGCCCAAAATTTCGCCAATTTTGTCCGTTCGGCGATTTGCTCTTGCGCTCGACCGTGAAAGATGGTTATGATCGCCTCGGCGCGACGCGTTGTCGCGCGTCTTTTTTACGAGGACGAAGAACCAAAATGAATTCCTCCGAAACGACTTCTTTCGCGCCCGAGGCCTCTCCCAAGCCGAGTCGCCGCTGCGCGGAGACGGGGCGACCTTTCGTCCCGGGCGAAAAGATCTATTCGACCCTCTACGAAGAGGACGGAGCCGTTAAGCGCCGCGACGTTTGCGCCGCCGCTTGGCGGTCCGGATCTCGACCGAAAAACGTGCTCGCGCGATGGTCGACGATCGTTCGAGACGAGGACGCCGCGAACAAGCCTAAGCTCGCGCCAAACGAGGCGCTGACCGCGCTTTTCGTCTCGCTTGCCGACAAGCCCGACCAAGCCGCGCTGCGGTACGTTCTCGCGCTCCTGCTCGCGCGCCGACGCGTCTTGCGCTTTGACTACGACGAAAACGCGACGTTCCGCTCCGCATCGGAAAACGCCGATTCGATCTACGTCTATTCTCCAAGAAACGAGATCGGGTACTCGGTTCCGGTCGTCGAAATGTCCCCGGAGCGAATCGAGGAAGTCCAAGCGCGACTAATCGAGCTGATCGAAGATCCCAGCGCCGCGCTTCCGGAAACCGCGCGCGACGAGGAGCCCGAACCGGAGCCGGAGCGCCCGCGGCGCGAGCCGTCCGCTATCGACCCGCAGGCTCGGCTCGACGCGACCTTCTTGGCGTTCGACTATTCGGAAATCGCCGAAGCCGCCGCGAGCGCCGCGAGGGCGACTTTGGGGAGATAGCTCCCGAATCGCTCTTGAGCGCGGTCTCGAAAAACGCTATAGTTCCCGAAGCGCCTCGACTTGTCGGGACGGCGAGGCGCGTCGACGCGGAGATCGTCGGCGCGGGGGCGCTTCGTTACGCACGCTTTTCAGAGTCCAACGTCCAATGCCCGCGTTAGATTATCGAACCGGCGAGCGACGAGCGACGACCCTTTTCGGACGGGAGGTCCTTCGGTCGCGCTCTTGGTTCGCGCTCGCGCTTTTTATCGCGCTCTTTTCGCTTTCTCTCGGTTGTTCCTCGACCCCGAAAGCGAATTTGCCCAAGGTCATCGGGGAAAATCCCTCTTCGACCGATTTCATTCAAGCGGTCAACGCGAACACGGAAAAAATCCGATCGATTCGCGTTTCGAACGGTCGGGTCGGGGTTCGCGACGAGCCCGGCACGGCCAACTGCTCGATTAGCTTTTTGCGCGAGGACAAATTCCGCCTCGTCGGCTCGTCGTCCCTAATGGGCGGTCGCGTGATCGACTGCGGCACGGACGGGCAAACGTTCTGGTTCTGGAACAAATTGGGGGGCGACGACAAAGTCTACACCTGCGCGAACGACCGATTCCGAGACAGCTACCTTTCCGAGGCGTTTCCGGTCGATCCCTCTTGGTTTCCCGAGGCGCTCGGGTACGTTCGCGTTAACGAAAACGACGTCGTTGACGGGCCTCGCCCGATCGACGACGGGAACTACTTTATTAGGGTGAAACGTCCCCGTCCCGACGGCGTTTACACCGAGCGAATCTGCTTTAAACCGCTCACCGCCGCGATCTATCGTCAAGACGTCCAAGCTCCCGACGGACGAACCGTCGTTACCGTTAAGTGCAAAGAACATCAGTATTTGGAAGACGAGGGCGTCGTTCTGCCGAGGAAACTGGAAATCTATTGCCCCGTCGCGGAAACGACCTTCGAGGTAGATCTCGCGGATCCGGTAATCAACGACGAGGGCAAACTAATGGCGTTCGAGCCTCCGACCGACGTCGGCTCGCGAACGGTCGATCTTTCGGGGACCGGAACGACCCCTGTCGCGCCCGCGACCCCAAGCTCGCCGAGTCCTTCGTCGGAACCGCCGGTTGAAAGCCCGGCCCCCGCCGCGAGCGCCCAGGCGGCTCCGATCGCTCCCGATAATCCCTCCTTACAAGGCTCGAACACGGTCGACGCGACGCGGTACAAGACGACTCCCGTTCCCCCCGCGCCCACTTATAGCGCTCCGGTCGAATCCGGGGCCGGAGTCGTTCCGTTCCCGAGCGACGACGAGGTCGCCAACGAGAAGCCGACGCTCGACTCGTATCGGGTCGTTCCCGAATCGACGTCCGGTTCCAAATTGAGCGGCGAAACCCGCATCGTCGCGTTGCCTCCCGATCCCGCGCCCGCCTCGAGCGCTCCCGCCGCGGAGCGCCAAGAGAGCGTTCCGCAAACGTCTTACGCCGTCGAGCGCGCCCCGAAGTTCGCGCCTCCCGTCGCGTCCGATTATCCTTCGCAAACCGCGGGAACCGGGGCGCTCGCGCCTCCGGTCGCGTCGAAATATCCCGCGCAAAGCTCAAGCGCCGTCGCGCCTCCGGTCGTCCAAACGCCCGCGCCGACCGCCCCCGATCCGCTCTTCGACCCGTTGAGCGACGATTCCGATTTTCCGAGCGATCCCGCCTCGGACGCGCCTTCTCTCGATTTTCCCGACTTGTCTTACTAGCGCGAGTCGCCCGGTTTTCTCGTCGCTATTTCTCGAATAGTTAAAGAACCGTTTTTCCGACGGTTCTTTTTTTATTTCAGTCGGCCGTCAAAAAAAATGAAAAGGGAGCGCGCGGCGGTTGAAAAAGAGTTTGGACCGGATTATAATTGACGGAGAACGGATTTTTCGCGGCGACGCGCTCGCGTCGCGCGCGAGAGGTTCGTTTTCGGGACCTAACGAGAATCGAACCCGCGAGAGACGTGAAAATGCGCGAGATTTCAGACCAAAAGCGAGCTCGTTTGCAGCAATGCTTCGAGTACGGCAATCAGAAAATGCAAATCGGGGATCTCGATTACGCGACCGAGATGTTCTCGACCTGCGTGATCGGCGACCCTTCCAATCTATTGTACATGAATTCGCTGATCGTCAATCTCCGCAAGAAGTTCGGAGCGCCGAAGAAGAAGGGCTTCGGATTTGGTCTCCCCAAGAAAACGGTTCCGATCGGCAAGGCGAAAGACCTCGAAACGGAAATGAAAGAGGGCGTCGCCAAATTGCGAAAAGACCCGTGGGACGCGCGCGCGTTTGTCGCGATGGGAATGGCGTGTCTCGAGGACGATCTCGAAGACGCGGGGCTCGCCTATCTGAAGCACGCGGTAACGTGCGAGCCGGACGACGTGGAAATCAATCGAATCGCCGCCGTCGAGTTGGGCGAGCGCAAAAAGATCGACGACGCGCTCGCTTGCTGGAGCCGCATCGACAAAGCGACGGGCGGAAAGGACGAGGAAGCGTCGAAGAAGATCAGCGATCTTTTGCTCGAAAAGACGATGAATCGTATGAACGGCGCGAAGGGCGGGGCGAAGGACGCCGAGGAAGAGGGGGACGAACCGCGCGAAAAGCTCTCGTTCGAGGACGAGATCGAGAAGCGCCTGCGCAAGAATCCGCAGGATCGCGACGCCTACGCGGAGCTCGCGGACCACTTCTATCAGAAGGGGAACATGCGCAAAGTCGAGGACGCGTGCAAGCGCGCGCTCAAAGTCTTCCCCGAGGACGAAATGTTCTACGACCAATTGCTCGACGCGCAGAAAATCCGCGCTCGCGACGAAATGTCGCGCCTCAAAGATCTCTACGAGAAGGGACCGACCGACGCGATCAAACAAAAATTCGCCGAACAACAGAAAATCTTCGACGAGAAGACCCTCGAGCAACTTCAGTTCCGTTTGAAAAAATCCCCCGCCAACTGCTCGCTGCACTTCGAATTGGGCAAATTCTATATGCATCGCTCGCAATTCAAAGAGGCGATCGCCGAGTTTCAGACGGCGAAGCCCGACGCGGCGATCACCGGGCAATGCCTGCTCGCGCTGGCGCAGTGCTTCCAGCAGATCAAGCAATACCGGCTCGCGCTTACTCACTACGACCAAGCGATCGCGACCCTCGACAAGACCGGGGAGGACATCAAGAAGGCGCTTTACTACGGAGCGAGGCTTTCGCTCGGGCTCGAGGACTTGAAAAAGGCGGACGACTACGCGAACCAGCTCGCGGCGATCGATTTTTCTTATAAAGACGTCGGGGGGCTACTGGACAAAATCGCAAATAAGATGCATAATGGAAAATGAAATTTTTCGCGTCGCGCTCGCGACGAGGCGCTAGAAAGCGCAAGGCGAGCGCGGGGCGCGGTTTCGTCGAGAAAACGCGGGGAACGGCGCGATTCGTTCCTCGTTTCGAGACGATCCGACGATTTCGAGATTCCTAGCCGGTTCTCGCGTCGCGGGGAAAATTTCTTGGAAAAAAAGAAATTTTTTTCGAAAATTAGAGACGGCGAAACGGGTTTTTTCCAACAAAACGAAAAAATTCGGGATCTCGCGGGAACGACGCCCAATATTGCGGCGCCGTTTTGAAAAATTGCAGTTTCCAGAAGAAGTTTCAAAAGAACCATGCCAAACATTCAAAGCGCAAAGAAAAGACAACGTCAAAACGCCGTCCGTCGCGAGCGCAATCGCGCCGGTCGCTCCGTCGTTCGCAATCGCATTAAGAACCTGATCAAGACCCTTCGGACCGGCGACGTCGCCGCCGCCGAAGCTCTTTTCCCGGCCGTTTGCAGCGCCCTCGACCGCGCCGCCAACAAGAAGCTGTGGCACAAGAACGCGACCTCTCGCAAAAAGTCGCGTCTGGCGAAGTTGATCGTTAAGGTCAAGAGCGAAAAAGCGAGCGCGTAAGCCGCGTTTGGGCGTCGCGCGGTTTCGGGTCGGGAATCGTCCCGGGCGCGCGACGAGCGCGAGCCGTTGTTCGGCAAGGAGCGCCCTTGTCGGAAACGGCTTTTCTTTTAGTTTCGACGATTGCGTTTGAGAAACGTTTCCGAGGAGCGCGATTCAATGCCGACGGCGCTTTCGAAATTGGCGGAATTGACGGGGGGAATCGTCCCCGAGGGTCGAGATTGCCTCGTCGAGCGCGCGGCGCAACTGCGCGCGGCGGACGAAACTTGCGTAACGTTCGCCGAAAAGCCGGAAAAATTGGACTGGTCCGTCGCGACGAAGGCGCGCGCCGTCGTCGTTCCTTCGAGCGCGACGGTTCTTCCGCCCGAGCGATTTGGCGTTCTGCTCGTCGACGACCCGAAAAGGGCGTTCAATAAAATCGCCGCCTTCTTTCGTCCGCGGCGCGAAAATCTAGTCGCGAAGGGCGTTTCCGAATTGGCGAACGTCGCCCCTTCCGCGAAGCTCGGCGAGGGGGTCGCGATCGCGCCGTTCGCCGTCGTCGGAGAGGATTGTCAAATAGGGGACGGCGCCGTTCTGCACTCCGGGGTCGTTCTGCTGGCGGGGGCGAAAGTCGGGGCCGGGACGACGCTCTTTCCGAACGTCGTCGTTTACGAGAACTGCGTCGTCGGCTCGAACTGCCTGATTCACGCGAACGCGGTAATCGGGGCTTACGGATTCGGTTACGACTCGTCGACCGGCGAGCACGTTCTTTCGGCTCAGTACGGAAACGTCGTAATCGAGGACAACGTCGAGATCGGCGCTTGCGCCACGATCGACCGAGCCGCGTACGATTCGACCAAGATCGGCGAGGGCACGAAGATCGACAACCACGTTATGATCGCGCACAATTGCAGGCTCGGTCGGCGGAATTTGATTTGCGCTAGCTCCGGAGTGGCGGGTAGCGTTGAGACGGGCGATTACGTCGTAATGGCGGGTCGCGTCGGGGTGCGCGACCACGTGACGATTGGAACCGGGGCGGTGCTCGGCGCGATGGCGGGCGTAATGGGCGACGCGCCCGAGGGCGCGCGAATCGTCGGGATTCCCGCGACCCCCGAAAAGGAGCAGATGCGCAAGCAGGTCGCGCTCGCGAAATTGCCCGAAACTCAAAAAGAGTTCAAAGCGCTGAAGAAAGAAGTCGCCGATTTGACCAAGCGCCTCGAAGAATTGGAGCGCCGGTAAACGTTCGCTCGGAGTCGCGACGATGACCCAAATACCCAACGACTTCAAGCGCGTCGGTCTTGTCGCCGGATGGGGGCGCTATCCCGTCATACTCGCTAAAGCCCTCAAAAAGGCGGGGTACGAGGTCGTCTGCATGGGGGTTCGGGACCACGCCGATCCAGTTCTCGCCGAGATTTGCGACGTCTTTGTCGTTCGAGGTTTGGGCAAGTTCGGGTGGGCGACCAAATTCTTTCGTCGGCACGGCGTTCGTTACGCGACCCTCGCCGGGAAAATTCACAAAATACGTCTCTTCGACCCGCTCTTTATTTGGCGACAGTTTCCCGACTTCTATACGATCAAAGTCTTCGCGCCCTTTTTTCTCGCGCGCAAGTCGGACTGCAAGGACGACTCGCTGCTCGACGCCGTGTGCCGCGCCTTTGAAAATCGCGGCGTAACTATGTTGCCAGGAACCTTTTTCGCGCCGGAGTTGCTCGTGGAACGCAGATTGATCACCAAGCGCGCGCCGACTGCGGCGCAGCTGCAGGACGTCTTTTTTGGCTGGAATTTGGCGCGGGAAATGGGCCGCTTGGACGTCGGTCAGAGCGTTTCGGTCAAGAATCGCGCGGTTCTGGCGGTCGAGGCGATCGAGGGCACCGACGAGGCGATACGTCGCGCCGGGAAACTGTGCAAGAGCGGGAATTTCACGGTCGTTAAGGTCGCGAAACCGAATCAGGACATGCGGTTCGACGTGCCGACGTTCGGAATCGGGACGATTAAGACGATGGTCGAGGCGGGGGCTTCGGTTCTGGCGGTCGAGGCGCGCAAGACTCTCTTTCTCGACGCCGAGGAGGCGATCGCGTACGCCGACAAGCATCGGATCTCGATCGTCGCGCTACTGGAAGAAGATATCGGCGACCCCGCGCTCGAGTCGGAGTTGACGGCGTTCGCCAATCGGCGGCTCGCGGTCGGGTTCGCGTCGTCGACCGGCTCGGAATAATTACTGGAACCCATTTTTCGGAGGAACGATATGAAATTTCGCGATCTTGTTTTGTTCTTCGCGCTCGCGCTCGTCGCGACCGGTTCTTCGCTCGCTTTCGACGAGATCCCTCTTTGGCCGTCGACCCCGCCCGGCGACAAACCGGAGCAGTACCAAGGGGAGGGCGCCTACTACGTCCCGCGCCTCGAATTCTGGCGCCCGGAGAACCAGACGACCGACGTCTGCGTCATTATTAGTTGCGGCGGGTGTTACAACGGGGTCGCGTACGAGGTCGAGGGGATCGCGCCGCGCGATTATTTCTTGGGGAAGGGGATCGCGGTCGTTATGCTGTGGTACCGAACCCCGCGCCGTCCCGGGGTTCCGAAACACTACGCCGCTTGGCAAGACGTCCAGCGCGCCGTTCGCATCGTTCGCTCCAAGGCGAAGGAATGGAATATCGACCCGAACAAGATCGGCGAAATGGGATTCTCCGCCGGTTCGCACCTGTGCCTTATGTGCGCGACTTCCAGTACGGTCGAGACTTACGATCCGGTCGACGATATCGACAAGCTCCCCTGCAACGTCAATTTCGCGATTCCGGTCTATCCCGCCTACGCCCTGACCGACGGCGTCGATAACGAGAACGCCGGCAAAGGCGTCGACGCGGAACTGGTCGACGACTTCAAATTCGACGAAAAGACCTGTCCGTTGTGCCTTATTCACGGCGACGGCGACGGTTACTCCGCGATGGCCTCGATGAAGGTCTATCAGAAGCTCAAGGGGATGGGCGTTCCTTGCGAAGTCCACATTTACGCGCTCGCGAACCACGCGTTCTTTAACTGCGGTCCCGACGCCCCGATTCGCAAGTACCCGCAGCGCGTCTACGAGTGGCTCCAGACGCTCGGGTTCGTCGAAGCGCCCGAAAGCGCGAAGGTTACCGCGCCGTAGGCGCTTTTGTTCGCGCTTCCGCGCGGAAAGGCGAACTACCGGTTCGCATTGCGAATCGGGCTCTTGGGGTCGGAGCTCCCTTTTTGGAACCGCCGTCCCGTCTAGGACGGCGGTTTTATTCTGCCCATTATAGCTAGACGATACCTTCGCGCTTCCGCGCGCGGAAGCGCCGAAGGCGTTCTTCTTTCCAATAGGGCTCCGCGAGACGTTTCTAGCGCGGGACGTTAAGACAAGTCTTGGAATCCTCGATTGTTTGGGCGTCGTCGGCGCGCTTGCGGATAGCGAGAGAAGGGAGTGAAAAAAGGAAACTTCGATTTTGCCGTATTTAGCGAATATAAGGAAACGGTTGTTTAGAAGTGGGGATAACGGCTAACGATGGATTTGAAGGCGATCACGGCCGAATTTTAATGCCCGATTGTCTCGTCGAGCGCAAAATCGGCGCCGAGACATTTTTTCGTCTCGGCGCCGAGGTATTTAACGCGCTATAAACGCGTTGGTTACGACTTTGCGGCGGGTTCCGGCGCGGGCTCGGTCGCCTCGGGAGTCTGCTCCTCGACCGGCGCGGTCGCTTCGGTCGTCTCCGCGTTTTCCTCGGCGGCGGGTTCAACGACGGGCTCGGGAACCGGGTTCGTCTCGGGTGGCGTTAGAGACTCGATATCGGAGAAATCGGAGTACAAATTAACGCCGAACCAGCGCGGACTTCCCTCGCCAAGCGATTTGACCGCGATTTCCTGGGCGACGCCCGGTTTGACGAGCGCGCTTGGAACGGTCAGGACGAAGACGCCGTATTTGTCGTTGCCGGAGAGCTCGGTTTTGGCGACGAATTTGAGGGCGGCGGTTCCGTCGGGGCTCTTCCAGACGAACTCGCTCGTTCCGTCGAAGGTCTCGACGACGTCGAACGTTAATAGTTCGGCCCCGTTAAATGAGAGCGCGAATCCTGCGGTTTTGGGCTGGGAAGCGTACCCGGTCGCCCCCGCGAAGAGGAACGAGACGGTCGAGGCGTCGGTCGTCGGAACGATCGCGGTCTTCCAGACGACCTCTTTGCCGACTTGGTTTTGTCGGCACACCCAGTTGGGAACCCCTTGCGTCATATCGCGATAGGAATTCCAAACTCCGGTTTCGGCGAACGTTACGATTCGCTCGAGGCCCAGCGAGAAGCCTTCGGGAACCTTGACGGGCGGAACGAGGAACTCGGGATCCCATTGGACGTTCGAGGAGGTTCCGTTCGCCGCCAAGTCGATCGAGCGCGCGAGGACGCAAAGGTTCGCGAGAGAGGGATTCTTAACCGTTTCTTTTCCGGTATAGTTCTCGGCGCCACTTCCGTCTTCTCGCAGGATTTCGCAGTTTAAGCCGGAGACGACGACTGTTCCTTTTCCGACTTTGAAATCAAAGAGGATCGCGGAATCTTGGACCCGAACCAAACTCGAAAGCGCGCGAACCGCGATTTCCGGGCGAGGTTGCGAAGTTTCGAGGCTGAACTTCTGCGCCCCGTCGAGGAGCGACGCCCAAGAGGCGCCGCAGAAGGCGTCTGGAGCCAAGTCGGCGACGAACGAGTCGGGATAGACGTAAGTTCCGGTGTTATTTTGGGTATCGGAGTCGCCCGCCTTCCACCAGGTTTGCTGGAAGCGCATCGGGAGGGAGCCGAGGAATTGGGACGCGCCGAAGTGTAGTAGCCCCGCGCCTTGCTCGACCGCCTTGATAACGTCGGGGGTCGCCCAGGCGACGGCGTAGACGGCGTCGGTCGGCAGGTCGCCCTTCAAGCCGGTTAAGGATTTGACGCCCCATTCCTCGGGGAAGAAACGAATCGCGGTCTCGTCGGCGTAGACGGGCTTTTGGGTCGTTGGGGCGATTTCCTTCGGGAAGAGCAGGGTCGTCCAGGAGTTGGCGCGGCTTGTGCCGTCGAGGGCGTAGAAATCGAGTCGGAAGGTCGCTTTAGTCGGCTTGTCGACGTCGGGGCAAACGAACTCGATTTTGTCGAGCGCGGTCAATTGACCGTTTGGAGCGCTCGGGACGTCGATCTTGCCGCGCGCGGGGGTCAAGTCGCCGAGGGAGAAGGACCAGCGCATGGAGCCTTTCTTGGTTCCGCGGGAGTAGTTGGAGATTGTCGGGGAGATTTCTACGGAGTCTCCGGAACGATAGGAGAAATCTAGTCCGTCTTGGAGCAGAACAAGTTCCGCGTTGAACGGGGTTATGTCCTCGGGGCGAATGGACTTGGGACGGAAGAAGAGGTCGACGATTCCATTCGAGGTGGTCCAGTAGTCTTGGATCAACCACCAGTGGTATCCGGACAAATCGGGATTCTTGCGCGCGCTTTCGACGTTGCTTTTGTGCTCGAGCAAGTAGAGCTTTTCAGACGCCTTAGCCCAAGCCTCGACCTCGTCGGCGAGCCCGAGCTTCTCCAATTTCTCTTTTCCGTCGACCATCCAGAACGGCTTGTAATTGCTGTTCTCGAAGAGCGCGACTTGATCCTGACGAGAAAAAGTGAGGAAGTTGCCCGATTCGTGGGAAATAGCCGGCTTGTCGAAGACCGCGTCGGTCTTGAACTTGTTTTGGTTCAGGACGGGGTTGGACCATTCGTCGAAGAGGATCGAGTAGAAGTCCTCGGCTTCTCGTCCGCCTCGGGCTTTGTACTCGTTGAGGAAGTCGCCGTCGCAGTCGGTAAAGTACCGAGCGGGGTCGAGTTTCTTCGCGATCTCTTTCATTTCCGGACCGAGGGGCATGGCGAGCCAGCGATCCCAATTCAGCATGCACAGTTCGTTGCCGCCGACCCACGCGAAGATCGACGGGTGATTTCGGTATTCTTTAACGACTTGCGCCCAGCGGGATTTGATCGTGTCGAGGGCGGGTTTGGGGTCGGTTCCGGCGGGGACGTTGCGCTTCCAAAGGTCGCCCTCTCCCGGGAGTTGCTGCGGATAGCCGAGGAGCATTTCGGCGTTCGGGAGCATGCCGATCTCGTCGCACGCGTCGTAGTACTCGTGGGGCAAGACGCAGCTGTGGTGGCGGCAATGGTTGAAGCCGAACGACTTGATGATCTCGAGTCGCTCGCGGTACATCGCGCCGTCGGTCGGCATGGAGAATTCGATCGGGTAGATGTGGTCGTCGCCGTAGCCGCGCAGGTAGTAAGGCTCGCCGTTCAAGAGGATTTTATTCCCGTCGAATTTGATCTCGCGGGCGCCGTAACGGGTTTCGCAAACGTCTTTTTTAGCGCCGTCGGGTTGGAAGGTCGCGCGAGCCTCGTACAGATAGGGGGACTCGGGACTCCACAATTTGGCGTCGGCGATTCCGACGGAAAGCGCGACGACGGCTTCTCCGGTCGATAGATCGAGGTTCTTGATCGGCAGATATTTGGTCGCGACGCTATCGCCTCGCGCGTCGAAAATTTCCAGGGTCAGGGCGCCGGAGAAGTCGCTCGACTTCGCTTCGTCGAGGATCGTCGCGTCGAGGAGGCAGATCGCTCGGGTCGAGCCTTCGAGGTAGCCTTTTTCGAGCTCGGTTCGGATATAAATAGAGTCGAGGCGCGTTTTGGGACGCGATTCGAGCCAGACGTGGCCCCACAGCCCGCCCCATTTGATTTCGAGGTAGTCGTTGAGGGAAGCGGCGCCGAGCAACGGGTCGATCGCCCAGTTTTGGGAGGAGTCGACGCGAATCGCGATCGTCGCCTTGGCGCCCGGTTTAAGGAACTCGGAAACGTTGAACTCGTGGGCCCCGATGCAGCCGACGACTTCCTCGCCGACTTGCTCGCCGTCGATCCAGACTTTCGCGGAACGGGATATGCCGCCTAGGGTTAGATAGATCGAGTCGTTCTTATCCCAATCGGCGGGAACTGTTATCGCTTTTTTGTACCAACCTTTGCCGACGAAGTTGTGCTTGACTTTATTGGTGGGAGCGCCGTAACCTTGGGCGTCCCAAATGCCCGGGACGACGATTTTGCCGGGCTCTTTCGGAGCGGAGCCCTCGGGAAGGTCCGAGGGAAGGGAGACGTCGGGAGAGAACCAGGCACTCGTTTCGCCGACGTTTTCGGGATCGAGCGCGAATTCCCAAACGCCGTCCAAATTGAGATTTCCGCGCGTTGGGAATTTCTCGACGGCGAGCGCGGTCCAACAGGACGCGAGCAAAATCGACAGAGCGCCGACGATCGGCGTTAATTTCATAATCGATCTCCTTTGGAATAGGGCGAAACGACGGTCGCGTTTCGCTTGCCGCTAATGGAAACGACGTCGATTCGATAAACGTTGGTCGCGTCGAAAATTCGAGCGTCGTATTGAATATCTCCGAGGAACCCGACGGCGCGAAGAAGCGCGTCGAGGCCGCGTTTTTTTTCGTCGCCTTCGACTCGGGAAACGATTCCCTCGCCGACGACGCTTTCGTAAGCGCAAGAGCAAGCGCAAGGATTGGTTAATTCGCCGGTCGATCCGACGCCCAAAACGCGATCGAACTCTAGTCCGACGCGTTGGGCTCTGTCGATTTCAAGCAGCTCCGCCTTGCGTCCGAAGCGGGACGAGTGGAAGTAAAAGACGAACCGGTCGCCGTCGCGAGCGAATCCAAAATTGACTGGGACGACGTAGGGAAAGTCGTCGGTCGGAATCGCGATTCTCATCGCGGGACAGCGCTTTAGAATCGCCTCGATATCGTCCGGATCGACGATTTCTCGCTCGGCGCGACGCATAGGGCGTTTCGTCATTATTTTGCCGTCGGTTTGGGGGCGTCGGGCAAAAACGCCTTGAGTAAGAGAGATCCGCAGGCGTTTCCGAGGATCGCGATTCCGATAAAGCGAGCGACGCTAGCCCATTGCGAGCTTCCCGCGACGAGATAGAAGACGTCGGCGATACAGTGCTCGAATCCCGACGCCACGAAGATAAAGACCGAGAGCAGGACGCCCCAGGTAGAGTTCGCCTTTTTCCACGACTCGACCGCCGTGACCATACAGAATCCGCAAAACATCGCGCGAACAAAGACTTGCAACGGCGGGAGCGCCAGCTTCTTCTCCGCGACCGCGACCGCGCCGAGATCCGAGCCGAACGCCCAGACGGCGAGAATCGCGCAAAACGCCGCGCCGAGGATATTGAACGGAAGGCACGCGAGAACCGATTTGTAGTTTTCGCGATTAAGGTATCCGATCCTACCGGTAAAGAGCCAGAGTTGCTCGATTAGCACGACGAGCAAACCGAGCCCGAAGAGGGCGGCGCCGAGCGGCTTTTCGAGTCGGCAGAACGCGGCGGAGGCGAGACCAATGAGAAAACCGGCGCCGATCGCGCCCAAAACGAAGCTGCGTTTAGAGTTCATTGTCGAGGCTCTTTTACTGCGAGTAGAGGATTCGCGCGAACGGCGATCGAAGGAACGAGCGGAGAGGCGAGCGCCCCTCCGCGAATAAGAGACGACTAAAGGATCGCGACGACTACTGTTTCATCGCGGCCGCGAGAATCGCGGAGGTCGTTGGGCGCATAATGCGCGGATCGACTTGCTCGCCGCGTTTAAGGGTGGCGCGAACTTCTTTTCCGGAGATGAAGACGGGCTTTTCGTCCTTGTGGTTCTCCATGAGATCGACGCGGCCCATCGATTCGTAGTAGGCGGCGAAACCGACCTTTAGCGGCTTCTCTTGCAGGTCGCCGTTAAGGTTCGAGAAGATCTCTTGGGCGTCGAAATCGCCCCAAATCGCCGTGCCGTCTTTGTAGGGGGCGTCGGCGTGCTTGCGCCCGATGATAATGTCGGTGAACCCGAAGTTTTGGCGGTAGATGGCGTGCATGACCGCCTCTTTCGGACCCCCGTAGAACATTTTGATATCGAGCCCGAGCAGGAAGACGCGATCGGGAACCTCTTCGCCGAGTTTTTTCCAAAGCTCGACGTCGGAGTCGCCCTCGCCAAGGGCGCGCTCGGCGATGAGTTTCTCGTAGGTTTGCATGCGGATTTCCGCGTTGACGTCGTCCCCTTTCGTCTCGCCGACGAGCGGGTTGAGGCACGCTCCGGCGTTATATCCGGCGCGCATAAGGGTTTCCAGACCGTGCACGAGGGCGTACTCGTGGGCGCGGTGCAGCGGGTTGCGCGTTTGGAACGCCACGACGCGATTCCAGCCGCGCTTGGCGATATAGGCGCGAACCTCTTTGGGGGAAAGGACGTATTTGCCGAACGCGGGGTTCTTCTTTTGCGGGAAGACGTTGACGACCCCGCCGAGTAGATAGGTCTTGTCGGCGTCGTTGACGAGGGCCATGTCGGCGCCCGGGTGATCGGTTCGCTCGGTCAGATAGACGGACTTTAGGTAGCGAGGCTTGTCCCACGGGAAGATATCGGAGATTTCGAGGGTCGCGACGATCTTTTCGTCGTCTTCCGTTCCGTTGACCAGCGCGACTTCTTGACCCGTCTTGAGCGACTTGGCGAGTTCCTCGGTTACCGGTAACGAGAGAGGAATCGTCCAGGCGTATTTTTTGCCCTCGTATTCGATAACCGATTCGTCGAGAACGCGATAGAAGGTCTCGGAGTCCATCGGCCCCATCGTGGGGGTCAATCCGCCGTCGCCCCAGCGATATACGGTCGACAGGTCCGCGTCGCTTACCGGAACTTTCGTTAGCGTCGCGGCTTTCTTCATGGTTTCGTCGATTTGGTCCGAGGGGATCGCGCGGCAAACCGGTTCGGTTCGACCGCCGTGGTAAAGGATTAAGTCGCTCATTTGAGTCTTTCTTACGGGTTAAACTTGCGCGCGAGAGGTAAAGCCCGACTCGCGCTAGGAAATTTCGATCGCCCGCCGAAGCGGAGTCGGTCGAACCGACTTTGTTGTATTTTGCCCTCGCCGCTCCGCAAACCGCGCCTTAACGTCCTTTGGGGGATTCGTAGTCGCGGAGAGACGCTGAAAACCGCTTCTTAGCGCGTCCTTGGAGGTCGGGTCGCGTTCGGATTCTCTTCGAGGATTTGATCGACGCCGCGTTCGATTTGCTCGAGGACATCGGAACCGAACGATAGGCGTCGAATCGCTTTCAAAACCGATAAGTCCTTTACTTTCTTTATTTTTTGCAACAACGCGTCGGATTCGGATCCATATCGCATTGTTAAAAATTCTTGAACGCTGTCGAACGCGGCGTTGAGAGATCCTTTGCGCTCTCCCCTGCGCTCTCCTCGAAGTTCGCCTCTTTCTACTCCCAGATCAAACAACTTTTTCATCTCGCTTCTCACTTTCCGAGGAATGCCTCTTTTCGCGGCTTCGTTAAGCCTGTCCCAAGAAACGGGACAACCCCGCTCGCGCGTTTCTCTCTCGATGTAAACGACAAGCGCTTCGGAATAATCTCTGTAAACGGGGTCGTCCCAGTCGTCGACGCGGCGCAGCGGGTCGAAAGGGAGCCCTATATCGTTCTGCAGTTCCCCCGACCCTGCGGCCCCCATCGCGAGGCACAAGGACTGAACGACCGGCGAACCGACGATCTTATTGTCCAGATACAGGCGCGTCAGGTTGACGCAGGGTATCGTCCAACCGATTTGCCAAAGCGCCAATTTCTCCGGGAGCGAAAAATGCTCCCCAAACGCGAAATGATCGATATCGGGATTGGAACCGTTGTAAACGATCGCCGCGATCGGGCTCAAAAACGGTCTTATCCTCTGGACGACCCGTTGGTAGTTCGCGGCGAAGGCGTACAGACCCGCTTGAGCTACGGTGTGGGCGTCCTCGAACGAGCCGCTTTGCGCTTTGTGCTCGACGATCAGGGTAACGACCGCGTCGCTTTGGGATCCGACGGTTCGGTTCTGGGCAAACTCCGGCTTGATCGGGACGAACAGGGTTAAATCGGACCGAACCGCCCCTCGCATCGGGGGGAAAAAATCGGTCGGCGCCTTGCGGAGGCGCGGAAAATCGAAAACTTGACCGAACTCCGACGGCAGTGTGGTCGCCATAAATTCCGGACAAAAACGCTCGTTTCCAACCGATCTTTTAAAGAACTCGTCGTGGCGAGAAGAGTATTTCTCGCCCGATTTGCTCGAGGAAAAAACACTCTTCTCGGAGTCGAGGTTCTCGCGGTTCGCGTTGTCGTCCGACGGGCGGCTCTTTTTTGGGTTCTTCATTGCGGTTCCCTTAAAATGGGACGAACGCTTTTCATTATACCCGGCTTAAAAACGGTCGTCAAGCGCGCGAAACTTCGACTAAACGGGGCTCGTCGCTCGTTCCAGATCGGCGAAGAACTCCGGATAGGTCTTCGCGACGCACTCGGGGTTCTCGATAACGACCCCGGGAATTCGCAATCCCGCGAGCGCGAAGCTCATCGCCATGCGGTGGTCGTCGTAGGTCGCGATCGAGGCGCCGTTTAACTCGCGTTTTGTCGGGTCGACGGTCAGACCGTCGGGGCGCTCCTCGACTTTGGCGCCGAGTTTTCGGAGCTCGGTCGCGGCGGCGGCGAGGCGGTCCGTTTCTTTGAGCCGCATGTTCGCGACGTTGCGAATCGAGGTCGGGGAATCGGCGAAGAGCGCGACGACCGCGAGGGTTTGCGCGACGTCGGGGATCGCGTTCATGTCGGCGTCGATACCTCGCAGGGGCGCGTCGAGCGAGCGCGCCACGGTCGTCGCGTTATCCTCGCGACGAACCTCGCAGCCCATTCGCTCGAGCAGATCGACGAACCCGACGTCCCCCTGCAACGAGTTTTTAGACAGGCCGCGTATCGTTATTTCGCCCCCGAGAATCGCCGGAAGCGCGAAGAAGTAGCTCGCCGCGCTCGCGTCCGGCTCGATTTGATACTCGCGCCCGAGATAACGCCCGCGGCGAAAGCCCGAGAATCGCCGAAAATCGGCGCTCGCCTCGACGTCGACTCCGAACGCGCGCATAACCGCGAGCGTCATTTCGACGTAGGGGCGCGAGGCGAGCTCGCCGTCGATTTCGACGGTCATTTCTCGCTTGAACGTCGGGGCCGCCATAAGAAGACCGCTGAGAAATTGACTCGACGCGTTGGCGGCGATTTTACAAACGATCGGCTCGCCGTCGTCGGTCGCCTTGCCGCGAATTTCGAGCGGGACGCGCTCGTTGTCGAGAAGAGCGCGAACGTCGCGACCGAGATCTTGGAGCGCGCGAATCAAGTCTCCGGCGGGGCGCTCGCGCATGCGCGGTTTTCCGTCGATTTTGTAGATCCCGGTCTCGGAGAACGCGAGCGCGGCGGTCAGAAATCTCGCGGTCGTGCCGCTGTTGCCGACGTAGAGTTCGGCGCTTTGTTTCGGAAACGCGCCGTCGACGCCTTGGACGCGAATAATTCGACGCGTCTTGTCTCGCGTCGCCTCGACTCCAAGAGCGCGCAGGGAATCGAACATGACGTCGACGTCCTCCGCGTCGAGCGCTCCGGAGAGGATCGATTCCCCTTTGGCGAGAGCGGCTAGAATTAGGGCGCGATTGGTGAGGCTTTTCGAGCCGGGGGGCGTCGCCTCGGAAGCGGTCAAACGGGAGACGCGAACGCGATAAACGGAATCTGGAGTCGGCACGGATCGCTCCTATAACGGACCGAGGAAAACTTGGCGCCGTCTGTCGGCGCGTTTTCCCAATTATTATAGGAGTTCGAAGGAGAAGGTCAACGGAGGTCGAGTTCTGGCGGGAACGTCAACGGAGGACCGTCCGGAGTTCGATAGCCCTCGTTCGGTTGGTATCCGTCGCTTGGTCGATATCCGCCGTTCGGTTGATATCCTTCGTTTGGCCGGTATCCGCCGCTTGGTCGATATCCTTCGTTCGACCGGTATTCGTCGCTTGGTAGATAACCGTCGCTTGGTCGATTGACTTCGTCCGGTCGGTAGCTTTTGCCCGATTGATAACTATCGCTCGACCGACGGTTTTCTTCGGGCCGATACGCGTTGTCGACGGGGTAATCTTCGTCTTTTAGCGGGTCGTAATGCGGGAGCAGATCCACGGCGGGACGATTATCGAAATTCTGCGGTCGGGGCGGCGGCGCAATCCCGCTCGCGACTTGGCGTCGCGCGCCGACTATATGGCGCGACAAAATCTCCTTGACTTCGAGAATCGTCGCGGGGTGCATATGGACTTTCGTGTGCGAGGCGGAGACTTCGCGCTCGGTTTCGACGTCGTCGCGATGCGAACTCCAGAACTCGACGACCCCGTCGGTTTTTTTCGGCGCGATTTTACGATTCGCGAGGTTCGGCAATACCCCGACGATATTGTTCAACGCGACGTCGGGCGGGATTTCGCACTCGTCGAGCGCTTTGAAGATCGGGCATTTCGGGGAAAGGGAATCGACGCTTGTGTTCGTTTCGAGGAGGGTCGGGTCGTCGATTTGACCTCGATTCCTGCGCGCGAGGTTCGACAGGGCTCTGGTCGCCTTTTGCGGGAGAGCGATCGCGCGCTCCGCCAGCCACTGCGTGAAATTGTTGGCGAAATCGCTTCCCTCGAACGGGGAGGCGATCGTAACGACGCGTTTGACGGAGGGGTTCGGCTCAAAGAAGAACTGCGAGCGCGCCTCGTCGCGAGCGTCGTCGTCCAAGTCGATTTCGTCGAAGGGGGTCGACGAAATGCGTTTCCAAATTTTATCGTCGGAGTCTTGGACTTGCATTCGGGAGATAAGCCCTCCCATGCTGTGCCCAATGAGAACCATCTGGTCGAGCATCGGTTCGGAGCGATCGGGATCGACCGCGTCGCGGAGGTCGTTCAATTCGGCGCGCAACTGAGCGGCGGAGACCCAGAACGGACGCCCCGTTGGATAGAAATAAAACCAGAATTGATAGGCGTTTTGAATTTCCGAGGCGTTTCGAAGGGCGTTGTACATGTCGAGCCATGTCGAGGGGGACGAGCCGAGCCCGTGCGTCATTACGACCGGGATTTTGTTCGGGTCGTAAGGCTCGAGCATATAGAGCCCTTGGAGGGTTCGTTCGCGCGAGGGGACGTCGGTCTGGATTTTTTCGAACATATCGTCCGGGCGCAACAATCCCTTTTTCGCGCCTTTGCGATTGAGTTCGCTTTTCTCGTTGAGGAAGTACGCCAGCGGGGTCGTTATGTCCGTTTCCAGCAAGACGTCGCGTCCTCCCAGTTTAACTTTTGCTTGTTGGAAGGGGTCGCACAGGAGGAGGGTCGCGCGCGCTTCCGCCTCCCTTTGGGAGTCGAATCGGGCGTTTGGATCGATCGGAGGGAGCGCGTCGAGGGGAATCGAGGGATTGGGAACCAGGAGCGCGGTCAGCGGAAAACATAGTCCGCCGGGATAGTATTTTTCTTCGGGACGATCGTGTTCCGCCGCGAGTCGGCGCTTAACGACGAGCGGGACTCCGAGACCCGAGCGCAGACAATCGAACGACACGCCGTCGACGGGACAGTCGGCGACCAGTTGGAACGATTCGATTTCCTCCGGTCGCCAGGAGCAACGATCGATTTTCGCGTAAAGCTCGCGCCCCTCGGGGTCGAAACGGAGGCGCGTCGCGCTCGACGGGAGGAATGGAAACGGTTTGTTCTCCGATTCTTTTATCGCGAGATGGAGGAATCGTTCGCACGCCCCGTTGTAGAGAACGGCGGCGTCGAGCAACTGGCCGTTAAACACCGACGAGTTTTGCGCGTTCAGCGCCGGATCGAACATGTATCGATAGGCGTAGATCGCGCAATCGAAGTAGAGCCGCTCCGCGACTTGCGGGCGTTTTAATTCGAGCGCCCTAGCTTGAAGATAAGAGGTTTCGACAAACGCGTAGACCAGTTCCGGAGTCGGTTTCGCCTGGAGCTTCGCGCGAAGGGCGTCGAGATCTTCCAGAGACCCGCGTTTTGGAACGTCGTACGCTTTCAGGGTTTGACTGGCGCTTTGACTCGGGGTCGGACCGCTCGGTTGGTCGAGCGAAAAGCGAACGTCCGCCGCGTTGAAGCGCCGCGAGCCCAAAAGGGTCGCGCAACCCGCGCTCGCAAAAGAAGTCGCGAGCGTCAGCAAAAGCGCGATTCCAAGAATCGCGCGCTCCAATCCCGAGGCGGATCGTCTCATCGCTATTTTTCTTCGGACACGAGCAAGCGTTTAAATTCGCTGAAATACGCGGCGATTTGAACGGGTTGGACGTCGTCCCATCCCGCGAGTTTGTGCGAAAGAATCGCGACTTTTAGAGTCTCGAACGCGTCGGCCAAGTCGTCGGGAAGGGGATCGAGCTTCGAAATTGCCTCGAGTACTTCCGGTGTGCGAAAGGTCTCGGCGCTCGCCTCCCAAGGCTCGGCGTCTCCCGCGAACTCTCCCAGCGGGGCGTTTTGGTCGTTTTTCGCGCCCTTCTTTTTCTTGGACTTCTTCTTAGAGTCGTCGTCCCCCGCTAAGATCGCCTCTTTACCGGAGACGGAATCGTCGGAGTCGAACGAGGTCGAGTTGGAGTCGTTGCGCGGATTGACGTCCTCGTCGCGCTCGGAATCGACAATGTCCTCTTCCTTAGGCTTGTGCGACAACTTTGCGCCGGTTTTTTCCCAGCGATCGATTCGCATTTGCGCGACCGATAGTTTTTCTTCCGCCGCCTTCTTAAGCCAGACGTCGGCGTCCTCCCAGTCGAGGGCCGCTTGGTAATGGCTCCAATAGAGCTCGGCGGACGGCTCGCTTTCACCGAATCGCTCGTAAACGCGGCGCAAACGACCAACGTGCTGCGGCGACACGTTCCCGATCCGCTTGGCGATCGCCTCGTCGGAATATATCCGGCGAGGAACCCCGGCGTCGATCAACTTAACGCGCCAAGAATGGATTACTTTTCCTTTTTCCCAGTTGGTTTTACTAACGAGCGCGTTCCAGAATCCCACGAATTCCGACGCTATTTCGTCCACGAGCGGCTCTTTTTCCGGAGCCAACGGAACGTCGTCCTCGGTCGCGTCCCAGGGATCCGGGGACGCGAATTCGTCAAACTCCGAGAGCGGAGCGGGTTCCGTCGGGTCGATAGCGACCGTCGCGGAAGAGTCGTCCTCCCAAGGAGCGATTTGTTCGTCGACGCGTTTCGCCATTTTGGCGCTCCTTTCGCGCTTTGATTTGAGTTCGAGACCTCGGCGCGCCCCATGGAAACCGCGGAGCGCGCCGAGGGGGAGATTAGCCTTTTTGGCCGCTCGCGACAAGACCTTTTTCGCGGTTTAACGAGTGGCGAACAAAGAGGACGCTTGGCCTGCGGAACTCGATTGGAAAAATTTTGAAAATATTTTGGAACGCCTCTTGACGATCGACGGGAAAAGGCTAGAATAGCCCCGTCGCTTTTGCGAGATCCCGAGAGGGTCGAGTGGGGCGGCGAGATATTTAACATCCAGGTGAAAACGCAAGAGTGGCGTAGTATCACACACTACAAAGAAATAGTTTTGTCGACGTCGACGAGCGAAAGCGAGT
>JAFRXD010000056.1 GCA_017441605.1 Thermoguttaceae bacterium | reverse complement strand
TATTGTTGCTGTTGTTGTTTCGATTGTTGCTATTATTATTGTTATTGTTGCTGTTGTTATTGTATTGTCCGAAAGCCGTCGACATAGGCGCGGTAAAGAGGACGCACAGCGCTAAAATCGCGCTCAAACGAAGGAGGAAACTGCTCCGACTCATAAACATCTCCTAAATCAACATTAGGCTTGACCGGTAATCTTTTCAATTGGAGTCCGACGAACGTCGACGCTCGCGAATTCGACCGCGGCGCGCGCGTCGTTCCGTTTGAGCGCTCTCGTCGCGGTTCCCGCGTTAAAAGGGAACGCTCCGACGCTATCTAATATATGATAGTTTGGGTCGCGACGATTCGCAAGTATTAGCTTGTTAAAATCCGACTTTTTATCGAAATTTTTTAGTAATCTTCAAACGATTTAGCGATTTTAACGACTGAGAATCGGCTCGGAGAAGGTTGTTTCCCGGTTCGCGTCCCCGGTGTTAGATTGCGTTGTTTGTTTAAAAGACGTTTTCATAAAAGTCTAGTTTTCTTGCCTATATTTGAAAGAACGCGAATTAGGATACAATCTGTAGGGTTATTGGAGACCGCTTGAAAAAGAGGGTGAAGTCCGAGGGATTTTAGGTCGAAAAATATAAGGCGCCGCGTCTTGCTTTTGAGACGAGACGCGCGGCTTGTCGACGACGTTTCGACGAGCGACATAGAATTAGACGGCGGCTCGGGGGCTTTGGGCGGTACTCGAGCGATTCGCGATAGAATATACGAGAGCTGATATGCTTGGAACGATCAAGCTTTGGGGGCGCCGATTGATTTTCGGTTTGGCGCTCGGCGGGGTAGCGTTTGGTGCGACTTCTTATTTGACCGGTTCGGATCCCGATTCGAGCGCGTTGTACGCTCAAACGCCGACGCGCGGAATCGTTCGAGCGATTATGGGCGGGTCCCGCCCTTTCGCTCCGACCTCCCCGTCGTACGCCGCGCCGACCGTCGCCCCTAACCCGACCGGCGTCGTTCGCGTTCGCGAGCGGCGCGACGAAACCGCCGCCAGGCAAGAACCCGTCGCCGACGAACCGATTCTCTTGGACGTTCCGGCAGAGAATCCCGAACAAACCGAACCGACCGCCGAAGCGGTTGGCGAGGCGGCTCCCGAGGCGCCCGCCGCGCCCGCCCATCAAGACGACGAAGACTCGCGTTTCTTAGAGGAGCAACAACAAGCGGCGACCGAGGCTCAAGGCGCGGAGGTCCCCGCCGAGGAGAAAGCGCAAGCCCTGAGCAACGGTTCTCCCGACGCTCCCGACGCCCGCGTGCGACTCACCGACTTGGACGTTGACGCGGCGAAGGCCGCGGAAATGGCGAGCGAGCCTTCCGATTCGTCCCGCGGTCAAGCGAACGTCGACATACCGGACGCTAAAGGCTCGCTCGGTTATCCCGGCGCGGCGCGCGCCGTTCGCGATATGAGCGCCGATTTGCTCGATCAACTGAACGCGCGAGGAGGGGCGGAGCTTTACGCTCGGTGGCGCGCGTACAACGCCAGCATTCGCTCCCGCACCAATAGCGTTCAAACGGGGAACGAGCTGAACAATCGTTGCCGCTTGGACTGGTACGAAAAGTTGTACCAAGACCCGCTCAATTCCGTCAACGAAACGGAGGCGGCTTCTCGCGCTTGGGCGGAGCAGTTTATGGGAACCGGAGCCGACATTTTGGCGGGAGTTCGCTCCGCTCGCGCTCGGATGGACGTTTCCTCTCGCGGGGAGCGCGATCTCGGTCGCGCGGCCCTGAATCCGACCGAGGCGATCGAGCGCTTGAAGAGCGCGCTGGTCGAGGCGGCCGAGAAACACGCGAAGTCGGTCGCTCCGATGAGCGAAAAGGACGTCGCGGCGGTAATGAACGAGGCGTACTCAATTTTCTGCGGGCAAGTCAATAGCGGGCACACGATCAACAGTCGCGGTCGGGGCCAGTATTTGATCGACGCGATCGAAAAAATGAATCGCGGGGCTCTTTACGACGCGGGCGAGACGGTTCTTTCCCTTTTGAACGAGCGAACGCTCCAAGAGTTGTCGAAAATCGATTTCAATTCGCTTGAGAAGCGCAAGATCGACGGCGATCAGGTCGTTGGCGTTATTTCCACCGAGGCTGGCGATATTCTCGTCGGCGACGGAAACAAGACGATTTGGAAACTCGACTCCTTCCCCAAAGCCTGTTGCGTTATCGACTTGGGCGGAGACGACGAGTACCAAGAGGGGTCCTGCGTGCTCAATCGTCCGCTTCTGGTCGTCTTCGATTTCGGAGGAGGAAAAGATCGATACGTCGGCAAGAACTACGCGATCCAAGCCGGCGCGGTTCTTGGCGTTACGATGTGGTACGACGACGGAGGAGACGACTACTACTTGGCGAAGGACATTTGCCAAGGAAGCGCGATCGGCGGTTTCGCCGCCCTGATTAACGAGGGCGGAAACGACAAATATATCGGGTTCCGCAGAGCGCAAGGCGCGGCTCTCGGAGGCGTCGGGTTGCTAATCGATCGCGACGGCGACGACGACTATCGCGCCGCCCTTTTGGCGCAGGGGTTCGGAGCCCCTGGAGGATTCGGCGCGCTCGTCGACAAAGCCGGCAAAGACCATTACTACGTCGGAGGATACTTCTTCGACTCCTATCCCGAGCATCCCGGCTACGACGGCTGGGGGCAAGGAATCGGAGCCGGGATTCGTCGCGTCGCGTGCGGCGGTATCGGACTTATCCTTGACGGAGCCGGGGACGACGCCTACGAGTACGACTACTTCGGCCACGGCGGCGGATATTGGATGGGCGTCGGTATCGCCCGCGATTTCGGCGGGAACGATATTCGCTATGCGGCGACCTCGACGATGTACGACGGCTCCCGCCGCCGAGAGCAGCGCTGGCAGCGGTTTGGCGGGGGTTTTGGTTGCCATTACGCGGTCGGATATTTGTTCGACGATTTCGGAAACGACGTCTACGGCGGCACGATTATGGGCGTCGGCATGGGCTGGGATCTGGGAGCCGGATTCCTCGTCGATTTCGAGGGCGACGACGTCTTCGAGGCTACCGGCGGTTTGACCCAAGGCGCCGGGGCTCAGGGTAGTATTGGCGTCATTATGAACTTCCGAGGCGCCGATACGTATCTCGGAAATAGCCAAGGATACGCGAACGGTCAGCTCTCCTACCACGCGCAGTCGAATTGCGGCGGAAACTTTAGTTTCGTCGTCGATCACGGCGGGTTCGACAACTACGGCGGGTACGACAACTACCGTCGCAAGATTCAAAACAACGCGATCACCCAGCGCGGCTACTCGACCGGCTTGATTATCGACCGACCCTCCCCGGCCGAAGAGCGCGCCGCGAAAGACGGGGCGCAGCAGGCGAGCGCGCAAGGCGCGAGCCAACAACCCGCTCAAGTAAAGACGGTTACGAACAACGGAATGACCGTCGCCGAGGGTTCGATTAAGACGATGGTCGAGCCTCCGCCCCTTTACGATACCACTCCTCACGCCACGAGCAGCGGAACGAACGCCTTCAACCCGCAAGGGGACGCCCCCGTCTCGACCGGCGGATGGGGCCGCGGCGGAGGGCTCTTCGGACGCGGAGGATTCTTCTAATCCAACGAATCGAGAAACTATAGGAACGGCGACGGGCGCGGGATTCGCGTCCGTCGTCTTTTTCGCTATGAACGAGCGCGAAATCGAAGTCGCCGACTATGTTTCCCCGTCGCGGCTCGCCGACTTTGTGATCAATCCTTACGTCGGCTGTCCGCACGCGTGTCGGTATTGTTACGCCGCCGATATTTCGCGCGTCAAAGGGCGCGTCGAAATTTGGGGCGATTTTCTTGACGTCAAGCGCTGTCGCAAATCGTTGGGAGCGAAGCGATTGACTGGCAAGTCGGTCTTTATGTCGTCGGTTACCGATTGCTACAATCCGGCGGAGGCGCGATATAAGATAACGCGGCGAATCCTGGAGGAACTGGCCCCGATCGAGTGTCGGCTTTCGATTACGACTAAATCGAACCTTCTTTTGCGCGATCTCGATTTATTAAAGGCGCGAACTTCTCTTTTCGGACGTCCGAAATCGCTTTTCGATTTGGGCGAGGACGAAGACCGCGCGATACGCGTTTCCTGCTCGATTAATACGGTCGACGAAGGTTTTCGCGCCGATATGGATCGCGCCTCGACGATCGAGGAGCGAATGGAGACGCTCGAAGTTTGCCGCGAGGCGGGGATTCCGACCCTTCTTTTCGCCGCCCCGCTATTTCCTTATATAAGCGACTTTCGCGCGATCGTCGAGAGGAGCGCGTCGTTCGTCGACGTCTTTTGGTTCGATAAATTAAATATGCGCCCGACCTTTAAAGACGATCTTCTGACCTACGTTCGCGCCCGATATCCGGAATATTATCGCGCCTATCTCGCGATCTTCGAGCGAGGGGACGAGTCCTATTGGCGCGATTTGAGCGAGGAAATCTCCGATTTTTGCGATCGGAAGGGCGTTTCTTACGAAGTCTTTTTCTAGACTTTTTACCGGGTTGTTTCGGGGCGCGATTCTTTCTTACCGCCCCTTAAAAGGGAGCGAATTTGGGGTATAATGGAGCGGTTCCCGTTTCGCTCGAGCTTCGGACGCGCGAAGAATCGCGAAACGGATCGCTCAACCCGACGCGTCCCGTCCCTTTGCCTGTGGAGGAAAACCGAATGAAGTGGTCTCAAACGCTAATCCCGACGATGAAAGAGACTCCGAACGGAGCGGAGATCCCGAGCCATATCTTTATGCTGCGCGCCGGTATGATCTCGCAGGTTATGGCCGGAGCCTACGCGTACCTCCCGTTGGGCTGGCGCTGCCTTCACAAAGCGACGAACATCGTTCGCGAAGAAATGAACAAGGCGGGGGCGGTCGAGCTCTTTATGACGGCGCTTTGTCCGCAGTCTCTTTACGAGCAAACGAATCGAGTCGAGGCGTTCGGGAACGTGCTCGTGAAGTCGACCCTTCTTCGCGGCGGAACGAAAACCCCGGTCGTCTTTTGCCCGACCCACGAGGAGGAGATCACCAGCCTCGTTTCGCAATATGTGTCGAGCTATCGCCAACTTCCCCTGCTGTTGTACCAAATTCAGACGAAATTCCGCAACGAGGAGCGCCCGAAGTTTGGGGTTCTCCGCACGAGCGAATTCCTCATGAAAGACGCGTACAGTTTCCACACCGATCTCGAAACCCTCGACGCGACGTATCGCAAAATGTACGACGCGTACTGCAAGATCTTCTCGCGCTGCGGGTTGCCCTATTTGCCGGTCGAGGCGGAGTCGGGCCCGATCGGCGGCGACGGCTCCCACGAGTTTATGATTCCCTCCCCGAACGGCGAGGACGACGTCATTTACTGCCCGAAGTGCGGGTACGCGGCCAACGTCGAGAAGGCGGAAATCGGCGAGACGGAGCATAATCGCCCCGCCGACGTCGAACTAAAACCGGTCGCCGAGCTCGACACCCCGGGCGCCCACACGATCGACCAGGTCTGCGCCTTCCTTAAGGCGAAGCCGCGCAAAGTCGTCAAGACCCTGATTTACTCGGTCGACGGAACCCCGGTCGCGGTTTTGGTTCGCGGCGATCAAGACGTCAACGAAAACAAGTTGCGCCGCCTGCTGAAGGCCGACAAAGTCGAGCTCGCCGACGACGCGACGATCCAGCGCGTTACCGGCGCTCCCGTCGGGTTCGCGGGACCGGTCGGACTGAAAGAGAAAATCAAGATCGTCGCCGACCCGACGATCAAAGAGGTCGTCAATACGATCGTCGGCGCCAACAAGGCGGAGAAACACCTCGTCAACGTCAACTTGGATCGCGACTTTACGGTCGATCTTTTCGGCGACGTTCGCAATGCGGTCGCCGGGGACGCCTGCCCTCGCTGCGGTTTGCCTCTCTCGGTCGAGAACGCGATCGAAGTCGGCCACGTCTTTAAACTTGGGACGAAATACACCGACGCGCTCAACGCGAAGTATTTGGACGAGAACGGTCAACTCCAAACGATCATTATGGGCTGCTACGGGATCGGCGTGAGCCGCATCGTCGCGGGGCTCGCCGAGACCAGCCACGACGACGCGGGGATTATTTGGCCGGTCGCGCTCGCGCCTTACGAAGTTTGCGTTTGCCCGGTCAAGCCGAACGATCCCGCCGCCATAGAGACCGCCGAAAAGTTGACCGCCGGCCTCGAAGCCGCCGGGTGCGACGTTATTCTCGACGATCGCGACGAGCGACCCGGCGTCAAGTTCAAGGACGCCGACCTAATCGGTTTCCCGGTACGCGTTACGCTCGGCAAGAGCTTGGCCGAAGGCAAGGTCGAGGTCAAATGGCGATGGGACTCCGAGGCGACCCTGGTCGACGTCGACGCCCTGGTCGACGCCCTCGCCGCCGCCATTAAGGAGGAGCGCGCGACCTCCGCGCGGTTCAACGCCGCCAAAGCGAAGCGAAACGCGGCGAAGTAATTCGCGAGGCGATAGTCAGATGAAGTTGATCAGTTTGTTCAGCGGTTGCGGGGGGCTCGATCTTGGTTTCGAGCTAGCCGGGTTCGAGATCCCCGTCGCCAACGAGTTCGACTCGACGATTTGGTCGACGTTCGAGATCAATCATCCTCGAACGAAATTACTTCGCGAGGATTTGCGCAAGATCTCCGCGAGCGACTTTCCTAGCGGAATCGACGGGATAATCGGTGGACCTCCGTGTCAGTCGTGGTCGGAAGCCGGGGCTCGACGCGGGGTTCTAGACGAACGCGGCAAGCTTTTTTACGATTACATTCGCGTTTTGAAAGAGGTTCGCCCAAAGTTCTTTCTCGCGGAGAACGTGAGCGGGATGTTGGCATCGTCTCATTCGACCGCCGTAAAGAATATTATCTCGACGTTTCAAGAGAGTGGGTACGACGTTAGCGTTACTCTTGTCAACGCGAAGGACTACGGGGTTGCACAGGAGCGCAAACGCGTTTTTTATATCGGTTTCCGCAATGACTTAGGAGTCCGATTTAAGTTTCCGATTGGTTCTACGGTCGACGACTCGAGAAAATTAACGCTACGCGACGCTATTTGGGATCTGCAAAAGAGCGCGGTTCCGACTGGATTTCACAACTCTCACAATCCAGAGGCGGAAAACAACAACGAATACTTTACCGGTTCGTTTTCCCCGATTTTTATGAGTCGTAATCGCGTCAAGAGCTGGGACGAGCAGGCGTTCACCGTACAGGCGTCCGGACGACAATGCCAACTCCATCCGCAAGCGCCGGGTATGGTCAAATTTGGGAACAACGACTTTCGATTCGTCGAGGGGAAGGAGCACTTGTATCGGCGCATGACGATTCGGGAAGTTGCGAGAATTCAAGGTTTCCCCGACGACTTTAAATTTCTTTACCGAAACGCGAACGATGCCTACAAAATGATCGGGAACGCCGTGCCGGTTAATTTGGCTTATGAAGTCGCGATTGGGATTCATGACGCGTTAAATGGAGTTGTAAGAGACAATGAGCGACAAGAGCAACAACAACGGTCGAGCGTTCGAGTATATTTTTCTAACGAATTTGGAAAGGGAAATAAGGAATGTCAGAACAACTCGCCTAAACAAGGGTTCCTCTTTTGAGACCGCCTTAAAAGCATGGAACAGCGTTTCGGCTGATACACAAGATAGATTGCTTCAAGCGGCAGAAGCTACAATTCCGGACATTTTTGAATTAGAACCATTGATTCTGGAATCCAATGACAATAATGACATTTTAGAGTTGTACATTCAAACTGACGACAAAGGAATTGTCGGCGACGTTCGAGATGTTATTTTGGAGAGGAAAGAATTACGATGGGAGATAGGGTTTAGTTTAAAACACAACCATTTTGCTGTCAAACATTCGCGTTTGGCAAAATCCCTAGATTTTGCGGAACAGTGGTTTGGCTGTAAATGTTCGAACGAATATTGGAACGAAGTTACGCCGATCTTTAATCGCCTTGAACAAGAGAAGAAAAAGAAAACGTTATGGAGGGATATTCCGTCAAAAGAAAAAGAAGTCTATGTCCCTATTTTAAGAGCTTTTATCAATGAATTACGACGCTGTTATCAAAAAGATCCGACAATAGCTAGTAAAATGGTCGAATACCTCCTTGGAAAGTTTGATTTTTACAAGACGATAGCTCTTGATGATCAGCAAATAACACAATTGTTGGTTTTTAATCTTCGCGGAACCCTCAATCGAGCAGGAAGGTCCAAACCTAAAAGAATTGCCGAAAGGATGCATTTACCAAAGAGAATTGTTTGTTTAGATTTTAAACCCAAAAGTCAAACTACAGTAGAATTATATATGGACGAAGGTTGGCAGTTTAACTTTCGAATACATAATGCAAGTACCGTTGTTGAACCAAGTTTGAAATTCGATATTCAACTCGTGGGCAACCCCACGTCGTTCCTTGTGATTAATTGCATTTGGAAGTAGTATTAGTTTTTGTTTAGTAGTTAATTACAAATCGCGCTCGAAGGAACGCGACAACCATAAATTCGAGTCATTAGAAACGAATCGAGAAATGTTCACCACAAACGAAACTCATCGAACAATCCGGCTATTTGGCGAATATAGAGGCAATAACAACGTTTATCAATAGATTGGAGAAACGTTTTGTCTAAGATAGTCTCAAACGCGCTACTAAACGGAGATTGCGCTAAATACCTTCCCGAGATCGATTCGGATTCGGTTCACTTGATTCTGAGCGATATTCCCTATGGAATAAGCGCGGACGAATGGGACGTTCTCCACGACAATTCCAACGGAGCGCTATTGGGCTCGAGTCCGGCGCAGCGACGGGCGGGGGCGGTTTTTAAGAAGCGCGGCAAGCCGTTGAACGGTTGGTCGAAAGCGGATCGGGAAATTCCGTATCAATATTACGACTGGGTTCGCTCGTGGTCGGACGAGTGGTTTCGGGTTTTGAAACCGGGCGGTTCGGCGATCGTTTTCGCGGGCAGACGAATGGCGCATCGTTGCGCTTGCGCGCTGGAAGACTCTGGGTTCACGTTCAAAGATGAACTCGCGTGGGAGAAAGATCGCGCCCCTTGCCGCGCGCAGCGGATTAGCGTCGTGTTCGAGAGACGCGGCGATTTGGAAAGCGCGAAAGAATGGGACGGATGGCGCATCGGAAACTTGCAACCGTTGTTCGAACCGATTTTGTGGTTCGTCAAACCGTACAAAATCGGTGGAACGATCGCGGACTCCGTTTTGGAGAACGGGCTTGGCGCGTTTAACTTCGACGCATTCGAGCGTCGCTTTCGCTCTTTTGCCAATATACTCCGAACGTCCCGTTCCGCTAAAGATTACGGGTTGCATCCGACGCAAAAACCTCTAAAGTTGATGGAGGCGCTAATCGAGCTGACAACGAAAGAGGATCACGTCGTTCTTGATCCGTTTTGCGGTAGCGGAACGACGCTTCTCGCCGCCGCGCGACTTGGTCGGCGGTATATTGGGATTGAACTTGACGAGACGTATTGCGCGAGCGCGGTTCGTCGACTTGAGGAGAACGAACGTGTCGAGTCGCAACTCCTTTTTGTTTAGAGATTTTGTTGCGCGACAATAATTGTTTTTGAATCTTAGTCGCTAGTTCGAAAGAATTGGCGACGACCATAAATTCGAGTCATTAGAAACGAATCGAGAAATGTTCACCACAAACGAAATTCGCGAAAAGTATCTGTCTTTCTTCGAGACGAAGGGCTGCGTTCGTCGTCCCAGCGACGTGCTCGTTCCGTATTGGGATCCGTCGGTGCTGTTCACCCCGGCGGGAATGAATCAGTTCAAGGACCACTTCCTCGGTCGTTGCAAGTTGGACTTCACTCGCGCGACGACCTGCCAGAAGTGCTTGCGCACCGGCGACATCGACAACGTCGGGCGGACCGCGTTCCACCACACGTTCTTCGAGATGCTCGGGAATTTCAGCTTTGGGGACTACTTCAAGCGCGAGGCGATTCACTGGGCTTGGGAATTCCTCACGAGCAAGGAATGGCTCGGTATCGATCCGGCGATGCTTTCGGCGACCGTCTACAAAGACGACCATGAAGCCGCCCAAATTTGGCTTGACGAAATCAAACTGCCCCCCGAGAAGTTGCAGTACCTCGACGAGGACGAAAACTTCTGGCCCGCGTCCGCTCCTAGCCAAGGACCGGACGGCGTTTGCGGTCCCTGCTCCGAGATCTATCACAAAACGCCCCAGGGCGAGGTCGAGATCTGGAACCTCGTCTTTACGCAATTCAATCGCGTCGGGAATCCGCCCGACAATCTTCGTCCTTTGCCGAGCAAGAATATCGACACCGGCATGGGCCTCGAGCGCGTTACCTCGGTGTTGCAAGGCGTCGAGACGAACTTCCACATCGACTCGCTTCGTCCGCTCGTCGACGCGGCGGCCGAGATCTGCTCGCAGAAATACGACGACAAGGACCTAACGAACGAAAACGGTCGTCGCCTGCGCCGCATCGCCGACCATATTCGCGCCTGTACTTTTGCCATTCACGAGAACGTTTATCCGGGTCCGAAAGAGGAAAAGTACGTGATTCGCCGCCTGTTGCGACGCGCGGTCCTCGACGGCGTTCAAATGGGAATGAAGAAGCCGTTCCTGTTCCATCTCGTGCCCGTCGTCGCAGATTTGATGAAAGTCCCGTACCCCGAGCTGCAGGGCACGGTCGAGCGCGTTCAAGGCGTGATCTCCGCCGAGGAAGAGCGCTTTATGAGCAATATCGACGGCGGGTTGCGTCGTCTCGACGGCGTCTTCAAGGCGATGGAGACCGAAAAGCGCGCGACGGTCGCGGGGGCGGACGCCTTTGAAATGTACCAAACCTACGGATTCCCGCCCGAGCTGTTCGAAACCCTCGCCGGAGAACGGAATTACGGGTTCGACTGGGAAGGATTTGGCAAAGAGATGGAGCGCCACGGAGAGCTTTCCGGCCTCGCCGAAAAGAACCTGCTCTTCAAGCGCGACCCGCTCGAAGGGATCAAGAAGACGACCGATCCTCCCGAGTTCCTCGGATACAAAACGACTCGCGTTCCCGATGCGCGCGTTATCGCGATTCTCGACGGGGACATGCTCGTCGACGCCGCGAGCGCCGATCCCGCGAAGAAACTGCGCGTTGTCCTCGACAAGACCCCGTTCTATGGAGAAAAGGGCGGGCAAGTCGGCGACTCCGGCGTTCTCGTTTCCGAGGCCACGAATTTCGCGGTCGAAACGACCCAATACGACGGCGAGTTTATCGTCCACGTCGGAACTCTGACGAGCGGATCCCTCGAAGTCGACGCGACGGTCGAGGCCCAAGTCGACGAAAAGCGCCGCGCCGCGATCGCTCGCGCCCACACCGCGACCCACCTGCTGCACGCCGCGCTTCGCGCCCGCCTTGGCGAGCACGCGAACCAGCAGGGCTCGAAAGTCGACGCCGACGTCTTGCGCTTCGACTTCACCCACCACCAAGCGCTCGATCGCGAAACGCTCGTTCAACTGGAGCGCGACGTCAACGAGATGATTTTAGAGGCCCATCCGGTTTCTTGCGACGAGATGCCCAAAGAGGAGGCGAGTAAACTTGGCGCGATGATGCTCTTTGGCGAAAAGTATCCCGACGTCGTTCGCGTCGTTCGCATGGGGCCGTCCCTCGAATTCTGCGGCGGGACGCACCTCAAGAACGTCGCCCAAGTCGGGTTCTGCAAGATCGTTTCGGAGGAAAGCGTCGCGGCGGGCACTCGCCGCATCACCGCCCACACCGGCTTCGAAGCCCTCAAAGACGTTCAGGACGCCGACGCGACGGTCGCCGAATTGGCGTCGACCCTTCGCGCCCCCGGCAACGAGTTGGTCGCGCGCGTCGAAGCCCTTTCCGCGACGAATAAGAAGCTGCGCAAAGACTTGGAAGCCGCGACCAAGAAAGAGGCTGTCCCGGTCGACGAGCTGATCGCGAAAGCCGAGGAAATCGGCGGAACGAAATTCGTCTCGCTCGTTTGCGAGGACGTCGACGCGAACGCGCTGCGCGACGCGATCGACCAAATTCGTCGCAAGACGGAAAACGCCGCGATCTTTATCGCGAACGTCGACTCCGGCGCGAAGAAGGTCGCCCTCATGACGGCCCTTACGCGAAACTTGCTCGACAAGAAGCTGAGCGCGGTCGAGTGGATTCGCTCCGTCGCTTCGTTCGTGCAAGGCGGAGGCGGAGGTCGTCCCGATATGGCGCAAGCCGGAGGCAAGAACCCCGACGGCGTTCCCGCCGCGCTCGAAGCCGCGCGCAAGTTTATCGCCGATAAATTGGCGTAGTTCAAAGCTATGGAGGGAGGGCGCTCGCGGAAGGGCGGTCTCCCTCGCGTCTTTGACGTTTCCGAAATAGTTAGGGAGAACTTGGACATTACATTGCGAAAAGAGTCGACTTCGGATAAAACGGATTGTAAAAACACCGGGCGCGTCTACACGCCTCGACGGGTTGTCGATCAGATTTTGGACCTCGCGGGGTATCGCGGACCGGGGATCGTTGGAAAACGCGTCGTCGACAATAGTTGCGGGGACGGAGCGTTTTTGGGCGCGATCGTGGAAAGGTATTGCCGGGAGTCTCGAGGGAATCTTAAGCGCGAGCTAGAGGAGTTTGTGTTCGGAATCGAAATCGACGAGCGAGCGATCGCGCGCTGCGCCGAGCGATTGGACGAAATGGCCGCGCGATTTGGCGCGCGCGACGTTCGTTGGAATCTGTTGCGCGCCAATGCGCTGAGCGTCGAACAATACGACGGGACGATGGACTTCGTTCTCGGGAACCCCCCTTACGTGCGCGTTCATCGACTCGGGGACTCTTTCGACGCGGTTAAGCGCTTCAAATTCGGTCGAAGGGGAATGACCGATCTCTATCTTGTCTTCTACGAGATAGGTTTGAATATGCTAAGCGAAAACGGAACATTGGCGTACATCGCCCCGAGTTCGTTTTTCAACAGCGTGGCGGGCGAGGCGTTTCGAACCCGAATCGTCGAGGACAATTTGCTCGCGTCGGTCGTCGATCTCGGGCATTATCAAGCGTTCAAAGCGGCGACTTACAACGCGATCGTCGTTTTGCAAAAAAATCGCGCCGCCTCGACGACAAAATACTACGAATACGACGGAGAGCCTCGCCGCGTCGACGAATTGGCGCTCGAAGATCTCTATTTTCAAAATGCGTTTCACTTCTTGAACCGCGAAGATCTTCGAGAATTGAAGGAGATTCTGACGCTTGGAGTCGGCGATAAATTTGAGGTGAAAAACGGATTCGCGACGCTCGCCGACTCTTTTTTTATTGGAGACTCGGTTCCTCTATCTCGCTCGATCCCGGTCGTTAAGGCTTCGACGGGAAAATGGACCCGTTGCGTTTTTCCCTATGAAAACGGCAAACTCGTTCCTTGGGAAGAATTGGCGCGAGACGCGGAACTTCGCGTTTTTTATGGGAGCGCCAAACAACGATTGAAAAAGCGCAGCATAACGAATCGAGACGAGTGGTACGGGTTCGGGCGCAGTCAGGGTATCGTCGACGTTCCGAAACGAAAGTTTTCGATCAACTCGCTTTTGCGAGACGAGAAAGATCTAAAATTGGTCGATTGTCCGCCGGGAACCGGGGTTTACGGCGGGCTTTACGTAGTTTCGGACGTTCCGTTTGACGAGTGGCGAAACGCGTTGGTCTCCGAGCGATTCGCGCGCTACGTCGCCTCGCTAAAAAAGTACAAGAGCGGCGGCTACTATACTTTTTCCTCGAAGGACTTGAAGACGTTTTTGGAGTATTCTTTTCGCTAGTCTTCTTTGGCGACCCGCGCGACCTCTTCGACCGAAGTGATCCCGAGCCCGACTTTTTTCCAGCCGTTGTCGCGAAGGGTCGCCATGCCGTTGGCTCGCGCGATCTTCTTGACTTCGTTGGACGGCGCTTTTTCTCCGGCGAGGCGCCTGATTTCGTCGTTCGGGATTAAGAGTTCGTAAAGCGCGACGCGCCCGGCGTATCCGGACTCGCGGCACTCGCGGCACCCAACGGGACGGAAAAGCGTTCCCGTGTCGAGCAATTCTTCCGGAAAATCGCGCGGTAGCTCTTCGCGGCGCGGTTTCCAAGGCTGTTTGCAATGTTTGCAGAGTCGCCGCGCGAGGCGCTGCGCCATAATTCCCTCGACCGTCGTTCCGACCAGGAACGGTTCGACCCCCATATCGATCATACGAGTGTAAGCTCCGGCGGCGTCGTTGGTGTGCAGGGTGCTGAAAACCAAGTGCCCCGTCATCGAGGCTTGAATCGCGTTTTCGGCGGTTTCGAAGTCGCGGATTTCTCCGACGAGGACGACGTCCGGGTCGTGTCGCAAAATCGCGCGCAAGCTGGCGGCGAAGGTGAGCCCGACCTTCGTGTGAACCTGAATTTGATTG
The DNA here is from genome assembly GCA_017441605.1 of Thermoguttaceae bacterium. Taxonomy (GTDB): domain Bacteria; phylum Planctomycetota; class Planctomycetia; order Pirellulales; family Thermoguttaceae; genus RUG369. The sequence goes on along the minus strand of JAFRXD010000056.1, from coordinate 14,043 downwards.
ATCCCGTCGAGTTGGTATTCGATCGGGTCTTCGGTCGTGATGATTTTCGTGTCGTCAGACTTGATTTCGTTGAGGGCGCTGTAGAGCGTCGTCGTTTTCCCGGAACCGGTCGGACCGGTAACGAGTATAATCCCGTGGGGCAGGGCGATGAGTTTGCCGAACCGCTCGTAGACGTCCTCGTCCATTCCGATTCCGCGCAACGTGAAGTTCATGCGGTCCTTGTCCAGGATGCGCATGACGATTCCTTCCCCGTGCAACATTGGGATGATCGAAACGCGCAAGTCCACCTCGCGATCGGAAACTTTGATTTTGATGCGCCCGTCTTGCGGAATTCGTTTTTCCGCGATATTGAGCCGGGACATAATTTTGATGCGGCTGACGATCGCCGATTGGAACCGATTGATTTCGGGCGGAGTCGGCTGGGTTTGGAGAACGCCGTCGATGCGGTACCGTATCCGCATGCCGGTTTCCTGCGCTTCGATGTGGACGTCGCTCGTGCCCGACTCGATCGCCTCGGTGAGAATATCGTTGACGAGTTTGACCACCGACGCCTCTTGAGCGTCTTGCGCGTCCCCCTGATCCCAATCGACGTCCTCGAGGATTTCAACCTCGGAACTTTTTTGTTCGATAAGCCCGTCGATCGTTTCCGCTCCCACCCCGAGCCGCGATTTTATCAATTTCGCGAGCTCGTTTGGATACGCGACCACCGGAACGGTCGGAAGTCCCGTCGCGACCGACGCCTCGTCCACCAGCGTTAAATCGAACGGATTGCTGGTCGCCACGTAAAGCGCTCCGTCTTTCTGGACGCCAAGCGGAAAGACGTTGCGACGGTGCACGATTTTCGTCGGGAAATTTTCCAGCGCGTTTTCGGGAATCGTCGATTTCGCGAGATTGACCACAGGGATTCCCAATTTGAAGGCGATGGCGGCGAGCGCGATTTCCTCGGTTCTCGCTCCCAATTGGTTTAAAATCGGCTGTTGCAGACGCCCTTCCTCCTCGAAGCTCGCGCGAGCGATCCTCATTTGAACGGCGTTCAATTTCAAGGGTTTTTCTTCCGGTTCGAAAAAAACGAGCATTGGAAACTCCGAGGCGATCGGCGCGATTCGACTAAAAACTACGTCTCGACGCGCTAAAAGGCGCGGGTCGAGAAAAACGCGGACTTTTGGCAAAATTTTTATAAAAACCTTGAAAAAAGTCGCGTTATTTTGTACACTAGCATTATACTCGCGGCTCGAATTGATTCAAGCCGCGGAGTCGGTTCGACCCCGAGGAGGCGCTCGCGCGCTTTTTCGTCGACCGACGCATGAGAAGGGGTTGATTTAATGTCCACAAAAGCAACAAAGACGAAGACCGCGTTTTTATCGGCGCTCGCCATCGTCGCCGCGCTCTCTTTCGACGGGCTGGCGGCGCGTTTCTACGGAGAGTCGGCGAGCGCTCCCGTTGCCCGCGCCCAGGATAATCGGCGCGGAGGCGGTCGGAATTGGGGGGGCGAAAACGGCGGTCAAGGCGGCGGAGAGCGTCGCGGCGGCGGTCAGCGAGGCGGCGGTCGAGGAGGCGAGAATCGCGGCGGCGGTCAACGCGGAGGTCGAGGCTTCGACTTTGACTCGATGACCAGAGAGCAGTTTGATCGAATTCGAAATTCCCCGTTCGCCGATCGCGTCAAAGAGCGCGTCGGCGAAGATCGGTGGGCGCGTTGGGAGCGAGGCGACTTTGGATCCGCCGCCGACGACGCCGCGAAAGCGCAGGCGCAAGCCGACGGCGAGCTTCAAGAAATTACGACCGAGCTTACCGAAGAGGAAAAAGCGGACGCGGAGGAGCGATTGCGCTCCGGAACCGTTCCGAACTTCAACGAGGACGGCGTCCCCCATTATTCGATTCAAACGGAAGCGGACTATTATCGGCAAGCGATGGCGCGGCGCGACGACGTCTTGGTCGAGTCGGCGCCCCTCGCGTTGCGTCGCTACGCCCGCTACGTCTTCAACAAGTACGATCAAGACGGAGACGGCGAACTTTCGCGCCAAGAGTGGGAGAACCGTCTCGAAGGCGCGCAAGCCGTCGATTTGAACGGCGATCTCGTTCTCTCGGATCAAGAAGTTTTGTACTACCTGACCCGTTTCGCAAAGGATCGGACGATTTTCAATCCGAATCCGATGCGAGCCAACGACCGTCGCTCGAACTTTATTGTCGAGGACGCGGAAAACGATATCCTTATTCGACCCGCCTCGGCGCCTCCCAAAGTCGTCTCGGAATCGGACGCCCGAGAGGCGAGAAGGCTTAACGACGGCGACGCCAACCTCGAGGATATGGACGAGGACGAGCTCCGCGAAATGTTCACCGAGGGAAATCCCGCCATGGAAAGCGTCGACGACGACGAGATGCTCGACGCCCTCCTGGTCGACATGGACGAATCCGCGGTTCGCGAGTTCGCCGCGCCCCCGCAGGTCCTGAAAGGGGCTCCGGTGTGGTTCCTCGCTCGCGACGTCAACGGGGACGGGCAACTGACGCTCCTCGAATTCGCTCCGAATTTGTCGGCGAGACTTCTCGCGTTGTTCGGGCGTTACGACGCCGACGGCGATCAAGTGATCACGGCAGAAGAGGCGCGCAAGGGGCCGAGCGCGCAACAATGAGGCAACGCGCCGAGGGACGCGGAAGAATCTAGGGACAATGGTCAAACGAAATTTACGCGGGGCCCGAGCGCTGGTCACCGGCGCGTCTTCGGGAATAGGTCGCGAATTGGTTCTGGAGCTCGCGCGTCGAGGTTGTTCGACGCTCTCGCTCGCCCGGACGGAAGAGGAACTAAGAAAACTTGTCGACGAGGCGAACGAAATTCGCGCTCGAGCTTTTCCCGATTCTCCCGAGCATTTTTATATCGTCGGCGACGTCTGCTCCTCCGACGTTCGGGAACAAGCGGTCGCGGACGCGGTCGAGCGATTCGAGGGCTTGGATTTGCTCGTCAACAACGCCGGCGCGGGGGCGACTCTACTCGTCGAAGAGACTTCCGACGAGCTCGCTTGCGAGCTCTTTGATTTGAACTTCTTCTCGCCCCTCGAACTGACGAAGACCGCGCTCCCCGCGCTGAAAGAAAGCGCCTCTAAGGGGCGACGCCCTCTCGTCGTCAACGTGGCGTCCATCGTCGGGGTTCGCGGAACTCCTTATTACGGCGTTTACGGCGCGTCGAAAGCCGCCCTGATCGCGCTGACCGACGCCTGGCGCGCGGAACTGTGCGCCTCGGGCGTCGATTTTCTTACGGTCGCCCCGGGAACGACGGCCACCCGATTTTTCCATTCGCTGCGCGAGGACAAAGGGCGCCCCAATTTGCCGAAACACGCCCCCGCCGATCCTAAAGCGGTCGCCGTGGAAATCGCGAGCGCCGCGGAGCGAGGCGCGAAAAGAATCGTTCCCGCCTCGAAAAGCGCGAAGGCCCTCGGATTCTTCTCGCGGCATTTTCCCGCCCTTATCGACGATCTTATGAAAAACTGCGCGAGCGAGACGAAGGCTTCCCGGTAATCCTCTCGCTATTTGCTCAGGCGCCAGGCGACAATGCGTCGCGGTTCGCCTTCCGGTTTCAGATTTAGCTCGTTTACGAGTCTTTTTTGCAAGTCGGGTAGGTGGGCCGCGCCGTAGAAGAGCGCGATTTTGGTTTTTCCTTCGTTTAGCTGTTTTTCCACCGCTTCGATCGCTTTCTTATTGCGGAGGTGGATCACCGCGTTTTCGCGCTCGGGTTTTTCCGATTCGGTCGCGTCTTTTTCGGACGATTTCGCGAGCTCTTCGGCGAGCGCCCTTTTCGCGACGAGACGTCGATTTTTCGCGAGCGCCGCGGCGATCGCGAATCCCTCGAGAGACCCAAGCGAATCGTCTAAAAAGCTCTCGTAGAACGCGTCGACGAAAAATTGGGAGACGTCGCCGTTGGCGAGGAGTTGGACGAGGAATTCCTCCGCGTCCATATCGCCGCGAACGAGATTGTCCGCCTCGTAGTCGATTCCGTCGATCTGATAGACCAATCCGAGCGCCTCGCTCATCTTGATTTGGCTAATCGACACGATATTGAGGGGCGAAAACGACTTTTCGGCTTTCTTCTCGCGTTCTGCTCTCGCGATTTCTTTGACGTTCGCGCCCTTCGCCGCGACCATCTCGAAGACGACCGTTTCGTACTTTTTAAACTCCTCGTTCAAGGTTTCGTAGTACTCCTTGTCCGCCAAATGAATCGCGCCGATCAGGTCGACCGAGACCTCGCGCTTTTCGCCGTCGGCCGTCGCCCGCTCTCCGACGAAATGGAGAATCGTCGTTTGAAGCTCCGAGGGAACACCGTTTTCCCGAACGAGTCGGAACCAATTCGATTCGGAGTCGACGCGCGCCTCGCGTTCTTCGGACGGGCTTTGGGGAGCGAGCGCGAGAGAACGAGTCGCGCTAGCGAGAACAAACGCCGTTAAGGCGAGGGACAGAACCGCGGCGCGGCGAAGTTTTTTTGCGAGTTTCATAGCGCTCTCCGGCGTTTCGAGAAAGAGGGGAAAAATGGAACCGACAATCCCGAAAAAAGGAGACTTTTGCGGGAACTAACGAGGAACGAATTGTATCAAAACAAACGCCGTTTTGTCAAGAAAAGTTTCAAAATGAAGCGTATTTCGCGCGTTTTGTTTTATTTTGAAGCGCTGCGCTCGCGCGATCTCGGTTTTGAAACGACAGCGGCGCATATTTCCCCCCGCTTACGCGGTCGACGCAACGGTTTTGCTCGCTATAACGCGCGCAATCGTCGCGTTCGGTTTGAACCTTGCGAGCGAAAAATCTTTTGTCGTCGCGCCTCGCGGACGCAAAGGAATATTTTGCGCGACCCGTTCATTGCGATAAAGGGGGTAAAAAAAGGTCGGTTTTTTTTAGGCGAAAACGACCCCCTCGCGGTTTTCTGATTATATTAGAGAGAATACGGGGCGGTCTAGCGCCGCCGCGCGCTTCCGAGGCGAACGCGACCTCGGAGCGAAGAAAAGAAACCACCGTTTTGGCGAGCGATCGCGTTTCGCCGCCGAACCTGTAATAACTCGTTGAACGTTCAAAGCGCGGTCGAACGACTCGGCCGCGGGTCGACGACGACTCGAACGCGGTCGAGCATTAGACCGCCGCGACTCGTTCGCGACTTTTCGCCTTCGTCAAGCCGGCTTTTAGAAGGCGGAGTCGACGCGGTTTGAACCGAACGACGCGCAGATTTCAGAACAGTTTGAAGAATCGGGTGACACATATGTCGTTATCGCGCAATAAGAAACTTTGGAGCGTCGCTGAAAACCTTATGGAGCTCATGTCCAAAAAGCGCCGACCCGACGGTCGCGAGCAAAAACCGACCAAATTGCATCTCGACGCCCTCGAAGAGCGACAACTCCTCAGTCTCACCGTCGCGACGACCGAGAATCTGCTCGTCAACACGAGTTGGCAAGACATTCGCGGCGACATTGCCGTCGACTCCAACCAAGCGGGCGATCTCGTGGTCGCTTGGACCGCCGCCGATCGGCTGAACAATCCCGATTACAATCCCGATGATCTCGCGTCGAGTCCCTATCTGACCGACGAGGACGGAAAATTCGTCGAAGATATGAACATTTACGCTCGGTACCTTACCGACGAAGTTCAGATCATCACGATTCCCCAAGACTGCGTTCCCGACACGCTCGTCGCCAACGTTGGCAATAACGCGACGAAGGCTTACGAAGCCGGCTCCTACAAAGCCGTAACGAAGAGCGACAATTGGTACAAAGTCGAGTTTACCAACGAGATGGGCGTCGCCGACTTCGAGTACTATCAAGGGCCCGAGCCGAAAGACGGTTTTACCGACTCCAACGATAACTTCTACGAACCCGGCGATTATTCCTACGTCCAATTGACCACCGGTTGGTACGAGGTCGACAAAACGGAAATCCTCGACGGAACGATCGTTGAAGATGGGCTCCAAACCTCTGACGGAACGGTCTATCCGGAAGGAGCTTACACTAGACTTGACAGTGGCAAGTACGAAGTCGTCGTCGGCAAGACGGTCGTCGAGGGTTCCATTACCCGCTCCGGTTCGTTCGATATTCTCTACAACGGCAACGAGACTCAACGATTCTCCATCTTCGGCTCGAGCTTCTCCACCGGTGGCGTCGACTCCTACGCGACTTCCAATTCGATTTCTTGCTTCTACGTCGGCCTTTACGCCGAAAACGAGTTGACTTGGACGCTCTTCAAGTACGACTCCTCGCTGCTCCCCGGCGACAATGCCGCGAATCTTCAAGCCGCCATTCGCTCCATTCCCGGCGGCGAGTACAGGAAGTTACCGTCAACGCCTACAGCGAGACCGACTTCGACATTACCTTCAACGGCGACAATTGGGTCGGGTACGATCTTCCCGACGTCCGCGTTTCGAACAACTACTACAGCGACATTACCGGTCTGATCGATCTGTTCAAGTCCAATAGTTTCGACATTGCCGACCTGAACGGGATCTCCAATTTCCAGAAGCTGATTTTGCGCGACATTTGGGGCAATAAGTCGACCATCGCCGAGATCCAAAAGGAAATCAACTCCTCCGGTCGCGCGTCCGTCATTCGCAAATTGCAAATGGCTCGCGACGAGCTCGTCGACACTCTCAGCAGCGCCATCGTTACCACCGTCCACGACGTGCAAACGGTAACCTCCTACAACTCCAAGGGCGCCAAGGTTGGTATCGTCGTCGATTCCAATCCCTACAAGACCGCTCAAAACATCCAAAAAGCGTTCGACGAGGCCGCGAAGAACTCCGCGCTCTACGCCCCGATCACTCGCGGATATGAGTACAACGAAAAGACCCACCGTTTCGAGTACACCAGTATTCCGACCGGCGCCTATCGCGCCGATCAGTCCTACGGCTCGATGCAAGAGGCGATCAAGGCGATCGAGGTCGTCGTCGAGCCGGTCGAGGGTTCGACCAACCAATTCATGATCACGTTCACCGGCGCTTCCGGGCTGACGAACCAAGATCCGCTCATCGTCTCCGCCGCGACCAACGCCATTAAAGATCCGAGCACGGGCGTTTACGTGTACAAGGATCTTATCACGGTCGATCGCGTTAGCGGAGAGTACAAGGGAACCACCCCCACCCAAACGGTGAAGGAGCCGAGCGCCGTCTTCCGCGTCAACGCCCCCGAGGTCGCCGAATTTGTGATCGATCCCGAGGGCGACGTCGTTACCGACCGCGAAGGGAACCCGATTCTCGCGAGCGCGGGGCGAACCAATCAAGCAAAACCGTCGGTCGCGGTCAGCAACGACGGCTCGTTCGTGATCGCTTGGGTCAGCGAAAACTCCGACGCGTTGCAGCAATACAACCAAACCGACATTATGGCGCGTCGCTTCACGGTGCGCGGCTATCTCCCCGGTCCCGGCGAGGCCGGCTACGATCCCGACTACCAGAGCGACTTCTACGAGAACGGAGCCGAGGGCGGAAAACTCGGTTATACCCCGGCCGATGACTCCGCCGCCGTCAACAAGAAATTCTTTAAGGATCCCTACGCGTTCGAAACGAACGACGACAAGAACGACGCCGCCGTTAAGACGGTTCAATGCGTTTACCCGGTCGCCGACGCGTTTGTCGTGAACGCGTCCCTCAACGGGGTTCAGGACGATCCCTGCGTCTCCGCCGATAAAGACGGCAACTTCATCGTTACCTGGACTTACGTCGCGCAAGACAACAGTTACTTCGGCGGTATTTACGGGCGACAGTTCAACAACGAAGCCCAGCCGACCACCGGCGATATCATCTTCGACACGAGCCAAGTCAGCTCCAATTACTACGGACCTTCCTACGTCGCGATGTCCGAGGACGGGTTCGCCGTTATTACTTGGAACTACGGAACGAACTTCTATCAATCGATTCTCGCCCCGTACGGCGCCAACTTTATCGTCGACAAGTCGCTCGTCGCCGCGAACGCTTACGGCGCCAGCGTATCCTTCGACTACAACCATCGCTACGCCCTCGCCTACACTCAAGAGGACGCGGCGGGCGCCGGCGGCACGACGACCCTGCCCGTTACCGATTCCTACGTCCAGGTTTACGAGATTGTCGACACCGGTTACGAGGCGGTTAGCTCCGTAAGCTCGACGACGAACAACGACAACAATAATAACAACAACGACAACAATAACGACGACAACGAGGTAACGGGCGTCGGCGCCGCTTCCGGGCACAGCTATAGCCTCCAGTACGCCGCGACCCGCATTCTCGGAGCGACCCGCGTGAACGCCGTGACCGCCGGCGACCAAGGAAATCCCTCGGTCGGTCTCGACGCCGACGGCGACATGTTCGTCGCGTACCAAGGTCAGGGCATCGACATCCAGTCGATTACCGCCGGCAACTTGGGCGACCTCGCCTCGACGGATTACTCGAAACTCTTTATCCAGCTGAAATACGAAGATTTCGAGAACAATAATCTCGTCTACAAGCACAAGCAGTTCTATCGCGGCAATAAGTACTCTTACGAGGACAAGAACGCCGACTTGATCGACTACATTAAGTTGGCGCTCGGTTGGGGCTACGACGAATTCGGCGATTTCACCGACAACGGCGGAACCCCGATCTATCAGATCTCGAACTACGACTGCTCCGACCCGGACAACTACATTCGCTACTTCCTAACGGTCGCCCAGAAAGAGGGCGCCACCTACGAGCAGCTCACCCGTTTGCAAGCCGTTCTCGAAGCCCTCGTTTCCGCTCTGCGCAACAACGGTTACGACATCGGCTACACGAACTACGGCCAAACGATCTACACCGGCGCGGTCGCCACTACCACCGAGACCGCGAACGCGAACGGCAACGACGACGATTCCGAGACCGTTACCGTGATTACCGACCCGCGCGTCGTCTCCGGCGTCGTCTCCGGCTACCGCAACGGCTCTAGCGCCAACTTCTACATCTCGTTCCCCGCCGAGTACGTCGCCTCCGGAACGATCTCCTTCGATATCGGGATCGCGTCCGCCAACGACAACGTTCAGACCGCCTACGACACCTGCGAGACCGTTACCTTCGACTTCGGTCAATACTTTACCGACGGTTTCCTTACCCTAAACGGCTACACCAATCTGATCAACGATTTGAACTCGGCGCTCAACTCGCTCAACATTTGCGGCGGCGACGCTTACTCGTTCGTCGTTCGTCCGTTGGGGTACGACGAGATCGACTTCTATTCCGGTTCGGTCAGCCCGATCGGGCTTTACAACGAGCAGTTCCAATACGCTTACTCGTACACCGAAAACAACGTAACTTACACCGGTTACCGCACGGTCGACAGCTTTCTCGGAATCCAAATCACCGCGCAAGGTTCCTTGCACGACACCCCGCTCTATATTCGCCAGAACGTTCGCAATATCAACAACACTTCGTTGAAATTGATGAATCAAGCGGTCGAGAACGCGGACTACTATTACTACACCGATTTGTACGTCGATCGCTACGGTTCCTACGGCAATCTGCAGAAGAATCCGCACGTTGCCAATACGTCAAACGGCGACGTGGTCGTCGTTTGGTCGATGCAACAAGACGTCCCGGTTACCAGCCGCGGCGAGCTCTATCCGAGCATCGGAAACTCCTTGACCGACAAGTACTCTCACATCTACCTCCGCGCCTTCACCGAGAGCACCGACACCGCCGGTCCGATCGTCACCAACGTCTCCCTCCCGAACGGCGAAAAGGTCGACGACAACCAAACGATCACCTCCGCCGTTAAGGACCTCGTCGTTTCGTTCAGCGAGGACATGCTTTCGATGAACGACGCCGAGAACGCGACCGCCGCGAAAGACAAGTCCTATATCCGATTGCACGCGGTCGACAATCCCGCCAACTGGAGTCTCCTGCGCGACGGCGTGATCGTCGCCGGCGCCATCGAGAGCATCGACTACGGGCTCAATCGCTCGGAACCGTTCGCTCGCGAGACGGTCGACGAGGACGGTAATCCGATCGAGCAGATCAACTTTGGCGATTTGGCTTACGGCACGAACCGCTACGAGGCGGTGATTCACTTCGCCGACGGGCTCGAGCTGACCGACGGCAACTACACCCTCGTCTGCTCCTCCATGGTTCAAGACGCCGCGCGCAACGCGATCTACAGCCAAGGTTACGCGATGGACGGCTCGTTGAGCGGGTTCGACGGGCACGATTACGAGCTCGACTTCAGCGTGATTCGTCTCAACGAGGCGCTCGGGTTCGAGTACTCGCAAGACAACTTCCGCTATAACGACTACATCCCCGTCGTTTACGTCAACGACACCGATCGTCAAGGCGAGGACGGCGACGAGTACGCGTTCGTTCACGACGCGATCGACAAAGACGGCGACGACTACGGCGAACATCTGAAGCAAGTCACCCGATCCTCGATCCTCGACGAATCGAGCGATTACGGTCCGAACACCGCGCAAGCCGTCGCGTCCAACTCCAACGGCGATTACGTCGTCGTCTGGACCGAAGAGACGAGAACCGACAACGCCGACGGCGGTTATACCGTTACGAAGACCGTTTACGCGCGTACTTATCGCACTTTGTACGTTACCGGTATCGACGGGATTCGAACCCAAGTGGTCAAGGACAACGAGGGCAAGATCATTACAGTTTACACCGATACCGGAACGTTCAACGCCAACGGCAAGCAGGTCGACGAGAACGGCGCCGAGATGCGTCCGAACGCCGCCGGGCGCTTCACCGATCCGCGTCAAGCGTCCGTCGCGATGGACGATCGCGGACGATTCGTCGTCGTTTGGGATCAATACACGTTTGGCCCCGGGGAAGACGGTAGCCGCGACGTCTACATGGCGAAGTACGCCTTCAACGGCGGTCAAATGCAGATCAACGGCAACGCCTCATCGCCGACTCGCGTCAACATCGAGGACAACGACGACCAGCAGTACGCCGCGGTCGCGATGGACTCCGACGGCGATATCGTCGTCGTTTGGGAAAGCTACGGTCAAGACGGTAGCGGTTGGGGCGTCTTTGGTCGCCGGTTCGTGACCAACGGTATGTCCTACGGTTATCAGAACACCGTTCAGACGATCCAAATCATCGGCGAAATCGACGTTCAAGGGGATCAACTCCGCCTGGAAGTCGACGGAGTCTCCGAGCCGATCTACGTGCCGCTGGTCGTCGAAATGCAGACCAACGCGGAGAATATCAAGAAAGCGCTGGTCGCGACGAAAGTCTTTGGCGAGAACGATCTCGACGTCAAAGTCAATCTCAACGGCGAGATTTCGATCGAGTTCAAGGGAGCCTACACTTCCGCCTACGTCGACATGATCAAGGCGACGGTCATTAACCCGAACAACGTCGGGAATCTTTCGACGGTCGTCGCGAACGTAACGATGCGCCAGATCGGCGTCGAGGGTCAGGAATTCCAAGTCAACGAGACGACGCAAAACAACCAGCGCTTCGCCTCGATTGGCATGGATCGCGACGGCGCGTTCGTCGTGTCGTGGACCTCTTGGGGTCAAGACCTCGACTCCGAGATCGAGTCGAACATCTACGCGCGCAAGTTCGCCTCGAACCACCTCGTCGCCTCGAATGTTCGCTCCTACGAGGAAATGTCGACGATTACCGTCGACGTCGACGACGCGATCGACAATCCGAACTCCGACAACGCCGAAGTTCAAATTATCTCGAACGACAACATCTCGTACCACCAGGTCTACGCGGGCGACGGATACGAGTCGGTCTGCTACATAACCGTCGGCGGCTCGCTCGGGCTCGACGGAAGAATCACGGAACCCGACTGGTCCGGAACCGGTTCCTTGTTGACCACCCGCAAGCACGTCTTGACCGCCGCGCACGTCGTGTGCGAAGAGGGGTCCAACGAAGTGGTCGACTTGGAAGATACCCCGATGTACTGCATGTTCGAGACGATCGAGGGCACGATCTCGATCAAGGTCGCCGACATTATCGTCCATCCGACCTACACCGGCGATCCGATTAACGACAACTGCGTCGACTTGGCGGTCATCGTGCTGGAAACCGCCGCTCCGTCGAGTCTTACCGGTTACGAACTCTACACCGGAACCGACGAAATCGGGCGCTCGTTCACGGTGGTCGGCTACGGTCAATACGGCGACGTTTCCGACGAGGAAGCCGACTTGGCGGATCGTCCCAGCGGCGTCAAGCACATCGCTCGCAACACCTACGAAATCACCGGCGCGACCTATAGCCCGACGGTCAACCCGAACCAGTTGATGTTCGACTTCGACGACGGAACCTACGCGAACGACTACATCGGCAACTACTACGGCATCCGCAACTTGGGTCTCGGCTCCGAGGAAGGTTGCCAGGCGCAAGGCGACTCCGGCGGTCCCGGTTTGATCAACGGCAAGATCGCGGGCGTCGTCTCTTGGGGCGTCTCCCCCGTTGTCCCCGGCGGCGGCATATACTCGCAAGTTCGCGTTTCGTCGTACGTCGACTGGATTTCCGCCGCGGTTCTTAGCGACGTGAACGGCGGCGAGTTCCTCGTCAACACCGACGCGACGATCTACTTCGCGGTCGACGACGAAGACGACGACGACAACAACAATAACAATAACAACAACGACGACGATACCGTTCTTCTGACCGATAGCTGGCAGAAGGGTTCGCAAATCTGGTCGAGCGTCGCGATGGACGGCAACGGCGACTTCGCGATCACTTGGACCGGCTACAACCAAGACGGCAACGGCGACGCGCTCACCGGCGGCTCGAACAACGGTTTGGGCGGTATCTTTATGCGCGTCTTCGGCGCCGACGGCGCGATTTACCGAACCGATTCGGTGAACGTGGTCGTTCAGGTCAACGAGTACACCGCGTACGACCAAATCCACTCGCAAATCGCGATGGCGCAAAACGGTCAGTTCGTCGTCGCTTACGAGAGCTATCAAGATCCGTCGAACGACAAGAATTCCGATATGGTCGACAACTTCGGAATCTACGCTCGTCGCTACGCGATCACCACCGAGGACTATACCGTTACCGTTACCTCCGACAACACGACCACGACGGTCACTCTTCCGGTTCGCGGCGTTAAGGAAGTCGGAAACGAGTTCCGCGTGTCTCGCCCGAATCCGTTCTCCGCCGACGCCGACGACAAAGATCAAATCGGCGCCTCCGTCGCGATGGACTCCAACGGCGACATGGTCTTCGCTTGGACCGATCTCTCCTACCCGAACGAAGAAGGTCAAAACGTCGAGTCGGTCGTCTGCGTTCGCTCGATCGTCCTGCCCGACGACACGACCCCGCCGTACGTCGTTCGCGCCAACGCCGTTTACGAGAAGCCAGCCAAAGACGAGAGCTCTTCCGGACAGATGGCGCAAGTTTCCCTCTACGCGCAATCGGTCAGCTTCCCCTCCGGGAACGGTCCCAACTCGCTGGTCTACGGGTTCAACGAGTACATGTACACCGCGCAGATGTACTCCGACATTAAGGCGGAGGAATTCGAGATTCCCGAAAACTACGACGACGTTTACGGATACTCCGCGGCGCGCGCGCTCGAAAACAAAGACGTCAAGAGCGTGATCGACATTAACGACTGGACCTTGATGAAAGACGGCGTCGTCGTTACGACCGCGTATATCCAAGACATTATCTACGGGTACAACGCGTCGACGAAGACGATCGAAGAGCTCGCCGCGTACGGGATCGATCTTGGCGAAAATCCGTACTACAAGCCGTATCCGAAGGGATACGAGACCAATTCGGACGAGCTGGTCATTATCTTCAGTCGTCCGCTGCCGGACGGGTCTTACGTCCTCACGTTGAACGACAAGGTAACCGACGCTTCCGGTCGCAATCGTCTCGACGGCGATTACGACGGAGAATCGGGCGGCTCGTTCACCGTCCGCTTCCAGATCGGCGCTCCCACCGCCGACGATAGCGACTACGTGCCCGGCGAAGACTCTCACGCCTACACCGGCATGTACGGCGGCGAGGGCGTCCCGGTTACCGCCGCGAACTCCAAGGGATTCGTGATCGTTACCGAGCAACAGGTTCTCTACGAGCTTGACGGGTCGAGCAGTTCCGGAACGAACAACAACAACAACAACAATAACAAC